>DATLYE010000049.1:0-33999 GCA_035575135.1 Bryobacteraceae bacterium
GGCGGGAGAGGAGACAAGCAGGACGATGCCCGCCGATTTTGTCAGATACGCGAGGCCCGCCACCGCGCCTGCCAGCGCGGCCAGGCCGTATCCGTCCGGCCTGCGGGCAGCGCGTTCGGCGAGGGCGATGGCGGCGAAAACCAGACCCGCGAAGGGCAGCTCGGCCAGCAGGTGAGTGCTGAGCAGGGAGACCAGCGGATGGACCGCCAGAAAGGCGCACAGCGCCAGGCGGTCCCGGGGAGCGACGCCCAGCTCGCTGTAGAGCCGGGAGGCTGCAAGGACGGTGAGGGGCGCCATCAGCCAGGCCAGCACCCCGAGCGCCGCCAGGTTCTCGGGAAAATGCGGATTCCACCGCCACACCAGCGCCAGAAGCATCGGATACAGAGGCGGGTACTTGGTCTGGCAGGGCTCGCCGGGCAGGCTCAGGATCCGGTAGCTGTTGCCCTCGGCCAGCGACTTGGCGCCCACCAGGTACAAGCCGTCATCGTTGTTGAAATTGCCCAGGAACGGCATGCCGCGGGCGTTCCAGGCGTGCCACGCAGAAGGGACGAAAGCGAGCGCGAGAAGGATCCAGGCGGCGATCCGGGGCCGGTTCGTCCTGGGAGCGGGCCGCATGGTTTCCTATTTTCCTGCCAGCGGCCGCCCGCCGGGAGCCCGCGTTCATCCGCCGCGCTTGGCGCGCAACAGGCGCTCGTAGCTTGCCGCCAGCTTTGCCGTAACCCTCTCTGCGTCCCAGTTAGCAGCGACTTCGGCTCGGGCGCGTTCGGCCATGCGGGCCGCGGCTTCCGGATCGTCGAACAGCGCCAGGATCTTGCGGGCGAACGTCTCCGCATCGTCGGCCAGAGCGCACAGCTCGCCGTCGCGCGCGGCCAGCCCTTCGGCTCCGAGACGCGTCGAAACCACCGGAATGCCGGCCGCGAAGGCTTCCAGCAACTTGACCCTCACGCCGGAACCGGAAAGCACCGGACAGACGAAGACGGCATAGCGCGCCAGCACCTCGCCGGCGTCGGGCACCCATCCCAGCAGCTCGACGTGCGCCGGATCGGGAAAGATGTAGGCGGGCGGAGGATCGGAGCCGGCCACGATGAGGCGGCTGCCGGGCCGGGCCTCGATCACTCGAGGCAGCACGCGCTCCACAAACCAGGCCAGCCCGGTCTGGTTGGGCAAGTGCCGGAAGCTGCCCAAAAACAGCATCGTGCCGGGCTCGCGGCCGCGCGGGCGAAACTCGTAGCGGGAGGCGTCCACGCAGGCGCGCAGGCCGGGCACCACTTTGTCCCGCAGCGAGGGGGCGAAGGAGACCAGCAGAGCGGCGTTTTCCGCCGTGCAGACCTGCACGGCGTCCAGACGCGCGAGCGCGCGGGTTTCATAATGCAGGGCCCGCAGGTACTCGAACAGGGCCTTGAGGCGCGCGCCCGCTCCGCGCTGATGGCGCCAGCCGCGGGCCACCGACTGGAAATAAATGTCGTGCTCGAACAGGGCGGTGGCCAGGCGCCGGAACCGGCCCGCATACTGGGCCAGGGGCGTATATTCCAGCTGCACGATGTCAATCTCTTCGAGAAGGATCTGGCGGTGGATGAGCCACTCGAAGTCGGCGCTTGCGAATTCCTGGACGGCGTGGGGCAACAGCGAGGCGGCCCGCGGCGGCGCGGGGCTGTTTTTGACCGGCAGCTCGACGGAGGCGCACCACCGGCGGAGCGCCTGGTGGGCCTCGCGCTCCTCGTCGCAGTCGAGCCAGGCGATCAGGTGCACCTCGCAGTGGCGCGCCAGCCGGCGCAGCGTCTCGAACATGAACACGGCGCCGCCGTGGGTGGGCGGGTAGAGGGGGTACGGGGAGACGAAGAGCACGCGCGGCCGGGAGGGGAGGCGGTCCGGCGCGAGGAAGCGGTCGCGGAAGTAGCCGCCCAGCGGCCGGCGGAAGGCTTCCGTGTCGCTGACCTGTGCGAGGCTGCGCGCCCGCCAGCGCGAGCGCAGCGCCTGCGGAAGCTGCGCCGCGGCGCGCCACCATGCCGCCGGCGTGGGCCGCTCGGGCGACTCGCCGGCGAGCCAGCTCACCAGCGCCCCCAGCCAGGCCAGCGCCAGGTGAGAACCGAGCCGGCGCCACTCGTGAATGTTCTTCCAGCACCACAACAGGAAGTTTTTGGCCAGCACGGCGCGGATCTCGGCCGGGCTGAAGCGCCGGCCGATGGTGCCGCGGTGCTCGTGCCAGACAACGCTGGCCGGCTGGTAGAGCACCTTCCAGCCGCGCTTCCAGGCCAGATAGCCGAGGTCGTTGTCTTCGAGATAGAAAGGGTGAAACAGAGGGTCGAACCCGCCCAGCTCGAGAAACTTGCGCCGATCAAAAGCGCAGGAGCCGCCGCCGCCGTAGGCGCAGGGGAAGAGGCGGCCGACGGCATCGTCGCGGCGGTGGCGCACGCGCAGCATCCCGTCCCGCCAGGCGATCTCGGTCAGGCCGGTTTCCTCCCGCACGCGCGCCGGGTCGGAGAAAAAGATCTGGCAGGAGACGGAAAAGACCTGCTCGTCGGTGAAACCTTCGAGCAGCGGCTCCAGGAAGTCCGGAGCGACGCGCATGTCGTTGTTGAGCAGCACGACGATGTCGTGGCGCGCGGCGCGGACTCCGGCGTTGGAAGCGCCGCCGAAGCCCTCGTTGCGCGCGAGCGAGAGCAGGCGCACCTGGGGAAAATTCCGGCGCAGGAATTCGGCCGTGCCGTCGGTCGAGGCGTTGTCCACCACGATGATTTCGTGATCCGGATTCGCCGAGACGGCGGCCACGACGGAGGGCAGGTATTTTTCGAGCAGCTCGCGGCCGTTCCAGGTGGGGATGACGATGCTGGCGGCCGAGGTGGAGGGCTTGCGGTCCGCGGGCGGCCGGCGGCGGCCGAACAGCGCCCAGGCAAGATCGCAGAGCGCCAGCGAGAGGCCCGCCGCCAGGACCAGCAGCGGCGAAACCAGAACCAAAGGAAGCCCGGCCAGCAGGCGCGCCAGACGCCGCATGGTCAGGACTTACGCGCCTCCGGTCCCAGTCCGAGCCGGCGGCCCAGCCGCACCCAGCGCGACGCCTGATAGCGGCTCAGTTCCACCTCGAGCGCCCGGATCTGGCGTTGCAGCTCCAAGGCCCACGCGGTGCGCTCCTCCAGGGTCTTCTCGGTGTGGTGGAGCGCTTCGACGCACTGCGCCAGTTCCTGGATCTTGGCGCTCAGTTCGCGGTCCAGGTTCAGGGCCCATTGGGTCTTGCTTTCGAGTTCCTGTTGCAAGCCGGCGATGGCGCCGCGCGCCTGCTCGAGTTCGCGATCGAGCTCCTGGGCCCAGCGGTTGTGTTCTTCGAGCTCCTGCTGGAGCGCCAGGTGCTTGCGGCCCAAGGCGTCCAGTTCGGACTGAAGCCACTCGATGTGCCGCTGGCGTTCGCGCAGGAGATTGGCGCGGCTGGGCACGTAGACGAAGGTGGGGGCGCCCGTCTGCGGAGCGCAGGCGCAGACGGCGATGAAGAAGTGCGCCTGCTCGGGATCGGGTTCGGAGGCCTCCAGGCGCGCCTCGGCGGCCGAGCACGGCCCGGTCGGGGAAACCACGACCGCGGCGGCGTGATTTTGCACGAAGACGGTCACGTGCGGAAAGACCTCCGCCAGGGCGTTGCGGAACTCGGCGTAATCGAACTCGTGGCAGTGGTACGGATTGGGGCCCGCGGCGGCGCGCGCCTCGGCGTAGTAGCGCCGGTTGGGGGTCGAGATCACGGCCTGTCCGGAGGGCGCCAGCACGCGCCGCAGTTCCAGGAGAAAGCGCGGCCACTCCTCCAGGTGTTCGATCACTTCGAAGGCGACGGCCAGGTCGGCGCAGCCGTCCGCCAGCGGCAGCGCCTCGCAGGCCGCGACCAGGAACGAAAGGTTCGGAAACTCGTAATGGGCCCGGGCGTGGCGGATGGCTTCGGCAGAGCGATCCACTGCGGTCACGTGGCGCGCGGTGCGGGCCAGCTCCGCCGCGCCGTAGCCGGTGCCGCAGCCGGCGTCGAGCACGCGCTTGCCGCGGGCCAGACGCGCAGCGAACAGATAGCGGGACCAGTGTTCGTTCCACAGATCCGGTTCGACCTGGCCCGGAGTGATGCGCTCGCCCGTGAACTCAGCCGGCATGGGTCTCCGCCGGGACGCCGCGCCCCGCCAGGCGCCGGTTGAGCTCGACGCGGCAAGGCAGGTGGAGATAGCCGTAGATCTGCCCTTCGGAGTGCCCCATCTGCACGACGATGGCGTTGTCAATCCAGTCGCACATGGTGTAATGAGTCAGCGTCCCGTCGGCGATGGCGGGCGAGAAGGAAAACTCGGAAGGGTAGAACTCGGGCACGTCCACGTGGAAGTCCACGGTGTAGACGTCGCCCGGACGCATGGGGGGCAGATCGAAGCCTTCGCGCGCGGTGTTGGTCCCCGAGAAGTCAATCCCCAGGTGGTTGCGCAGCATGAAGCCGACGATGGGCAGAGGGATTTCGTCGTGGGCGCGGACGCTGATGCGCACCACGATGCGTGAGAGCGGCTCGATGACCTGCAGGCGGCGGCCGTAAGAGTCCACGACGGCGATGCCGATGACCTCGGCGCGACCGTCGCCGTAGCGGTGGTCAATGTTCGGGATGCCTTCGACGATTTCCGGAGCGAGGACGGCGGCGCCGGCGCCGGCCGAAACCGGCTTGCGGCGCAGCGCCAGATATACGGAGTCCTTCTCGACCATGGCGGCCAGGTACCGGGCCACGACTTTGTCGGTGTCGCCGAGTTCGCGGATGCGGCCTCCGTCGAGCCAGAGCGTGCGGTCGCCCAGAGCCTTGACATCGCCGGTCGAGTGCGACACGAAGAGGATCGTGACGCCGCGCGAGCGCAGTTCGTGAACCTTGCGCATGCAGCGCTGGCGGAAGTAGAGGTCACCGACCGCCAGCGCCTCGTCCACCAGGAGGATTTCCGGGTCCACGTGAATGGCCACGGCAAAAGCCAGGCGGACGACCATGCCGCTCGAGTAGGTCTTGACGGGCTGGTCAATGAAATCGCCGATTTCGGCGAATTCTTCGATGTCGCGGTACCGGCGGTCAATCTCTTTTTTGGAAAAGCCGAGGATGGCCGCATTCAGGTAGACGTTTTCGCGGCCGGTGAACTCGGGGTTGAACCCGGAGCCGAGTTCGAGCAGCGCCGAGACCCGGCCGTAGACGCGCACTTCGCCGGAGCTGGGCTGGAGGATGCCCGCCACCAGTTGCAACAGCGTGCTCTTGCCGGAGCCGTTTTCGCCGATGATGCAGAAGGTTTCACCGCGACGCACCTCGAAATCGAGATCCCTCAGCGCCCAGAAATCGCGGTGATAGGAGCGGCGGCGCAGGCTCAGCAGTTCCTTGAGGCGGTCGCCCGGAGTGTCGTAGATGGGGTAACTCTTGGAGACACCGTGAAATTCAACGGCGTTCACCGGCGTGCTTCCTCTCGGCGGGGAGGGTCGTCACTATGACGAAAATACAGAAGCGGGCGCGGCCGTGTCAATTTGCGGGGGATGCGGGCGCGGACACAGCAGAGGGCGGCCGCCGGGTCTTCTCGCCCCTGCCCTGCACAGGCTCAAGCCTGCGGGCTCTCAGCAGCGGGCTTCTCGCGCGGTGCACGTTCCGCGGCGCCTGCGACCCCCTTCCGGGACCGTTGCCGGCGTCTGGGAGCCTCCGCTGCGGGCGGAGCGCCCGGTAGCCGCCCTCGAAATGTGGGCGTTCTCTATTCGGACTTCCTCCTTCGTTAACGATCCCTTTGCGGGGACCGCAGTACCCCGCCCTGGTGAGCGGGGCGGTCACCGCTGCCCTTTCGGGGCGGTTCCCAATTCCAATATGGACCCGGGGGCGCGAAGCTGTCAAGATCGGAATCGAGTAGCGGGCGCCCGGCCGCCGCCGATGCGGAGTCGCGGCGCGCTTGACACCGCCAGCGCTAGACTAAAGGCGTGAGGCTGGCGGCAGCTGCCGGACTGTGGGCGGCCTTGCTGTGCCTTGCGAGTCCGGCACAGGCGGAAACGGCGGCCGAGCTGGCGCGGCTGGCGCGCGAAACGGCTCTCGATCCCGAGCAATGCTACCGCGTCCGCGATGTACGGCTGGCGCGGGAAGACATACGGCTGTACTTCACCGACGGTTACCTCATCTTCGCGCGGCCGGTGAAAGGCAGGCCGCTGGCGGCGGTGTTCGCCGCCGACGTCGAGGGAGGAGATGCGGAGATCCTGCTGTTTCCCCCCACGCGGGATGAGCGGCTGTCGCTCGCCTCGGCCACCGGTTCGCCGAACCTGAACGAACATTTCCGATTTGCGGTTCTAATCTTCACCGACGACACGCACGAGCAGCTTGCGGCGCAGCTGGGCCCGCCCGGGGAGCGGCGCCGCAGCCCGGAACGGGGCGTGCTGCTTGCCGAATCATGGACCTCGGCGGTGCGCAACCTGATCTCCAGTTTCGAAGTCCGCATCGTGCATGATCTGCTGGGGCCGCAGGATCCGGCGCGCGGCTTTTTTTATGCGGGGCTCAGCGGCAACGTACTCGGCAACTTCGACGTGTTCTTCGACCCGCGGGCGCAGGAGCAGATTCGGGTCGGGCGCGTCACGGTCCGCAATCAGGGCCCGTTCTTCGAGATCTGGGCCAGTTTCCCGGCACGTGCCTTCCGCGACGGCCGCCGCGTTCCGCCCCCGCCGCCGTTCACCGTCAGCGACTTCCGCCTGGAGGCGACGCTCGAACGGGATTTGCTGCTCCGCGCCGTCACGCGCCTCAAACTCACACCCCGGGAAGGCGGGCTGCGGGTCTTTGACTTCGACCTTTCCCCGCGCATGCAGGTGAGCCGTGCGCTGCTGGAGGGCGCCGGCGTGGAGATTTTCCAGCGCGAATCGCTGCGCTCCCATCTGATTCGCGGGCGGCCCGACGACGTCTTTCTGCTTGTCGCTCCGGAGCCTTTAGAGGCAGGTCGCAGCTACGAGGTGGAGTTTCACCACGAAGGCAGGGTCGTCTACGAAGCAGGCAACCGCGTCTACTACGTCGGCTCCCGGGACAATTGGTATCCGAACCGGCCGCCGCAGTTTGCGCTCTACGAGAGCACGTTCCGGTACCCCAAGGAACTGGATCTGGTAACGCCCGGAGAGGTGGTGGAAGAGCGGGTGGAAGAGGAATGGCGCATCACGCGCCGGCGGACCGCCGCGCCGGTGCGTTTTCTGGGCTTCAATCTGGGCCAGTACGAGCGCGTTCGCGTGAGCCGCGGCGGTTACCGCGTGGAGGTGTGCGCCAACCGCGGCGTGGAACCGGCGCTGCAACCTCGCCCGAGCCAGGTCACGGTGCTCCCGCCGGGGCCGCCGGGTCTGCGCCGCGGCAACGACCGTTCCCGCGACCTGCTGGCCGTGACCGTACTTCCGCCGCCGCCCAATCCCGCGGCGCGGGTGGAATGGCTGGCCGACGAGGTGGCCGCCGCCATGGAGTTCATGGCGTCCCACTTCGGGCCGCCGCCCCTGGCGCAACTCACCGTCTCGCCGATCCCCGGCGCCTTCGGCCAAGGCTTTCCGGGCCTGGTGTATCTTTCGACGGTGTCGTACCTGGACCCCGCCGCGCGTCCGGCCGCCGCACGCAAGGAGTTCGAGGAACTGTTCTTCTCCGAGATTCTCCACGCGCACGAGACGGCACACCAGTGGTGGGGAAACCTGGTGACCTCGGCCGGCTACCGTGACGACTGGTTGATGGAGGCGCTGGCGACCTACTCGGCGCTCCTCCACCTCGAACGCCGCAAGGGCGCCAAGGCCCTCGAGGCCGTGCTGGCCGAATACCGCAAGCATCTGCTGGAGCTCGATTCCAACGGCGCCACGATCGAGTCCGCCGGGCCGATCACCTGGGGATTTCGCCTGGAAAGTCGCTCACCGGCCGCCTGGCGCGTGATCACGTACGAGAAAGGAGCGTGGATCCTGCACATGCTGCGGCAGCGGATGGGACTGGACCGGTTCCTCCAGATGCTGGGCGAACTCTGCCGCCGTTACCGCTACCGCGCGATCAGCACCGAGCAATTCCGCGCGCTGGCAGCGGAATTCTTGCCGGAGGGCGGCCCGGACCCGAAGCTGGAGAGCTTCTTCGACCACTGGGTTTATGGCACGGGCATTCCGACGCTGGAGCTGAAGACCTCCGTGCGCGGCAAGCCGCCCAAGGTGACCCTCACCGCCACCGTGATTCAAACCGGCGTGCCGGACGTGAGCTTTCATGTGCCTGTGGAGATCCGAGCCGGCAGCGGGCGGCCGCTGGTGCGGTGGGTTCGGACGGGGAGCGAGCCCGCCACGATCACCGTGGCGCTGCGGCAGCGGCCTTCGCGCGTGCTGCTGGACCCGGAAAACAGCCTGCTGGCCGTACGAAAATGAGCTGGGTTTGGGCCACGGCCCTTGCCGCCACCCTGGTTGTACAGGCCGCGATGCAACAGGAAAACAGGCCTCGGGCACGGGAAGCGGGCGTCGTGACGGGAACGCTTCCGCCGGGGCCGTTGAACGCCATCACGGACGTCCCCGGGGTGCGGGTGGGCCACTGCACGCTGATCCGCGGGGAAAACGTGCGCACCGGAGTGACGGTGGTGCTGCCCCACGGAGGGAATCTGTTCCGGGAGAAGGTCCCCGGAGCGGTGTTCGTGGGCAACGGCTTCGGAAAACTGATCGGCTCGACACAGGTCAACGAGCTCGGCGAGATCGAGACGCCCGTCGTGCTGACTTCGACCCTCAGCGTGGGGCGCGTGGCGGACGCCCTGATCGAGTACATGCTGGGGCTCCCCGGCAATGAGGACGTCCGCTCCGTGAATCCGCTGGTGGCGGAAACCAATGATGGCCGGCTCAACGACGTGCGGGGCCGCCACGCCGGCCGGGAGGAGGTCTTCGCCGCGATTCGGAACGCGAGAGCGGGACCGGTGGAAGAAGGCGCCGTGGGCGCGGGCACCGGAACTGTGGCGTTCGGTTTCAAGGGCGGCATCGGAACCTCCTCACGCCGCGCGGGCTCGTACACGGTGGGCGTACTGGTGCAGACGAACTTCGGCGGAGATTTGACGATTGCCGGCATACCGGTCGGCCGCCACCTGCGCCGCGCACAGGAGCCGCAGGCCGACGGCTCGGTGATCGTCGTGATCGCCACGGATGCGCCGGTAGATCACCGTAACCTGCGCCGGATGGCGGCGCGCTCCATGCTCGGCCTGGCCCGCACCGGTTCGGCCGCTTCCAACGGCAGCGGCGATTACGCCATTGCCTTTTCGGCAGCGCCGGAGCTTCGCATCCGGCCCGGCCAGGCCCCGCAAGCGGCGCTGCTCTCCAACGAGGCCATGTCCCCTCTGTTTCTTGCCGTAATCGAGGCCACGGAAGAGGCCGTGTACAATTCCTTGTTCCGGGCCAGGACCATGACCGGTAACGGCCGCACCGTGGAGGCCTTGCCGCTCGAGCCCACGATCGAAATTCTGCGGCGGCACGGCGTGCTTGCCGGACCGCGCTGACGGCTCTGCTATCATTCAATCTCCGATGGAGCCTTCCGAAGCGCCAAGCAGGATCTCCGTGGTGATCGCAGTGCGCAACCAGGCGGCAGCCTTGCGGCGTTGCCTGGCGGCGCTCGAGCGGTCGGCGGCCCGCGAGCGCATCGAGATCATCGTAGTGGACCGCGGCTCGAGCGACGAGAGCCCGCAACTGGACAACGAGTTTCCCGCAGCGAATCTGCTGCGCCTGCCCCGCGATTTCGGCATGGTGAAGGCGCTGAACATCGGCATGCGGACGGCGACCGGAGATTTCGTCTTCTTGCTAGAGCCGGACATGGAGGTTTTGCCGGAAACGATCCCCTGCCTGGCCGACAAGCTGGAAACCACCCCGGAAGCCGCGGCGGTTTGCCCGCTCGCCGTTGACGAAGGAGGCGTAGCCGTGTCGGGGTGGCGCTCGTTGCCCTCGCCCCAGGAGCTTTACCGGGCTTGGCGGCAAGGTGGGTTCCGGGACTGGCGGACGCCGCCGGTGGAGGGAGAAACCCTTGCGGTGGAATACGTTTACCGGACTCCGCTGCTGGTGCGAATGACCTTTTTAAAAGGCATGCGCTACATTGACGAGCGCTACGGAGAATTCGGCTGGGACTTGGAGATCTGCCACCAGATCCGCCGCGCCGGCAAGCGCATCCTTCTTTTGCCGGGCGTACGTGTGCTTTGGCGCCCCGAGCCGGAACAGACGACCGCGTCGGCCGCCCGCCGTGCTTTGCTGGCCGCCGACCACGCCCTCGGCACGGCGCTGTTCGTGCGCAAATACTACGGATGGCCCGAAGGGCTGAAGTTCAGAGCTGGCGCCATTTTGGCCGGTGCAGGGGACGTTTTCAAGGCGATGCTAGGGTTTCACGATGTGGCGCTGGCGTTTCACAAGGCGCGCTTCTTGCTAGGCGGGCAGCGGCTAGACGGCTCCCAGCGGTTTGAGTGAGGCCTGGCGCGCCGCAGTGGAACCCCTTAGGACGGCGGATTCTTCGTCTTATTCCGGCATCTCTCGGGCCGGCACTTCCGATGGTAGTAGGGACCGCTACCATGACCGGCATCTTCGAGATCCTGCTGCCCTTCATTGCCGCCCTGGGCTCGGGAGCGATCGCCTTTATCATCACGCAGGCGCGGATGCAGGTTGTGCTGGCCCGTGAACGTGAGGCGCTCATCGAAACGCGAGCCGTGCTGGCTCAGCATCTAAAGGCCGCCGAGGAGCGAAGCAAGGCCGTGGAAGCGGAGGCCAGGCGCCGCGCGCTGGACGAATTCCTTTCCGATGTCCGCGTGGAGGAACGGCATTATTTAAGGCAATCCACCTCCCCGGACCGGAGGCGCAAGTGTCTGGTGATCCAGGAGCGGATCTACTTCCGCAATATTCCCCTGTCAAGCTGGATCGAACACGAACTGCCGTTTGAGGAAGGCACGGACCTCGAGGGCCTGATCCGGTCCGGCTCGGTATTTTCCAACGCCCGGCTGGCGAGCGCCGGCCCGGAACCCGACTCGCCTCCCCTGCTTGCCGAGCCGCACCCGGTCGGGATCCGCCAAAAGGCCCGCTAGCGATTTTCGGCTGCCCGCCGCGGGCCGCGGCTTGGAAGTCGTTTCGCTGCAACTAGATGCCAAATCATGCCCGTTCGCTGAAATTCCGTTGCCTGGACGGGGCTTTCACCGTGAACATAATCAATGATCCCCTCATGTCGTGTTAGCCGGAGGGGACGGAAGGTGTCGTCCAGCAACAAGTCCAATATTTCAGTGGGGTTGCAAGCAGATGCAGCATAAGCCAATCAAATACGTCGAGAAGGCTCTGACCTACGCGGCCAAGGGAGCTTGGGTGGTCTTTGACCGCCTGAACCAGATTCATCCGAATCCTTCCTTTACGCCGAAGTGGTCCGACAAGCCGCTGTTGAAATCCTGGGAGAAGAGCAAGCCGCCGCTGGGGTGGCCGCGGGAAACCGACTCCCTGTGCCCGCGCTGCGTGCCCGAGATCCGCAAGGAGATCCTGGAAGGGAAGCGGCCGTTGTCGGATCTCATCCACAAGCGCCCGGGCGAGATCAAGGCGCAGATCATCGAGCGAGACGGCAAGATCCTCATGGTCAAGGACTGCCCGGTCCACGGCCACTTCGAGGATGTCATGTCCATTGACGTGGCGTTCTTCAAGCACCTCGAGGAGATGTTTCCGGGCCGCGACATCCGTTGCCACAACGACGAGAAGCTGCACCGGCACGGCTCGAGCACCATCACGCACGGGCGCGGGGCGGTGCTGACCATTGACCTCACCAACCGCTGCAATATGATGTGCGACCCCTGCTTCATGGACGCCAACCAGGTCGGCTTCGTCCACGAGCTCACCTGGGAAGAGATCAAGACGCTGCTGGACAACGCCATCACCATCAAGCCCAAGCGCCAGATGTCGGTGCAGTTCTCCGGCGGCGAGCCCACGCTGTCGCCTTTCTTTTTGGATGCCATCCGCTACGCGCGGAAAGTGGGCTACAACAGCGTGCAGGCGGCCACCAACGGCATCGAGTTTGCGAAGAGTCCCGAGTTCTGCCGGCAGGCGGCCGAGGCGGGCCTGCGCTATGCCTACCTCCAGTTTGACGGGATCGGCAACGCCGCCAACTCGCACCGGCATGTGGGCAACCTCTTCGACGTCAAACTGCGGGCCATCGAGAATCTTTACCAAGCCGGCGTGGAGATCGTGCCCGTCACCACGATCATCAACGGCGTCAACAACGAACAGGTGGGCCGGATCGTCCAGTTTGCACTGGACAATCCCAAGCGCATCTCCTTCTGTTCGTTCCAGCCGGTCTCCTTCACGGGACGGGACGAGGCCATCAGTGACGAGCGCCGGATGGCGCAGCGGTACACCTTGTCGCACCTGGCGCACGACGTCAAGAAGCAGACGGGGCTTGGCGAGCCGGCGCGGGACTGGTTCCCCCTGTCGTTCATGAGCACGTTCATGGACTGGGCCGATCTGGTCCACGGACCGCAGGCCGAGTGGGGCCAGCTGAGCTGCGGTTGCCATCCCAACTGCGGTGTGGGCCTGGCGATTATGGTGGACAAAGAGACGCGCGAGGCCGCTCCCATTCCCTCCTTCATTAACGTGGACCGTCTGGCCAAGGACGTCATGCGCATCAACGACGCCGCCCGCGGGAAGTTTCTCTCCGTGCTGGGCATGGCGCTGGCGCTGCTGCGCAATTACGATCCGTTCAAGACCACGACCCATTTCACGATCTTCGATCTGTACAAGAAATTCGACAAGAGTTTCGGGATCACGGGCCGCGATTACGGTAAAGTGACCGGCGACCGCACCCGGGAGGATATCGAGAAGCGGCGGCGAGACCGCTGGAATGTGCTCTTCATCGCCGGCATGTGGTTCCAGGACCTGTTCAACTACGATTTCCGGCGCACCGAGCAGTGCATCATCCCGTACGCCACGCAGGAAGGCGAGATCTCCTTCTGCGCGTACAACACCGGCATCGGCTGGCGGCAGATCGTCGAGAAGATGCACATGACGGCGACGCTGACCAAGTGGTACGAGGAGCACGGCCGCCACGAAATCTTCGCCGGCGGCAAGAGCGTGAAGCTCGACAGCACCGAACACACTCTGCTGCTGCGCAAAGAGCTGATCACCGAAGAGGAGCAAAAGGATCTCGACCGGCTCGGCATCGCCAAGACGGCGCGCGAGGAGAAGCTGCGCGCCCGGGACGAGCGCCTGCGCAAGGAGGCGGAAAACGCCCGCATGGCGCGCTTGTACCGCAAGTACGTCCTCAAGGAGCCCGACGCCGGTGAACTGGTCCAGATCCAGGGCGTGAACGGTACGACCGGCGAAAATCGCAACGAAACGGCGGAACAGGTGGCCGTAACCTCGTCGCACTGAACACCGGATTAAGATGGAGGATTGGTTGGGAGGATGACTGATGCAAGCCGTTCAAGATCCCGAAACAGCACCTGCCTTTCGCGTGGATGTAGCGGTTCACGATCTGGTGATGCGGCCCTCCGAGCGCACCACGCTCCGGCCGTCGCCGGTGCCACAGTTCCTCCCCGATCCGGTGTTTCCCCTACAGGATGAAGACGACGAGCCCAGCAAACTCGCCTACCACTGGCACAACGGCTGGCGGGCCTTCCGCCGCTGGCTGGTGCCGTACATCAAGTCGCGCATCCTGAGCAACGAGTTTCGTCCCATCCTGTCCTATTTGTTCACGGATTACAAATGTAATCTGGACTGCCACTACTGCTGGGCCTACAACAACCAGGTCAAGGGCATGACCGAGGACACCGCCAAGCGGGCAATTGACTGGCTGCATGCGACCGGCTGCCGGGTCATTGCCCTGATGGGCGGCGAACCTCTGTTGCGCCCCCACTTCATCCACAAGATCGTCTACTACGGCACTAAGCGCGACTTCTTCGTCTACCTGCCGACCAACGGGCGCCTCATGCGCCCGGATGTCATTGACCGTGTCGGTGACGCGGGCGTGGCGGCCATCAACCTGGCGGTGGATTGCATTGACGAAAAGCCCGGCCTCCCCAAAGCCCTCAACCCCATCCGCAAGAATTTCGAGTACCTGGTAAAGCGGCAGCAGCGTTACGGCTACATGGTGGTCTTCAATATCAACATTTGCCGCACCAACATCGAAGACGTCAAGATCTTGACGGAGATCGCCCACGACAACGGCATCTCGACCGACTACCACATCAACGAGACGCCGATGATCGAGCAGAGCCACTTCAAGCACTATCAGGACAACAGCACCTACCTGCGGCCCGAAGACTATCCCAAGGTGGACGAACTGCTCGATTACCTGATCGAGAAAAACCGCCAGGGATACATCATGGTGAACTCCAAGCGCCACCTTGCCACCATGAAGGACTTCATGCGCGGCAAGATCATGCGCCCTTGGAACTGCCGGGCGGGGTGGAATTCGCTGGTGATCCGCGTGGACGGCACGATCGCCCCATGCTTTCCCATGTACTCGGCCAACTACGACTGGGGCACGATCGAGAATCACAAGTTCGACTTCCAACAGCTTCAGGAAATGAAGAAGTCGTGCACCAAACACTGCCTGTCCACATGCCAGTACGTGCTGGGCTACTACTACAACAACGCGCACGTGCTGCGGTGGATCCTCAAGCAGGCTCTGCACGGCTTTCAGGGCATTCGGGCGGCGGCGGCACAGGCTTGAAGAAGCCCGCGTAGGCCAAAGTCGGGTCGGCTCAGCGGAGGCGGCTCATGAGCGGCAGGAAAATCGTTCTAGTTGCATCTTCGACGGAAGCCAACGAGTATTCGCAAGACTGCTGGATTCAGATGCTTTTCGCCACGCTGCCGGCGCCGGTGGCGAAGCACTTCGTCAATCTGGAGATCCTCCACAACGAGACCTGGCCGGACGGACAGGCCAAGTACGTACCGAACGGCCTGCGCGTGGTCGAGGCCATCCTGCTGCGAGAGTTTTCCCCGGATGAGATTGCCGTCTGCTATCCGGACCAGATGGAGCTGTTCATCGGAGAAAACACCCGGGCCGTCGGACTGCATGCTCATAATCCGATGGGCATCACGTTTGCCACGGACGTCTACGCCCATCTTGCCGGTCCGCAGGTCGAGCCGCTGAACGCCGCCGAGTTCAAACGAGCCATCCTGCACCCGGTGCTGCGCCGGCACAAGGATCATCTGAAGATTTTGGTCGGGGGGCCGGGCGCCTGGCAGTTAGAGCAGACCGGCATGCACCGCGAATGGGGAATTGACTGTCTGGTGGACGGGGAGGCCGAGCACCTCATTCTCGACCTGTTCCGCAAGGCGGTCGCAGGCGAGCCGCTGCCCCCGGTGGTCAAGGGCGCCTCCCCGGAGAGTCCGGACCAGATCCCGGTGACGCGGCACCGTTCCACGCTCGGCGTGGTGGAGATCACGCGAGGCTGCGGGCGGGGATGCCAGTTCTGCGGTGTGGCGGTGCGGCGCGGGCAAAGCATTCCGCTCGACAACATTCTCGAGAACGTGCGCGTGAACGTGGCCGACGGCGCCGACACCATCATGCTCACGACCGAGGACCTGTTCCTGTATGAGCAAGGCCCCCGATTTGCGCCCAACCGTGAGGCGCTGCTGCGGCTGTTCCGGTCCGTGGCCGCCGTGCCGGGCGTCAAATTCATTCACCTGACACACGCCACGATGGCTCCGGTGGTTCAGGACCCGGCGATGATCGAGGCCATCACCCCGTACGCGGTGGGTATGAGCCGCAAGCGCCACCCCGCTTCGACGCACCCGGAAAACCGCTACGCCAGCGTCATCATCGGGCTCGAGACAGGTTCGGTGCGCTTGTTCAAAAAATACATGCCCGGCAAAGCCTACCCGTACCGTCCCGAGCAGTGGCCGGACGTGGTCCTCAAGGGCATGGAAATCCTGAACCGGCACAACTGGTTTCCTTTCTGCACCTGGATTCTGGGGCTGCCGGGGGAAACGGATGCCGATACGCGCGAGTCCCTGGATTTGCTCCACGCACTCAAAGGCGCCAAGTGGTGCGTGGTGCCGACGCTGTTCACGCCGCTGGAAGACACCCGGCTGGCCAACCGGGAAGCGGCGAAGCTGCCGGAACTCACCGACCTGCAGTGGGAGTTCTTCTTCACCTGCTGGCGCTATAACCTGGATTTCTACCGCGGAGCCAAGAAAAAGATCCTCTTTGGGCTCGGCATCCCTATTTACTACTACCTGCTCGGGCGTAAGCTGTTCGGCGAAAAAATGAAATACCCGCTGTGGCGTCTGGCCCACGTTCCGGAATGGGCGCTGCGCCGCCGGCTGTATCTGGATCTGAACCGTCCCGCCGTCCGGTTTTCGGTCCCGGAGCATGTGCCCGTGGCGTTTCCCGCCGCGGCCTCGGCTGCGGAGACCGCCGGCATGGTAACGTTGCAATAAGCAACTGGCTGCGCCGGGGCTCTCGCCAGGCGAGCAAAGGAGGCCGATGAAACATCGCGACGTGCTCCCCGCCTGGGGGCGGATCCTGCGGGGCTACAAGCCGCTGCTTTCGATTGAAATCACCAAGGAGTGCCCGCTGCACTGTCCGGGATGCTACGCTTACGACACGCTACACCTCGGCGATAACGGGCGTACCCTGCGACAGCTCAGCGACTACCGAGGGGAAGAGCTGGTGCACGGTGTGCTGGCGCTGGTGCGCCGCTTGCGGCCTATCCACATCTCCATCGTCGGCGGAGAGCCTCTGGTGCGCTGGCGCGAGCTGGACGTGCTGCTGCCGAAGCTCGACGCCATGGGAATCGAGGTCCAGCTGGTCACCAGCGCGGTGCGCCCCGTGCCCGCCGAGTGGGCAGCGCTCAAGTGCCTCCATTTGGTCGTCTCCGTGGACGGACTTCCGCCCGAGCACGACCGGCGCCGGACGCCCGCCACCTATGACCGGATCCTCAAGCACATCGCCGCTCACCGCGTGATTGTGCACTGCACGGTGACCCGGCAGCAGCTGGCGCGTCCGGACTACCTGTACGAGTTCGCCAAGCTCTGGTCGGAACGGCCCGAAGCGCGCAAGATCTGGTTCAGCCTGTACACGCCCCAGGAAGGCGACTGCTCCGAAGAGCGGCTCCGCGCGGAAGACCGGGCCGAGGCCCTCCGCCAACTCGCCGCGCTGGCGCCCGCTTTTCCTAAAGTGCATTTGTCCCGCCCGATCCTCGACGGCCTGCGAGAACCTCCGCGCTCCCCCGAGGAGTGCATCTTCGCCCAGGTCACCCATTGCGTCACCGCAGACTTGAAGACCACCGTTCACCCCTGCCAGTTTGGAGGCCGTCCTGTTTGTGCCGAATGCGGCTGCGTCGCCTCCGCGGGACTGGCTGCGCTCGGCCGGTACCGGCTGGCCGGACTCGTGCCCGTATCCGCCCTCTTCGACGCCTCCCGACGCCTGGGCGGCTTCGTGCGCAGCAGGCTGGACGGCCGGGCCGCCTAATCCGACTTTCGGACCCCTAATATTTTCGCGTTATTGCCTTTCGCGTAGGTTCCGCAGTAACATGGGCCCGATCTCCACTCAGAAAAAGCCGGAAGGAAAGGAGAGCAGGTTCAAATGGGACATAAAGACCCTGATCTCGATAGTGTTGCGGTGCATGGGAGGAACCGCACCGCCCGGCGCATCGCAGGCTGGCGTTCCCCACTGGCGATTCTCACCGCCGGCGGACTGTCCTTTCTGACGCTCAGCGGGCTGTTCATTCTGTTCGGCCCGTTCAACGTGCCCAACCAGGTCAATGTGCTGCTGCACACGGCGCTGGGAATCGTGTTTCTCATCCCGTGCGGCTGGTACCTGGTGCGCCATTTCCGGGATTACTGGCGGACTCCCTGGAGCCACAACCTCCTGCTCGGTTATCTGGGAGGGGCCGCCGTCTTGCTGTGCGCGGTTTCCGGTGTGGTGCTGAGCATACAGGCGGCATTCGGCACGCGCATCAGCTATGCCTGGGACACCGTCCACATCGTGACCACCTTCGCGACGCTGGCCTTCGTCGTCCCCCATCTCGTGGTCATCCTCGTGCGCGACCGGCGCGCCCGCAGGGCCGGAGATACAACCCCCGTACCGGAGGCCCAGAGCCGCTTCGGCAGAGGCGTCGGATGGCTGACTGCCGGCGGCATCGCGCTGGTGATGCTGCTGGCTTACGCCTACACGCCGGTGCGACTCAATCACCGCTTTCCGGAAGACTACAGCTACCGATACGGCAAAGACCGGCCGTTCGCTCCGAGCCTAGCGCGAACGGTGACCGGCGGAGCGGCGGACGCACGCGTCTTTGCGGGCTCCCGCTCGTGCGGCACGGCCGGCTGCCACGAGGAGATTGTGCGGGAGTGGGAGCCGAGTGCTCACCGCTACGCCGCCATGGACGCGGGCTTCCAGAAAATCCAGTGGAACATGGCCCAGCAAAACGGACCGGAATCCACGCGCTACTGCGGCGGCTGCCACGATCCGATTTCGTTGTTTTCCGGGACGAAGAATTTGTTCACCGAGACCGAGAAGCTGACCTCGCTCCATGGCTACCAGGAGGGCGTCTCCTGCCTGATCTGCCACTCCGTCCGTAAAGTGGACGTCAAGGGCAACGCCAACTATGTCATCGCCATCCCGGCGCGCTACATGTTCGAGCTCGAATACGACGAGCGGCCGCGCCCGAGTGTCCGGTTTCTCCGGGATTTCCTGATCCGCGCCTACCCGCGGCAGCACGTCAGTGACTTGAGCAAACGGCTGTTCAAGACGCCCGAGTACTGCGCGGCCTGCCACAAGCAGTTCGTGGATCAGGAGATCAACAACGTGGGCTGGGTGCAGCTGCAGAACCAGTATGACAACTGGCGCCAGAGCCGCTGGAACCATCCGGGCAATCCGCGTAAGACGATCGAGTGCCGTGAGTGCCACATGCCTTTGATGCCCTCCCGGGATCCGGCGCGGGGCGACGCGCTCGACTACAACCGCTCGGCCCGCGACGGCAAACACCGGAGCCATCGCTTCGTGGCCGCCAACCAGTTCATGCCGGCCGTGCTGAAGCTGCCGGGCTGGGAAAAGCAGGTCGAACTGACGCACCGCTGGCTGCAAGGCAAATACGAGGTGCCGGAGATTGCCGAGAAATGGCGCAGCGGACCGGTCGTAGGTTTGGAAATGATCGCCCCGGAGCGCGTGGCGCCCGGTGAAAAAGCCGAACTCAAGCTCGTGATCACTTCGAACAAAGTCGGGCACGACTTCCCCACCGGGCCGCTCGACATCATCCAGGCGTGGGTTGAACTGGTGGTCACGGATGCCGCCGGCAAGGTGATCTACGCCACCGGGAGGGTGGATGAGAAGGGATTCATTGAGCCCGGCACGTTCATGTTCAAGGCCGAACCAGTGGATCAGTACGGCAATCTCATTGACCGGCACAACCTTTGGGAGATGGTGGGGGTGCGCCACCGCCGGGCTCTGTTTCCGGGCTTTTCCGACACGGCGGAATTCGATTTCTTCTGTCCGGATCTGTTCCCCGCCAAGCGCAAGGTGCTACCCCAGCAGGTCACGTATCCCGTCGGTGTCCCCGCGTCGTCTCCGGGCACCCTGCGCGTCAAGGCGCGGCTGCTGTACCGCAAGATTGACCAGTACCTGCTCAACTTCATGTTCGGCGAGAAAGCCGGCCTGACTTCGCCCATCACGGAAATGGCTTCCGTGGAGCGCAGGATCGAAGTCGTGCCGCGCGGCTCGCAAAGCGCGGCGGAGGGAACGGAGTAATGGCCCTCACGCGGCGCAAGCGGTTAATGATCAAGTACGCGCTCGCCGGGCTCGGGGGAGTTCTTGCCGGCTCGGCGGCTCTGCTCGTGATCCGGGATCGGCCCAAGCCCTACGCGCCCGGTGAAGCAGTCGAGGGGATCACCAGCGAGCTTAGCCGCACTCTGCCTGCCGATTACCCGCGACTCCAGTTCCGAGACGTGGCCGCACAAGCCGGAGTCCGGTTCCGGCATTTTCACGGCAAACGCTCCACCCAGCTTCCGGAAGACATGGGTTCGGGAGCAGCCTGGGGCGACTACGACAACGATGGCGACTGGGACCTGTATCTGGTCAACATCGCCGGACCGCTCACGGCCTCACCCGAGCAGTTGGCCTCCTCGCCGGCGTGCAACCGGCTCTACCGCAACAACGGCGACGGCACGTTTACGGACGTCACTGCCGCGGCCGGCGTCGGATTCTGCGGCGTAGGCATGGGCGCCGCCTGGGCCGACTACGACAATGACGGCCACGCGGACCTGGTCGTCACGAGCTATGACCGCCTCGTGCTTTACCATAACCGCGGCGACGGCACCTTCGAGGACACAACCCGAAGGGCAGGACTGGAGAAATTTCGCGGCTTCTGGGCCGGGGCCTCCTGGTCCGACTACGACCGCGACGGCTGGGTGGATCTCTACGTCTGCGGCTATGTGAAGTACCGTTTCCAGCCGGAGTTTGTCGGCAAATCCTCGAAACAATACTCGGAAGTCATTCCGTTCATGCTGAATCCGTCCTCGTACCGGCCGGAGCGCAATCTGCTCTTCCGCAACAACGGGGATGGCACGTTTGCGGAAGTGGCCCGGCAGGCCGGCGTGGACAATCCCAATGGCAGAAGCCTGTCGGCGGCGTGGGCGGATTTCGACAACGACGGGTGGCCCGACCTCTATGTGGCCAACGACATCTCCGATAACGTAATGTACCGCAACCTGGGCAACGGCCGCTTCGAGGACGTTTCTCACGCCGCATGGGTCGCCGATTACCGGGGCGCCATGGGATTGGCCGTGGGCGACTACGACCGGGACGGCGATCTGGACTTGTTCGTGACTCACTGGCTGGCGCAGGAAAACGCCTTTTACTGGAACCTGCGGCTCAGCCACGCCAACGGGGGAGCCCGCGGTCCGCTGAAATTCACCGACATCGCCGACATGATGGGTCTCGGACAGATCGCACTTCAGGACATTGGCTGGGGCACCTCGTTCTTCGATTACGACAACGACGGCCGGCTGGACCTGTTCGTCGTCAACGGCAGCACCCTTCAGGAGGAAGCAGATCCTTCCAGGCTCGTGCCCATGAAAAACCGGCTGTTCTGGCAGCGCAATTCAGAAGAGGGCTTTTTCGAAACCAGCGCCGTCAGCGGAGCGGTTTTTTCCGAACGCCGCGTGGGTCGCGGCGCGGCGTTTGCCGACTACGATGGCGACGGGGATGTGGACATCGTCATCATCAATCACGGCGGGCCTCCGCTACTGTTGCGCAACGAAGGAGGCAACAGGAACCACTGGCTGAAGGTCCGCCTTCGAACCTCCAGGAGTAACCGCAGCGGATTCGGCGCGCGCGTCGAAGTGGAAGCCGGGGGCGTGCGGCAAATCGAAGAGATCGGCGCCCAGCCCTCCTACCTTTCGCAGAACGCTGCGGAGGCGCATTTCGGCCTCGGCCGGCAGGCGGTCGCAGACCGCGTCACGGTCCGCTTCCCGAGCGGCGTGGTCCGGGAACTCCGGCAGGTGCCGGCCAACCAGACCGTGTACGTGACAGAATGAACCGGACGGTAGTGGCTGCGGCAGCGGCGGTCGCCGTCGCCTTCGGGCTCATCACACTGGCCAAGCGGCGCAGCCAGACCGCCGCGGAGAACGGCTCCGCCGAGGTCTCCCCGGAGCGGGAAAAGGTCCGGCGGTTCTGGGCGCTCTACAATCAAGCCAACAGCGACCGCACCGCAGGCCGCTTCGATAAAGCCATCCCAGGATTCCGGCAAGCTCTGGAACTAGATCCGCACCACGAGGACTCCCTCTATAATCTGGCGACCAGCCTCAAGGAGATCGGCGAGTATGCCGAAGCGACGACCGTGCTCCGCCGGTTGCTCGCAGTCAACCCGTCTAGCAACCGTGGATGGACGGAACTGGGCAACACGCTCGCCACTCCCCTTCCCGGCGCGCCTGTGGATTTCGGTCAAGCGCGGCGGGCCTTCGAGCGCAGCATCGAACTGAACCGCGAGCAGGCGGGACCGTTTCTGCAGCTGGGCCGGCTCGAGCTCAACCGGGGCAACTGGAAGGAGGCCGAACGGCACCTTCGCATCGCGGCCGGCTTCGCCTCACCCGAGGGCAACTTCCTGACCGGATACGCACTCTTCCGCCAGAAACGGTACGCCGAGGCGGCCGGCTTCTTCCGAAAAGTGCTCGACAACTACGCCCATGAAAAAAGGATTGCGGCGCGCGGCGTGCTCTCGGAAGGCGACATCCTTCCAGCGCCGGGGAAGCCCATGACCGCGCTCGAGAGGGCCGCCGTGAAGTCGCTCCTGTTTTTGTACTGGACTGCGGCCGCGTTAGGGCGATATCCGGAAGGAACTCCGGAAAGCTACAAGTTGCATATCCCGGCAACCGCTACCGGGCGGTTTGCACACTGGACAACGGCTCCCGGCGCGGTTCCCGCGTTTCCCAAGCCGTGCGGCGCGCTGCCTCCGCAGGCGGCCCGGCGCGGCACGATCACCGACTGTGTGACGGCGGACTTTGACGGCGACGGCGACAATGATCTTTTTGTTGTCTATTGGCTCAAACCAGCGGCGCTTTTCCTGACTCGGGGAGGCGCGCTTCACGAGGCAACGGCGGAAGGCGGGCTCGACGGCATTCGTGAGCGCAGCTTCAGTGCCGCCGCATTCGACTTCGATCGCGATGGGCGCCTGGATCTTTTCCTGTCCTGCCACGCACCGTTTGAAGAGACAGTACGCGCGCTCGTGCAGCCGGACTACCGCGCTTTGCGATATACTCCGCGGCTTTTTCGCAACGCAGGCGGAGCCACCTTCCAGGACGTCACCGCACAAGCGGGACTGCGGCGCTGCTATGGGACCATGCAGGCGCTGCCCGGCGATTTCGACGGCGACGGCTGGACCGACATTCTCCTGGTCAACGGAAGCCTCGACGGACAGCGCCTGGAACCGAGTGTGATCCTCCGGAACCAGCAGGGCAAGGCGTTTACCGAATGGGCCTGGATTCCTTCGTTCGATCGCCCGGGCAATTATGTGGGAGCCGAATGGCGCGGGGGCGTCGTGACCCTCCTCTCCAAGCCGGAACCCTGAGCGCGCCCACTCACGGAATGCGCCCCTCCGATCCCCACTCCCGAAGCTGTTGGCGGGCCGCTTCGGCCGCACGCGAGCCGGGTTCGAGCTCCACGAACCGGCGTAGCTCCGCCGCGGCGCCCGCCAGATCACCTCTGGCGGCCAGCATGTTGCCCAGCAGGAAATGCAACCTGGGGTAGCGCGCGGCCTCCGGAGTGCTGAGCGCGGCCCGGGCGGAGGCCTCGGCGAGCGCTTCATTTCCCAGCGCATATTGCGCCAGGGCGTGATAGTAGTGTGCCTCGGCGAGGCCCGGCGCCAGCTGGAGGGCCTGGTTTGCCCGGCGTGCCGCCTCGACCGCCTCTTGGCCTTCGAGCGCCGCCAGAGCGAGGGCCAGCAGCGGAGGCACGAACTTCGGATCGGCCTCCGCCGCCCTTTGGAACGCGGCCCGGGCTCCGGCGCGATCCCCGGCGCGGGCGCGGAGCTCACCCAAGCGGTTCCACGCTGCGGCGAAAGCCGGATAAAGCGAGACGGCTTTCTCGAGTTCCCGGGAAGCCCTATCCGGCTCCGGCCTTTCCTTGCGCAGGCAGGCCAGCGCCTTCTCGTAAGCCTCTCTTGCTTTGGCCGGCGCCGCCAGCGTGTTCATGCTGATGAAATGTCCTTCGCCCGCCACGATGCGCTTCAGTACGATCGTTCCCACGTCTGTGTTCTCGAACACGCTGCGGCGGCCCAGGTAAACCTTGCTCGATGTAAAGCCCGCAAGCGACGCCTCCAGTTCGCAGTTGGTGAGACTGACGAAACTGCGATCCGGCCCGCCTGCTCCCACGGGCTGCCCGAGCCGGGCGCGCTGGGAATCGGGGACCGAGCGAGAACGCTCGCCGCCCACGCGGAAACTGAAATAGCCGCGGCGGTCCGTGTAATACTGCGGCTGGCGCTCGCCCTCGCAGCGCAGTTCGATAACGGCCGGCTCCGGGGGCGGCGTACCGTCCTCCAGGACGACACGGCCGGAAAGCGTCAGCGGACGGAAGAGATCCTGAGCAGGTGCCGCCGGCAAGGCCAGCAGCAGCCAGATCGCGGGGCGCGCCATGCGGGAACCGGTCCCACTGCCGATTGTCGCACGAGGACTCTTCCCCGGCGACCTCGGCCACGCTGGTTCGCAGCCACGCCGCATGTTCCGGCTCCGTATACTGTTTTCATGTCCAAATTCCCTCTTGTCGCACTACTTGCCACTCCGCTCGTTTTGGGACAGACGGTCCCGCGCCCCGAGTATCCCCAGCCCCAGTTCCAGCGCGAACAGTGGATGAGTCTGAACGGGCCTTGGGAATTCGAATTTGACGATGCCAATGTGGGCCTGGAGGAGAACTGGGCCGCCGGGGGCAGGAAGTTCACGCGCACGATCGTGGTACCTTTCTCCTTCGAGAGTAAGTTGAGCGGGATCGGAGACACGTCGTTTCATCCCTGGGTCTGGTACCGGCGCAGCTTCACGGTTCCCGAGGCGTGGAAGCGCAAACGGGTTCTGCTGCACTTTGGGGCCGTGGACTACCGGGCCATGGTGTGGGTGAACGGCCGGTATGTGGGAGGCCACACCGGCGGCCACGTGCCGTTCTCCTTCGACATCACGCCCCACCTTCAGCGCGGAGCCAACACGGTGACCGTGCGGGCCGAGGATCCGCCCACGGACCGTTACGTGCCGCGCGGCAAACAGTATTGGGAACCGAAATCTCGAGGAATTTTCTACACCCGCACGACCGGAATCTGGCAGCCGGTATGGATCGAAGCCGCCGGCGACAGTTATCTGACAAAGGTTCGTATCACGCCCTCCAATGACGGAACAGTGCGCTTTGAGGCCCGGATCGCGCGCCCGCAGCCCGATCTGGAGTTTCGCGCAGCCATCCGGTTCCAGGATCGCGAAGTCGCCTCCGGGGGAGCACGCAACGACGGCCCGCGGGCGCTACTGGCGCTGGCGGTGCAGGAGCCGCGGCTGTGGTCGGCCAACTCTCCGAACCTGTACGACGTAACGGTCGAACTCCGCCGCGGCGGAGCGGTCTTGGACCGCGTGCAGTCGTACTTCGGCTTCCGGTCTGTTTCCACCGCCAACGGCCGGGTGTTGATCAACGGGCGCCCCGTCTTCCTCAAGATGGTGCTCGATCAGGGTTACTGGCCGGACAGCACCATCACGCCCCCCTCGGATGAAGCCATCCAGTACGACATCCGCATGACAAAAGAGATGGGGTTCAACGGCGCGCGCAAGCATCAAAAGCTCGAGGATCCGCGGTATCTGTACTGGGCCGACAAGATGGGCCTCTATGTTTCGAGCGAGATGGCCAATGCCTACCTCTTCGACGAAGACTACGTACAGCGTTTTACGGCGGAATGGATCGAAGCGGTGGAGCGCGACTACAATCACCCTTCGATCATCATGTGGGTGCCGATCAACGAGAGCTGGGGCGTACCGGATCTGAGCGACCCGCGCCAGCAGAACCACCTCAAGGCCCTCTACGCACTGACCAAATCGCTGGACGCAACACGCCCGGTTATCGACAACGACGGCTGGGAGCACGTGGACACGACCGATTTGTTCGCCATCCACGACTACGCCCGCACCGGAGAACTGCTCTATGAGATCTACAAGGACCTGGGCAAGACCGGAATTCCGGCGCGGCGCACAGGCCGCTCCCTGCTGGCGCCCGGATATCGCTATAACGGCACGCCGATCCTGCTTTCCGAATTCGGCGGCATCGCCTACATTCCTCCCGGCCACCAGGTGCCCCCGGACGCCTGGGGCTACGCGGGAGTGGAGAAGACGGCCGAAGCGGCGCTGGCGCGGCTGCGGGGTCTCTACGAAGCCATCGCCAAGATCCCGGAATTCGCCGGGCTGTGCTACACCCAGCTCACCGACGTCGAGCAGGAGATCAACGGGCTGCTGACGTATGACCGCAAACCGAAGTTCGACCCGAAGCTGATTCGCGAGATCAACGAACTGGTGCGCTGAAGATCGGCCTCATCGCGCCGCCTCCAGCGCCAGCGCCGCCGCACCCAGGACTCCTGCCTCGGCCGTAAACCGGGCCGGGACAATGGGCACGTCGCGGCGCAGCAGGCGGCGGGTGCGCCAGGATGCTTCTTCGCGCAGGATCCGAAACAGCGGCTCCCCCGCTTGGGCAATCTGGCCGCCCACGATGACCGCTTCGGGATCGAAGGCGTGAATCAGGCTGGCGATGCCCGCCGCCAGGACGCGTGAGGCCTCTTCCACGATCCGGCGCGCGTACGCGTCCCCGGCCGCCGCAAGCTCGAACACGGCCGCACAGGTCAAGGCGCCGTTGCGGACGAGATCCGCCAGGCGCGTGTCGCAGCCGCGGTGCGCTACGGCAAACGCCGCAGCTTCGATGGCCCGGGCCGAGAAAAACGTCTCCAGGCACCCGTGATTTCCGCAAATGCATGGCGGCCCGTCGGGATCCATCGTGAGGTGACCGAAGTGCCCGGCCACGCCTCCCGGCCCGCGCAGCAGGCGCCCGCCGGCCACCACGGCGCCGCCCACGCCCGTGCCGAGCGTCAGCAAGATCGCGTCCGCGAAGCCCTGTGCAGCGCCCCATCTGAGCTCGCCGGCCAGAGCCGCGCGGGCGTCGTTGTCTGCGGCTACAGGAGTGCCCGTTGGGAGCGGCGGCACAACGAGCTCGCGCAAAAACCGGCCCTCGAGGAACGACAGCGCACCGGGCAGCGCCTCCACTCGTGTGGTGGCGGCATTGATGATTCCCCGGGCCGCAATGCCCGCAGCCTCCGGCTCACCCGTTGCCGCCAGCTCGCCGATCAGATCCGCGAGGCGGCCGCGGAGCGTGTTGAGGTCTCCGGGCGTCTCCGCGCTCGCCGATCGAAGAATCCGTCCCGAAGAGTCCACCAGCCCCGCTTTGATCCCGGTTCCGCCGATGTCCAGGCCCAGCACCATCATTCGAGTCCCAGCTCCCGTCGCACGAGTTTGACCCCCTCCACCAGATGGCGCAGCTTTTGGCGCGCCGCCCAGCGCGCCGTCTGGCTCAGTCCGCAGTCGGGAGCGAAGGAGAGCCGCTCCGGAGGCGCAAACTCCAGACAGCGGTGCACTCGGGAAGCGATATCCTCCGGCGTTTCGATGTAGTAGCTCTTGACGTCCACGATGCCCACGGCCACGTCCTTGTGGCGGGCGATTTCGCGGATCAGTTCGATTTCCGCGAATTCGCGGCTGGCCATCTCCAGGTGGATCTCCTCCACAGCGAGCGCGAGGAATGCGGGAAACATGGGCGCGTATCGGCGCGGCCCCACGGCGCGACCCTTGTAATTGCCGAAGCACAGATGCGTGGAGAGCCGGCAGCGTCCGGCTACAGACTCGACGGTGCGGTTGAACATCTCCACAAGCCGCGCCGTGTCCTCGCGCCATGCGTAGCAGCTCATCGAGGGCTCGTCTACGGTGATTTCCGTACAGCCGGCCCCCGCCAGTGCTTCCAGTTCCGCCCGCACGACGGGGATCAGAGCCTCCGCGATCGCATAGCGGTCCGGATAGAGCGGGCACGGCTCCAGGCGGCCGCTCAGGGTGTACGGCCCGGGAACGCTCACCTTCAGCGCCGGCCCCCGGGGCGCCACGCGCCGCAGCCGCTCAAACTCCTGCACTGTGCCGAGCCCGCGCGGGGCCCGGATCGGGCCTGTGATTCGGTGGCGGCCGCGCTGGTCATGACCGGGCGGGCCGAAACGGCGCCTCGGCGCCTCCTCCCGCTCGATGCCTTCCAGATAGCCGTAAAACGACAGGTTGAAGTCCAGGCGCGTCTGCTCGCCGTCGGTAATGACTTCGAGGCCGGCGGCAACCTGGTCGTGCACGGCGGCAATGACGGCGTCCTCC
Organism: Bryobacteraceae bacterium; assembly: GCA_035575135.1. GTDB lineage: Bacteria > Acidobacteriota > Terriglobia > Bryobacterales > Bryobacteraceae > JANWXD01. Next base: position 27,817 of record DATLYE010000049.1, read on the forward strand.
TGCATCTCTTCCACGTCGGCGGGACCGAACTGATCCAGATGCCGGGAGGCGAACTCCAGCCATCCGGGCAAGGGGTAGCTGCCGACGACGGTCGTACGCAGGGGGCGCTCTTTCATACACTGGTCACTTTCCAGCCCCCGTCCACGCCGAGAATTTCGCCGGTGATGTACCGGGCTTCATCGCTCAGCAGAAACAAGGCGGCGAGGGCCGCATCTTCAGGGTCGAGCGGTCCGCCGGCCAGAGGCTGTTTGGAGCGCATATAGTCGAGAATCTCCGGATCTTGCTGGGCGCGGCGGCTCATGGGTGTGCGGGCCAAACCGGGAGCGACGGCGTTGACGCGGATGCCGTGCGGGGCGTAATACGCGGCCATGGCCCGGGTCAGCGCAATCACGGCGCCTTTGCTCGCCGCGTAGGCGTGCGTGGCAAAGTGACGGGGCTCCGGAGATTCGGCCAGTACGCTCGCCATGTTCACGATGGCGCCTCGCACCGGACCGGGAAGCTCCAGCATCCGCCGGATGGCCGCGCGACTGGTCAGGAACATGGTTTTGACATTGGTGGCCATCACGGCGTCCCAGCCTTCCTCCGTACATTCGTGCACAGGGCCGTCTCCCAGGCGCCGTCCGCTGATGCCCGCCACGTTGAACAGCCCGTCCAGCCGGCCGAAGCGCTCCACACAGCGGGCCGCGGCCGCTTCCGCTTCGGGCGCCCGCGTCAGATCGCAGTAGAAACACTCGACGTTCTCGGCCGGCCGGATCTCCGGGGATTCGGCGGGCAGGCCGGCCACGAGCACGCAGGCGCCCTCTTGGGCAGCCAGGCGCGCGGCGGCGGCCCCGATGCCGGTGGCGCCGGTGATGAGCAGCACCTTTCCCTCGAATCGCGGTTCCATGGCCTGCGCCGCCGGTCTCACATTGTACGAAGCGCCGCTACAGGCGCACTAGCGGTACAGATGCGCCAGACTGCGGCGGTAGGCTTCGTAGAAGCGCTCCAGTTGTTCCTGGGCCGCCTCGTTGCCGGGCGCCTGATGGCTGGGCAGCACGACCGGCTTGAGGCCGCGGGCGAGCAGACGAGCTGCCGTCTCGCAACGCAGCATGTTGATGATCATCGCACCCGTCACCGTGGAGGCCGGGCCCGTGGGCCAGCCCAGTCCCTCCAGTTCGAGCACGCAGTCCCCCGGCGGACAGGCGTTGTCGAGCACGATGTCGGCCACATCCGTCAATTTCATGCCGGAAGAGTGCGCCGGCGCAACTTGCTCGCAGTGCCGCCGGGACACAATGGCGATGACCGGGAGATTCCGCTGGCGGGCGCCGAGGGCCATCTCCACGATAACCGGACGAATGCCGCTTGTCGAAATGATGATGAAGGCGTCGTGAGGACCGAAGCGGAAGCTTCTCAGGATTTCGCCCGCGTAGCCTTCGTACTTTTCCAGGTAGAGCGCCGTGCGGAGGCTGTTGGCGCCCACGATCGCGGCGTGGTTGGAAAGCGCCTGCTCCACCAGCGGCACGAAACCCGGGAAACATCCCTGGCGCGGGATCATTTCTTCGCACAGCATCCGCGAGTGTCCCGCCCCGAAAAGGAATACGAGGCCGCCCGCGGCGATGCGCTCCGCGCACAGCTCCGCCGCCTGCTCGACGGCTGCCAGCTGAGTGCGGCGGATCTCGTCGAGCAGCGCCGTCACTTTTTCGAAGTAAGCCAGGGCCGCGGACACGTTCATGCCCCTTCACGATAGTGCAGTCCGGCGTCGCGCCTCATAACACCTGCCTTGCCATCGGCGTGCCGGAAGGCGCCAAGAGGCGCTCGCGCCGGCTGGAGTCTCAAATAAACAGCGGCGCCGCCACCAGCGTAATCGTGCTCAGCAGTTTGATCAGCACGTGGAGCGACGGGCCGGCCGTGTCTTTAAACGGATCCCCGACGGTGTCGCCGACTACGGTGGCCTTGTGCACGTCCGAACCTTTGCCGCCGAGAGCGCCGGTCTCCACATACTTCTTGGCGTTGTCCCAGGCGCCGCCGCCGTTGTTCATCAGCGTGGCCAGCAGGATTCCGCCAATGGTCCCCACCATTAGCAGCGCCGCGACCGACACCGCTCCTACCGGCAGCGGATCAGTGTGGCTGGAGAAGTTCCGGAAAATGACGCCCACCAGCACCGGGCCCGCCACCGGCAGAATGCCAGGAAGCACCATGGCCTTCAGCGCGCCCTTGGTGACGATGTCCACGCAGGTGCCGTACTCGGGATCCGCCGTACCGGCCATAATGCCCGGATTGGCGCGAAACTGGCGGCGGACCTCCTGAATGACCGTCTCGGCAGCCTTGCCGACGGCCCGGATGGCCAGCGCACTGAACAGGAACACCAGCATGGCTCCCAGCAGAGCGCCCGTGAAGACCGGCACATTGCCGATATCCACCGGAAACTCGGTGACGCCGCGACCCAGATTCTCGAGCGATACTTTGACTTCGTCAATGTAGGCCGAAAACAGCAGGAAAGCGGCCAGGGCGGCACTGCCGATGGCGTAGCCCTTCGTCAGGGCCTTGGTGGTGTTGCCCACCGCATCCAGCCGGTCCGTGCGGCGGCGAATCTCTTCGGGCTGCTTGGACATCTCGATGATGCCACCGGCGTTGTCCGTAATGGGACCGAACGTGTCCATGGCCAGTATGTAGGCCGCCGTGGAAAGCATCCCCATGGTGGCGATGGCGGTCCCGTACAGGCCCGCAGCCGCCGGAGAGACGCCCGGAAGATTGGCCCCGGCGCCGAGATAGTAAGAGCCCATGATCGCCGCCGAAATGACCAGAACAGGCAGCGCCGTACATTCAAGCGCCACCGAGAACCCGGAGATGATCACCGTGGCGGGGCCGGTCTTGGCGCTCTCAGCGATGGTCAGCACGGGGCGGTATTTGTACTCGGTGTAATACTGCGTGATGTAAACGAACAGGAAACTGGTGACGATGCCGATCACGCCGGCCAGGTAAAGCCGCATGTTGCCCTGAAGCAGCAGCTGTACGGCGATGTAAAAGCCGATCATCGCCACGATGGTCGTCATATAGTAGCCGCGGTTCAGAGCCTTCATGGGGTCTTCTTCGCCCTTGACGCGGACGATCAGGACGCCCAGAATCGAGGCGATCAGCCCGAAGGCACGCGCGACCAAAGGAAACAGCACGCCTTTGATCCCGAAGATGGGTAGCAGCGAAACGCCCAGGATCATCGCGCCGATGTTCTCGGCTGCGGTGGACTCGAACAGGTCCGCGCCGCGGCCGGCACAATCCCCGACGTTGTCGCCGACCAGATCGGCGATCACGGCCGGATTGCGCGGGTCGTCCTCGGGAATGCCGGCTTCCACCTTGCCCACCAGATCCGCGCCGACGTCGGCCGCCTTGGTGTAGATGCCGCCGCCGAGCTGCGCGAACAAAGCGACGAAGCTCGCTCCGAAGCCGAAGGCCACGATTTGGAAGGGGACGTGGCGCGTGTCCTCGAGCCCGTTAAACAGCCAGAACAGACCTCCCACACCCAGCAGGGACAGGGCCACCACCCCCAGGCCGGTGACCGCGCCTCCGCGCAGGGCGATTTGAAGGGCACGGTTCAGGTCGGTCCGTGCCGCCGAGGCCACGCGGATGTTGCTCCGGATGGAAACCCACATTCCGGAGAAACCCGCCGCCAGAGAGCAGAGCGCGCCGACGATGAACGAAACCGTCATGCGAAACGCCAGAGTGGCATCTTCCTTGCCGAACAGGTAGCCGACATAAATGATCGCCGCCAAGACCACTGACAGGCCGATGATGGTCTTGTACTGGCGGCGCAGAAACGCCTCGGCTCCTTCCTTGATGGCGTTGGAGATTTTCTGCATCTGGGGCGTGCCGGTGTCCTGGGCCAGCACATACCGGGAAAACAGCGCCGCTACGCCGAGCGACAGCAGGCTGATCGCAAGCACCAGTACCAGATAGCCCTGGCCTTCCCCGGTTTGAGCGCCCGCCTGAAGCCACAGTGCGAGAACAACAGGAAACCCGTCCATAAAGCGACCTCCTTATGCGTCGGAAAAGCTCCCCCGGCACGGGAAGCCGGTGTGAACGCGGATCAGGGCCTGAAACCTTTAGGATGCAGGCTGTTCCAAGCAATCAAGATTAACCGATCCGCCCGCTTGAAGCAAGCTGAGGCCGCGCCTAAAGAACCTCGAGAATCAGACACTTCAGATACTGCGTCTCCGGAACCGTGAGCAGGATGGGGTGGTCGCGGGCCTGTGTGCGGCGCTCGAGTACGCGAAGCTGGCGTCCGGCATCCAGGGACGCGGAGGCAACGATTTCCAGAAAGGAGGCCTCCGCCAGATGGTGGGAGCAGGAGCAGGTGACCAGCACGCCGCCTGAAGCCAGCAGCTTGAGCGCCCGCAGGTTGATCTCCTTGTAGGCGGCCGCCGCCCGCTCCAGGTCCCGGCGCGATTTGGCAAACGCCGGCGGGTCGAGCACCACCACATCGAACCTGCGGCCCGCCGAGGCATAACCTCCCAACAGCTCAAACACGTCCGCTTCGCGGAAACTGATGTTGCCGAGGTCGTTGGCGGCGCGATTTGCTTCGGCGAGAGCCAGCGCGGCGGCGGAACTGTCCGCGGCCTCCACGCTCTCACAGACGCGCGCCAGATGCAGGGCGAAGCCCCCGGTAAAGGTGAAGCAGTCCAGAGCCCGGCCGCGAGCGTAGGTCGCGGCCGCCAGATAATTCTCCCGCTGATCCAAAAACAGGCCGGTCTTTTGGCCGTGGTACAAATCCGCGAAAAAGCGCAACCCGTTGATCTCGACGTTGACCCGCTCCGGGACCTCGCCTGCCAGGACGGACGTTTCGAGCGGCAGGTCTTCCTTCCGGCGAACCGGAGCGTCATTGCGGGCCAGAATGCCGGCCGGCCGGAACATTTCTTCAAGACAGGCGGCGATCTCCGCTTTTGCCCGGTCCATGCCCTGACTGAGGGTCTGCATGACCAGGTAATCACCGTAGCGGTCGACGATCAGAGCGGGCAGGCGATCGCCTTCGCCGTGGACGAGCCGATAGGCGCTGGTGCCCGAAACCACGCGCTCGCGCAGGGCACGGGCCTCCTCCAGGCGCCTGCGGAAGAAAGCGGCACTGATGGTCTCGGCTTTGTCCGTGAGGAACCGCAGGGCGATGAGGGAGGCCGCGCTGTAGTGCGCCGTGCCGAGCACCCGCCGGGCCGGGTCCACCACGACGACGGCATCTCCGGGCTGGGCTGCGCCGCGATCGGTGACGTCGCTCGAAAAGACCCAAGGGTGCCCGCCACGGACCCGGGAGGCGGCTTTGGCGTTAACCCGGACCGTGGGACAAACGGAGGGCGCCACCTACACCAGCGCTTCCAGGCGCCGGATGCGTTCCTCCGTAGAAGGATGCGTGGAAAACAGGCGCATCAGAGCCTGGCCGCTGAACGGCTTGATGATGAACATGTGGGCGGTTGCGGGCGAGGCGTCCAGAGGAATGCGCCGGGACCAGTGCTCCAGCTTGCGCAGTGCGCTGATCAGCCCCCACGGGCCGCCGGCATAGCGGGCGGCGGTGGCGTCGGCCGAGTATTCCCGCGTCCGTGAAATCGCCATCTGGATCAACAGCGCGGCGATGGGCGCCAGGATCATCATGAACAACAGCGCGAAGGCGTTGCCGCGGTTGTCCTCCTCGTGACGTCCGCCGCCGAAGAAGAACGCCATGCGGGCCAGCATGGTGATCGCCGCCGCGATCGTCGCCGCCACGGAGCTGATGAGGATGTCGCGGTTTTTGATATGGCCAAGCTCGTGGGCGATCACGCCCTCCAGCTCGCGATCATCCATCAGCTCGAGCAAACCTGCCGTGAAGGCCACCGAGGCGTGACTGGGATTCCGCCCCGTGGCAAAAGCGTTGGGTGAGGCCTCAGGAATCAGCCACAGCTTCGGCATCGGGATTCCCATCTTCAGGCACAGGTTCTGAACCAGGGGCGCCACCCGCCGCCACACCTGGGCGTTCTCCGCCTCCGTCACCGGCCGGGCGCCGTACATCTTTAGAGCAATCTTGTCGGAGAAGAAGTAGCTGACCCCGTTCATCAGCACCGCCAGCGCCAGGCCCAGGTACAGGCCGTCCCGCCCGGCGACGGCTTCGCCGCCCACAAGCAGCAGCCCGCTCAACAGTCCAAGCAGGAGCACGGTCTTGACGCCGTTCATGTGTGTTTCACCCTCTCA
>DATLYE010000050.1:0-115908 GCA_035575135.1 Bryobacteraceae bacterium
GTGGGCGAGCCGGGAGGCGGCCGCTACCGCGGCTATACCTACCTCTACACCGGCTTTCTTCCCCGGCTGGATCCGGCGTGGATCGGGGTGCTGCTTTGCGACAACCCGGTCGAGGCCTTCGGCGACTGAGAGCCGTGCGCCCGGGCAGCGGCGCAGTTCATCCGCGGAGATCGCGAAAGGCCTCTTCGATCTCGCGCCGGGCTTCGGGGCCGGGCACAGTGAGCGGCAGCCGCGGCGGTCCGCCATAGTAGCCCATCAGATCCATGGCGTATTTGAGGCCGAGAATACCATACTTCACGGTCACCAGCCGCGCCGGGTGTGCGATCCGTTGCTGCCAGTCGAGGGCCGCCTCGGTCTGGCGGGTGCGGTGGCTCTCCCAGATGGTGATGCAGGCATACGGAGCCGCGTTGGCGAAGGCGAGCACCGCGCCTGCGGCGCCGACGGCCAGCGAGGGGGCTAAGGTGGGCGCCGAACCCACCAGAACCTGGAACCCGGGCCTGACCTCCCGCACCATCTGCATCACTTTTTCCAGGTTCCCGGAGCTTTCTTTGATCGCGATGATGTTGGGATGGTGAGAGAGCTCCGCGACCGTTTCCGCCGGAATGTCCACGCCGGTGGTCTGGGGCCAGTTATAAATCATGATCGGTATGCGACTCTGATCGGCCACGGCCCGAAAGAAAACCGCCTGGGCCTCGCCCCGGCTCAGTAAGTTCTTGTAGTAATGGGGGGTGCGCACCATAGCGGCCTTGTAGCCGAGTTGGGCCGCACGGTTGGTCAGCGCCACGGTTTCGCGCACGCTCTCCATACCGGTTCCGGCAATGAGTAACTTCTCCAGCGCGGCATATTCCGCGGCCCACTCCCAAAGACGAACCTTCTCCTCGGAAGTGAGCATGACGCTTTCACCCGTGGAGCCGCAGACCACATAGCCAGCCAACGCCGTCTGGTTCCACTTCTCCAGGTTGTGCCGGAGTTTGGCTTTGTAGAGGTCGCCGTTGTGGTCGAAGGGTGTGGCGATGGGTACGAAGATACCCTGGAGTTTCATCAAAAAGACAGGGGACAGACTGCCGGCAGGAGCCTGTCCCCGGATTCCGCTTAGACGACCTTCAAGAAGATGATCGCCAGCGTGTAGAGGGCCAGCGATTCAATCAGCACGAGGCCGAAGATCAGGGCGAACCGGATCGCTCCGGCCGCCGAAGGATTGCGCGCCATGCCCTCTGCGGAGGCGGCCACGGCCTTGGCTTGCGCCAGCCCGCACAGGCCCGAAGCAAAAGCCATGGAGAAACCGGAGGTGATGGCCACCCAGTTGGGACCGCCCTGCTGCGTCTGCGCCAGAACCGGGCTGGCGAGCAGGAGCAAAGCAGCCAGCGTCAGCATCAGCTTGACTTTCATCGTCGTGAGTCTCCTTGTGTGAAATATGAACCGCCCCAGGAGGTGGTTCCCGTCATCCTCTTGCAGCCGGGCTCACACTGGAGGGCGGGATGAAGCCGGAATCAACCCGTATCGTCGGCGGCCGGCGTAGCTATGATCCGTCGGCCCGGAACCCCCTTGTCAATGCTCATGTTCGACGGCACTGGAGACGTAGATCATCGTCAGCAGGGCAAAGACAAAGGCCTGCAGGAAGGAAACGAAGACGTGCAGGCCCATGAAGATCGCCGGGATCGCCACCGGGATCAGACTCAAGAACACGAGCGTCACCTGTTCGCCGGCGAACATGTTGGCATAAAGACGGACCGTCAGGGAAAGCAGGCGCCCGGTGTGGCTGATGATTTCGATGGGAATCATCAGCGGTGCCATAACTTTGATCGGGCCGGCGAAGTGCGCCAGGTATCCGCCCACGCCGTGGGCTTTGAACCCCATCAGGTTGTAGTAAAGAAAGGTCACCAGGGCGCAGCCGAGCGGCACGGGAGCAAACATCGTAGGCGACTCGAACCCTGGAATGATCCCAATCAGGTTGCAGAACAGAATGAACAGAAAGATCGTGCTGAACAGGTGCACATACCGGGGGCCTTCGTGACCGACCACGTCCTCGGCCTGGCCGCGCAAGAAGCCGTAAACGATCTCGAAGCAGTGTTGGAGCTTGCCGGGCCGGTCCACGGAAAGTCGGGGGCGCAGCACCGCAAACAGGACGAGCACGATGGCCACCACCAGCACTTGCATGGCCACGTAGTTGGCCCACGGCTTTTCCGGATTCTCCGCGTGCAGGCCCGCCCAGCCTAAGACCGTGTTGGCCACGCCGGCGCAATAGCGGTTCAGCAACGCCGTGAACCAGAGCTCATGCTCGGGCATAGACAAGCTCGTAGAGGATTTCCACAATAACGGCGGCAGCGGCCACGAACAAGCCGAGAATCGCGGCCGTCAGGTTCAATCCGAAATATCTCACTATAACATAGCCCGCAAGACCGAACAGGAGGTAGCGCAGCGAAAGAAAAGCGAACAGCCGGCGGGAGGGGCGGCGGCCGCCCGGGCCGAGCGAGGCCACCAGTTGATGCAGCCAGCTGAAATTCAGGAAGGAAACCAGCGCCCCGGCCAGAAAGCCGATGCCCCACTCCCAGCCCCGCAGCGCAGCTGCGGCCAGCGCTCCCGTCACGGCAAGCGCCGCCATGAACGCCCGCAGCCGGCGCATGGCGCGGTCAAACGCCGCTTCGTCCGTGTCCATTGTCGCGCGAGTCTTTCTGGACTTGGCGCAGCAGCTGGAGAAACCCGGAGACGATGCCCAGCACCAGAAAGACAGGTTTCAGGAATGAAGTCCCCAACGCGCGATCCAGCAGATAACCGATGAGATACCCCGCGACCGTGGCGGCGGGCAGCAGGAAGGCAAGGGAGGTGTATTCGCCGATCATCACCCACCAGCTCCTGTTCCGCTTCATGGCCTCGCGCGCCGGCCCTCGAGGATGTGGCGCGCGCGTCCCGCGGTTTCGCGCACGAGGAAGCCCATCTTCGGGTGCGCGGGCTCCACGTCCGGTTTCAGGCCGTATTCTTCCAGCATTTCGGTGGTCGTCGGACCGATGGAGCCGATCACCGCCCGCCGGAGCCCCTCGCGAACCGCCTGCTCCACGCCCTCGGCGGCCGCGACGCGGAAAAGGTGCTCCACCTGAACCGAAGTCGTGAACAGCACCACGTCGGCCGCTCCGGCGGCGATGCGCCGCACTGCCTCCCGCAGCGGACCGGTGTCCTCGGGCAGATCCCACTGGTAGACCCGGACCGGCGTGACCTCACGGCGCTGGGCACGCAGACCGGCCACGAGCTCGGGATTGGAGCGGCCGTACTCCTGGAGCGCGACGTGCTTTTCGGGCCGGCCGGCCACGGCTGCCAGCAGTTCCCGCCAGGTGTTCGGTTCCGGGACCGCAACCGTGACAGGGACATTCATCTCTTTGAGCGCCGCGGCGGGCTTGGGCCCCCGGGCCACCACAGTGATGCGGCGCAACGCCTCGGCGAAGCGTTCCGGCGGGTAGCGCCCGGCCAGCACACCCGCCAGCAGGCGGGTCCCCACTCCAGTGAGGAAGATGATCATGTGGAAGCCGCCGGCGAAGAGGCGCTCGGCAAAGCGAAACGCCTCTTCGTTGTTTTCAATGGGGGCTTCCCGCATCGAAGGGGCGACAAAAGGCTCGCCGTCCAGGCTGCGGATGAGCGCGCCCATCTCCGCAGCGCGCCGGCTCTCCAGGCTGATCACCCTTAGTCCGGCGAATGACATGACGTGCCAGTCAGAGAATCTCTTCGAAGCGCGGATCCCAGCGAACCTTGCGTCCGCGCTTGAAGGACTCAACCGACATGACGATCGTGACGGCTTCTTCGAAGGCGCGGTCCACGCCGCAGCGAGGCGTCTGGCGGCTCCGCACACAGTCGAAGAAATCCTCCATGTGGCTGGAGACTTTGATTTCGTCCGGAGCCATGGAGTAGTCCGGCGGCACTACGGCGTCCTGCGGCTGCAGGCCGAGCTGGCGCGCCGCCTGTACGGCGGCGGCCCGTTTCTGCTGGAACTCCGGCTTCCATTCGGCCCCGTAAGTGCGGCAAAAGCGCGGCGAGACCTCCAGCGTCTGGTCCCGTCCCAGAATCTGCGTGACTTCGCCGTTGTGCGTGTTGTGGAAGGTGCAGCCGAAGGTGATCGCCAGCTCGCGGCTCGGGTAATCAAAGAGCACGTGCCACATGTCGGGAACGTTACGGTCGCCCTTCCAGAAGTACGTGCCCCCTTGCGTCATGGCGGTCTCCGGGATGCCCATGCCCATGATCATGTTGACGCCGTCCCAGACGTGGCTCATCAGATCGCCTGCGATCCCGGTGCCGTAGTCCCACCAGCAACGCCAGGTGAAGAAACGTTCGGCATCAAAGGGATGGTACGGGGCGTTCCGGATGAACCGGTCCCAATCGATCGTGTCCGGATTGGCCTCCTTGGGCAGTTGCGTGATGTTGTAGGCGGTGTAAAACTTCCACTCCGGGGTATCGCGCGTGCGATCAATGTAAGTCCGCACCAGAGTGACCTTGCCGAGCTGCCCGGAGCGATAGATCTCCCGGGCCTTGTGGTAGGCCGGCAGGCTGTTGTATTGGTGGCCGAGTTGCATGACGACGCGGGCGGATTTGACGGCGTCGCGCATCCTCTTGGCGTCTTCCAGTTTCGTGCACCAGCCTTTTTCCACGTAGATGTCCTTGCGCGCCTGGGCGGCGGCGATCACCTGAGGCGCGTGCCAGAAATCCGGCGTGGCGATGATGACGACGTCAACGTCGGGATCCGCCACGGCTTTCTCCCAGTCTTTCACGATCCGCACCCTGGAATTCTTCGTCTGCTTCCGGGCGCGCTCGATATTGGGTTCGTAGAGATCGCAGATGATGCGGATTTCCGTGTTCGCCACGTCCTGCGCCTCCCGCAGGAGCTGAATTCCCCGAGTACCTACGCCGATGACCGCCACGCCCAGAACATTGGCCGGGCTGCGCTGGGCAAATACGGCGGGAGCGTTTTGAAGGATCGCAGCGCCGGCGCCGGCAGCTGCGATGTCCTTGAAAAAAGACCTGCGCGAGCGGGGGTTGGGATGGCTCATCGGACCTCCTGATTCCAAAGTCAGTGTGAACTCCGCTACCGATATTACGCCACAATGGAAGGAGTTTGCCGGGCAGGCGACGCCGCCTCGGAGTCGTTGTCGCCGGAGGCTCTGTTTCCAGGCGTAACTTCCATAAGCCCGCAGGCGAATACGTCGCTACGGAGGAACACCGATGAGACTGTGGCTGTGGTTGGGCATGGCGCTGGCCGCTCAGTTCGGTCCGAAGGACCAGCGCGCACTGCCGCCGTTCGACCTCGAGCGCGTGCGTCCCGGAGAGGTCGCCCCCGATTTCACCTTGCCCGCGGCAAACGGCAAGCCCGTGAGCCTGTCGGATTACCGCGGCAAGAACGTTGTGCTCGTATTCTACCGGGGTTATTGGTGACCCTACTGCACGGCGCAACTGGTCGAGTTGCACAAGCTCCTGCCGGAGCAACGAAAGGCCGACACGGTCATCCTCGCCGTAAGCCCGGACCCCCTGGACAAAATCGGGCAGATGGCGGAGAAGGTGGAACAGCAATCCGGCGTCAAGTTTGCGATTACGCTCTTGAGCGACGCCGACCACCGCGTGATTGACCGTTACGGGCTGTTGAACGAAACCGCGGCAAAGCAGAACCGTTTTCTTCCCCACCCGACCACGTACGTCATTGACCGCGAGGGCGTGGTCCGGTGGAAATTCACGGAGAAGGACTACCGGATCCGTCCGACCAATGAAATGATCCTCCGCGAGCTCGACAAACTCCGGTAACCCCGGACCGCTCCGCGCGGCTATAATCACAGGGCATGACGCGGCGGGGCTTTCTGCTCGCAGGCAGTGCGGCGGCGCTGGGGTGGAGCCAGACAAGGACGCGGTTCCTGACGGAGGTCGCCCGCAAGGTCGAGCTCGCCTTTCCCACTCCGGGCCCGCAGCCGAACGGCTTGCAGGCCACACCCCACGGGCTGTGGATTCTGGATCAGAAGACCAACCGGGCTTCCCTGGTCTCCTACGAAGACGGCCGCCCGCTGCGGGAGATCGAAACGGAATCCGACCGCGGCAGCGGGATCACTTTCGACGGCGAAGCCCTCTGGATTGCCTCGACCTACAATGCTCTGCTGCTGCGTGTGGATCCGGGCTCGGGACGTACTCTAAAGAAGCTGCCGACGCCGGGCGCGGGTGTGGTGAAGTGGGGAACGCGCGGTTCGAATCCGGCGGTTACGGGCGCCCACGGACTGGAATTTCGCCGCAACCAACTGTGGGTGGCCGTGCCTCCCGCCGTCACGATCTATGTCCTCCATCCGGAGGACGGAACCGTGCTGCGCTCCTTTGCGGCGCCCGGCGTGAGGCCCCACGGGCTCGGCTGGGATCCCGACGGAGCGCTGTGGTGCGCGGAAAGCAATTACCGGGCTTTTTTCAAGATCGCTCCCGCCTCGGGCCGAATCCTGAGACAGATCCTGCTGCCTGCCGCCGAGCCCGAAGTGAACGGTGCGGTCGTCGTACCGCACGGGATGACGGTGTGGAACCGCCAGATCTGGTTCTGCGTGGCCGAGACGGCGCAGGTGTACCGCCTGCCACTGGAGGGCTGAGCGCCGCGCAAAAGGGATTCCCGGAGCGAAAAGGAGGACGCGATGAAACTCTGGCTGCTGATGGCGCTGGTTCCGGCCGCCGCCGGAGCCGCAGAAACGCATCACGTGGTGGCGCAGGTCTACTACCACACCTTTTCGCGCGCCCATCCGGTGCTGCGCAAAATCCGGCCGGGCGATATCGTCGTGACGCGGACGATTGACGCCTTTGGCATTGACGAACGCGACGTCCAGCGCGCGGCGCCATCCAATCCGCTCACGGGGCCTTTCTATATCGAAGGCGCCGAGCCGGGAGACGCCCTCTACATCCGGTTCCGCAAAATTCGGATGAACCGCAGGTGGGGCTGGAGCGCGTACCGCCTGGGACTGTTTGCGCTGACGCCCGACTACGTGGAGTCCATTTACTCGAAACGCTACAAGCCGGATTTGGTCTACAAAGGCAGAGACGATCTGGTTCCGTGGGATCTCGATCCGGAACGAAATCTGGTGAGGCTCCGGGAGCCGGTGAGCCGTCGGATCCGCCTGGAATTCCCGGCCAGGCCCATGCTGGGATGTGTGGGGGTGGCGCCCGAAGGGGACTTCGCCCCGACCTCGCGGCCCTCCGGAGCCTACGGAGGCAACCTGGACTACAACGAAATCACCGAAGGTGCGACGGTCATCCTGCCGGTCTACCATCCCGGCGCGCTGCTGTTTCTCGGCGACGGTCACGCCCTGCAGGCCGATGGGGAGCCCTCCGGGACAGGCGTCGAGACCTCCATGGACGTCGAGTTCACGACCGAAGTGCGCAAGAGAGCGCATCTCGCCGGGCCGCGAGTGGAGACCGCCGAGGAGATCATCAGCATCGGCAGCCAGCCCGAGTTCGCCAGTTCACTCGACCGCGCCCTCCAGATCGCCACCACGGACATGGTGCAGTGGCTGGTTTCCGACTACCGCCTGGAACCCTGGGCGGCGCACCTGTTGATCGCATACCAGGGCCGCTATCAGGTCATCACCGCGGCAGGCTCCATGGCGCTGAAGATACCGAAACGCCACCTTCCCAAGGACTGAGAAGTGGTCATTTCGCAAAGCGGAGACGCGGCAGTCGGATCCCGGTGCCTACCGCAGGATGCGGGCCGGCAGTAAAAACAGAGCGCGGATCAGCTCGAAGACGCCGGTCACCACGATCCCGAGCAGCCGGAAGGGCAGCAGCAGGATCCAGATAAGGGGATAAAGCAGCAGCGCCGCGATGGCCACGGGCCAGCACAGCACCAGCAGGATGCAAAATAGCAGGAATTTCACCATCCACGCACCCGCTTAGGAAGTACGCACGGAGCCGCGAAACGTTCCTGTTTTTTCACCGCAGGCCCCGGGCGGCGACAGGCCCTAATTCGCGGTTCACCGCACCTGCGGTGTCCAGGCGTCAATCACGACGGCGCCGGCGGCCCGGCACGGACGTCAAACAGGCCGCCAGACCCGTGAGCCAAGCCGCCCATGTCACCGCGCGAGCCAGCCGCATCGCGCGCCCCCCGTCGTAGATGAGCTCGACACGGCACGCTCCCGAACAGTTCGGTTCCACGACGATCTGCCCGAGGGGATCGCCATAGAGGCGTACAGGGCGGCCGCCGGCGATGGCACGCCAGCCGGGATGGTAACTGATCTGAACCGACAGCACCCGGTCCGGGGTGAGCTCGGCTGCAATCACAGCCGCGTGGCGGCTGGTCCATGCAAATTGCGCCTCCGCTCGCAGGGGATCATCCAGAGCGAAGACGTAGGCGCGTACGGGTTCCACGTCCAGGCCGTGGAGCGGCGCACGCGGCGGCAGATCGGCCCGGCGCATCGCGTGCGCCAGGGATTTCCGCGGCCGCCCCAGATCGTAAACGGTCACGCCGTCCAGACGCGCCGCCTCTCTTAGCAACCCTTCGAATTTCCGCGGATTCCGGAAGGGTTTGTAAATCTCGCGGCTGTCCGGCCCGCTCACTGCCACCAGGTCTACGCCGTAGGCCTTCAGCCACAGCACGGCAACTTCACCTTCGCGCGGGCCGGCGCCGTCGCCCGAAAGAATCTGGTAGCGCACATGAGGCGCCAGCGGATTGACGGCCCCTTGATCGAAGCCGCCTGCCAGTTGCGGCGTGTCCGTGAAGGCGTTGAGGAAAAAGCCGATGGAACCCGGAGCCATCACGCGGCGCCCGGCGGCGTTGCGTTCCAGCCACTGTGCCGCACGGTACTCGATCGTCTGCTCGATCGCCACGGGACGGATCATCCGCCGGGCATGGCGCTCATACCGGACGAAAGCGTACACGCATGCGACGGTCGCGGCGCAGACCACCGCGATACGTCCGGAGCGGGGCAGCCGGGACCAGAAGGTTGCCAAAACGAGAGCAACCAAGAGCGCCAGCGCCATCTCCATCTCGAGGTGATAGCGCTCGGGCTGCGGAACAGCCCGCAGGCCGGTCCAGTATGCCGCCAGCGGCACCGCGCAGGCGGGCAGTGCGAACAGCAACGCGAAGACGGCCGCCTCCGAACAGTGCCGGCGGCGACACCACCACCGAAGAAGCAACACAGCCGCCACCAAGCAGGCCCCAAACAGCCAGCGGTTCGCCGAAAGCTCGCCGCTCAGCCACCGCTCCCCGCCGCGGATGGTGCGGATTGTGGACGGAGGAATCCAGGAGCACGCCAGTAGGTAGGCCCAGACCGCCACGCCGGAAGCGAAGGCCCACCGCCGCCAGGAGCCGTCCGCTTGCGCGAGCAACCACGCAGACGCGCCCGCCGCCAGCGCCGCCGCTCCCAGCCAGTTCGTCAGAGCAACAGCGGCCAGTCCGGTAGCTGCCGCAAACCCGCGCGCCGCGCCTGGCCGCCGCAGCGCGGACATCAGCAACAGCAAGGCGGCGGGAATCAGGGCCATCGCAACCAGGTGCGGCCCCTCGCCGTACTGAACCAGGGCCTGCAAGCGCCGCGCGTGCCACACGCTTCCCGCGTCCTGGCGCACCGCCGCCGCCAGCCAGCAGGAGGGCGAAAACAGCGAGTACATCAGTCCCGCCGCCAGCGCCGGCCACAGCGAGCGATACAGCACCAGCGCCAGCCAGAACAGCGTCACCGGGCCGGCGGCGTAAAACAGGGCCGCCAGAATGTGGTAGGCCCGTGCAGGCGGCAGTTCGGTTAGAGCGGACAGTCCGCCTGCCACGAGCGGAACCAGGGGCGGATACGCGTTCTGGAACGGAATCCCGCCGTACCACAACGGAAACCAGCTCAGGTCACCCCAGTTGCGCGCCACCCAGCGCGCCAGGGCGATGTGCGTCCCTTCGATGGAACCCATCTGATCCAGCCACTCGATCCACAGCAGATTCCGGACGATCCACACGTTGAGGAAAAACAGAAACACTGAGGCGGCCAGCGGGCGGATCTTCGGTGACAACGCCCGATTATAGTCCCGGCCGCCGTCTACACTGGAAGCGATGGGACCCGAGGACCGGCGGCGGAACATCGAGCGGCTGAATAAGGAAACGTTCGATGTGCTCATCCTCGGCGGCGGTATCAACGGCGCGGGCGTGACCCGCGACCTCATGCTGCGCGCCGCCGCCAAGGGCGTTTCATTGACCGTCGGACTCCTCGAGCAGCGCCATTTCGCCTCGGGAACCAGCAGCAAGAACTCGCAGCTGATTCACGGCGGCTTGCGGTACCTCAAGTACCTGAAGTTCGGCTTGGTGCGCGAGAGCCTGCGCGAGCGGCAGCGGCTGTTGCGCATGGCGCCCCATCTGGTGGAGCCGCTGCCGTTCTTGCTGCCGATGTACGGCTGGCGCCGGCGGCTGTTCTACGAAGCGGGCCTGCGCCTTTACGACGCGCTGGCAGGGGCCGCGCAGATAGGTGAGCGCCGCAGCCTGTCCCCCGACGACGTAGGCGCCCTCGAGCCGGAACTCGTGCGCGACGGCCTCGCCGGAGGCGCGATCTTTTACGACTGCCGCGTACGTGCGGCGCGCTTTGTGCTGGAGAACGTTCTGGACGCGGCCCGGCGCGGCGCCGCGGTCGCCAATTACGTGCGGGCCGGAGATTTCGGTCGCGAAGGCCGTCTCTGGCGCGTGGCAGTCACTGAGATGCTCACCGGCGAACGGTTCGAGGTGCGGGCGCGCCTCATTGTGGACGCGCGGGGCCCCTGGTCCGGTGAAGGCGTGCGCCTGGTGCGCGGGTCGCATCTGGTGTTCCCCAGGATCACGTCCGGCCAGCACGCCATTGCGCACTTCGACGAGCAGGGCCGGATCCTCTTCTTCATCCCCTGGGGCGCTCGGAGCGAACTCACGCTGGTCGGCACCACGGATGTAGAGCATACGAGCGGACCGGAGGAGGTACACATCTCGGCCCAGGAGTGGGAGTACCTGACGGGCGCCGTGCGGCGCCTCTTCCCGCGCGCGGCTGGCCTGGCACCCGTCTCCGCCTACAGTTCTCTGCGGCCTCTGGTCGCGCGCGGTCGCGGCTCCCCGACGGCGGCCAGTCGCGAGCACCGCATCTGGGCGTCGCCGGAGGACCTCATCCACATCGCAGGCGGCAAGTACACCACTTACCGGCTGATGAGCGAGCAGGCGGCCGATCTGGCCTGCCGCCGCGTGGCGCCCACCCTGGCTGGCGTGCACGTTACCGAGAGTGCGCCGTTCCCTCCGCCCCTTGCGCCGCCCATCGAGGAGCTCCCGCTCGAACAGCAGGTCGCGCGCGCCGTCGAGTGCGAGATGGCCCAGCGGCTCGTGGATCTGCTCTTCGTTTCCACCTACGCCGGTTATGAACGCCGCTGGGACCGCGCTTCCCTCGAGCCCTGGGCCGCGGCCATGGGCAGGCGGCTGGACTGGGACGCACGGCGGGTGGAGGAAGAGATCGCTCTGGTGCTGCGCGTGGCGAACATGGGTCTGCGGCCGTGAAGCCGCGCGAGTTGATCCGGCTGCTGCGCGCCTGCGTAACGCGCGCCTGGGATCATAACGCCTTCGGTGTCGCCAAGGGCGCCACCTACTCGGCCCTGCTGGCGTTTTTTCCTCTCCTCACAGCGACGGCGGCGCTGCTGGTCCAGATTCGCGCCGAGCCGGTCACGCGCGTGCTGTCGCGGGCCCTTTCCCGCGTGCTGCCGCCCGGAACCGAACAGCTCGCTCTGGACTATTTCCGCCTGCACGGCCAGCGGCCGAACGAACTATTGGTCGTCGCCTCGGTGGTCTCGGTCTGGGCCGCGTCCCGCGTGATGACCAGTCTGATGGAAGGATTCAACGCCGCCTATGGCGTCGCCGTCGAGCGCCCGTTTCTGCGGCAGCAAGCGATGGCGATTTTACTCGTCTTTGCGGCCATTGTCCCGGCGTTGCTGGCTTCGGTCGTAATTCTCCTCGGCGCCCGCACCGAGCAGATGCTAATCGGATGGCTCGGGCTCGTGCCCGCGGGCCAGATGCTCGAGGACTGGGTGGCGTGGGCAGGCACGGCCTCTCGTTACGGAATTGCTTTCGGGACGACCGTACTGGTCACCGCCCTCCTGTACAAGCTCGGCCCGAATCGCCCGCAGCGGTGGCGCTGGGTGTGGCCGGGAGCGTTGCTGGCGACGCTGCTGTGGCTGGCCGCCACAATGGTTTTTTCCTGGTACGTGCGCAACATCGCGGATTACAACATCCTCTACGGCTCCATCGGCGCCGTCATCGCCCTGATGATCTGGATGTACGTGCTGGCTGTAGTGGCGCTTCTCGGCTGTGAGTTCAATGCCGAATATGAGCGCCTCGTCCGGGAGGGGCGCCGGCCGCCGCGGCGATGATCGCCGGTGCCTGATTCCGCCCTCTCCAGGATCTTGCCGCCTGCGAGTTTTCGCCCGGACCCGGCACTAATGTATTGAGGTGCTATTTGGCCTGCTGGCGCGGGTGGACGGGATTATCGCGGAGCTGCTGCTGCCGCTGGCGATCTTCCTGATCCTGAGCGGGCTGGACGATCTGTTCCTGGATCTCGCTTTGGTGGCGCACCGCCGCCGGCAGAGCGGAGTGCGTCCGGCCGATACCGGCGATCTACCCGAGAAGCGCATCGCCGTCTTCATTCCGCTGTGGCGGGAGCACGAGGTGATCGAGGGGATGCTCGCGCACAACCTGGCGGCCGTCCGCTACGCGAATTACGAGGTGTTCCTGGGCGTTTACCCGAACGATGAGTCCACGGTTGCGGCGGCGCGGCGCGCCGCGCAGCGCCATCCCAACGTCCACCTCGCCATGTGCCCTCATGACGGGCCGACCTCGAAGGCCGATTGCCTGAACTGGATCTATCAGCACATGCTGCTCCACGAGGAGCAGACCGGAACGCGCTTCGATGTTGTGGTGACGCACGACGCCGAAGACATCCTGCATCCGGAATCGCTCCGCCGGATCAACCGCTACGCCGATGCCTACGACATGGTCCAGATTCCCGTGCTGCCGCTTCCCACGCCCCTGTACAAGCTCACCCACGGCGTCTACTGCGACGAATTCGCCGAGTACCAGACCAAGGACGTACCTCTGCGCAAACGCTTAGGCGGATTCCTGCCCTCCAACGGCGTGGGAACCGGCTACACGCGCCGCGCCCTCCAGGCGCTGGCGGAATCCTCCGCCAACCGCGTCTTCGAGCCCGAGTGTCTGACCGAAGATTATGAGAACGGCTACCGGCTTCACCGCCTCGGCATCGGGCAGGTCTTCACCCCGTGGGAGTTTTCCGGCGGCAGGCCGGTGGCCACCCGGGAGTATTTTCCGCAGAAGTTCCGGCAGGCCGTCCGCCAGCGCACGCGGTGGGTGCTCGGGATTGCGCTGCAAAGCTGGGAGCGCCACGGCTGGGGATCGCGGCTCGGGGAGCGCTACTGGTTCTGGCGGGACCGCAAGGGCCTCATCGGCAACCCGGTGAGCCTGCTCAGCAACTGGATCTTCCTCTACGGAGCGGCGACGTGGTTGGCCAGCCGGCTCCGCGACACGGTCTGGGGGCTGGCGGCGGCGCTCGACCACGCCCTCGCCCCCTGGCTTGCGGCGGCCGTGCTCCTGCTTACCGCGGTGCGCACCGGCGTGCGCATGGGCTGCGTAGCCCGCTTCTACGGATGGCGCTTCGCGCTCGGCGTGCCCGTGCGCATCGTTTGGGCTAACTGGCTGAATACGCTCGCCACGATCGCCGCCGTGTGGAGGTATGCTGCGGCCCGGCTGGCCAAGCGGCCGCTCGTGTGGGTCAAGACCGAACACCGCTATCCCACGCAGGAAGCACTGGTCCAGATGCAGCTGATTAGCCCCGAGGAACTGGAGAGGCTGATCGAGCGCGTCGAGCCGCACGCCGTCCGCCGCGAGGTCGCGCGCGCATTCCCGGCCCGGGTGGTCCGCGAGTGGCGGGTTCTGCCCTTCCGGGTGGAGGAAGGCGCACTGTTTGTGGCGGCCCCCGAGACGCCGCCGCCGGCCGTGCGCCGCGAGCTTGCCCGCTTTACCCGGCTGGAAATCCGCTTCCATCTCGTCACCAACGAGAACTACGAAGAACTGGTGCGGCTGCTGCTTTAGCTGCCGCCCGTTCGCCTGGCCGGCACGCTACAATTGGCTTCGATTCGCATGCTGCTGCGCCATCTCAGAGAAGAAGTCCTCCAGGCGAACCTGGAGCTGATTCGCCGCGGACTGGTGATCTATACCTTCGGCAACGCCAGCGGCATTGACCGCGACCTCGGCCTGGTGGTGATCAAACCGAGCGGCGTGCCGTTCGACGAACTGGTTCCGGAAAACCTGGTGGTCACCGATCTGGAGGGCCGCGTGCTGGAAGGCGATCTGCGTCCCTCCTCGGACCTGCCAACGCACCTGGCGCTGTACCGGGCTTTCCCTTCGATCGGCGGCGTCGTTCACACTCACTCGCGCTACGCGACGGCCTGGGCCCAGGCGCACCGGGAGATCCCGTGCCTCGGCACCACGCACGCTGACTATTTCCACGGCGCCGTGCCCGTGACGGAACCGCTCAGCCGGGAGGAGATCGAGAAGGATTACGAGCGCCACACCGGAGAGGTGATCGTACGGCGCTTTCGTGACATGGACCCGCTCGAGATGCCCGCGGTGCTGGTGGCCGGCCACGGTCCGTTCTGCTGGGGCAGATCGGCTGCCGAGGCAGCCGAGCACGCGGTCCTGCTCGAAGAGGTCGCCGCGCTCGCCTATTTCACCGCCGTACTGAACCCGGCCGCCGGGCCGCTGGCCCCGGCTTTGTTGGACAAGCACTTCTACCGGAAACACGGCGCCGGGGCGTACTACGGCCAGAAAAGCAAATGACGCCCGCCCCTGCGGTGCGGGCTGAGCCGGAAGCATGATGCGCGGCGTGGTGCTCGCTGTCGGACTCAGCTGCGGCATGCTGGCCGCAGACAGCGACGAACTGCACCGCGCAGCGCGGGCCGGAGACGCCGGCCGGGTGCGCGCGCTGCTCGAAGCCGGAGCCGACGTCAACGCCCGCAACGCGTTGGGCGCGACGCCGCTGCACGATGCGGCCTGGAGCGGGAACACGGGCATTGTCGAGCTGCTCCTCGATCACGGCGCCGAGATCAACGCGCGGCATGCGGAGGCGGGTTCCACGCCGCTTCACTACGCCGTCCTCACCAATCGCCTGGAGACGGTGCGCCTGTTGGTGGCGCGCGGCGCCGACATCATGGCGCGGCAGCGGGGCGGCGCCACGCCGCTGCACGTGGCTGCGGGGCGGGGCTATGTGGAGGTCGCACGCATCCTTCTCGAGTACGGCGCCGAGGTGAACGCCAAGGACTACGAGGGATCCACTCCTCTGGACGAAGCCGCCTGGCGCGGCCAGGCGGAGATCGTCAAGCTCCTGCTCGAGCGCGGCGCCGACGTGCGCGTGCGGAATCGCCAGACGGGGGCCACGCCCTTGCACGAAGCGGCCTCTAAGGGACACGCCGAAGTGGCGGCGCTGCTGGTGGCGGCCGGCGCGGATGTGAGGGCCAGAGACAATGCCGGGGTGACGCCTCTGGAGGAAGCCCTCCGGCGCCGCCACTACCGCGTCGCCGAGGTGCTGCTGGGCCGTGATGCGCCGCTGGAAGGCGCCGCGCTCCAGCAGCTGCTGGAGCAGGCGGTGCTGCGCGGCGATACGGACCTGGCCCGGCTGCTCCTCGAAAAAGGCGCCGACGTCAACGCGCGCACGGCGCTGGGCTCCACACTGCTGCATGAGGCGGCTCTCAAGGGACACCGTGACCTGGCGCGGCTGCTGATCGAAAAGGGCGCCCAGGTGAATGCACGCAATGCCGGCGGCGCTGCGCCGCTGCATGATGCGGCTGTCGGCGGCCATGCGGCCGTCATCGCCCTGCTCGTGGACCACGGAGCCGACCTCGAAGCCCGGGATGCGGCCTCCGGAGCCACGCCGCTGTTTGTCGCCGCTTCCTGGGGCCGAGCCGAAGCCGTAGCCTTGCTCCTGGCCCGGGGCGCCGACCCGCAAGCCCGGGCCCGAGACGGCCGGACTCCCCTCGAAGCCGCCCTCGAAGGGGAACATCAGGACGTGGCGGAAATGTTGCGGTCGGCTAAAGCGCCTCCCTCCAAAGCCCGATAACCACAACGGGTGACGATCGAGCACGGGCCCGTACTGGCGGCGCCGGCCGTGCTGGTGCGCAGCCGCCTGCCCCGGATTGCCAGACTCCTGCGGCCGCATGCCCGCAAGCTGGAGCGCAAGTTCCTTCAGCGCCTGCGCCAACTGGGCTACGATGCCCGCCAGCGCCGGGCGCTGGCCGCCATCACCCCCGGCGCACTGGCTCCGTTGCTGGAGCGCCGCAGCGCCGAGCCCTGGCTGGAACAGATCAGCTACCACGCCCGCCGCCTGGCCAAGCTAAACGTGGCTCCGGAACGGGTTTGGGAGGCCCTCGGAGAGTACGACCGGCTCATGGAGCCGGTGCTCGAAGGCGTACCGGCCCGAGAGACTTCCGAGTTGCTGTGGGCCCGGGAACAGCTTCGCTTCAGCATCGTACTCACGCTGAACAACGGCTACTATCAGGTCCGGGAGGCCGAAGCGGCTACCTACCATGAGCTGTTTCGGGCAGAGTTGGAGTCACAAAACCTGGCCGAGCTGCAAGGCCGCCTGCTGGAGATCCTGCGGCGGTATAGCCAGGCCGCCGCAGCCGCCTTCTTCCGGCTGGACGCCGAACAGCGGTGCTGGTATCTGGAAGCGCGCGCCCCGGCAGCCCGCCGTCGCGCGGCCCCTAGGCTCGAGGTGCCGGCGCGGCGAGCGGAGTGGGCCCGCCTGTCGCGCCCCCTCTCGGTGGTGCGGGGGAAAGGAGCGTGGCCGGCCCTCGACCCCGCCTGGCGGCGGTTCGGAACCTGCTGGTCCATCCCCCTGCGCCGTGGCGAGGGCCTGGCGGGCGTGTTGCAGTTTGCTTTCCGGGGCCCGTACGAATGGCTTCCCCGCGAACGGGAACTGCTCGCCGCGGCGGCCGAGCGCTGCCTGCTGGCCGCAGAAAAGGCGCGGCTGGTGGAGAGCCTGGCCGCGCGCGAGGAGCAGGTACGGCGCCTGGCCGAGCATCTGATGCTGGCCGAGGAGCGCGAACGGCGCCGCATCAGCGCCGAACTCCACGATGAGACCGGCCAGTCGCTGCTGTGCATCCGCCTGCAGCTGGAAATGCTGGAACGGAGCGTTCCCCGCGACCGGCCCCAGCTGCGCGCCGGGCTGGAGGAGGCCCGCCGGCTCACCGAGCGCACCATCGTCGAGATGCGCCGCCTGATTGCGGACCTGAGTCCGGCGGTGCTCGAGCAGTTCGGCCTGGCGGCGGCTCTCAAGCAGCTGGTCGGACGTTTCCGGCGCCTGCACCCGGCCCGGGTCCGCCTGCGCCTGCTGCGGGTGCGGCGGCTCCCCAGAAGCCTGGAACATCTGGTCTACCGGCTGGTGCAGGAATGTCTGAACAACGTAGCGCGCCACTCGGCTGCCCGCCACGTAAACATCCGGGTCCGGTTCGCCGATAAACAGTTAGTGGTCCAGGTCGAAGACGACGGTGTCGGTTTCGACGTGAAAGCGGCGCTGGCCAAACGCGACTCGTTCGGTCTGGCAGGCATGCGCGAGCGGGTGGCGTGGTACGGCGGGCGCTACCACATCCAAAGCCGGCCGGGACACGGCGCGAAGATCCGGATCGAGCTGCCGCTGCCCGAGGCGGGGCGGCCGGAAACGCCCCCGGCGGCGGAATGAGAGAAGGACGTTATGGGCAAGATACGAGTGCTGCTGGCCGATGATCACACTCTGTTCCGCCAGGGAGTGCGAACCCTGCTCGCAGCCGAGCCGGACATGGAAGTCGTCGGCGAAGCCTCCAACGGAGTCGAGGCAGCTGCCAAGGCTGCGGAGTTGCGTCCGGACGTCGTGTTACTGGACATCGGCATGCCCGGTCCGAGCAGCTTCGAAACGGCACGCCAGATTCGCCGCCAGCGTCCCGAAACCAAGGTCCTGTTTCTGACCATGTACGACGATGAAGACTATCTGCTGGAGGGCATGCAAGTCGGCGCCAACGGCTATGTGCTCAAAGACAGCCCCGCCACGCAGCTGATCGGAGCCATTCGTGACGTCTACCGCGGTGGGAGCTACCTCAGCCCGCGCATGCTCGGACAACTGGTGGACGACTTCCGCTCCCGTATCCGTTCCGCCGACCAGCAGCCGCGCCTGGCCACGCTGACGCCGAGAGAAAAGGAAGTCCTCAAAATGCTGGCCGAGGGGAACTCGGTCAAAGAGGTGGCCTCGCTGCTCAACCTCAGCGTCAAGACCGTCGAGGCCCACAAGTTCAACCTCATGCGCAAGCTCGACATCCACAACAAGGCGCAACTGGTGCAGTACGCCATCCAGAAGAAAATCATCAAGATCCCGATGATGGGCTGAAACGAATCGCGCCCCGCAGGCTGGCACTGCCCTAGAGGCCGCCAGCGACGACGTCCTCACCGAATCGTCGAGTGCCACCGCACCGCTTACCCAAACGCCCGACTCCGGCCCGCATCTACGGGGTAGAATCTTCACCGGGGTAGAATCTTGAAATGACGCGGAGAGAACTGCTCGCCTTTGCCGGTGCCCTCCAAACCCTCACGTTGAAGGCGGCCCGCTTGCCCATCCGCAAAGCAGTCTGGTACGGCATGCTGCCCAAAGAACTCAGCGTCGCCGAGCGGTTCCGTCTGGCGCGGGACGTCGGATTCGAGGCCATCGAGTGTCCGACCGCCGACGAGCGCCTGGCCGAAGAGTTCAAGAAAGCCTCCGAGGACGCCCGGCTGCCCATTCACTCCGTCATGAACCAGGCGCACTGGAAGTTTCCGCTGTCTTCGGCGGATCCCGCCGTCGTAGCCGAGAGCATGAAGGGCATGGAAACCAGCCTGCGCAACGCCCGTTTCTGGGGCGCCGACACCGTACTTCTGGTGCCCGCCGTGGTCAACCCGCAAACCAGCTACCGGGACGCCTGGACGCGCTCCCAGGAGCGGATCCGCAAACTCATTCCCCTGGCGCAGGAGCTGAAGGTCGTCATCGCGGTCGAGGACGTCTGGAACCGGTTCCTGCTCAGCCCGCTCGAGTTCGCGCGCTATGTGGACGAGTTTCAGAGCCCCTGGGTGCGCGCCTACTTCGACGTCGGCAACATCGTGCTGTACGGTTATCCTCAAGACTGGATCCGCACGCTCGGCAGCCGCATCGTGAAGCTCCACCTCAAGGACTTCCGCTTCCGAAAAATGCAGGCCGAGTTTGTCAACCTCCGCGAAGGCGACATTGACTGGAAGGAGGTCCACAAGGCGCTGGCGGAAATCGGCTACAAGGGCGACGCCACGGTGGAACTCGCCGCAGGTGATGAAGCGTATCTCCGGGATGTGGTCCGGCGCGTGGATTTGATTCTGGAAGGCGCCTGATTTCCGCAAGGGAGCAATCCCATGGCCAAGTTTCTCGTCGGACTGGTGGCCGGGATGATCCTGGCCGTACTGGTCGCTGTCATTCTCGTCTTTGCCGCCGTGCGCCTCAGTGAGCGGCCTCCGGAAGTGGCCGATAACTCCGTCCTGGTCCTGCGCCTGGAGGGCGAGCTCGTCGAAAAAGCTCCGGTGACCATCCCTCTGCCGTTCTTTGAGGCGCGCCGGCCGCTGACTGTGGCCGACGTCTGGGATCTGGTGCGCAAGGCGGAGGCGGATTCGCGCATCCGGGCGGTGGTGGTCATGCCGGCCGGAATCGCCGCCGGCTGGGGCAAACTCGAAGAGCTGCGCACGTTGCTGGCGCGCCTGCGCAAGACCGGCAAGCCCGTGGTGGCGTTTCTGCGCGAGCCGTCCACGCGCGAATACTATGTGGCCGCGGCCGCAGGCCGGATTTACATGCCGCCCGAGGACATGCTGGACATGAAGGGCCTCCGGGCCGAAGTCATGTTCTTGCGGCGCACCCTGGACAAGCTGGGCGTCAGGGTGGAGATCGAACACGCGGGCAAATACAAAGATTTCGGAGACCGGTTCACGCGGACCGCGATGAGCCCGGAAACCCGGGAGGTGCTCAACTCCATCCTCGACGATCTCTACGGCCGCCTGGTGGGCGCCGTCGGCGAGGCGCGCCGCAAGAGTCCGGCCGAGGTGCGCGCATTGCTGGACGAAGGCCCGTTCCTGGCGCGCCAGGCGCTGGCCAAGGGCCTCGTGGACGGGCTGCTCTATGAAGATCAGGTCTTCGCCGAGACCGAAAAACTCGCCGGAGGAAGACCGCTGCGGAAGCTTCCCGCCAGGGACTACCTCCGGGTTCCCGCCTCGTCTCTGAAACTGAGCGGACCGCGCATCGCGCTGGTGGCGGCCGAAGGAACCATCGTGAGCGGCCGTGTTCCGGGCTTCGGCGATGAGGATGTCATCGAGTCCGGTCCGTTTTCTCAACTGCTGCGCCGGGTGGCCGAAGACCGGAGCATCCGCGCAGTGATCGTCCGGATTGATTCGCCGGGAGGCAGCGCCTTCGCCTCCGATGAAATCTGGCGCCAGATGAACGCGCTCAGCAAGAAAAAGCCCGTGGTCATCTCCATGTCCGATACGGCGGCCTCCGGCGGCTACTACATCGCCATGACCGGCGATCCCATCGTGGCCTATCCGGGAACGTTCACCGGCTCGATCGGCGTGGTCTACGGGAAGGTGAACCTGAGGGGTTTGTACGACAAGATCGGCGTGAACAAGGAGTTGCTTACGCGCGGCCGTTTTGCCGACCTGGACTCCGACTACACCCCTCTCGATGAGGCGGCGCGCAAGAAGCTGCGGGAGGGCCTCGAGGCGACCTACCGGGCTTTCGTCGAACGCGTCGCTCAGGCGCGCAAGCGCCGCTACGAAGAGGTCGAGCCGCTGGCGCAGGGCCGGGTCTGGCTCGGTTCCCAGGCCCGAGACCGCGGGCTGGTGGATGAGCTCGGCGGACTGGATCGCGCCATCGAGCTGGTCCGCAAAAAGGCGGGAATCCGGCCGGAGGAAAAGATCTCGCTGGTGGTCTACCCGCCCAGGCGCACCATTCTCGAACGCCTCATGCAACCGGAGCGCGAAACCGCCTGGGGAGCGCGCCTCCGGGAGATTCTGCGGCAAGCGCGCGCCGCCGCCTGGCTGGAAGGGGGCATGCTGCGCTTGATGCCGTTCGCCATCGAAGTGCGGTGAAGCTGCGGCCGTCCGAGATTGTTTGACGCCGCCCGTTTGATGTAAGCTTGCCCCTTCGGCGGTGCTTATGCCCGGAACCCTTTCGACGCTGGCGCGGCGCATGGACCGGCTCTACGAATTCGACCGCGAGCCGGTGGCCGAGGCCAGGCTCCAGGCGGGCCGGCGCTTCGCGGGGCTGTTTGCCGGCGAGCATGTGGCGGCCACGGAGTTTGTCATCGGCGCTTTCTTCGTCCTGCACGGGGTCAGCGCCCGCGACCTCATCCTCGGCCTCCTGGCCGGCAACCTCCTTGCCGTGCTCTCCTGGACCCTCATCTGCGCCCCGATCGCCGTGCACACCCGGCTCACTCTGTACTGGTACCTGCGCAAGATCGCCGGACCGGGCATGACCCTGGTCTACAACGTCGCCAATGCCTTTCTCTACTGCATCCTGGCCGGCGCCATGATCTCGGTCTCGGCTACCGCCATCGGGCTGGGATTCGGCATCCGGACGCCCGGGCTCGATGAACTCATGCCCAACAGCGCCGGCTGGGTGGTGCTGACGCTCTCGATCGGCGCCGCCTTCACCATCCTCGCGATCCTCGGCTTTGAGAAGCTCAGCAAGTTCGCCAGCGTGTGTTCCCCCTGGATCTTCGTCATTTTCCTGGCCGGCGCCATCGCCACGTTTCGCCCCCTTGGGATTCACCCCAATCTGGACAACCTCTGGGAGGTGCTCCAAACACGGGTTTGGAACGGCGTGCCGACAGCGGGCCAGGAAAAGTTCGGCATGGCGCACGTCATCTTCTTCGCGTGGTTCTGCAACCTCGCCATGCACGCCGGACTCTCCGATATGGCGCTCTTCCGTTATGCGAAGAGCTGGAAATACGGACTGTACTCCGCCTTCGGGATGTATCCGGGACACATGCTGGCCTGGATGTGCTCCGGCATCATGGTGGCCGGCGTCAACCGCCAGATGGATCCCGGACTGATGGCCTACCAAGCCGCGGGGCTGGCCGGAGTGCTGGCCGTGATGCTGGCCGGGTGGACCACTGCCAATCCTACGCTGTATCGGGCGGGACTCGCCCTGCAAGTCATCACACCGGACTGGCCGCGCTGGAAGATCACCCTGATTGCCGGCATCGCCACTTCCATCCTCGCCGTTTTCCCCGTATTCTTCCTCCGGCTGCTCGATTACGTAGCCATCTACGGCCTCGTGCTGATGCCCGTCGGGGCCGTGGTGTTCGCCGAACACTGGATCCTGCCCCGGCTCGGTCTGGAGCAGTACCGGGCAGAGAAGCACGGCTGGCTGTTTAACTGGCGGGCGTTCCTGGTCTGGGTGGGGACGCTGGCAGCCTGCTGGTGGATGCCGTTCCATCTGTACTTCCGCTGGCTGCCCGGCTACGTGCTGGCGGTGGCGGCCTACACGGCGTTGCAATACGTGCCCGCAGCGCAGCGCGTCAAGGCGGCGGCGCCCGCCTCCGGAGGTCTGCCGTGAAGCTCACCGCCCTCATCAGCGTGCTGAGCCTGGCCGGATGTCTGGCCGCTCCCATCGCCTATTTCCTCGGCGCCGCCGACGTGACCACGTACAAGCAGCTTCTTTTCGCTTTCTCCGTGATCTGGTTTGTCGCCGCTACGGCGTGGGCGTCGCGAAAAAGCTGATCCCGGAGATGGCGCCATGGCCCCCGGCGTCCGCATTCGGCGTTTTGTCCCCGCCGATCTTGAAGCTGTGCTCGAGCTGGAACGCGCCACTTTCGGGCCGGGCGCCTGGCGCCGCGAAATGTTCGCCCAAGTCGCGCACCCCCCTGCGGGGCTGCTGCTGGTGGCCGAACGCGGCCGCAGCATCGCCGGCTACGTGGCGGCCTGGAAAAGCGGCCTGAAAGCCGAAATCGTCTCCATCGCGGTGGAGCGCAGGCAGCGCCGCAGCGGCATCGGCGCCGCCCTCATCCGGCAAGCGCTCCAGGAACTGGCCCGCCGCGGAGTCCGCAGAACCGAACTGATGGTCCGCGCCGATAACCGCGCCGCCATCCGCTTCTACCAGCGCCTCGGCTTCCGCCGCGCCGGATGGGTGCCGGGCTACTACGAAGACGGATCTGACGGCCTCCGCATGCGCTGTACCTTGCCCTGGGCCGCGTGAGTCCAGGAGGCGGCCCGGCCCGGCGGCGCATGACTTACGTTTTGCCACCCCTGTTAGTTACGCTGGAAAGAGGAGAACTCCCCGGAACCGATGCGGTGGCCTGAGTGGGCGGAGCGCTTTCGCCCCACGCTCCGTTACTGGATGGAAACGGAGGTGCACGTCTATGCGTTTGCCGTGGCGGCGTGCGTGCTTCTTTCGTTCTTTCCGTTCCTGATCGTAATCCTCGCCTTCTGCCGCCACGTACTCAATTGGCGCGCCGCGGCGGATGCGCTGAATCTGGCCCTGTCCGACTACTTCCCCGGCGCGCTGGGCGAGTTCATCCAGCGCAATCTGTGGGTCACCGTGGCGGACCGGGGCGAACTGCCCGTCGTCTCGCTCCTGTTGCTCCTGTTCGTCGCCAACGGCATCTTCGAGCCGCTCGAAGTGGCCTTCAACCGCGCCTGGGGCGTGCCGAAACACCGCAGCTTCCTCCGCAACCAGCTGGTCAGCTTCGCGCTGATTCTGGTCTGCGGAACCCTGGCGCTGGCCTCGACCACGTTCGCCGCGCTCAACCAGGAAATCTGGCGCAAGCTGCTGGGCCCCAGCTCCTGGCTCCTGACGGCCGTGGGGCTGGCCGCGTTCAAACTGGCGGCCATTCCGGTCTCCATCCTGATCCTGCTGCTGGTCTACTGGCTGCTGCCGAATCGCAGGATCCGGGCGCGCGATGTGGTGCCCGCGGCCGTAGTCGTGGGCCTGGCCCTGGAGATTCTGAAATACGTGAACCTTCTCACCTGGCCCCTGCTGCGCGTCAAGCTCTCGCGCGAATACGGTCCTTTCGTCTATTCGGCCTCGATTCTGCTGTGGAGCTTTTTTGCGGCGATGATCGTGCTGGCGGGAGCGGAATGGTCCGCGCGCAAGGCCCGGGCGCGCGAACAGGCCGCTGGCGGCTCGGTTCCTGATTTCCCGGATGCGCAATTGCAACTCCATCCGGAAGCGGATAGACTTGAAGAGAAATTTACCTCGCAACCATACTCTGAGGTACTCGGCGATGGCCAAAGACAGCAATCCCACGCGTCGTGATTTTGTGAAAACCGCCGGCGCCGCCGCTGCGGCCGCATCTGCGTTTCCGGCGCCCGCGATCCAGAAGGTACGGGCCGCCAACGACCAGGTCCTCTACGGGGTCATTGGAACCGGCGGCCGCGGCACCTACCTGCTGCGGCACCTCCGCGGGATTGACAGCGGCCGCTGCGTCGCCGTGTGCGATGTGTACGAGCCCGCCCTGAAAAACGGCGTGGCCGCCGCCGGAACCAATCCGGCGGCCTACAAAGACTACCGCGAGCTGCTCGCCCGCAAAGACATTGACGCGGTGCTGATCGCCACGCCGCTGTACCTGCACTTTGCGCCCACGCGTGACGCCCTCCAGGCCGGCAAGCATGTCTTTTGCGAGAAAAGCCTCGTCTTCAAGGCCGAGGAAGTGCATGCTCTGCGCGCTCTGGTCCGCCAGTACCCCAAACAGGTGTTGCAGGTGGGACTCCAGCGCCGCTACAGCCAGTTCTACCAGACGGCCAAGCAGATGATTGACAAAGGGCTGCTCGGCAACGTCACGCACATCAAGGCCCAGTGGCACCGCAATCCCGGCTGGACCATGAAACCCAACCAGCCCCGGGAGCGCAACTGGCGCCTGTTCCGGGAGTTCTCCGGCGGCCTCACCGCCGAGCTGGCCTCCCACCAAATTGACGTCGCCGACTGGATGTTCGGCGCGCACCCGGAGTACGTGGTCGGAGTCGGAGGTCTGGAGTTCATCCGGGACGGCCGCGACGTCTACGACAACATCCAGCTCATCTTCAAGTATCCGAAGGGCCAGAAGCTGATTTACACCGCCATCAGCACTAACAAACATCTGCCTCTGTTCGGCGGCACCCGCACCGAATTCGGCGAGTGCATCATGGGCACCGAAGGCACGATCGAGATCACCGTGGGTACCGACAACGAGCCCGCCATTGCGCTGTGGTATTACGAGCCCGGACCGCCCCGGGTCACCAGCGCCGCGCAGGCCAAAGAAAAACCCGCCATCGCGGGCGCAACCCTCGCCACCA
The DNA here is from genome assembly GCA_035575135.1 of Bryobacteraceae bacterium. Lineage (GTDB taxonomy): Bacteria > Acidobacteriota > Terriglobia > Bryobacterales > Bryobacteraceae > JANWXD01. The sequence continues at coordinate 25,316 of DATLYE010000050.1, forward strand.
CCGGACGCGGAGCGCGCGGCTTCCCGGTGCTGCTCGAGAAGGATCAGTTCCGCGGCAACGAGTCGTTCCTCGAAAAGGAACTGAAGTATGCGCGCCGCTGGCTGTACAGCAAGGGCGTGATGGTCCCCGAAGAGGACCGCAATCCCGTGGATGTGCAGCTGGAAAGCTTCTTTGAATGCGTCCGCACCGGCGCCCGGCCCAGGGCCGACGTCGAGGTGGGCCTCCAGGACTCCACCGCCGTGATTCTGGCCAACCTCGCCATGGACGAGGGCCGCCGCGTCTACTTCAGCGAAATCGAGCAGATGGGCCGCGGCGAACCCGCGCGAAAAAAGGCCTGATCCGGACCGTGCGGCAAACTCCGCTCGCGCTGCGCTGTTGCTGGCGAGGCCGGCGCGAGGTTCTCCAGCAAGGCCTCCCACCCGGCCGCCCGACAACGTTGCACCTCGTCGGGTTGGGCAAGGATCGAATCGCTCAAACACGGCGACCGGCGCGCTTCTTCACGCTCTAAAACTCCGGCCTGCCTTTGTAGTCGAGCTCCCGCACGTCGAACTCGGCGGTCCGGTACGGAAACACGGCCGCCGGCAGGTAGAGCTCGAAACGGAGCTTGCGAAAATCGCTCCGCACCGGGCGGGGAAACACCAGCCGCAGATAGGGATCCGAAGAGCTCGGCGGAAAGTGGCCCGCCAGGCGGTGGCGCTCCCGGCCGGCGATCATCACCGACTCCCGCTCCATGCGCCGGATTTGTTCCTCATCCACCGGCGCCGGCGGATTGTCCACACGTACCGCCAGCACCACGTACTTGCCCTCGTTTTGCGCCAGAAACTCCTCGTACTCTTCCGCCGCCGGGTCCTCCGGGGGAGGACCCTCGCGCCGCCGCCGCAGCTCCTGCTCGGCCTCCCTCACCGGCCTGGCCGTCGCCAGATAGACAAACACTCCCGGAACCGAGCCTCCCCGTGCGCGCAGGGTCACCGTCTGGACCCAGGGAGAGGCCGAGAGGACCTGCTGGAGCTCCTCATCGGTCCACTGCTCAGGCGGCTTCGTCTCCCAGAAAGGAGCCTGAAACAGCCATGCGAGCAGGCAGAAATGCGCTGCGGCCATCCCGGGACACCTTACGGTATTCTAGCCGGAGATGAGCGAGGTCACGTTTCGCGGCCGCCGCGCCGTCTCGATCGAAAACGGGTTGCTGCGCCTCACCGTGCTCGCCGAAGGCGGACACGTCGCCGAAATCCTGGATAAAGCGAGCGGCCTCAACCCGCTCTGGATCCCGCCCTGGCCCTCCATCGAGCCGTCCGCCTACGACCCCGCCCGCCATGCCGCCTACGGCACAGGCCCCGAGAGCCGGCTGCTGGCAGGGATCATGGGTCACAATCTCTGCCTCGACCTCTTCGGGCCGCCGTCACCGGAAGAAGCCGCCGCGGGCCGTACGGTGCATGGCGAAGCTTCGGTGGCGCCCTACGAAATCCAGGCCGGCGGCGGCGAACTGACGGCGCGGGCGACCTTCCCCGTGGCGCGCCTGTCGTTTGAACGCCGCATCCGGCTTGCGCCGGATCGCCCGGTGATCCGCTTTACCGAAACCGTCGAGAACCTCTCCGCGGCGGATCACCCGATCGCCTGGACCCAGCATGTCACCCTGGGCCCGCCCTTCCTGGAAAAAGGCGCCACCGAATTTCGCATCCTTGCCGCTCGCTCCAAGGTCTTCGAGGGAGACTTCGCCGGCGACAAAGGCGCGCTCGAACCCGGCGCGGAATTCGAGTGGCCCTACGCTCCGCGCACAGACGGCGGCGCCCAGGACCTGCGGGTGCTCACCGGCGCCCCGGCCTCCGGCGCCTATACCGCGCACCTGATGGACCCGCGCCGCGAACATGCCTTCTTCCTCGCCTTCTCGCCCGCGCGCCGTATGGTGTTCGGCTACGTCTGGCGCCGCGCCGATTTTCCCTGGCTCGGCATCTGGGAAGAGAATTACAGCCGCACCAACCCTCCCTGGAACGGCATGACCCTGGCTCTGGGCATGGAGTTCGGCGTCTCGCCGATGCCCGAGCCGCGCCGGTCAATGATTGAGCGAGGCACGCTCTTCGGCGTTCCGTGCTACCGCTGGCTTCCGGCGCGCAGCCGCCTCCAGGCGGACTACTGCGCCTTTCTCGGCCCGGCGGAGGCTCCTCCGGACTCAGTCCGCTGGGACGGGGAATGGGAAGTGGTCTGGTAAGTCCACGTTGCCCCCGGAAAGAATCACTCCCACAGACCGGATCCCGGCGGGCAGCTTCCGATACAGCACGGCCGCGGCGGCCACGGCCCCGCTCGGCTCCACAAGGATCTTGAGGCGTTCGAGCAGGAACCGCATCGCCTCGCGGATCTCCTCCTCGCCCACCAGCAGCACCGCCTCCAGATGCCGCTGAAGGATAGGGAAGGTGATCTCCCCAGGTGAAGTGGCGCGCAGGCCGTCCGCGATCGTATCCGGCGCCGGAATCTCCACCCGGCGCCCTGCGGCGAGCGAAAGGAAGGTGTCGCGGGCGCGCTCCGGCTCGGCGCCGAACAGCCGGATTCCGGGCGCCAGACTGCGAGCCGCGATCGAGCAGCCCGAAAGCAGCCCTCCGCCCCCGACAGGAGCCACCAGCGCATCGAGCTCGCCGGCGTCTTCCAGCAGCTCGAGCGCCGCCGTGCCCTGCCCGGCGATGATCCACGGGTGATCAAAGGGAGGAACCAGCGCCGCACCGCTTTGTTCGGCGATCCGCCGCCCGATCGCCTCCCGGCTTTCCCGGTGCCGGTCGTAGGTGATGATGGTGGCGCCGCGCGCCCGCGTCGCCTCGAGCTTCGAGCGCGGCGCATCTTCCGGCATCACCAGCGTGGCCGGAACGCCCAGCGACTGGGCGGCGATGGCCACCGCCTGCGCGTGGTTTCCCGAAGAGTACGCCACCACGCCGTGCCGCAGCTGCTCCGGCCCGAGCGAGCGCAGGAAGTTCGCCGCGCCGCGGATCTTGAACGAGCCGCCCCGCTGGAGATTCTCGCACTTGAACAAAGTGCGTACGCCCGCTCGGGCGTCGAAGCTCCGCGACGTCATCACCGGCGTCCGGTGCGCCAGTCCCCGGATCCGTTCCGCCGCCCGGCGGACGTCTTCGATGGTGACCGCCTCAGACATGGATCCGATTGCGCCGCACGGAGCGAATCACCGAGGCGAGTTCCGCCATGCCGTCCTCGTCGCTCATGAGCACGCGGTGCGGCAGCCAGAAGGCGTCGCGCACGCATTCCTCGGCCACGGGACACGGCTCCACCCGGCAGCCGCCGCTCTGATAGACCGGGTTCGCATAGAGCGGGTGCGGATAAAAGGGCGTGCACGGGATGCCTTGCGCCGCCAGCGCCTCACACAGCGCGTCGCGGCCGGCGCCGAACCGCCGCGCGTCCACACGCCCGAGCAGCAGATAGTGAGAATGCCGCGCCGCAGCCGGCGCCGCCTGCTGCCAGCAAATCCCTTCGACGTCGCCCAGGGCCGCCTTCAGAGATTCGGCATTCCGCCTGCGCAGGCAGATCTGCTCCGGAAGCCGTTCGAGCTGCGCCAGCAGCACCGCGGCCTGTAGCGCCGTCATGCGGTAGTTGGTGCCGAGCGTAAAGTGGTGGAACCACCCGGCACCGGGGCGCCGGCCCTGGTCGGCCAGCGAGCGCGCACGGGCGGCAAGATCGGCATCGTTGGTCACCAGCATGCCGCCTTCGCCCGCGGTCATCACTTTGGAGTTCTGAAAACTGAAGATCCCCGCCCGGCCGAAACTGCCCGCCCGCCTGCCGTTCCATTCCGAGCCGTGGGCGTGGGCCGCATCCTCGATGAGGATCAGACCACGGTCCCGGGCGAGCGCACCCAGCCGGTCCATGTCCGCCATCGGTCCGCCGAAATGCACCACTAACAGCGCCTTCGTGCGCGAGGAAACGGCGGCCGCCGCGCGTTCCGGGTCCATGTGGAAGCTCGAGGGTTCGATATCCACAAAAACCGGCGTGGCGCCCACGCGCGACACCGCCGTCGCCGTCGAGATAAACGAAATGGCCGGCACGATCACTTCATCCCCCGGGCCCACGCCTGCCGCCTCGAGCGCCATCTCGAGGGCCACGGTTCCGTTGGCGCAGCTCACTCCGAAGCCGCAGTGCTGGAAGGAGGCAAAGGCCTGCTCAAATCGCTCGATGAACGGATGGAATCCGCCCCACTGCGGGCTCTCCAGGACCTCGCGCAGCAGCTCCCACTCCCGCTCTCCGGCCACAGGCCACTTCGGGATCCGCATCTCTTCCAGCATAAACCCCGCTTCGCATGCGTCTCCGTGCCGCGGTTGGGCTGAGATTCTCCCGCCCCGGGCGCCACTAACCATTCGTGGACGACAAGGAACGGCGGCGTGTCATTGATCTGGCGCTGGTCCAGATGGAGAAACAGTTCGGCAAGGGCGCAGTGCTGCGCCTGGGTTCCCGGCAGGTCATCGCCGTGGAGGTCATTCCCAGCGGATCCCTTGCCGTTGACGCGGCGCTCGGCGTGGGAGGCTTCCCGCGCGGCCGCGTCGTCGAAATCTTCGGTCCCGAATCTTCCGGCAAGACCACGCTGGCCTTGCAAGTCATCGCCGAGTCTCAGAAACGGGGCGGCGAAGCCGCCTTCATTGACGCCGAGCACGCCCTGGACGCCGTCTATGCGCGGAAACTGGGCGTGGACGTGGACAGCCTGCTGGTCTCCCAGCCCGACTACGGCGAACAGGCGCTGGAGATCACGGCGGCGCTCGTGGGCTCGGGCGCCGTGGATGTCGTCGTCGTGGACTCGGTGGCGGCCCTGGTGCCCAAGGCGGAACTGGACGGCGAAATGGGCGACAGCCACATGGGCCTTCAGGCCCGCCTGATGTCTCAGGCGCTGCGCAAGCTCACCGGCGTGGTCGCCCGCAACAACACCTGCCTGATCTTCATCAACCAGATCCGCGAGAAGATCGGCGTGATGTTCGGAAATCCCGAAACCACCACCGGCGGCCGCGCGCTCAAATTCTACGCCTCGGTGCGTGTCGAAGTGCGGCGCGTCTCCTCGATCAAGGACGGCGAACAGGTCGTGGGGAGCCGCACCCGGATCAAGGTCGTCAAGAACAAGGTGGCCGCGCCCTTCCGGGAGGCGGAAGTGGATCTGATCCACGGCGAGGGGATCTCCGCAGAGGCGGACCTGCTGGATCTCGGAGTGGCTCAGGGCCTCATCGAGAAAACCGGTTCCTGGTTCAGCTATCAGGGCGAGCGCATCGGTCAGGGCCGCGACAACGCCCGGCAGTTCCTCAAGGAGAATCCCGAGCTGAAAGCCCGGCTCGACGCGGAGCTGCGAAAAGCGCTGGGGCTCGCCCCGCTCGGAGCGCCGTCGCTCGTGGCGGCAGCACAGTGAGCGGCGGCTAACGCATTACTCCTTTGCGTACTTCGCCGGTTCTTTATCGAACTTTTCCTTGCAGACCTTGTGGCAGAAGTAATACGTCTTGCCTTTGTACTCGGACTTGGCGGCGGCCTTCTGCTCATCCACTTGCATGCCGCAGACGGGATCTTTGGCCACGGGGTAACCTCCTCCCTCGAAACTATAACGCCTGCCTGCGGAGCCGCAACGCGTTGCCCACCACCGAGACGGAGCTGAAACTCATGGCAGCCGCCGCGACCACCGGACTGAGCAGCAGGCCGAAGAACGGATACAGCACTCCTGCCGCCACCGGGACCCCGAGCAGGTTGTAAACGAAGGCGAAGAAAAGATTCTGTTTGATGTTGCGCATCGTGGCGCGGCTCAGGCGGCGGGCGCGTACGATTCCGCGCAGATCCCCCTTGACGAGCGTGACGTCGGCGCTCTCCATGGCCACGTCGGTTCCCGTGCCCATGGCGATGCCCACGTCGGCCTGGGCCAGTGCGGGCGCGTCGTTGATGCCGTCGCCCGCCATGGCCACGACGCGCCCTTCCTGTTGCAGGCGGCGCACCACTTCGGCCTTTCGTTCGGGCGACACACCAGCGACCACTTCTTCAATTCCCAACTGCCGCGCCACCGCCCCCGCTGTGACCGGATCGTCTCCGGTGACCATCACGATGCGGATTCCCTCCTCCCGCAGGCTGCGGATCGCATCCGCCGCCGCAGCTTTGATCGGATCCGCCACGCCGAGCAGACCGGCCAAACGTCCGTCCGCCGCTGCAAAGAGCACGGTCGCGCCGCCGGCACGGAGTGCGTCGGCCTCCGCAGCCAGCGCTTCCACCTCGATGCCGAACTCGGCCAGCCAGCTCTGGTTGCCCACCACGACACGCTGTCCGTTGACGCGCGCCGCAACGCCCTTGCCCGGCACGGAACGGAATTCCTCGACCGGCAGTAGCGTCAGGCCTCGGGCGGAGGCACCTTCCGTGACGGCGGCCGCCAGGGGATGCTCGCTGGCCCGCTCAACGCTCGCCACAAGCTGCAGCAACCGGGCTTCGTCGTAGCCGGCAGCCGTGACGACGCGGGCCAGCCGCGGCTTGCCCTCGGTCAGCGTTCCCGTCTTGTCCACCACCAGGGTGTCCACCTTGCACATCCGTTCGAGGGCCTCGGCGTTGCGAAACAGCACGCCGAGCGTGGCGCCGCGCCCCGCGGCCACCATGACGGACATGGGGGTGGCCAGACCCAGCGCGCAGGGGCAGGCAATGATCAGCACCGCTACCGCATTCACCACCGCATGCGCCATGCGCGGCGCCGGCCCCCACAGACTCCAGACCAGAAAGGTAACCGCGGCGACGGCGACGACGGCGGGCACGAAGTAGCTCGCAACCCGATCCGCCAGGCGCTGCACGGGTGCGCGGCTCCGCTGCGCTTCCGCCACCAGGCGCACGATCTGGGCCAGCAGCGTCTCCGCGCCGACGCGCTCGGCGCGAATCACCAGCGTTCCGTTGCCGTTCACCGTGCCCGCGGCGACGCGGTCCCCCGGCTGCTTGCCCACCGGCACCGGCTCTCCGGTGAGCATGGACTCATCTACGTTCGAAGCGCCTTCCACCACCACGCCGTCCACCGGAACCTTTTCGCCCGGCCGGACACGCAGCCGGTCTCCCACCCGGACCGCCTCCAGCGGTAGATCCACCTCCACACCGTCCTCCTGAATCAAACGCGCGGTCTTCGGAGCCAGTCCGAGCAGCGCTCGTATCGCCGCGCCGGTGCGGGCACGCGCCTTCAGCTCCAGCACCTGGCCGAGCAACACCAGCGTGACAATGATCGCGGCGGACTCGAAGTAGACCGCAACCTGGCCGTGCGCATCGCGGAACGACGGCGGAAAGATCTGCGGAACCAGAGCGGCAACCAGGCTGAACCCGTACGCCACGGCCACGCCCAGACCGATCAGCGTGAACATGTTCAAACTGCGGTGGCAGAGCGATTGCCAGGCGCGCGCAAAAAACGGCCGGCCCGCCCACAGAACCACCGGCGTCGCCAGCACCAGTTCGAGCCACGTCCGGAACTCGGAAGACACCAGCCGTTCCAGAGGCCGGCCGGGAAGATGGGGGCTCATGGCGGAAACCAGAATCGGGACGCTCAGCGCGGCCGCAACCCGGAACCGCCGCTGCATGTCGGCCAGCTCGGGGTTGTCTTCCTCTTCAAGGGAAGGGGCGGCCGGTTCGAGCGCCATGCCGCAGATCGGGCAGCTCCCCGGGCCGCGCTGCCGCACCTCCGGATGCATCGGACACGTGTACTCGGCGCCTTCGATGGCGGGTGCGGCTTTCCGTGGCCCGATGTAGTCCTCCGGCGCCGCCTGGAACCGCTCGAGGCAGGACGGATGGCAGAAGTAATACCTGCGGCCGCCGTAGTCGAGCGTTCCGGCGGCATCCTCCGGCGCGATCTCCATCCCGCAGACAGGATCCGTGACGGTGGCGGGCTCAGTGGAGGGTTCCATGCTTCAAGTCCGATTGTACCGGCTTAGTCCCGGTTAGCTCAGATCCGCCGCCTTCTCCTCGACCAGGCGCCAGACCTCTTCGACATCGGCCATCGTGGTCCCGAGGTTGCCGATGGCCAACCTCAGAACGAAGCGCCCGTCCAAAACGGTGTGCGACAAGAACGCCCGGCCCGTGGCATTGACCTCATCGAGCAGTCTGCGGTTGGCCTCGTCGCCACCCCGGAGCCGGAAACAGACCACCGAAAACGGCGCCGGGGCCACGCGCTCAAAACGCGGGTCCGCGTCAATCCGCCGCGCCAGTTCCTGCGCCATTTCAATGTGCGACCGCAGCACCCGCTCGATTCCCTGCCGCCCGAAATGCCGCATGACGAACCAGAGCTTGAGGGCGCGGAACCTCCGCCCAAGCGGAAGGCTGTAGTCCATGTAGTTCACCGCCTGCGCGTCCGCCTCCGTGCGCAGGTACTCCGGCACGAGCGAAAAGGCCGCGCGCAACACCTCCGGACGCCGCGTATAGAAAGCGCTCAGGTCCATCGGCGTCAGCAACCACTTGTGCGGGTTGACGACAATCGAGTCGGCGTGCTCTGCTCCGGCGAGGATGTGGCGGTACTCGGGCAGAATCGCCGCCGCACCGGCGTAGGCCGCATCCACGTGGACCCACAGGCCGTGACGCCCGGCGATCGCTGCGATGGCCGCCACCGGATCCACACTCGTGGTGGAGGTCGTCCCCACGGTGGCGACCACGCAGAACGGCCGCCTTCCGCTGCGCCGGTCTTCTGCGATGGCCGCCTCGAGCTGCTCCGGACGCATGCGGAACTGCTCGTCGGTCGGAATCTTGCGCACGTTGCGCAGGCCGATCCCCAGGGCGATCGCCGCCTTGTCCACCGAGGAATGAGCCTGCTCGGAACAGTACAGCGTCAGGCCCGCTCCGCCTCCTTCCTCCCGAATCTCCGGCGCCGCTTGCTGGCGCGCCGCCGCGATCGCATGGAAGGTGCTCACGGAAGCCGTGTCGAAGATGATGCCGAAAAAATCGTCGGGCAAACCCAGCCAGCGCCGCAGCCAGCCGAGCGTGACCTGCTCGAGTTCGGTGCCCGCAGGCGAGGTCTTCCACAGCATCCCATTGCTGTTGAGCGCCGCAGCCAGCAGTTCGCCCAGCACGCCCGCTCCGGAGGCGGAAATCGCAAAGTAGCCCAGGAAACGCGGATGGTTCCAGTGCGTGACTGCCGGCAGGATCCGCCGGTGAAAGTCTTCGAGAATCGTCTCGAGCGGCTCTCCCTCTTCGGGCGCGCAGGGCGGCAGCGCCCGCGCCAGTGCGCCCGGCTCGATGCTCGGCGCTACGGGAAACGCACGGGGGTCTTCCAGATACGCGGCAATCCACTCCACCGCCGCGCGGGCCGCCCGGAGGAACTCGTCGGAGTCGGGTTTCATCGGAGGGTCACCGCACCGGAGGCCGCCAGGCGGGCGGCTTGATCGGGCTTCAGCTTCCAGTTGCTGTCGAAGGTTCCTTCCGCCACCACGTCGGCAAGCGACCCCTTGAACAGCACGAAGTCGCCGAAGCCGGCCAGCACGTGCACGGGCGCGCGGAGGAACGGCAGCCCGGGGCGGGAGGCGCGTTCCGCACCCGTCCACCAGGGCAGACCGGAGTTCACCACCAGGTACCGGCCGCCCGCGGGTGCTACCACTACCAGACCGTAATCCGCCGCCCCCGGATTCAGCTCGATCGGAAAACGGTCCCGGAACCGCGCGATCAGGCGGTTGGTTTCCCAGGTGCCGAACAGCACGAGGTTGGACTCCCGGAGGTCGTCTTCGCTGACTTCCGTGTCGGCCGCCACGCGGAAGGAGGCCAGTACCGGCGTTCCCGGTCCGGACCAGTCGGCCGCCGCTTCGGCCTCCGCACGGCGCCGCCGGAGCTCGGCTTCGTCTTTGGCTCCCGCGGTTCCGTACACGTAAATGTGCCGCGCGCTCACCGCTTCGAGCAGCGGGCCCTCAGCACCCGGCCGCTTGGCGCCGGGCGGCGGAGCGTACTTGCCCGCGCGCCAGGAGTCCCCCTGCTTCGAAAGCGACACCGCAGCCTGCGGCTTGACCTTGACCACGCTGCCGTCAATCTTCACCGTAACCGCGCGTGCGCGGTCGAACCGCGGGTGGCCGCCCAGATCGAGCGTCAGCCCGGCGACCCCGCGGGTTTGCACCTCCAGCTCATTGACCCCGGTGAAACGGACATCGAGCGAGGCCGGCTCTCCCGGTGTCAGCCCGTCAATTTCCACCCAATAGGCGCTCCGGTATTTATACCAGCGCGTAACAAAGCGAACCCGGTCCGGATAGCGGTTCCTCCGAAACTTACCGAACCAGTCAAAAATCTGTCCGTCGGCGTAGGCATAGTCCCAGGAATTATGTCGCACGCCGGGATATTCCAGATACTCCACCGGACCGCCGAGATGAAACAGCTCCTTATACCACTTCCGCGAGACCGCCACCGGCACCAGCGGATCCTGGTCTCCGTGAAACAAACGCACGGGAAGATTCAGTGCGTTGGGGGCGAGCTCCTCGGTTCCCGGGGGCGCGGCCGGACAGACCGCCGCAATGGCGGCCCACAGATCGGGCCGGGTCAGCCCGAGCCAGAGCGTCCCGCCGCCTCCCATCGAAAGACCGGTCAAATAAACGCGGTCTTCGTCTACAGGGAAGCGCCGCTTGACGTCGGCCAGCACGTCGTACACATCTTTTTCCGCCAGACCCCGGTACCCCATCGTGCCGCGGGCAAAGGGCGCCGCCACGATAAAGTCCACCTCCCGGAGCGGCGGAAAATACCGGCTCGCCTCCGCGTCGGACTCCCCCGGCCGGTTTCCCTTGCCGAACACACGCCGGAGATTCAGCCGGTGGTTGGAAAACGCCCCGTGAAGGCTGATCACCAGAGGATATTTCTTTCCCTCTTCGAGTGACTTGGGAAGATATAATGCGTACGGTTGTTCGGAGTTATCGGCATCCGAAATATAAGTCAGAACCTGCGGGCCCGGCCTGTAATTTTGCCCGGGCAGCGACCGGACGAACAGGCCGAGTATCAGCAACCACTTAGTCACCGGCCGCCTCCCTGAGCACTTCGGGCAGCCAGCCCCGGAACCACTCGCGGAACTCCGCCAGACGGCGGGCGCACGCTTTGCCTGGCGGCACGGCGTGCGGGCCGGTCTTGACGCCGCGCTCCGCCAGAGCCTCGCGGATTCCCGCCGGCACCGGGAGTGGTTCGATGGCCTCCAGAAACTCCTGCAGCCTCGCCTCGAGCCGGACTTTCCGCTCCTGCCGGCCGGCGAGGATGGCGCGGTCCAGAGCCGCCAGCAACTCCGGCGCCGCGCACGCCACGCCGGAAACCACGCCCGCCGCTCCGGCCTCACGCAGTGCCGTAAAGACCCGGTCGTTGCCCGCCAAAAAGTGCAGCGGAGCACCTCCCCGCAGCTCCCGCAAGCGCTCGTAATATGCCAAATCCCCGCTTGAATCCTTGATGCCTGCCGCGACGCCGCAGCCCATCAACTCCGCGGCCGTCTCGGGAGCAATCGGACTTGTGAAGAACGGAATGTTGTAAACCAGCAGCGGCAGCTCGGTGCCGGCGCTTGCCCGAAACTGCCGGTAGAACGCCGCAATCTCCTCCTGTTCGTACTGAAAGAAATACGGAGGCATCAGCAGGAGCGCTGCGGCCCCGCTCGCCGCCGCCTCCCGCGCCAGCAACACGGCGCCGTCCAGACACGAGTGCGACACGTTCACCGCGACGGGAACCCGGCTGCGTTTGATGCCGAGGCGGACCAGATTGCGCCGGTCTTCCAGCCCGAAGTGGACAAATTCGCCGGTCGAGCCGAACAGCGCGATCCCCTGAATCGGATGCTGTCCCAGAAAGTCCAGCAGCTCCAGCGCGGCGGCCAGATCCACCACGGGTTCGCCGCTGCGGCGCGGCGTCACCGCAGCCACGTACACGCCCTGCGGTAATGCCGTCTCCGGATCGCTACCGCGCTTCATCAAGGACAAATTCCATTCTCCCCGGAAATCGCGAGCCTCGCCACATGCTTCGTCTTCCGGGTGTGTGGAGCGCGGGCCGCTTGCGTGCGCGTCCGATGTCGCGACGGCGTTTGCTCGAACCAGGCCGGCTGCAGTATCTTGCTGAAGGGAGAAAAGTCCATGACCGAACTTGACCGGAGAAGATTTCTCGCCGCGATGATGGCCGCTCCAGCCGCCGGCGCTGCCCGCCCTGTACAGACCGGCGCCGAACCGGTGGCCGCCGCCGTCATCGGCACCGGCAACCGCGGCGCCTATCTGCTGCGCGGAATTCTGGAACAGCCCGGCGTGAAAGTGGCGGCGCTGTGCGACATCAAGCCGGACCGCCTCGATACGGCCGCCACGCTGGCCGCCCGCGACAAGCCCCGCACCTACACGGACTACCGCCGCCTGCTCGAGCAGCCCGACGTCGGGGCGGTCTTCATCGCCACTCCCTGCGATCTGCATGTAGAGATGGCCATCGCCGCGCTGAAGGCCGGCAAGCACGTCTACTGCGAAAAGCCCGTCGGGATTACGCCGGAGTCCATTCGAGAACTCCTCCGCGTCGCCCGCCAGTCCGGAAGCGTGTTTCAAATCGGCCAGCAGATGCGCTCTGACGCCCGCCTGCGAAAGACCATCGAGAAAATCCACGCAGGCGCCGCGGGCAAGGTGGTCATGATCAAGGCCCAACGCCACGCCAGCGAAGACCTGGACCATCACGGCCCGTCCGCGGACTGGTTCTTCAACGCCGCCCGCTCCGGCGACGTGATCGTGGAAATGTCGGTGCATAATCTGGACGTCTGCAACTGGGTCGCGGCCAGCCGCCCGGAACGCGCCGCCGGCTTCGGAGGCACCCTCGTCTGGGTCAACGATCCGCCGGGACGCACCAACATGGACGGCTACACGCTGAGCTATGAGTACGCCAACGGCATCAAGCTCTCCTACACCCAGGTCTTTTTCCACCCGCGCGGCCTGCCGGGCGGCGGCCAGTACTGCTACGTCTACACGACCGAGGGTGCGGTGGATTTGATGAACGCCACGTTTTATCCGCGCAGCCGCGACGCCGCTCCGGTCGTGCTCGCCGAGCCCGAGAAGACCCCGCCCCACGCCCACGTGGCCGCCTTCTTTGAAGCGATCCGCTCCGGCAGCCGGCCGTTCGCCGATCTGACCGTCGCCGCCACGGCGGCTCTCACGGCGATCCTCGGCCGCGAAGCCATCTACCGCCGCAAGGTGATGACCTGGGCCGAGCTCGGCGTCCAGGAACTCTGAAACAGAAAGGCAGTGCTGGGATGAGAATCGTCACGGCAGGAGTTGTTCTTTTCGCTGCGGGTCTGTTCCTGGCGGCTTTGCTGCGCGGACAGCGTACCGGCGACTACCGCGATCCGGACTGGACCTACGAAGAAGGCTGGACGCCGCTGTTCAACGGCAAAGACTTTACCGGCTGGGTGGTGGTTCTCGGCCAGCCGGAGGGCAGAATCCGGCGCTACCGGCCTCAGGAAATCGCCGAGCAGGACACCTTCGCCGTGCGTGACGGCATGATCGTCACCACCGGCAAGCCGAACGGCTACGTCCGAACCGTGGACGTCTTCGACAATTTCGTCTTCCACGCCGAAGTGCGCTTCACCGAGTCCGGCAACAGCGGGGTTCTGATTCACGTCCAGCAGGACGCAGTCTGGCCCCGGGGCATCGAGTGCCAGCTCTATCAGGCCCATATGGGCCGGATCTTCCCCATCCAGGGCGCCACCCTGGACGGTGGCGAGATGATTCACGCGGCCGCCCGCTCGCCTGGAGAGTGGAACGTCTATGAGGTTTACTCCGAGGAAGGCCGCGTCGCCACGGTGCTCAACGGAGTGCTGGTCGGCCTGGCCTCCAACGCCAATCCGCGCGTGGGCTACATCTGCCTGCAATCGGAAGGCGTGCCGGCCGAGTTCCGCAACATCAAAATCAAGCGCTACACGCCGGCGCACCACCTCCGCCCGAAACCGTAAAGGCCCCTGTTCATCCCGGCCGCAACGCCCCGGAGGCGATCCACGCCGCGGCGCGGGCGATATCCTCCGACAGCGGGCGGTCGTGTTCGAACGGTGCGGAGATATCCCGCAAGGCGGCACGAGCGGCTTCGATGCGCGGACCGGACCGTAGCGGTCGCAGCAGGTCCAGCGCCCGCGCCGCCGCCAGCAGTTCGATCGCCAGCACCAACCGCGTGTTGGCCGCCACGCGCTTGAGCTTCAGCCCCGCAGCCATGCCCATGCTCACAAAGTCCTCCTTGCCCCCGCTGGTCGGGATCGAGCCGACCGAGGCCGGCGCCGCCAGCGTCCGGTTCTCGGCCACCAGCGCCGCCGCCGTGACCTGCAGCATCATCAGCCCGGACTCCAATCCGGGACGAGACGCCAGAAACGGCGGCAAGCCTTCGTTCAACGCGGGATTGACCAGCCGGTCCGTCCGCCGCTCCGAGATCGCCGACAGCGCCGTCAGCGCCACCGCCATCGAATCCAGGGCAAAGGCCAGAGGCTGGCCGTGGAAATTGCCGCCGGAGATCACTTCCTCTCCGAAGACCAGCGGGTTGTCCGTGGCCGCATTGAGTTCAACGGCGAAGACCCGCCGCGCCTCGGCCAGCACGTCCCGGACCGCGCCGTGCACCTGCGGCGCGCAGCGCAACGAGTAGGCGTCCTGCACGCGGCCGCACGCCAGATGCGAGGCCCGAATCTCGCTTCCCTCGAGCAGCGCGGCCATGTGAGCCGCACTACGCGCCTGGCCGGGGTGTGGCCGTGCCGCGCACAGGCGCGCGTCGAAGGCGCGGGGCGTTCCCCGCAGCGCATCCACCGTCATGGCGCAAATGAAGTCCGCCGCATCCGCCAAAACCTCCGCCGCCAGCAGTTCCAGACAACCGACCGCCAGCATGGCCTGCGTGCCGTTGATCAGCGAGATCCCCTCTTTGGCCTCGAGCACGAGCGGCTCCAGGCCGGCGCGGCGCAGCGCTTCCGCACCGGGCAGCCGTGCGCCGTCGTATTCGGCTTCGCCTTCGCCGATCAGCACCAGAGCCATGTGCGCCAGCGGAGCCAGGTCTCCGCTGGCTCCCACGCTGCCCTGCGAGGGAACCACGGGCGTCACGCCGCGATTCAGCAGCGCGCACAGCTGCTCGGCCACGACCGGACGGATGCCCGACAATCCCTTGGCCAGCACGTTGGCGCGCACCAGCATCATCGCGCGCACCTCTTCCCGGCTCAAAGGCTCTCCCGTGCCGCACGCATGGGAGCGCAGAAGATTGCGCTGGAGCAGCGCGACTTCCTCCGGCGCGATCCGTACGTCCGCCAGGTGGCCCACACCCGTGTTGACCCCGTAGACCGCCGCACCGGAGGCCGCCAGCCGCTCCACCACCTGGCGCGACGCCAGCATCTTCTGCCGCGCTTCCGGCGCAATCCCGGCAACTTCGTCACCGCGCGCCACCGCCGCCACCTGCTCGAGACTCAGCGACTCACCGTCGAGGAAAACCATATCCCCGTTATAGACCGCCGCCCGCATCCGCAGGGCCCCGGAACGCTACACTCATTTCGGAAGAAGGCGATGGCAAACCTTCCGTTTCGGGCCACGGTGGCCGGTTCCGCCTACGAAAAGATCCGGCGGCTGCCGGTCGCCGTCCTGCTGGACAACGTACGCAGCATGTACAACGTCGGCGCTTTTTTTCGCACCGCCGACGCCGCCGGGGTCGAAAGACTCTACCTGTGCGGCATCACAGCCTGCCCGCCGAAACGGGCCATCTCCAAGACCGCGCTGGGCGCCGAAGAAACCGTGGCGTGGGAGCATTGCTGGGATCCGCTCGAGGTCCTGGCGCGCTTGCGCTCGGCCGGCTACCAGATCGCAGCCGCCGAAACCAGTCCCTCCGCCCTGGACCTCTTCGACTGGACGCCGGCGTTCCCCGTCTGTATCGTCTTCGGACATGAGGTCAGCGGCGTGCGCCCGGAAGTCGCTGCCTTCTGCGACACGCTGGTCCGCATCCCCATGCTCGGGCGCAAGGAATCCTTGAACGTGGCCACCGCCGGCGGCGTCATCCTCTACGAGCTGTTGCGCAAGTACCGGGCTATGATGGAACGGACGGGAAACTAGGATGACTCGCGCTGCGATTGTCGCCGCAGGGTTCGCACTTGCGACGGCCTGGCCCCTTCCGGCGCAGACCTCCCTCATCTGGCCGGTGCGCGGCGCCCGCGAAATGGTCGTCGCAGCCAACAACTTCGAAGCCGAGGCAGGCTACCGCATGCTGCTTCAGGGAGGCAATGCTGTGGATGCGGGCGTGGCCGCAGTGCTTGCCGCCGCGGTCACGGAGCAGGCGCGCTTCGGCCTGGGCGGCGAGATGCCGCTGCTCCTCAAGATGGCGGGCAAGCCTGTGGTGGCCATCAGCGGCGTGGGCACCGCCCCTGCCCGCGCGACGGCGGAGTATTTCCGTAACCGCGCACCGGAGCCCTGGGAAGATCCCGCCAAAATGCCGCCCATCCCGGCCCTGGGCTTGCGCGCGGCCATCGTCCCGGGCGTATTCGACGGACTGATTCTCGCCTTGCGCGAGTTCGGAACCATGTCCTTCGCCCAGGTCGCCGCGCCGGCCATCGAGTACACCGAAGGTTTCCCGCTCGGCGACGAGTTCGCCAATTTCCTCAAAACGCACCGCAGAGTCCTCGAGCTATGGCCCGCGTCTCGCGACTTCTTTCTTCCCGCGGGCGAGCCTCCGGAACCGGGGGCGCTGTTCCGCGCCCCGGCCCTCGGCCGCACTCTGCGGGAGCTCGTTGCGGTCGAAAAGAGGACGCGCGGCAAAAGGAAACGAAAACTCGACGCCGTGCGCGACTATTTCTACCGCGGACCCATCGCGCGCCGGATCGCTGCTTTCTCGCAAGAAAACGGCGGGCTGTTGGGCTACCAGGACCTGGCGAGCTACCGCGCCGAACTGGATGAGCCCCGCTCCACCAGCTACCGAGGCTACGAGATCTTCAAGGCGGGCTTCTGGACCCAGGGACCGGTGATGCTGCAGGCGTTGAACATCCTGGAAGGCTTCGACCTCAAAGCCATGGGCCACAACACGCCCGAGTATCTCCACACGCTGGTCGAGGCCATGAAGCTGGCTTTCGCCGACCGGGATGCTTATTACGGCGACCCGAAATTCGCCGCGGTGCCCGAAGCCGTCCTGCTTTCCAAGGAGTACGCTGCCGAAAGACGCAGGCTGATTGATCCCCGCCGCGCCTCGCTCGAACACCGTCCCGGACCGATCGCCGGCCCCGTGCTGCCCGCAAGCGCCAACGGCGTCAGCCCCGACCAGGACACGACTTCCGTCAATGTCGTAGACCGCTTCGGCAACGTCTTTTGCGCCACTCCGAGTGGCGCCTGGCTGCCGTCGGTCATCGCCGGGGATACCGGAATCCCCCTTTCAACCAGGCTCCAGTCCTTCGTGCTGACGCCCGGCCATCCCAACGAGCTCAAACCCGGAAAGCGGCCGCGCGTGACCCTGACCCCGACCATCGTGCTACAAGACGGCCGGCCGGTGCTGCTGATCTCCTCACCCGGAGGCGACAACCAGGATCAGGCGCTGATTCAGGTGCTGCTCAACATCATCGAGTTCGGCATGACTCCGCAGGAGGCTGTAGAAGCTCCCCGCTTTCAAAGCGCGCACTACTACAGCTCCTTCGCTTTCCATGAGTTCACACCCGGCCGGCTGGGACTCGAAGCGCGGATCCCTAAGGAGACCGCCGACCGGCTCGCCGCCATGGGCCACGCTGTGCACGTACAGGGCCCGTGGGGCAACTCCTCGGCGCCGGCCGTGATCCTGATCCGTGACGGAGTGCTCGAAGCGGGCATGGATCCCCGGCGCGGGCGCTTCGCCTTCGGCCGTTAGGACTTCAGCAGCGGAAACGCCGTCACGCGCAGTTTGGCCGCCCCGTAGGGAATCAGCGTCACCTCTTCGACGGGCTCCTGGGACACGGCCGGGCTTTCCGGAAGCGGCCCCGCAGCCGCCGCCACCAGCCGCCACTCGGGAATCCGGCGCGCCCGGGCGGTCAACTCGAGCGGCGCGCCCTGAGCCGAGTACAGGATGTCGCCGAACGGCTTTTCCCGCACCCGGACGCTCGCGCCCGGATTGCCCGGATCGAGCACCAGCCCGTAGTTCCAGGGCGTGGTGGGATGCACTTCCCAGTCCGCATGCGGTTCCTGGCCCTTGATCTTGCGCCAGTCTTCGCCCACGCGCAAGGAGAATACAACCGGGCCCCGCAGGAGCACCACCGAGTTGCGGTAGTGCCGCTCCGTGCGCAGGGGCATGGGAAAGGTCAGCTCCACCACGTCGCCTTTCTTCCACGTCCGGTTCACGGTATGAAAGCTCCCGGGCTTGACGCCGGAGACGGAGCGCCCCGCCACGCGCAACGTGGCGCGCGTGGCCCACCCGGGAATACGCAGGCGCAGCGGGAATTGCGCGGCAGTCTCTGGCTCGACCACAAGCCGGATCGTCTCGCGGAACGGGTACTCGGTGTCTTCCACAATGGCAACCCGCACGCCGCCGCGGACCTGCGCCGCAACGCGGCACGGGCCGTACGCCACCGCCGCCAGGCCTCCGTCCGGCGTTGCCATCCACAGGTGCGAAACAAACTTGGGCCAGCCCTGGTGCATGTTCGCGGTGCAGCAGCCGAAGTTGTTTTCCAGACCGAAAATATTGGCGTCCGGACCGTTGGTGGTCCACTGGCGCGATTTGTCAATGCTGCACAGCACCTGGTTGACCTGCTGGTCGTACTGCCGCGCCCACATGTCCGGCTTGAAAGGAGCCGGCAGGGCGTTGAAGGCGATTCGTTCCAGCCGGTCGCCGAACAGGGGGTCGCCCAGGATCGCCAGCAGTTGCTCGTAGGAAAACATCGCCTCCACCACGGCGCAGGTCTCCGTGCCCTGCGAAGGATCCAGTCCTGCATAGTGCTCGTCGCCGCTGTGGACGCCGTTGGGCATGCCGTGATAGCGATCCATCACCTCCAGCAGGCGATAGATCGCGGTGCGATCTGTCGGATCGCCGGTGATTTGCCACCACACCGCAGAGGTCTTCAGAGCCATGGCGTTGTTCACCACGTGCGTTTTCAGCGTGGCCTCGGCCCGTGAGACCTTGTGCGGGTAGCGGAAGTCGGCGAAATGCGATTTCCAGTCGAAGGACTGGTGCTGGAGCAGGCGCGCCAGTTCGAGCAGCTTGCCGTCGCCCGTGCGATTGTACAACCAGACGATGCTCAGCACCTGATCGGCGGAGCGGTACGAAGCCCACTCGACCAGGGGACGCGCGGCTGCGTGTTGCAGGTGATAGTGCAGATAGCGCGTCATCAGTGGGATCACCCGAGGATCGCCCGTGGCCTCCTGGTACTGAGTGAGCACCTTCAGCATGATCATGTTCGGCCACCAGTCGGTGGCCTGCCACTCGCGGGCGTACTTTCCCCGGCGCGGGTCGGGACCGATCGCCCCGTCGGGGCGCTGATTCTCCAGCGTCCAGTTGACCCACTTGCGAGCCTTGGCGATCAGCCGCTCATCCCGCAACAGATAGGCCAGCGGCACCAGCCCGTCCAGATAATAGGGTCCGCGCTCCCAGCTTTCTCCGGTGCCTCCGAGCCAGCCGCTGTTCGGCCCGAGGTCCGGCCAGAATTCATCCAGATGTCCGGTGAGGCCTCCGGCCTGAACCTCGAGCTGCCGCCGCAGCCAGCCGCGCGGTTCGATGGCCCCAAGAGGGAGCGGCGCCAGCGCGTTCGGCTGGAGCGGCGCCCGGTTCCACTGCGGTGCGCTCGCCGCCTGCTGCGGCCAGGCACGCCCGACCGCCCCAGGAAGCGCCAATGAGGCCAGAAACTCTCTGCGCCGCATGGTCGTGGGTCCGACCGCAGCCGTCAGAACACCAGCCTGGCACCCAGCTGGATGATCCGCGGATCGTACTGGCCGCCGGAAAAGCCAAACCGGGAACTGGACAGGTTGCCGTCGGGGTTAAACAGGTTGACGCGATTGAAGATATTGAAAAACTCGAACCGCAGTTGCAGCTTGCCCTGCTCGCCGAGCCACGGCAGTGCGTTGTTTTTCAACACCGCCAGATCTGTCTTCCAGAACCCGGGCCCCCGGAAGTAATGCCGGGGCAGCGTCCCCAACGATCCGGGCTCGGGCAGCGGAAAGTCGCTCGCTTTGAACAGGCCGCTGAGGTAGCGGCTCCGCTCATACGTTACCGGCAGGGCTTGTGCCGGGGCGTTCGGAAGATCCCAGTTCACCCCGTCGGCGTTGAAATCGCCGCTGCCGGGCCTGTAGCCGATCACCTTTCCGCTGGCGTCCAGAAGCGGCTGGAACGGTGCCGTAGTGAAGACGTTGAAGGGCCGTCCGCTCTGGATGATGGTCAGCGTGCTCAGTTCCCATCCGCCGAGCACATGGCGCGCCCAGGCGGTCTGCGAGGAGGGCCCCGGGATCGTGTATGTGCCGACCATGGCTACGCGGTGTCGCACGTCCCAATCTGACGGTGCACGGAACCGCTCCAGATTATGCTGCGTCGGCGTGGCGATTCCGGGATCCCGGTTCACCCGGGATCCGGCTTGTCCCAGATCCTCCACCTTCGACAAGGTGTAAGACAACTGGAATGAGCCGCGCTCGGCAAAGCGGCCGCGCAGGCTGAGAATCATCGAGTTGTAGTCAATCTTGTTGCCGTTCCATTCAAAGAAAATCGTGCCGAAGCTCGGATTCAGGCGGTCCAGCCTGCCATCCAGCAGATCGCCCGCGAACCGGTTGAAATCGTGGCCGAAGATGCCGTCGCGCGTGCGCGAGCCGCTGTAGGTTGCTCCGGCGACGAGACTTCCCAGAAGCTGCCGCTCAACGCCGACACTGTAAATGTAAGTGTCCGACGGCTTGATGTCGCGGTCAATCGCCCCTACGGTGGCGTTCAACCCGATCAGCCCGCCCCGTTCGTCCACACCCAGCGTCGGCAGCGTGGGAAGCACCCAGCCGTAAGGAAACTTACGGCTTGTACCGATGGAAAACACCGGCTTGATCGGGCCGTCGCGCCGCAAGTTGAGCTCGATTAACCCCGGAGGGTTCCCGCGCACGCGATTGGCTTCTCCGAGCGGAATCCAGTCGTGATACAGCCCGATGCCCCCGCGAACCACCCACTTGCCGTCGGAGCGCGGGTCCCAGGCAAAGCCGAATCGCGGGCTCCAGTTGTTGGTTACACGCCCCGCATAAATCCCCTCGTCCGTAGTCCGCACCACGGCGTTGGCGAAGGCCTGGTCGATTTCCTGCGGGCTTTTCAGCTCCGAAAACGGGCGCGGCAAAAACAGGTTGGCCAAAGGAACACCTTCGTTCTTGTCCCGGGTGACATTGCCGTAGTCGTCCCAGCGAACGCCCAGCGTCAATGTCAGATTGGGCCGGACCTTCCACTCGTCCTGAATGAACCAGCCAAACGTGTTGAGCAGATGGCGGTAGCCGCCCGGTCCCTCCTTGCCGGTGAGCGGGTCAATCCGCGGACCCACCTGCAGGTAGGGATCGTCCCGCACCAGCTCGAGCAGGTTGTTAAACGTGAAACTCGTGCGCCCGTAGACGTCGTTGAACCGCGCGTCGTCGTCGCCCGCCCATGCCTCAAAGCCGAACTTGATCGAGTGGGCCCCGCGGATCATGCTCACCACGTTGCGCCAGTTCCAGTTGTTCTGAATGAAGGTGGCCGGGCCCCAGGTGGGCGAGATCCCCAGATTCTGCCCCACCACGCTGATGTTGGGCAGCTCCATGGGTATGTTGGGATCCAGACCGCTGTTGCCCTGCACGCGGATCCACCCAAACGTGAATTCGTTGAGAAGTCTCGCCGAGAACGTGTGGGTCCAGTTGGCCTGCACCGCCGTGGAGAAGTTGTCGTTGACCGTAGAAAACCCGTTACGGAACAGAATCTGCTCCGTGTCCAGGTTGGTCTTGTACAGGTTGACGTACAGGCGGTCGTTGTTGTTGTTCAGATACTGATCGCCCCGAAGGTTCCACTGCAAGGCGTTCCGGAAGGGGCTCGGGCGAGCTCGCCCTTCCAAAATCATGGGCAGATCGCAGGGAATGAACGAGGTCGCGGCGGTATTGCAGCCCTCCGGACCAGTGCCGAAAATATCCCGGGCATAGCGTAGCACGCCCGTGACGCCGACGTTCACCGGATACCGCTCAGAGAGAATCTTCGTGCCGATCGAGTTGGGGAACTTTTGTTTCGCCCAGTTGACGAACTCCGGGCTCTCAAAGGTGCGCACCACATCCGCACTGGAGGTCTGCGAACGCAGGGTCTGCACGGAGCCGAACCAGAACGTCTTGTTCTTGATGATCGGGCCGCCGAGACTGGCATCCAGCAGGTGCTTCTTGAACGGCGGTCGTTGCGCCGGAGTGAACACCGTCCGGGCGAACAACTTCTGGTTGTTGAAGTAATATCCCGCGCTGCCGTGATACTCGTTGGTGCCCGATTTCGTGGTCATGGCGATCTGCACGGAGCTGGCGCGGCCGTGCTCCACGCTGAACGTGTTTGTCTGAATGGAGATCTCCTGTACCGACTCGGGGTTCGGCGCCAGATTGGTCACCCCTTGGATAATGTTGCTGGTGACGTTCAAGCCGTCCAACACGAACTGGTTGCCGCTCGAGTTGCGCCCGTTGCCGCTGATGTCCACGGTGACCTCCGTGGAGAAATTGTCCGGGGCGTCGCCGGGGGCCCCGCCGCCCACCGTCCCCAAACCTGTCACTCCCGGGGCGATGGCGGCCAGGCCCAGCATGTTCCGGTTCGGCAGCGGGATGTCGGCCAGGGTCCGTTGCTCGATCGTCGCGTGGGTGCGTGAATCCGCAGGATTGAGCACCGGAGCTTCGCCCACGACGACAACCCGCTCTCCGGTACCGCGCAGCTCCAGCCGCAACGTCACATCCGCCGTCTGCGCCGTCAGCAAGTCAATCGTCACGGTCTTCGGCTGGAAGCCTTCCGCCTCCGCCGTGACTTCATAGCGGCCCGGCGGCAGGCTGCTGAAACGGTAAACCCCGGTGCCGGTGGTCGTGGTCGTGCGCTCCACCAGGGTGTCGAGGTTGCGGAGCTTCACCGTGGCATTCGGGATCACCGCCTGGCTGGGGTCTAACACCACTCCTTGCACGTTGCTACTGAACTGGGCCGCCGCGGGAAATACAGTCAGCAAAAGCCACACTACGCTGGACAGCAGCCTGCCGCCGTAGCCGGGGGAAGAAACCATACGAATTCTCCTCTCTAGTGTTAAACGGTTAACCCGATTATACGGCCCACCCGCAGTTGTGTCAAGCGAAATCGGTTAGTATGATGAGAGGATTCGGAGCCCGGCTGCCTGCCACCGCCGGCGGCGCCAAGGTCCCGTAAGCGCTTTACTCGATTGGAACACAGAGACAAATCGCGACCCGCCACCATCCGGGACGTCGCCCGGCGCGCCGGGGTGTCCACCGCCACCGTCTCCCACGTCCTCAATCACTCCAAACCTGTTCGCCGCGACACCGCGGCTCGCGTGGAGCGGGCCATTCGCGAATTGGGCTATCAGGCCAACACCAGCGCCAAAAGCCTCGCATCCGGCAGGAGCGCCATCGTGGGGCTGGTCGTCTCCGATATCGAGAACCCCTTCTTCCCCGAAGTGACGCGCGCCTTCCAGGAAGCGGCTCATTTGCGCGGGCAGGAAACCATCGTCATGAGTACGCACTACGATCCCGTGCGTACTCTGGATTGCATCCGCAGGCTCGCCGCACTACAGGTCGCCGGAGTGGCCGTACTGACTTCCGAAATGCATCAGTCCGCCATGGACTACCTGGCCCGCAAAGGCATCCGTGCGGTCTACCTCGATGTCGGCAAGGGCGGCCCCCATACCGCCAATATCGCCGTGGACTACTCCTCCGGGATTCGGCAGGCGGTCGAGCATCTGCGCCAGCTGGGACACGAGCGAATCGCCTTCATCAGCGGCCCGCTGGAACTGGTCTCTCTTCGCATTCGCCGCGACGCCTTTCTCGGCGCTGCTGCGGCCTGCTCCATCCAGCCCGCCGTCATTGAGTCCGACTTGACCATCCGCGGCGGCTACTGGGCCTGCGGGCGCGCTCTGTCGCGCTTCCATCCCACCGCGGTGATGGCCGCCAACGACCTCATGGCCATCGGAGCCCTTCACGCCGCCTACGACCATCACCTTCACGTACCCGAAAATCTTTCAGTGGCCGGTTTCGACAACATTCTGTTTTCCGAATATACGCAGCCCACCCTGACCACCGTGGCCATTCCGCGGCGCGAACTTGGCGAGATGGCCTTCCAGGCCCTTTGGGATCTTTTGTCAGGAGAAAATGTGGAGGGCCGGAACTACTGCCTCTCAACTCGTCTGGTGGTCCGCGAGTCCACAGGGCCGGCCCCCCACCGGACCGAGCCACGCAGGCCGATCGGCGCCTCGGCAACTCGCCACGATCCGGCCACCCCCGGGACTAACGCGGATCCGTCGGAGCCTTGACCAGTCGGTAGCGCAGCGTTTGCTGCTCCTGCGCAGCATCCTTCCGGATCAATTCACGGACCCGCGACAGCAGTTTCGGTAACTCCGCTTGCCGGCCTGCCGCCCGCAGCGCCACCATGAGCTGGTAAACTGCGGTGCGGTCTTCCGGATCCAGTTCGATCGCCTGCTCCAGTTCCCGGATGGCCTTTTCCGTTTCACCGGCCTGGAGGTGGAGCTTCCCCAGCAGGGTTCGCGCGGGAACCAGCTTCGGATCACTGCTCACCGCCCGCTCGAGAGCTTCGCGCGCTTCTTGGAATTCTCGAGTGCCCGGAGCGGTTCCGCTGCGAACTAAGACCTGTGCGAGCATCCAGTTTGCCCCCGCGTCCCGAGGGTCTTGCCGCAAGTATTCACGCAGCTTGGTCGCCGCTTCCTCGTCCCGGCCCAGCCGCTGCAGCACCACGCTCAACCCCACTTGGCCAAATCCCTTTTCCGGCTCCAGCTGCGCCGCCCTCTCAAAGTCGGATTCCGCCTGAGCGAAGCGCGCGAGCTGCCCGTTGACGACGCCCCGCATCGCATACAGTCGGGAGGATTGCGGAAGGCTGCGGAGGCCCGCCTCCAGGACTTCAAGCGCCAGGTTCGGCGCATCATGCTCCAGGCAGATCACGGCCAGATCTACATAGTGGCGCTCTTCGGCCGGATAGAGCCGGACGGCTTGCTGCAACAGGCTGACAGCGCGCGGTGTCTGCCCCGCCGCCTCCAGAGCGGCCGCCGCCAGACTCATCACATCCGAGTCTGGCCGTTCCGTAGCTAGCAGCGGTTCCAAAACTGCCACAGCCTCACGGGCGCGCCCCGATTCGTACAGCGCCAGAGCCAGGTTGTACACCGCAGCGCGATCCTGCGGTCGCAGGGCGCGTAACCGCTCGAAGACCGCCGCTGCCCCCTCCGGACGCCGCAGCTGCATCAGGCAGTGGCCGTACTGCCAGAGCGCCAGGGCGTTATCCTCGAGCGCCATCGCGGCGGCGTCGAAGTGCCGCACCGCCGTCGCACAGTCGTTCTTCTCGTAGGCCAGCACTCCCAGCATGGCGTGTGCTGTCGGATTGGCGGGCTGCTGGCGAAGCACGGCATTCAGCCGGGCTTCCGCTGCGGGGTCCCGGAGTCGGAACTCGAGCTCAGCCGCCCCTAGTAACGCAGGCAGGTACTCGGGAGCAGACCGGAGCGCCTCCCGGAAGCAACCCAATGCTTCACCGCTGCGCCCCAGGCCGTTCAGCGCCATCCCTTCCAGCGTGCGCAGCCGGGGGTTTTCCGGAGCGGATCGGACCAGCGGCGCCAGCAATCGCAACGCTTCTTGGAACTGCTTGCGCTCGAGCGCGCGCAACACAGCTTCGACACCGCCAACCTGCGCCCACAACCCGGCGGCTGCCACAAACACCGCCAGCCTGCTCATTCGCCGCGCCATCTTCCGCGCCGACCATCCTTCATTCTCGCTTACTTCCGCGGCGCCCCGCCCGCAGTCCCCTGTGCAAGAATAATGGGCAGCGCATGGTGCGGGACGGTATTTATTACGGCGCAGCTTTTCTGGCAGCGGCTGCGGCGCTTTCCTGGCTCGCCGGGCTTCTCTGGGCCCTGCCCCTCTACGCGCTGGCGTTGTTTTCCCTCTACTTCTTCCGGGACCCGGAGCGCCTCATCCCCGCCGGAGCCGTGGCCGTGTCGCCGGCCGACGGCACCGTCGTGGCCATCCGTCCCGACGGCACGGACCGGACCCGGGTCAGTATCTTCTTGAACATTTTTGACGTGCACGTCAACCGCGCTCCTATCTCCGGCGTCATCACCGAAGTCCGCTACCAGCCCGGCAGATTTCTCGTGGCCAGCCGCGAAGAAGCCTCGCAACACAACGAGCAGAACTCCGTCACCATCCGCGGCGCCGACACCACCGTGGTCTTCAAACAGATCGCGGGACTGATCGCGCGCCGGATCGTCTTCACCAAGAAGCCGGGCGACCGCGTCTCGGCCGGCGAGCGCGTGGGCCTGATCAAGTTCGGCTCGCGGGTGGACGTCATCCTCGGACCCGAGTGGGTTCTGGCGGTGCGCGAAGGCGACCGCGTGCTGGCCGGATCCAGCGTGCTGGCGCGGCGCCGCGATGCGGCTCTCAGCCTCAGCCGCGCCGACGAGGCCGTCTCGCGCGGACACCTCGAACCGGAGTGGGCACGATGAACCCTGCCGCGCCGGACCGGCCCGAGCCTCGGCGGCCCAGACGCGCCGCCTATGTGCTGCCCACGCTGTTCACGGCAGGCAATATCTTCCTCGGCTTCCTGGCGATCGTCAAAGCCTTTCAAGGCGCGCTCCTCGCCATGACCGGCCATCTCGGCGCCAACCCTCACTTTGAGACCGCCGCCAAGTGTATCGGCTGGGCAGTGTTGCTCGACGGACTCGACGGCCGCATCGCCCGGATGACCAGAACCGTCAGCGAGTTCGGCCAGGAGATGGATTCCCTCGCCGACGTCATCACCTTCGGCGTGGCGCCCGCTTTGTTGGCGCTTGCCTGGGGCGTCCACTTCGCCGACGGCAGCGTGCATCCCATTGTGGGCGATCACCTGCGCCGCATCGGTTACTTCGTCGCCTTCCTGTTCCTGGTGTCGGGCGCGGTGCGGCTGGCGCGCTTCAACATCCAGAAGAATCCGGTCCCGAAGAACCCCGGGCGGCCCGACCGCAAGTACTTCGTCGGCTTGCCGATTCCCGCCGCCGCCGGACTGGTCGCCGCAGTGGTGTACGCCTCCGACAGCACCCCGTTGCAGTCGTGGACCTACTCGCTGATGTGGATCGCCGTGCTCGCGCTTCTGGCTTTCCTCATGGTCAGCACGTGGCGCTATCGCAGCTTCAAGGACATCCAGCTGCTGCGCCCCCTGTCGCCGCTCACCGTCATCCTGTGGGGCGCCCTGATCTACCTCATCTGGAATTTCTCGCAGCCTGTACTGCTGGCCATCGCGACCTCCTACGTCGCCAGTGGCATCGTCGTCCGCCTCGGCGGCATCGTCCGCCGCTTGCGCCACGGGGCTCCCCAGCCCGAGCGGCAGCCCGGATAAGCCATGCCGCAGGAGACCATCGCGCTGGTCGGCAGCGAAACGCTCATCGGCCGTGAAATCCGTGAGCTCGTGCGAGAACGCAGGCTCCCCGCCACTTTGCGGCTCATCGGAGCGGACCAGGATACGGCGACCTTGACCGAGGAGGCAGGAGAGGCCGTCGTCATTCAGCCTTTCGAGAAAGAGGCTCTGGCGACGGTGCGTCTGGTGTTCCTGGCCGGTTCGCGCTCCTCCAGCCGGCAGGCGCTCGAATTTCTCAAACGCCACCCCGGTCCCGAAATTGTGGACCTCACCTACGCAGCCGAAGAGGAACCCGCAGCGCGCCTGCGCGCGCCCCTGCTCGAGGCCGAGCCCCCCACGCTGCCGCCCGGCACCGTTCACGTGGTCGCGCACCCTGCCGCGGTTGCCGTGGCCCTGCTGCTGAGCCGTCTTGCCGCCGCCGGCGGCATCGTTCGCTCCGTAGTGCACGTCTTTGAGCCGGCAAGCGAGCGGGGACGGCGCGGCGTGGACGAACTGGAACAACAAACTGTCAGCCTGCTTTCCTTTCGGGAACTGCCGCGCAAGGTCTACGACGCTCAGGTCGGCTTCACCATGCTCGCCCGCTATGGAAGCGAAGCGCCGGAGTCCCTGGAGTCCGTGGAACTCCGCATGGAACGCCATCTCGTGAGCCTGCTTGCGGGAAAAATCCCGGTGCCCTCGCTGCGGGTGGTTCAGGCGCCCGTGTTTCACGGCTACACGATCTCGGCCTGGGTGGAGCTGGACCGCCGGCCCGACCCTGACGAGATCGCCCGGCAGCTGGCCTCCGATGTCGTGGACGTGCGGCATGGAGACCTCGAGCCGCCCACCAACGTGGGCGTAGCCGGTCAGAGCGGCATCGCCGTAGGGGCCATCGCCGCGGACCGCAACCATCCCCGGGCGTGCTGGCTGTGGGCCGCGGCCGACAACTTACGTCTTCTGGCCGACAACGCCTTGAGCGTGGCCGCCGCACTGCTCGGCGCCCGGGAGGAAAAGCGATGAAACGCACGGCCGCCGCGGCCTTGGCCCTTGCTGTGTGCGCCGCCTGCGGCTACCACGTCGCCGGCCGCGCCACGCTGATGCCCCGGACCGTCCGCACGATCGCCGTGCCCGCCTTCGCCAATCTCACCACCCGCTACCAGCTTACTGAGCGCCTGCCGGCGGCTATCGGAAGGGAATTCCTCTCCCGCACGCGCTATCAGATCGTCGCCAGCCCGCAGCAGGCCGACGCGGTCCTGGAAGGCACCGTGGAGAAATACAATGCCTGGCCCACCATTTTCGACCCCGCCACGGGCCGCGCCAGCGCCGTCCAGATCAGCGTGATTCTCAGCGTGGTATTGCGCGAGCGGGCCTCCGGCCAGGTCCTGTTTGCGCGAAACCACTTCGAAGTGCGCGAACGGTACGAAATCAGCGCCGTGGACCAGAAAGCTTATTTCGAAGAAAGCGAAATGGCTCTGGAGCGCCTGAGCCGGGACGTGGCCCGCAGCGTGGTCAGCGCGGTGCTGGAGAGGTTTTGAGTCCTGTGCACCCCGATCAGTTCCTGGCACAGATCGCACGGCAGGAGCCGGCTCCGGCCTACCTGTTCCTGGGCGCCGAGCCCTACCGCCGCGCCCTGTGCCGGAACGCTCTCATCGAGCGGACGCTCCCGCCGGAGGCACGCGAGCAAGGCCTGGTCCGCCACGACCTGGAAGAAATCTCCTTGGCCGCTCTCCTCGATGACGCGCGTTCGTTTTCGTTATTCGCACCGCGCCGGCTCATCTGGGCCGCCGGAGCCGAGGCCGCCTTACCGCGCGGCCGCTCCGCTGAAGACGACGCCGCATCCGGAGCCGAACTGCTCACCGCCTACCTCAAAGACCCGGCCCCGGGCGTGATCATCGTCTTCGATGCCGCCCGCTACGAGCTGGAAGGCGAAGACCGGCAAAAGGCCGAGCGTGTGCGTAAATTCTACGCCGCCGTCAAGGCGCAGGTGGAGTTTCCGCCGTTCTCCCCCGCGGAGCTGCGCAAGCTCGCCGTGGAACTTTCCCGCAGATCCGCCCTGCGCCTCTCGCTGGAAGCGCTCGACGCACTTTTAGAAGCGGTCGGAAATGACGCGCTGCGCCTGGCCGGAGAGATCGAAAAACTGGCCCTCTACGCCCCGGACGGGCGCGCCATAGAGGCAGCAGATCTGGCGCTGCTCGTCCCGGACTCCAGCGTCGCCAGCGTCTTCGCCCTGGTCGAAGCTCTCGGCCGCGATGACCGCTCGCGCGCGCTCGAGCTGCTCGATTCCTTGATCCGGCAGGGAGAATACCTGCCGCTGGCGCTGGCTTTCCTGGCCACCCACTTCCGCCTGGCGCTGGCGGCCCGGGAACTGCGCCTGCGCACCCCCGAACAGATTCAATCCCGGCTGTCGGCGCCCGGGCGTCCCATCTGGCCCGCCCGCGCCAGGCAGATCCTGGAAACGGCGCGGAAGTTCAACCGGCCGCAGCTGGAATCCATGTTGCACCGGATTTTCGAAACCGACCGGGCTTTGCGGGACGTGCGGCCGGATGATCGCGTGGTGATGGAAGCGCTGATCCTGGGAGCCTGAGAACGCCTACGCCGCCAGCGCCTTCAGGCGCAGGTGCAGGCGCGACTTGTACCGCGCCGCCGTGTTCTTTTTGATGATGCCCCACTTGGCCGCGCGGTCAATCAGCGAAAATGTGCGGGGAAGTTCGGCCTGCGCCGCCGCCACGTCTTTGGCCTCGAGCAGCCGCCGCAGCTTGCGGATCTGGTGGCGGAGGCGCGACTTGCGCACACGGTTGATCAGAGTGCGCCGTCGGGTCTGGCGCACGCGTTTTAACGCAGAGAACGTGTTTGCCATCGGAACTTACTATGATAGCGAAGCCTTGCGGCGCCGGTCAAAAACCGCGTTGTCGTCACCCCGGGGGTGCGCGCTCAAGTCACTGGAGAAAAACGACTCCGACAAAGAAGCGCCTCACGTTCTCCGCGCAGCCACCATCTGAATCCCGTCAACCGTGATGATGCTGATGTGCCCGGCCCAAGTCCTGTCGGCCTCGCCAAACGCCCGCACGAGCGGTGCAAGGTTCTCGCGAGTTCCGCGATGGACTCGCAACAGAACGACTCCCGATCGCACCAGTGGGCTCCGGCGCTGCTAATCTTATCCAATGGCCTGGCTTTAGCCGGTTCGTCGCCGTCGAACCGCAATTCATCGGTCACAACTGGACATCACGCAAGCGCGTGCGGCATACTGAAGGCCTGAACAGACCCGGACCCCTCTTCGGCCTGCCGGCGACGTTGCTGGTTGCCGCTGCGCTCCATGCGCACCCCGCCATCGGCATCGTCGCGGACACCGCCGGGAATATCTTCTATTCGGACAACGTTCATGTGTGGTGTATTGCCCGTGATGGCACGCTCTCGATCGCCGTCGCCAATGTCCACACTCATGAGCTGTGGCTCGATTCCGACGGGAATCTTTACGGCGAACACCTCTGGTACGAGGGGGAGCGCACAAACCGTTGGGGCCATCGAGTGTGGAAGCGCAGCCCTGACGGCGATATTGTCGACATTATTGCGGCTCGCCACGGCTTCCGCGAGGACTACGGAGACTTCTCCTTTGTCCGTTGTGCGGACGGATGGTTTTACTGGATAGGCCGCGAGCGTTCAACGACCGCAGTCAAGCGGGCCCGCCCCGGTCTGCCTGCCGTAACGTTCGTGCAACTCGGCAACATGAGGCCGGGCTGGCTCGGAATCACTTCAACCTGCGATCTGCTTTTCGCGAATCGGGGTGTCGTTCACCGGATCAGCCCTCGCGGCAAGATCAGTGCGCTTCACAGTGGGGCGCTCGGTGAAGTCATGGGAATGTGGGCGGATCAGGGCGGGAATGTTTACGCGGCCCTTCCTGAGCAGCGCCGGGTCGTCCGCATTGCCTCCGACGGCGCGGTCTCGACGGCAGCGACAACGTCGCCACCCTGGCGCCCCTCGAGCGGCCTCGTCACTCCAGGCGGCGTCCTCTGGCTACTGGAATTCGACTCTGCAAATCGCCAGCGTGCACGCCGCCACAGCTGGAGGAGAGGTGGCTGAGGCAGGTCGGCATTAACGCTCCTGATCGAGACGTTGGCCCGGTCAGGGTCGCGACTTCGACCACGAGTTTGAGCGGACGAGGGACCTCCCGGCCGGCTTCGGAACTTGCGGGTCAAACCTTAAAGCGAGAGCGCCGCCTGAAGCATTGCCCGTGCGTAGGCCACGTTGTACACCTCCCCCACGTAGCCGCCGCCTCCGGGATAAAAGGAACGGAAGCCCGGACGCTCCCGGTCGGCGTCCAGAGCCCGGGGATGCTCCGGATAGATCCAGCGAGGATATTTCAGGCGCACCAGCTCGCGCATCACCTCGAACATGTTGACTTGACCTTCGTCCGGAAACACCTCCGTATATTGTTCGTACGGCTTGCGGACCCGCACGTTGCGGAAGTGCACGTGGTTGATGCGGTCGCGTGTGCCGAAATAGCGGCACACTTCGACCGGGTCCTCGCCGAGTTCGCGCGTGACGCCGCAGTCGTACGTGATGCCGTTGGCCGGGCTGGGCACAATCTCGATCAGCCGCTTCCATCCCGCCAGCGTGGCCATGATCTGGCCCGAGCCGCGGCTCACCGGCGCGGGAGGATCGTTGGGATGGAGCGCCAGCCGCACACCCGCCTCCTCGGCCACCGGAACCACCGCCTTCAAAAAGTAGGTAATGTTGCTCCACATCTGCTCCAGGGTGTGCGCACCCTCGTGAGGCAGCGGCGGAAGGTCTTTGACGCGTTCGTAGTCGAAAGCCGTCAGGCCTGCACCCGCCCGCCCCGCCTCCTCGTAATAGCCTTCCACCAGCCGGTGAGCGTAAAAGTTGTACTCAATCACGGGAAGGCCGGCGCGCCCCGCGGCGCGAATGGACTGCCGGACCTTTTCGATCTCCTCATCGCGTCCCGGGCGCCCGTAGAGCGTGTTGGGAAAGCCGCTGATCATCATGTTGCAGATGGTCAGCCCGCCGGCCTTGAAGCGTTCCATCCGCGCCCTCAGCTCGGACTCCTGCCAGGGAATCGGCGGGCCGCCCATGAGCACATAATCCACGCCGATCTGCTTGATGCGCCGCATCCCTGCTTCGTCGAGATTCGCCGGAACGCCCAGGCACAGCTTCGGCGTCTCCGGTCCCTCCACGACCGGCCACGGCCGGCTTGCTCCCGGAGCCGCTGCCGGAACAAACGCCGCCGCTCCGGCGGCGCGCATCCACTCCCTGCGCGACACACTCATGGCAGCGAATCTTATCACGGTAACGCGGCAGGGAGCAGGAGGCGTGCGGGCAGGTCCGGCGGCCGGAGGCGCAACTCCGGCGTCAGCCAGACATTAATGAATCGTCCGCGTCTTGCGGTTCATGTAATCCATGAGCAGATAACGGCCGAGCGTGTACGGCGTGGTGAAATACGCCTTGCCGCGGCACAGTTCGGTCACTTTCTGGACGAAGTTGACCAGACCATAGTCGCTCGCCAGCATAAACGTGTTGATCAGAATGCCCTGCCGCCGGCAGCGGGCCACCTCCTCGAGCGTGCGGCTGATGACCAGCGGGTCCAGCCCAAAAGCGTTGCGATACATCCGGCCGTCTTCGAGCGTCAGCGCCGAAGGCTTCCCGTCGGTGATCATGATGATCTGCTTCATGTCTTTCTTTTCCTGCCGGAGCAGCCGCTGGGCCAGAATCAGGCCGTCCCGCGTGTTGGTGTAATAGGGACCCACCTGCACGCGCGCCAGCTCTGACAGCCGCAGCTCCTCGGCCGAATCGTGAAACAGCACGCACCGCAGGCTGTCGCCCGGGTACTGGGTCCGGATCAGGTGCGCCAGAGCCAGAGCCACTTTCTTTGCAGGAGTGAACCGGTCCTCTCCGTAAAGGATCATGCTGTGGCTGCAATCCAGCATCAGCACCGTCGCGCAGGAGCTCTGGTATTCCGACTGGTGCACATGCAGGTCCGCGTAGTCCAGCTGGAGCGGCACGCCCGGCCCTTCGCGCCGGATCGCCGAAAACAGCGTCGCGCTCACGTCCAGGTTCAGCGTGTCGCCGAACTCGTACGGCTTGGCGGCGCCGCACGTCTCCACGCCCGTGGCCAGCTCCCGGGTATCGTGAGCCCCGAAGCTGGATTTGCCGAGCGAAGCCAGCAGATCTTTGAGCGTCTTGTAGCCGAGAAAGTCCAGCGACTTATCGGTGATTTCCACCTTGATCCGCGTGCGCGCCGAGCCCAGCTCGGGGCGGTTCGGCGGTGCCGGCCGCTGCTCCTCTTCGAGCGTGATATAGCCCTCCTCCACCAGCTTCTCCACCAGCTGGTCGAGCAGCCGGTCCCGTTCCTCGGGCGTCATCCGGGCCAGCTGCTCCATCATGCGGCGGAACTCGTCGCCTTCGAGGATCTGCCCCTGCTCGAGCGCACGCTGGATGGCTTCCTTGAGCTCTTCGAGCGTCTGCGCATTCCACTCGCTGAAGGCGAGCCCGTGGCGTTCGAAGCCGCTTTGCAGGAAATAGTCCGCCAGCGCGCGCAGCAGATCCTCGGCGGAGATCCCGAAATCCTCGCCCGTGTAGCGCGAATACGTGATCCGCCGCATGCGGACCTCCTCAGTTGAATTGGCGGCGGTAGGGCGGCCGCCGGCCCTCTTCCGGGGCGACCGGCTCGCGTTTCTTCTCTTCGGCGACGAAGCCGCGCTCCTCGGTGCGACTGATGCGCCGGTGGGCGTACAAGCCTTCCAGGATGAACTCCGCCGCCGAAGCCAGCCGCGCCGGCTCCCCGTCCCGATCCGCTCCCAGCACCCGCGCCATCTCGAGCAGGCCTTGAATAGCGCTCATGTGCTGGATCATCGTGGCCGCGTCCATGAACTCATCCAGCTTGAGCGAACCGCCCAGCTCGAACCAGTGCACGATGGGCGTTACGTTGACTCCCTCCATAACGCGCGAGTAGACCTTGCCCACGCTCAGCCGGACCAGCTCCCGCGCCACCGCTTCGCCGCCCTTGAGCTCCCCCTCGTATTCGAGCTCCAGCTTGCCCGTGATGGCGGGCAGCGCCGCGTACACGTCCAGCACGCGCGGTACGGCCAGTTTTTCTCCCGTTCGCAAGGCGCGCCGCTCCGCGTTGGAGACCACGTTCTCCATCACGGAAATCGGCAGCCGCTGGGACACGCCCGAGCGCTTGTCAATACGCTTGTCCTCCCGCGCGAGGAAAGCCAGTTGCTCGATCACCTCCGCGATGTATTGCGGAACCTCCACGCGCACCGGCGAGCAGCGCTCGATCCACGCCTCCTGGCGCGTGATCGCCATGCCTTGCTCGACCGTAAGCGGGTAGTGCGTCCGGATCTCGCTGCCGATGCGGTCCTTGAGCGGCGTGATGATCTTGCCCCGCGCGGTGTAATCTTCCGGGTTGGCCGTGAACACGAGCAGCAGATCGAGCGGCAGGCGCACGGGATAGCCTTTGATCTGCACGTCGCCCTCCTGCATGATGTTGAACAGGCCCACCTGAATCTTCCCCGCCAGATCCGGCAGCTCGTTGATGGCCAGAATCCCCCGGTTGGCGCGCGGCAGCAGGCCGTAATGCATCGTGAACTCGTCGGAGATGTCCCGCCCCTGGCGCGCCGCCTTGATGGGATCAATATCCCCGATCATGTCGGCAATGGTCACGTCCGGCGTCGCCAGCTTCTCGACATAGCGTTGCTCCGGCGTCAGGTAGGCGATCGGCGTCTCTTCGCCCATCTCCTCGACCAGCAGCCGGCACCGCCGGCAGATGGGCCGGTACGGATTGTCGTGTATCTCGCACCCCGCAATATACGGAAGCGCTTCGTCCAGAAAATTCGTCAGCATGCGGATGATGCGGGTCTTCGCCTGGCCCCGCAAGCCCAGCAGCACGAAGTTCTGGCGCGACAGGATGGCGTTGACGATCTGGGGCACGACCGTGTCTTCGTAACCGACGATACCCGGAAACAGCGTCTCGCCCCGCTGTAGCTTGCAGATCAGGTTCGCCCGCAGCTCGTCTTTGACGGAACGCGTGCCGATGCGTTCCTCGCTGAACATGCTGCGCCGCAGCGCCCCCAGCGTATGTGGCAGTTCCCAGTGATCGCTCTTCATCGTCGCCCCAGTGCTACCCGCGATTGTAGCACCAGAGCACTCCTGCCGCCTCGACGAGCCGCCGCAGACCCCTCAGGCCGCTTCCGCAGGCTTGAACGGCGTGGGGGACTTGTCCAGCTCCAGACTCAGATAATTGATGTAGAGTCGCAACACGTCTGCCGGGAAGCGCTCTTTGAACTGCTCATAGACGCGCTGCTGCCACCCCGGCGTAAGGTACGGCGTGGCGTCCAGATCTTTGGCGAAGAACCCGTCCTCGTTCGGGACCCCCAGAAAATCCAGCACCGCACGGATCAGATCCAGATGCGAAAGCAGGATGGCCTGCGCCAGATCTCTGGCGAACTCCTCGTCGCGTTCCTCCAGCCGGGCCCAGAAGCGCCGCCCGCTGCGCCGGAGTGTTTCCGCGTTCAGCTTGTGCAGGTGCGCCCGCACCTTGAAGGACTCATAGAGCTGGTAAGTTCGCAGTTTCCCGATGGAAATCGCACGGATGAGCCCTTCCAGGCGCTCCGGACCCAGATCCAGAAAGACTTCCGAAAGACGCATCAAGGCCAGCGTAGCACGCCGCTGCGATACAATAAGACGTTTTCCCCCTCAGAGTTATGAGCAATATCGTGGTCCTCGGCGCGCAGTGGGGCGACGAGGGAAAAGGCAAGATTGTGGACCTGTTCTGCGAGCGATTCGACATCGTCGCGCGCTACCAGGGAGGCCACAACGCAGGCCACACCGTGCGGATCGGTTCGCACCGCTTTATTTTGAAACTGTTGCCCACCGGCATCCTGCGGGCCGACAAGCAGGCCGTCATCGGCAACGGCGTGGTGATAGATCCCGTGGCGCTGCTTGAGGAGATCCGCGAGCTGGAACGCGCCGGCGTGACCGTCAACGGAAGACTGGCCATCAGCAACCGCGCCCACGTGATTTTTCCCTTCCACCGTCTCGTGGAAAAGATCTCCGAAGCGCGCCCGGATCGGGTGGCAATCGGCACGACCTCCCGAGGCATCGGCCCCTGCTACGAAGACAAGATCGGACGCCGCGGCATCCGGATGGGCGATTTACTGGACCGCGATAACTTCCCGCAACTCTACCGCCTTCTGGCCGAGGATAAAGAAATACTGGCCCGGGCGTTTCGGATCAAAGATCCCATTGATTTCGATGCGATCCGCCGCCAGTATGAGCAACTCGGAGAGTGCCTGCGCCCGATGGTGTGCGACACGGCCGCTCTGCTCAATCGGGCCATCGCTTCCGGACGGCGCGTGCTGTTTGAAGGCGCCCAGGGCACGATGCTGGACATTGATCATGGCACGTATCCCTTCGTCACATCCTCCAACGCGACGGCCGGCGGCGTGGCGACCGGCACCGGCGTGCCTCCCACCCGCATCGGAGGCGTCATCGGCGTCTCCAAGGCTTATACCACCCGCGTGGGCGGCGGCCCCTTCCCGACGGAGGCGAGGGGCGAGGAAGGCAATCGCATCCGCGAGGCCGGCAACGAATTCGGAGCCGTCACCGGCAGGCCCCGCCGCTGCGGTTGGTTCGACGTCCCGGTGGTCCGCTACACCGCCATGATCAACGGCTTCGACAGCCTCGTCATCACCAAGCTCGACGTTCTCGATGAGCTCGAGGAGATCCCCGTGTGCGTGGCCTACCGGCTCGGGGGCAAAGACATCACCGAGATGCCCGCCACGCACCGGGCGATGGAGGCCGTCGAGCCGGTCTATGAACGCTTGCCCGGCTGGCGGTGCACCACGTCCGGGATCACGCGCTACGAGGAACTGCCGGCCCGGGCGCGCCACTATCTCGAGTTTCTCGCGCAGCGGACGGGCGTGGAAATCGGCTGCATTTCCACCGGACCCGAACGCGCCCAGACCATCATCGTCCCCGGTTCCAAACTAGAGGCCCTGTTGGCCGGTAACTGAAAGTTAAACCGCTCCCACCCGGCGGCCGTCGAGAAAGCACGCCACGTTGCAGCGCGTGGCCTCCTCTGCGGTGTTGCCCACTAACTCGTTGCCCGCCACTGCCGGTATGACATCCTGGCCCGTGGCCTTCGCGAGCAACTCGGCACGCTTGGCCGCGCGGCGAACGTCAAACTCGTCCACCGCCTCGGACACTTCGACGGCAAGGTACGCCTCTTCGGCATCCGGATGGCCTTGTACGATCACGTCCAGGCGGAGAATCTCATCCCTTTCCTGACGCGTGATCAAACCCGCATCCTGTGCGTCGTCCAGTTTCAGTATCAACCGGGCTCCGATCGCCTGCGTTTTCACACCAGGCCGGCTTCTCGCAGGAACGTGGCGGCCACCTCCGGCGGCGTCGGGTTGATGTAGAAGCCTGCGCCCCATTCAAAACCCGCCACCCGGGTCAGGCGAGGAATCAGCTCGATATGCCAGTGATAATGCGTCATCGCCCCCTCCTGAACCGGCGCCGTATGCAGCATGAGATTATAGGCAGGACGTTCTAACACCTTGTCAATCTTTCGGATCAGGACGCGCAACACCCAGGCGAGGTTCTGGATCGCAGGCGCTTCGGCCGCCTCGAAATGCGAATGGTGGCGCTTCGGCACGACCCAGGTCTCAAAGGGGAAGCGGGCGGCATACGGCGCAACCGCCAGGTGATGATCGCTCTCCAGAATCACCCGCGGCCCGGATTCCATCTCCTGGCGGACGATGTCGCAGAAGATACAGCGTTCCTTGAAGTCGTAGTACCTCCGGGCGCCGTCCATTTCCTCCTGCACCCGTTTGGGGACCACCGGCAGGGCGATGAGTTGCGAATGCGTGTGCTCGAGCGACGCCCCCGCGGCTTCGCCGTGGTTCTTGAACACCAGGATGTAACGCAGGCGGACGTCCTTGCGCAGATCCAGGATACGGTCGCGAAAAGCCCAAAGGACCTCTTCGACCTGCTTTTCCGTGAGGTCCCCGAAGGTGCGCTGATGGTCGGGAGTCTCGATGATCACCTCGTGCGCCCCCACGCCGTTCATCTTGTCGTAGAGCCCCTCCCCCTGCCGGTTCAGCTCTCCCTCAACACGCAACGCCGGAAATTTGTTCGGTACGACGCGGACGCGCCAGCCGGGCTCGTTGGGCCCGCCGCTGTCGCGGTAGGCCAGGATCTCCGGAGGTGTCTTCTGCTCGTTACCGGGACAAAAAGGGCACAGGCGCGCGCCTTGAGGAACCACGTGCTCCCGCACAAAATCCGTCGGGCGCATGGCGCGTTCGGTCGCAATGATCACCCATCGCCCGGTAACCGGGTCTTTACGGAGTTCGGGCAAAGGAAACGCTCCTCCGATCGCGAGAGAACGATGATTTTAGTACAGCGGTGGACGCGGCCGGAACGCATCCTTGAAATGCGTAATCTCCGGCCGGGCCGAGAGCACCACACTGACGATGTCGAAACGCACCTGTTCCCACCGCACTCCTGCCTTGCGCGCGTAGTCGGCGGCGGCGCGCACCAGCGCCCTGCGTTTGTCCCGATCCACTGCGCGT
This sequence comes from Bryobacteraceae bacterium, assembly GCA_035575135.1. GTDB lineage: Bacteria > Acidobacteriota > Terriglobia > Bryobacterales > Bryobacteraceae > JANWXD01. The sequence continues at coordinate 64,300 of DATLYE010000050.1, forward strand.
TCCGGCGCCCCGAATTCCTCGCTGTGGCGCGTCTTGACCTCCACGAAGACCAGAGTGTCGCCGTCCCACGCCACCAGGTCGATCTCTCCGGACCCGCTCCGCGTGCGATAGTTGCGCGCCGCCACGGTATAGCCCTGTTTCTGGAGAAAGCGGTGCGCCAGGTCTTCGCCGCGCCGGCCCGTCGCCAGGTCCGCCGCCCGCCCGCGCCGCCGCGCCCAATGGCGCAGCTCATCGCACAATCGGAGCAGTCCGCGCATGCAAACTCACTGCGCCGGTTTTTCCAGGCGGAACTCGATGACCTTGCCGCGCACGATAAAGCACAGATAGTGCTCCCAAAACAGGCGGAAGCGCCGCGAGGCATTCACCAGCCATTCCAGCCCCAGCCACCTCCATAACGCCAGTAGTCGCACGCGTACGGAAATCTCACGGAACCTGACCGGGGAGTAGTAGCCGAAGCCGCCGTGGTCTTCGCCGAAATAACGAAACGAAAAGCTCGTCAGATGCCGGCGGTGGGTCGGGTCGCAAAACGAACTGAAATCGCTGTAGTGCGGGGTCACCACCAGCAGCCGGCCGCCCGGCCGCAGCAGGCGCCAGAACTCCTCCATCGTTCCGATCACGTCGGCGACGTGCTCGATGACGTGCACCGCGCGGATCTCGTCGAACGTCTCCGCCGCAAACGGATAGGTCGGCCGGTCCAGGTCGCACAGGACGTCGGCCCGGCTGCGCGGGTTGCGGTCAATCCCGATCGCGCCCGGGTACTTGTTGACCCCGCAGCCTACATCCAGAATCCGCCGCGGCCCGCCTGCTTCGTGCCTCAACTCGCCGCCACCCGCAGGCATTCCTCCAGCGTATCCACCGCGAAATCCGCCTGGTCGCGCGTAACCACCAGCGGCGGGCTGAGCCGAATGGAACTGGCGCCCGCGCCGAGCACCAGCAGGCCGCGTTCAAAGGCGAGCTGGACGACGCGGTCGCGCAATTCCGGGAACCGCTCCCGCGTGTGCTGGTCGCGCACCAGCTCGATGCCGATCATCAAACCCAGGCCTCTCACCTCGCCCACGTGGCGGAACCGGGAGGGCCACTCCCGCAGCCGGTTCATCACGTGCTCGCCCACCCTGGCGGCGTTCGCTACCAGTTCCTGTTCCAGCAGCTCGATGGTGGTCAGCGCCGCCTCAACGGCGACGGGATTGCCGCCAAACGTCGAAGCGTGCGCCCCCGGTTTCCACTGCATGAGCTCGGCCCGCGCCACCGTCGCTCCGAGCGGCAGGCCGCTGGCGATCCCCTTGGCCACCGCCAGGATGTCCGGATCCACGCCAAAGTGTTCGCACGCCCACATCCGGCCGGTGCGCCCCATGCCGGACTGCACCTCGTCCACTACCAGCAAAATCTCCTGCCGCCGCGCCACCTCCTGCAACGCTTCAAAGAACTTCGCCGGCGGAACGATGTATCCTCCCTCGCCCTGCACGGGCTCGACCACAATCGCCGCCACCTCCCGCGCTGGCGCCGCCGTCTTCAGGATTTCTTCCTCGATGAACTTCACACATTCCACCGCACACGTCTCAGGCTGCTTGCCGTAGGCGCAGCGGTAGCAGTACGCATAGGGCACGTGATGCACTCCGGCCAGCAACGGACCGAATCCCTCCCGCTGCACCGCCTTGCTCGCCGTCAGCGACAGCGCGCCCATGGTACGCCCGTGAAATCCCCCGAGGAACGCGATGAAACGCTGGCGGCCGGTGTGGTAGCGGGCCAGTTTCAGCGCCGCTTCCATGGCTTCAGCCCCTGAGTTGCCGAACGAGACGCGGCGCGGACCCCCGCCCGGCGCGATGGCCGCCAGCTTCTCCGCCAGTTGCACCAAATTCTCGTAGTAAAAGTCCGTGCCCGACATATGGATCAGCCGTTCGGCCTGGCGCCGGATTGCTTCCACGACCCTTGGATGGCAGTGGCCCGTGGCCACGACGGCAATCCCTGCGTTGAAGTCCAGGAAGCGGTTGCCGTCCACGTCCTCGATCATGGCCCCCTCGCCGCGGGCCGCCACCAAAGGATACGGCCGCGTATAGGACGGCGACACCGTGCGGTGGTCCCGTTCGATAATCTCTCGGGCGCGGGGACCGGGAAGCGGCGTCAGAATCTGGGGTAGGTCCGGCCGGACCGTCCGGGTGGTTACCTTCTCCATTTCACTCCCTCCTTTGTGTCCAACTCAGCTTCCAATGGCGGAGGGAGGGTGTCAGTCCGCGCCGAACAGGGCAGGCCGGGCTTCCGATGGCCGGGCGTGCATACCTCCAATGTAGCGCCGCCGGCGCGCTTACGGCGCGGCCCGGCCCGCCTGAGCTACCGCCCGCTGCACCGCACGGGCCAGGTCGGCTTCCTCTTCCGGGAAGACCGTTCGCAGATCGAGCAACACCCGCTCCTTCTCCACCCGGGCGATCACCGGCGGCTCACCCCGGCGCAGGCGACGCTCCAGCGCCGAAGCGTCTCCGGTTTCAATCGCGATCAGCCACGTCGGCAGTGGCTGCTCCGGTGTCGAGCCGCCTCCGACGACGGACTCCCCCGGAACGACCGTGGCGCCCACCCCCGCCAGCCTCGCGCAGAACGCCTCGGCCCGCTCCCGGATCCGCTCGGCCGGCTCGGCAATCATGCGCAGGGCGGGGATGTCCTGCACCCGCCCGAGAACCAGATGCCGCAGCGTGGTCTCCAGGGCCTGATAGGTGAGTTTGTCCACCCGCAGCGCCCGAAACAAAGGATTCCGCCGCAGCCGCGCGATCAGCTCCGGCCGGCCCACCAGCAAGCCGGCTTGCGGCCCCCCGAGCAGCTTGTCCCCGCTGAACGAAACCAGATCCGCACCTTCAGCCAAGGCCTCCGAGACCACCGGTTCGTGCAGCCCGTAAGGCGCCAGATCCACCGGGCAGCCGCTGCCCAGATCCTCGTAAACAGGTATGCCCCGCTCCCGCCCCAGAGCGGCGAGCTCCTTGAGTTCCGGCCGCCCCGTAAAGCCCCGGATTTCAAAATTGCTGCGATGGACGCGCAGCAGCAGCCGCGTGCGCTCGGTAATCGCCTCCTGGTAGTCTTCGATCCGCGTCCGGTTCGTGGTTCCGACCTCGCGCAGGATCGCCCCCGAGCGCGCCATGATGTCCGGGATCCGGAAACCGTCGCCGATCTCGATCAGCTCCCCGCGCGAAACAATGACCTCGAAGCCGCAGGCCAGCTCGTGCAGCACGAGAAAAACCGCCGCGGCGTTGTTGTTGACCACAATCCCCGGCGCACCGAAGCAGCGTTCCATCAGACTTGCCGCGTGCACGTCACGCCGCCCGCGGCGGCCCGCCTCGAGATCATACTCGAGATTCGAGTAACCGGCCAGCGGAACGAACGGCACAAGCGGGGCGCGGCCGAGGTTCGTGTGCAGCACGACGCCCGTGGCGTTGATCACGCGGCGGAGGGAGGGAGCCGCCAGCGCCTCCAGAGCGGAGCGCACGAGCCCCGGCGCGGAGGTTGGATCCGGACTCCGCCCCGCCAGCACCTCGCGGCGAAGTGCCTCTAGAACCCGCCGCGCCTCATCCACGATGAGCGGCCGCGGAAAACGGCCGGTCAGATCCTCGAGCAACGCCACGACCTCGTCCACCGATGGCAGCGACCGCAGCTTCTCGCGGACCGCTTCCGGGTCGTGGCTCGTGGTCTCCGGCACGCGAAAACGCTACTTCCCTAACATCGGAAACAGCTGGCGGATTTCCTGGTCGTTCGGCTGGCGGCCGTATTCGCAGATCTCGAAGGCCTCCGCATACTGGACCTTGGCGGCGCGCTCTGGTCCGTACCATTTCTCCAGAGCCTTGCGCACCTCGGGCGTAATCCGGCCGCCGCGCTCCCGGGCCAGCCACTTCCGGCGTTCCGCCGGGTCCTTGGGCACTTCGTGCAGCCGCCGGTCCACCCAGGGAAGCCATTCGTAAAACTGGGAAACGTGCGCATCGAGCGCGGCGATCTTCTTGTCGAAAACGTCGTCAATCGCCACGGCGATGTCGGGACGGAACGGATTCGGCCGCTGGAAATGATCCTGGAAGTACAAAAACACCGGATTCTTTTCGAGCGGAGGCGTATCCGGCGCCACATTCGGTACCACCACCATGTAGGCCGCATCCTGCACCAGAATCCCGGTGTAGCGATGGTCCGGGTGATAATCGTTAGGCCGCGGCGCCAGCACCAGATCCGCATTCCATTGCCGGATGCGCCGGATGATCTGCTCCCGTACGTGCAGCGAGGGCAGCAGCTCGCCGTCATGATTGTCCAGGACCTCGTACTCGGCGATCCCCAGGCGCCGTCCGGCTTCCTGGGCCTCCGCCCGCCGGCGTTTGGCCAGAGCACCGCCGCCCTGGCTCTGGTGGCCCGCGTCTCCGTTAGTAACTGCGACAAACTTCACCAGGTGTCCCATGGCCGCGAACTTCGCCGCGGTGCCCGCCATGCGGATGTCGCAATCGTCCGGGTGAGCGCCGAAGGCGATCACGCGGATCCGGTTGTCCTGGGCCGTCGCTGAAGCCACGCCCAGCATCAGTCCGAGCAGAAGCAGTGGGTTACGCACCGAACTCTCCTTTCCAGGTGACTTCGCGGCCCGTGTAGAGGGCGGTCCGCCCTAAAATCGCGATCATCGTGCTCAACGCCGAGCGTTCCGCCACATTCTCCACGTCGCCGCTTTGAATCCTGCCCAGAAACGCCTCGATCGCGTCGTAGGTGATGTCCCGCTTGGACTCGACGGTGTCCACGTCCCGCGGTCCCCGCGTGTGCACCATGCGGGCTCGCGACACCGCGATCACTCCTTTCGTTCCGGTAAATTCCTCCCCGATGCGGCTGAAACCCGGCGGGCTGATCTGGTTGGCTTCGTAATTGACGTGAATCCCGTCCGGAAACTTGAACGACAGAGTCAGGTGATCCAGAATCTCCATCGAAGTCCGCACCTTCCGCCCGCCATATCCGGTCGCGCTCAGCGGCAGCGCTCCCAAAAACCAGTGCAGCACGTCGAAGTTATGGCAATCCTGTTCGACGATAAAGTCTCCGGAGTAATCGCGGTAAGCGAACCAGTTCCGCAGTTTCTCTTCCTTGGGATCCGCATACGGCACCCGCTTGAACGGATCCCCGCCGATCCAGAAAGCCCGGGCGTTGGACAGTGTGCCGATCTGCCCCTCCTGGATGCGCCGGTAGCCCTCCAGATACACGGGCCCGTAGCGCTGCTGGAAACCGACCGAAATACACTTCGTCGGATCCGCCCTGCGCCCCGCCGCGATCACGCGCCGGCACCCTTCCACGTCCACCCCCATAGGCTTTTCGCAATAGATGTGCTTGCGGGCTTCCACCGCCGCCTCCAGCATCGGCGGATGCTCGAACGGCGGTGTGGCGATGATCACCGCATCCACGTCCGAGGCCAGAAGTTTCTCATAGTCCTTGTAGATCGCCGGCTTCTTGTCCAGCTTGATGCGCTGGATCGCCATCTCGATGCGGTCGTCGAACAGATCGCACAGAGCCGTGACCTCGGCGCGCGGATCCGCATGCACGATGGCGGCATCGTAGGAGCCCCGGTTGCCGCTCCCGATCAGCCCGACCGAGATTTTGGAGTTGGCTTGGCTGCCCCGTACGGCTTCCGGTCGGACGATCGTAAAAGCGCCTGCCGCGCCGGCCAGCAGGCCCCGGCGCGAAACGACACGCTCACTCATCGGCACTTTCCTCCTCGGGGGAATTATATGCCAGTCCCGCGCGGCTGGCCCGCCGCCGCCGGCTCCAGGTTCGAGCGCGCCTCCCGCTGCAGCTCCCGGATCTTGAATCCCGCAATCGCCACCGCAATCAGGCCGCCCAGCCACAACGGCACCGTCACGACCACAAACAGCAGCGTGGCGAACCCGGTAGCCGTGGCTTTGTCCACTCCGAAGATCCGCAGCCCGAGCACGACAAAAAACTGGAACGCGCCTACGTTGCCCGGGGCCTGGGGAATGATCGTTCCCAGCCGGAGAATTACCAGCACCACGGCCGCCGCGCCCAGCGGAGCCTCCAGACCGTAGCCCCGCATCAGCGCGTAGATCGGAACCACCTGCAGCGCCAGATACAGCAGACTGATGGCCGCCGCCGCATAAAACGTCCGCGCATTCCCCATGGCATGCAGCCCCTCGACCACGTGCCGCAGCATCTCGGACCAGCGGCTGCGCGAGACCGCCGCCTGCGCATGATGCTTCCGGAACATCACGACCCCGAGCGCCACCGCCACCAGCGCCAGCACCAGCGCCAGAATCTGCGAACCCCGCACCAGGTATCCCGGCAGCCGCACGAAGGCCGCCACCAGGAAGAAACCCAGCACCAGCCAGATCCCGTCCAGCAGGCGTTCCACCGCCACCGAAGAAAGCGCCACCGAAAACGGAATCCGGCACCACTTGCCCTGCACGTAGGCCCGGATCAACTCCCCCGTACGAAACGGCAGCACTTCGTTGGCAAACAGGCCGATGTAAACGGCTTGCGTCGAGCGCAACACCGAGGAGCGGGCCACCGGCCGCAGCAGCGTGCTCCAGCGCCAGCCCTGCGTCACATAGACGAGCAGGTCGGCGATGATCGCCACGACCACCAGGTGGGCGTCCGCGGAGGCCAGGCGCGGCAGCTGGGTCTTCCAGTCAAAGCCCCAATACACCCACAGCAGGCACGCGAGTGAAATCGCGTAACCGGCCAAGGGGAGCAGCCAGGGGGGACCCTTGCGGGCGCCGGCGCGCCCAGAAACCGAAGCCATGCCCGTCAATGCCCATCATGACACAAAGTCCTTCCCCACTCCCCACAGGCGAACAGGACCGTGCCGGGATGTTCTTATGGCCGCGCCGGCTGCTCGGTGACTTTTTCTTCCGGCAGAGGCTCCGGCGTGTCGAAGGTGATGGTGGCCTCCGCCTCGAACTTGCGGTACATGCGGAATTCCACCTCGTTCTTGGTGAGAAACTTGCCCTTGCGCATGCGAACCACCGCTCGCAACGGCAGCACGTATTCGCGCCCGCCGATGTTTGTGTAGTCGTAATCCAGCACCGTGGAGGCCTGCTGGATGGGAAACGAGGGCGGAATCTCCACCGCCTCCAGCGTGATCCGCATCACCGTTAACGTGTCGCGGTCCACATAGATGAGTCCCTGATAGGCGGGCGTGATCTCCTGCGTCCGTTCATAGCTGACACGCCACTTCGATCGTGGCTGCGCCACCCGGTAGGAGAACACGTGCACGCGCCGCCCGCGCAGGGTGGCCCACCGGTCCCAGCGGAACTCGGCCTCCGTTTCCGGCTCGAAAATCTCCCGCATCAGGCTGCCGAATTCGCCCGTGGACGTGGCGCCGCCGAGCGATTCATACGGCCGGTCCGTGAGCACGCCGTTGACGAGCAGAAGCTTGTATTCTTCTTTCTGTTCGAAGTAAGTCAGGCGCGCCGTCAGCGTGTCCTGCTGCTGCCAGAATTCCAGGCCCGTCGGGTCCACGTAGCGCCGCGTCACCTGCGTGCAGATAAAATCCGGCAAGCGCCGCACGTAGTTGAGGGCGTACTCCCGCACCTCCTTGAGAATGCGCTCCTGCTCGGCACGGCTCGGGGCCGGAATCGGAGCGGGCTCCGCCGAGGGCTTGCCGCTCTTTGCCGGGGGCAGCTTGCGCGAAGCTTCCTGCAAGGCCCGGAGCGCTTCGACCGTCCGCGGCCCGGCGCCCGCCGCCTGGAGCTCGATGATCGTGCGCTCCTCCAGCCGCTCGGACAGCTTGAGCCGCTTCAAGTATTCTGCGACGTTCTTGTCGGGATGCCGGAGCTCGATCGAGGAACGGACAAACTGCTCAAGCTGCGCCACGCTCACCGTCGTCTGGCCCAGAACCACTGCGACGGCAACGAGCAAAAGTGTGCCCCGGCGCCACATATCTCTATTTTCCACCGCCGCCCGAGCTCCGCGACAGTGCACCGGGCGCATCAGCCCGATTGAAGGCGTGCTTTTACCTTTTCGCTCAGCAGGCGCCCGTCCACCCGTTTGCCCGCCAGCCTCGCCTGAGCGGCCTTCATCACCGCGCCCATCTGCTTCATGGATGTGGCGCCCGTTTCGGCGATCGCCGCCGCCACGGCCGCTTCCAGCTCATCTTCAGTCGGCGCAGCAGGCAGGTAGGACTCGATGAGGCGTAACTCCGCTTCCTCTTTCTCCGCCAGCTCGGGCCGGTTTCCCTTCCGGAACAGTTCGGCCGCCTCGCGCCGCTGTTTGACCAGCGAATTGAGCACCTGCAGCTCGGCCGCCTCATCCAGCGGCTTCATGGAGTCCACCTGATGTCTCTTGAGCGCGCTCAGGATCATGCGCAGTGCGCTCATCCGTGCCTCGTCGCGCTCTTTCATCGCTCGCGTAAGATCCTGCTGGATTCGTTCGATGAGCGCCATGGCCTTTGCTATTCTATAGAATCAGTTCCATCCATGTACATCCGCAAACAACGGTTGCTGACGCCCGGGCCGACGCCTCTCTATCCGCCGGCCCTGCACGCGATGATGGGATCCGACATCCATCACCGCACCGAAGATTTCCGCCGGCTCTACCACCGCGTGCTGGCCGACCTCAAAGACGTCTTCGGCACCTCCCATGACGTCCTCGTGCTGGTCTCCTCCGGCACCGGCGCCATGGAAGCCGCCGTCTCCAATTTCTTCTCTCCCGGCGACCCGGTCATCGTTTGTTCGGCGGGCAAATTCGGCGAGCGGTGGGTCCAGATCACTCGCGCCTTCGGTCTGGACGTCACCGTACTCGAGGCTGATTACGGCGACGTCGTGGGCCCGGAGCGTGTGTCCGAGGCCTTGGCGCGCCGGCCGGGTGTCCGGGGCGTCTTCGTGCAGGCTTCGGAAACCTCTACAGGAGCCGCTCACGACGTCCGCGCCATGGGCGAGGCCGTCTCCCAAACCGGCGCCATCTTCGTCGTGGACGCCATCACCGGCCTCGGCACCATGCCGCTCGATATTGACGGCTGGGGCCTCGACGTCGTCATCGGCGGTTCGCAGAAGGCGTTCATGATTCCGCCCGGCCTGGCGTTTCTCTCGGTAAGCCCGAAGGCCTGGGCGCGGGCCGAATCCGCCACGCTGCCGCGCTACTACTTCGACCTGCGAAAGGAGAAACAGAGCGCCGAAAAGGGCGAGTCCAGTTGGACTCCCAGCACGACCCTGCTGCTGGCTCTGGCGGAGGCCCTCGCCTACATCCGCTCCGTGGGCATGGACAAACTCATCGAGAACGCACAGGCGCTGGCCCGCGCCGCACGCGCCGCTGTCACCGCCTTGGGACTGGAGCTGTTTGCCCCCAAAGCGCCGGCGGCCTCCGTAACGGCCGTCAAAGCGCCTCCGGGCGTGGACTCCGGAGTCATCGTCAAAGAGTTCCGAAATCGTTTCGGTGCCATCATCGCCAACGGCCAGGGCTCCATGCGGGGCAAAATCTTCCGCATCGCCCATCTGGGCTATTTCGATTTCGCCGACCTGTTCGCCGTCATCGCCGAACTGGAGATCATTCTGGCCGCTCTCGGCCGTCCGGTTCGCTTCGGCTCGGGCGTGGCTGCGGCCCAGCATGTCTATGCCGAGCTCGCTCTGGCCGCCGAGCGCGCCCCGGCCTGAAGTCAGGAACATGAACCCGGCGACCGGTTGTGCCATCCCTGACGCGCCTGATCAGGATCCATGAACATTCTCATCGCTGAGCCGCTGGCCCCGGCGGGCCTGGAGCTGCTCCGCTCGCAGCCCGGTTGGAACGTCATCGTCTCCACTCCGAAAGACTACCTGGAGCACCTGCCCACCGCCGACGCTCTGGTGGTCCGCAGTGCGGTCAAGGTCACCCGCGAGGTGATCGCGCAGGCGCCCCGCCTCCGGGTCATCGGACGCGCCGGCGTGGGCGTGGACAATGTGGATCTGGAAGCCGCCACGGCCGCCGGAATCCTGGTGATGAACACGCCCGGCGGTAACGCCGTCTCCGTCGCCGAGCACACCCTGGCCCTGATGCTGGCCATGGCCCGCGCCATCCCGCAGGCCAGCGCCTCCACCAAATCCGGCAAGTGGGAGAAAAAGCGCTTCCTCGGCAGCGAGCTGCGCGGCAAGACCCTGGGCGTGATCGGCCTCGGCAGCATCGGCCGCGAAGTCGTCCGGCGCGCCCGCGCCTTCGAGATGAAGATCCAGGCCACCGACCCCTACGTCAGTCCCCAGGTCGCGGCCGATCTCGGCGTGCCTCTGGTGGACTTGAATACTCTCTTCGCCACCAGCGATTACATCTCGCTCCATGTGGCCCTCACGCCCGAGACGCACCGCCTGCTGTCTCGCGACGCCTTCGCGCGCATGAAGCCCGGCGTGCGCCTGGTGAACTGTTCCCGCGGCGAACTCATCGACGCCGAAGCCCTCCGCGAAGCCATCGAGTCCGGCAAGGTCGCCGGCGCTGCACTGGACGTCTTCGATCCCGAGCCGCCCCCGCCCGACTACCCGCTGTTCCGCCTCGATGCCGTCATCGCCACCCCCCACATCGCCGGCTCCACCGAGGAAGCTCAGGAAATCGTCGGCTTGCGCATCGCCGAGCAACTGGCCGAATACCTGCGCACCGGCGTCGCCATCAACGCCGTCAACATGCCCGCCCTGTCTCCGGAACAGTACCGCCAACTCGGCCCCTATATCACCCTGGCCGAGCGCCTCGGGGCCTTCGCCGCCCACATCGCCGCCGGCAACCCGAAAACCGTGCGCCTGGTCTACCTCGGCCGGATCGCCGAAAACAACACCCACCTGGTCCGCAATGCCGGCCTGGCAGGAGTGCTCAACCGCTCCCTGGCCCAGCGCGCCAACCTCGTCAACGCCATGCAGATCGCAGCCCAGCGCGGCCTGAACGTCGCCGAAAGTCACGAAAAACGCTCCGGGCCCATGGACGCCATCCGCCTGGAGCTCGAAACCGATGCCGGGCTCACCACCGTCGAAGGCGCCGTCGTTTTGGACAAGCCCCGCCTCATTCAGGTGGATGGCATCTACTGCGAAGCGCACCTTTCCGGACACCTGACGTTCCTCAAAAACCAGGACGTGCCCGGTGTGATCGGCTACATCGGCACCGTGCTCGGCCGCAACGGAATCAACATCGCCAATTTCTCCCTGGGACGGCGCGAGGCGCCGCTCAAACCGGGCGAACCGCTGGAGGCGGTGGCGGTCGTGGAAACCGACGAGCCCGTCAGCGAAGCCGTCCTGGCCCAGCTCATGGAAAACCCCGCCATCCGTCTTGCCCGGCCCGTCGAGTTCGGCTCCGAACCTTCTGGCCCGCTTCGGCTTTGATCGTTCCTCCCTGAATTTGATAGGATTTGTTGATATCACCCTCAGAGGAGGTCCCCCAACATGGCGGACTATGCACACCCGGAAGTTCTGGTCAGCACGGATTGGGTCGCACAGCACCGTAGCGACCCTAACATCGTCATCGCCGAGGTGGACGTAGACACCGCGGCGTATAACGAAGGCCACATCCCGGGAGCCATCGGCTGGGCTTGGAACACGCAGCTTTGTGACACGGTGCGTCGCGACATTCTCTCCAAGCAGCAGTTCGAAGAGCTAATGGCTTCTTCCGGCATCAGCAACGACACTACCGTGATTCTCTACGGCGACAACAACAACTGGTTTGCCGCCTGGGCCTTCTGGCAGATGAAGATTTACGGCCACAAGGACGTCCGCATCATGAACGGCGGCCGCAAAAAGTGGCTGGCCGAAGGCCGCGAGCTTTCCGTCGAAATCCCCCAGCCCAAACGCACCGTCTACCGCGCTTCCGACCCGGATCTGTCCCTGCGGGCCTTTCTCCCGCAGGTCCAGGTGGCTATGAAGGAGCGCTCAGCCGCCTTGGTGGATGTGCGTAGCCCGCAGGAGTTCACGGGCGAAATCCTCGCACCTCCGGGATTGCCCGAAACCTGTCAGCGCGGCGGCCACATCCCCGGCGCCAGGAACATCCCCTGGGCCAAGGCCTGTAACGACGACGGCACGTTCAAGACGTTCGAGGAGTTGAAAAAGCTTTACGAGGCCGAAGGCATTGACGGCTCCAAACCCGTCATCGCCTACTGCCGCATCGGAGAGCGATCCAGCCACACCTGGTTCGTTCTGAAGTATCTGCTCGGATTCAACAACGTCGCCAACTACGACGGTTCCTGGACCGAGTGGGGCAATCTGGTGGGCGCCCCTGTCGAACGCGGAACCGCGTCGGCCGCAGGCGCCTGAGCGGAGGCTGCGCCTCGCGCTCGCGGGTAAATCACAGCGGCGAACAGCCCCGCGCGTAACCTGGCGGCAAAGCCGCCACGCTCACAGGCAAATCGCTAGAATCAAAAGATGCGGGCAGAAGACTATCAGGAACGCCGCATCGAAATCAACGGCTGGCCGGTCAACCTGACCAGCTACCGTATCGGCACTGTCTACCATTGCAAGGCGGACAACGTGTCGCCCGGAGCCGCCCTGGCCCGAACCACGGGCGCCACGCGCGAGGAGGCCGAGGAGAAAGCGATTGCGCGCGCCCGGGAGTTGCTCTCCCGCACGCGCCGCCAGCCGGTGTGAAACGCAGAGGATTGGCCGCGCTGGCGGCCGTGGTGTGCCTTGCGCCCGCCGCCGGCCAGAGTCTCCGGGTCTATTCCGAACTCCAGCGCGTGGATCCCTTCGGCGCCATCGTGCCGCCCGACGCACCGCGCCTGCCCGGCACACGCCCGCGCGAGATCCTCTCCCCCGCCGCGGCGCGCAACGCCTATGCCTCGTTCCATGTGGTCGTGAGTTTCCCGAAAGGCGGCGCCTTCACCCTCCACATCGGCCAGAACCCCGAGGGCGCCTTCGGCGTGTCGCTGTACAAGGAGCGTTACCTGCGGCGCGGCTCCGTGTGGATCCCCGAGGAGCTCGAGCCGGTCAAGCTGCCCTACGCCGGAACACTGCCGGACCGCACCGTCCCGAAGCAGACTGCCCAGGCTTTCTGGCTGGATCTGTGGGTGCCGGCCCGCACGCCTCCGGGGCGCGTCCGCGTCGAGGTGCAGATGCACGTGGACGGGCGCTGGCTGATTTATCCCATGGAGGTGCGCGTCATGTCCGCAACCGTCCCCTCGGCGCCGCTGTTGCAGCCCTTCGAAGCGCTGGGACCCCGTCCTGCCGACACGCCCGCACGCCGGGCGCTCATCGAATACCTCTGCGGCGCCCGTCCCGCGGTCGCGGGCGCCCCCCGCACCATCGGCGCGTTTTTGTACCGCAACGCCCTCCAGGACCTCGCCCTGGCCCGTTCGCTGGAATCGGCTGGCGCCGCTAACCCGTTCGTGACGCAGATGCTCCGCGTCACCGGCGGCTCCGGAATTCGCTCCTGGTGCGCCGCGCCTTCTTTTCCCGAGGACAGTCCCGAGTGGTACCTGCGCGCCGTGCGGGATTTTCTCCACCGCATGGTACACTGAGAACGAACACGTCGGATCCCAACCAGCGAAACCGCGCGGAGAGATGGCCGAGCGGTTGAAGGCGCACGCTTGGAAAGCGTGTGTAGGGTAACCCCCTACCGAGGGTTCGAATCCCTCTCTCTCCGCCAGCCGCTCGCCGAGTTTTGCGGTTGACCGCCCGGGGCGGGATCTCTAGAATGAAAGGTGCAAAGGAGGCCGCATGAGGTCAATCGGCATGCCCGAACTCCTCATCATCCTCGGAATCGCCGTGCTGCTGTTCGGCGGGCGTAAGATCCCCGAGGTGGCGAAGGGCTTGGGCGAGGGCATCCGCAACTTCAAGACCGCCTTGAAGGGCGAAGAGAAACCCGAAGAGAAGAAGCAGGCGTAGGCTTCCTCGAGCCGTCCGCACATCCTGGCGGCTTGGCCTTCCGGTTCCCAACAAGAAACCCCGCGGACATCCGCGGGGTTTCGTATCTCGGAAACGAATTTCCAATCCGTAGCAGCCGGCGGGGCGATCTGTTCTCCGGCGCCGTCGCTGGCGGGATGTGCACGCGGGATGGGCCGCCCCGCAGCAGGCGGCGGGGCTACTTTTTCTTCGGCGGCACGATCGCGTCGCGCACGGCTTTGGCCACCCGGAATTTCACCACTTTCTTGGCGGGAATCTTGATCGTCTCTCCCGTGGCCGGGTTGCGCCCCATGCGCGCCTTGCGCTCCACGCGCACCAGCTTGCCGATGCCGGGCAGCACGAACACGCCGTTCTTCTTGGTCTCCGCCACCGCAATCGCGGCGTAGGTATCCAGGAATGACTTGGCCACCTTGTTGCTCACGCCACAGCTCTCGGCGATCTTTCTGACCAGTTGTGCCTGCGTCATCCGTTTGTCAGCCATAAACCTCCTTCCGTTTGATTCTCCCGATTGGCATCCGCCGCCGGAGCGGCGAGCAAAACAAATTTGCTACTTCATGATAAGGGATGCGCGCGGCGCTTGTAAAGAGAAATGTGCATGGAAGGCCCGTTTTTGTTGGGTTTTTTTAAATGGCAGGGCCGCCGGAGAGGCTTCGGGAGGGCCGGGGGACGAAACGCGAGCCGCGCTGCGGCGCGGCCCCCGTTTCCGCGCCGCAGCACCTCCCCGCGGAACTCACTCGACCCCGAGTTTCCGCGCAATCGCCTCGAGCAGCCGCCGGTCCTCGGCCGTGAAGCCGGAGGCCCGCTCCAGCTCCGCCCAGAGCTTCTTGTTGCGAACCACCACCGTGCCCCCGATGTCGAAAGCCAGCTCCTCCTCCGGCTCCAGCGGCCGCAACGGCACCGGAACCTCGGGCGCGTCCGCTCCGGGCGTGTTGGTCGAGCCCAGGCCCTTCGGCGGAATGTTCACCGTGGCGGCTTCGTCCCGGTCCAGCACCAGCACGTCCAGCATCGGCTTGCCGTCCGGCCCCGCCGGCGGATCCGCCAGCACCCGCTCGTAAACCACACGGCGGCTCCGGCTGTCCTTGGCGGCCGGATCGAACCAGTACTTCGGCTGCCGGTTCGGATTCCACGGCGGCGGTTCCTGCCCCGTGGCCCGCTGGTAGTCTTCGCGCGTCGGATAGTACGGGAACAGATAGAGGTTCCCGAGACTGTACTTCGGAAATGGCAATGCAGGCAAGGTACGTTTCCCTCCGATCGGAGCTTACCCGCGTCTTGAACTCCTGCCCGCCCCGGCTGGCCCCAACGGATTGAAAACACGTGGCCGCCGGCCGGCGCCACCGCCGTGACTGCCTGTTTTGCGCCCCGGCGGTTCTGGCGCGCCGTTTGCATCCCCTTGGCGGAGGCAAACCGCATGATCGTCTCACGCGCCGCCGCTCACCTGGAGCAACATCCCGGTTCGCTCCCCGAACCGGCGCCTAAGCTTGTACCCGCCAACGAGTTCGCCAGGCGCATACTGGAACTCCTCGCCGAGCGCCCCGGCCCCGAGCAGCCCGCCGCCGAGAGCGCGCCCGGACAAAAGCTCGTCGCCGGACGGCAGCTTCCTGTCGCCTCCGGCTCCTCCGCCGGAGTCAGCCCTGACGCAGACCTGCCCGAGCCGGAGCGCTGGGATGAGGTCTTCGACTGGCGGGCCAGCGCCGAAGCCTACTGGAGCCGCCAGCCCGAGGAGGTGCGCCGGCTGCGCGACGTGCCGGACCTGCGCGAGCGCGAAGCGCTCGCCGCCGAGCTCGCCGCCAAAGGCCACGTCATAGACGTGCCCATCATGGTCTGGGGATCGGATCCTCTGCGCGTGATGCTGCTGCGCCGCCTCTACGGCTACACCTGGGTGCCTTCGGCCTTGCAACCCCCGGTCGCCGTCGCCCCGGGCCTCGAGTTTCCCACTCTGCCCGCCTATGACGCAACGCAGCCTCCCCCCGGCTCGATCCTCGTAGATCTGTCTTTTGCCCGGCTCCGCGCCGGCGTTGAGGCTTCCTGATTCGTAACTCCTCCGCGTCACTCCCCGGACTAGCGCGCGGCGCGCCTCCTCCCGCGTGTCACAATGAATTGCGGTGAAGCGCACGCTGCTGGCCGCCGCGGGGTTGGCTGCCTGGGCCCTCTGGCCGCGCCCCGGGGATCCGCTCCGTCCGGATCCGATCACCTTCGAGGACGTCACCGAACGCGCCGGCATCCGCTTCATCGCCCGCAACTCCGCCACCCCGAACAAGCACCAGCCCGAGACCATGTTGGCCGGCGTGGCCGTCTTCGACTACAACAACGACGGACGGCCGGACATTTACTTCGTCAACGGGGCCCGCATGCCCCAGCTCGACAAGGCCGGGCCGGAATACTTCAACCGCCTCTGGCGTAACAACGGCGACGGCACCTTCACCGACGTCACGCTGGAGGCGGGGGTTGCCGGCGAAGGCTACGGCATGGGAGTCGCCGCCGGTGACTACGACAACGACGGCTTCAGCGACCTGTTCCTCCCCGGCCTCAACCGCAATATCCTTTACCGCAACCGCGGCGACGGCAGGTTCGAAGATGTGACCCGTAAGGCCGGACTCGAAGGCCTCCACCCCACCCGTGGCAAGCTGTGGTCCATCGCCGCCGGATGGTTCGACTACGACGGCGACGGCTGGCTCGACCTGTTCGTCGTCAACTACTGCGTCTGGAAGCCGGAAAAGGAGCCGTTCTGCGGCGACCTGGTGGCCGGCTACCGCACCTATTGCCACCCGCAGTACTACGAAGGCCTGCCCAACTTCCTCTACCGCAACAACGGCGACGGCACCTTCCGCGACGTTTCCGAAGCTTCCGGCATCGCCCGCCACATCGGCAAGGGCATGGGCGTGGCCTTCGCCGACTACGACCAGGACGGCGATCTCGACGTCTTCGTGGCCAACGACACCGTGCCCAACTTCCTGTTCCGCAACGATGGCGGGGGCCGCTTCACGGAGGTGGCCGTCCGCGCCGGTGTGGCCTACAACGACGACGGCCGTGCCCTTTCCTCGATGGGCGCCGACTTCCGCGACTACAACAACGACGGCCGCGAGGACCTCTTCATCACCGCCCTGGCCAACGAAACCTTCCCTCTGTTCCGCAACGAAGGCCGCGGCTTTTTCCTCGACGTCACCTACCCGAGCCGTGTCGGCCGCGCCACGCTGCCCTTCAGCGGCTGGAGCAACGGCATCTTCGACTTCAACAACGACGGCTGGAAGGACCTGTTTGCCGCCAACGGCGACGTGCAGGATAACACCGAGCTGTTCTCCAGCCGCCGCTCCCGCCAGCCCAACCTGATCCTGGCCAACCGCCGGGACGGCACCTTCGAGGACGCCACCGCTGCGGCGGGACCGGCCCTTCAGGCGGCCGCCTGGCACCGCGGAGCCGCTTTCGGCGACTTCGACGGCGACGGCCGTCTGGACATCGTCGTTACGCGTCTCAACGAGCCGGCCGTGCTCCTGCGGAACACCTCACCGGCGCCGAATCACTGGCTGGCCCTGCGCCTTCGCGGCCGCCGCAGCAACCGCGACGCCATCGGCGCACGCGTGCGCCTGGTCACGGCCTCCGGCCTCGAGCAGTGGAACCACGTCACCACCTCGGTGGGGTTTGCCTCATCGAGCGACCGCACCCTCCACTTCGGCCTCGGCCGGGACGCCGCCGCCCGGCTGGTGGAGATCCGCTGGCCGTCGGGCGCCGTTCAGAAGCTCGAAAACGTCCCCTCGGACCGCCGCCTCGACGTCGAGGAACCCTGAGCCCTTCAGCCGCGGCCCTTCCTTCCAACTTCTGGGGCCAGTGGCGTAATTCAGCCCCGGCCAGAGCCCACTGCTTCAGCCGTTGCCCTTCAGTCCCAGCTCCTCGGCCCGCTCCTGCATGGCGGCGATGCAGAAGGCAATGTGCTCGTCGAGCGGAATGCCCAGCTCTTCGGCGCCCCTGACGATGTCCTCGCGCTTGACCGAACGGGCGAAGGCCTTGTCCTTGAGTTTTTTGCGCACCGAAGCCACGTCCACCTCGAAAATGCTCTTGTGCGGCTTGACCAGCGAGACCGCCGTCAGGAAACCCGCCAGCTCGTCGCAGGCAAACAGCGTCTTTTCGAGCAGCGTCTGGCGAGGCACGCCGCTGTAGTCGGCATGGGACAAAATTGCCCGCCGGATCTCCTCCTCGACGCCCCGGGCTGCCAGAATCGGCTCCCCTTTGAGGGGATGATCCGGCGCCTGGGGGTGAATCTCCCAGTCGAAGTCATGCAGCAGTGCCGTCACCGACCACTTGGCCTCGTCCTCGCCGAACCGGCGGGCGTAGGCGGTCACGCACGCCTCCACTGCCAGGGCATGTTTTCTGAGGTTTTCCGACCGGGTGAACTCGCACAGGATTTGCCAGGCTTCCTCGCGCGTGATCATGCCTGTACTATAATGAAATGCAGGATCGCCTGTGGGCCTGTGGCGCAGTTGGGAGCGCGCTTCAATGGCATTGAAGAGGTCACGGGTTCGAATCCCGTCAGGTCCACCAGGGCGTTCATACGGCGAGTCGCTGTCACCCCCTTCACGGCGTCCGGGATGCTGACCAATCTCCTTCCGGCAGTTCCACGCAAAGGGTGGTCAGCGGACAATCCCGCCCCGTTGCCACGTCTCGCCACTCTACTACAGCCAAGAACGGCCGCGAGCCTGGACTTCGCGTCGCCAAGTGACTTCGAAAAACGCCAGTCCGGTCAGCAGTAGGGCACCGATATCCAATGAGCCAGAAGTATCTCAATGTTTACCGGAGGCCCCAAAATCACCATATTTGGGCGGGTCAAAGATGACGTATTCCCAAGCTGAACGTCGTGCTTCTGATGTGCAGCTGAAACGGCGGGAACGCGAGCATTACCAGGATGAAGCTAGCGCCCAGCGGCACCCAGATTCGTTGGCTGCTGATGTAGTCCACCTGCCCGCATAAGGCTCCTCACCAGGCGCCCCACAGCGCCGCCACTGCGCCGCGTTGTTTCCAGCACTGTGCCCTCTAGCCTTAGAACTCCGCAGGTTCGATGGCCGACGTGGGGAGATTTCCATGGGGCACCCCGTAAAGCGTGATGGTGAATCCGGTGACTTGATTCCCAACCACCTCGAACGTAAATGTCCTGTCTGCCTTCCGATATTCAGTGTTCGGTCCGAACAGATACTCATCTCCGTACCAAGATTCTCCGGAGGCATATCTGACCTCGAACGTACCGAGAGGGACGTCTATGCTCACACTCGTGCCGCTGTAAACAAAGACCGTTAGCACGGGAGTACCCGTAAACGCATCCACCAGCTTCACCACATAATGCCTACCGCGTGCCGCCCTGATCTCGAAGGGAGCCACTCTCTCCAACGCTGTGAAACTCCACACATGGCCATTGCGGGGAAGAGGTTTCTCGGGTATCGAGGGTTGCTCCACTTTGTGAGAAGGCGGCAGCGCATACGGAGATGGTTGCTCGGCGTCTTCAGGAGTCGGCGGCGCATATGTGGCTGACGCAGGATGCTGGATCCATCCTGCGCCCGATAACTCATCGTTTAGTTCTATAGCTGCCAACAAACCAAAGGCGCAGACGAGTACGCAAACAGCATAGATTAGCGAGCCACCACCTGTCGGCACCATCACGTTCGTGAAAAGGCTGGCTCTCGGCGCCCCGGCAAAGTCATCGTGCTTTCTAAAGTACTCAAAGTTGCCAGCCGCGTACGCAGTACGAATCCGACCGCGGCAGGTTTTTATCCACTCACACATCCTTTCAACTTCTACCTTCGAGGAAAGACGTACCGAATCCTCATAGCCATCGAAACGCAGAACTACATGTGAATTTAGATACAGTCCGTTCATGTAGTTGTGGGTGACGGATACGTTCTTGAGTGCCCAGATCGGACGAAAACTTATGACATCATATTCGGTCCTGACGAAATAGATAGGCGTCACGTAGAAATACGGTTTCAGAGTCGATCGCCGCCACTTGATAATCGTCAACAAGTTGCGGCCGACAAGCAAACTGACACCGAAAGTAAAGCCCGCGTACCAGAGTATCCTGCTTTCCTCCCATTTGGCCCCGTCGGCGGATGCGAAAAGGTACCCGAACCAGCCCAGTGATGCCAGGGCAACGAAGTAGTTCCAAGTCAGTGATGCGAGTCTTACTTGAAACTGCTCCCCCTCTTTGCCCGCCTGGCGCTTCAGCAGCCGCTCCTGGACGTGCTTCGGGAGGTCCACGTATCTGACTTGGCCAGCGGCCGGGTCTTCGACGCCAAATGGGTCCGGTGAAGGGCCTCCCGTGTCTCTCCCCCGGGAACCTCCACCAGACGGCGGCTGCTGCTTTTGAAAGCGGTTTGCCCTGATGCGGTCGTATTCTCGGCGACGGCGCGTATCGCTGAGGATAGAATACGCGGTGTTCAGTTCCAAAAGCATCTCGTTGGCGCGCTGCCAGTCCTCAGGTTGCCGCTGCGGGTCGAACCGGTCCGGATGGACCACCCGCGCCCGAGACCGGTACGCCTGACGGATCTCCTCCTCGCTGGCATCAGGGCCAACGCCCAGAATGGAGTAGAGGTCCTTCTCCGAGGGATCCGTCATCTTGTGTCACCGTTTCAAATCGCGGCAAACTAGCAATTTATCCCCACGCATAAAATCGCTCACGACGCCTCTATTCACCTACTTCACCGTAAGCCATCTTCATTAACTCGCGGAGCAGAGGTTCGTGTCTTTTTACGTCGCCCTTGCCGAGACGAATCCGGTAGCGACCCCAACGACTGTCATACTCCATCACATCAATCCCCGCCTCCTCGAGTTTCGATTGAATTTCGTCCGAACGATCGAGCCGCGGCTCGAACCGTACCCAGTCCTTCATCGGACGGAATATGACAAAGTTGTTCGGTTGGCCGCTCTTCGAGGCAAGGCCGATGTAGAATTTGTTATATTTCAGTGTCAGGTCTGGTGCAAACTCGTTTATAATTTTAAGAAGTGAATCTGTAATTTCCAGCGTTTCTTTCGTCCCGCGTCTTTCCCAGTACGTTCTGTCGGCAACTTCCTGGCCTTCTTCATCTTCACCCACAGGCCCAAGACGCATTTCGTTTAGCACTGTTGTGAACACCAGGGAGACATGGTCACCGAAGCGCAGAGCGTGCATTTGGATTGCGACCAACGGAATGAAGCCGTTAAAAAGGCTGATGACGTTCAGGAAGCGACTCGTGATCTCCTCGGCCACCAGAACCGCAGTGTGCTCGTATTGCGGATAGCGTTTTCTTTCAACGTCCCAGTACTCGATTGTTCGGATAATGTGGGACGCGTCCGTTTTTCCGAGCTGAATCTCGATTTCGTAACGTCTGTTTAATTCTGCATGCTGGCACAGTATATCGAGACGGCCTCCCTGGGGATGGATTCGTTCTTTGTCTTTGACGATGAGATCGCCAAGGCCGAGAAGGGACGGGTCCTCGGCGATTCTTTCCTGTACCCAGCGCTCGTTTAACTCGGGATGGTTCTTGAGGCTAATTCTTTCGGGCTTACAGTATTTTAGATTGTTCATGGCGCTCCCCTTTCTCGGTGTTGAGAGGGGCTCACGCTGTCTCGGCCGCGGGTCGACCTGGGACATATTTCTTCCCTGACAGGTACTCTTACTTTGACAGGTACTCTTACTTTTCCCTCACGAATAGCTGGCAACGCTCTCAAAACTTTCGTGATAGCGGGCCTCATCGCCCGTCTTTACGCTCTTCCATCTGAGCATCAGGCAGCTTCGATGGCAGAGTGTGTACCACAGGAAGGGCGGCTCTGTCAAGTTCCAGTTTCGTTGTTTCTTTCCTATCCAGGCACATGGTGACCCACACCCGGCTGCGGGTGTTTGGTTCGGGAAAAGGTGCTGGCCCGGGGGGAGGCGGTGTTTCCGAAGCCGGAGCGTAGCGCAAGCGAAGGAAACACCGCGGGCGGCCGCCGCCCCTCCTCGCTCACCTGGGAACTGGCCTGGAGGCGGCGTGGATAAAAGGCAAAACGGCACAAGGACGTTTCCGGCGAGAATGTTTGCGATGAAAATCCCCTCTGCCGGAGGTGCTGTTTGCCGACCGGCTGCTGGAGCACTTCCGCCGCTCGGGGGTGGATCTGGCCCAGCTGGTGGTGCAGACCGACCACGGCAGCGAGTTCGGAGGCACCTGGAACCGCCGCCACGGCCTGCCGCCCTTCACCAAACTGGTCGAGCAAACCTACGGCTGCGGCGCGCATCGCTTCAACCCGCCCCACCGTTCGACCTACAACAGCGACGTGGAGGCGGTGCACGGCCTGATGGAGCCGGAGTTCTACGAGCTGGAACGGTTCCGGGGATCGGTCCGGCAGTTCCTGAATCAGGTCCACAGCTACCAGTTCTACTTCAACCTGCTGCGGCGCAATCGCAACCGGGGAGGCGCCACACCGGAGCAGTTGCGCGCCGCCCGGGCGCCCACCGTCGACCCCAAGATCTTCTTCCTGCCTCCCGTCCTGCTGTCCTCGCTGGAGGCACACCACCTGCCGATACTGCGGCGGGTGGTGATGGGTCAGAATGTACCTGGATATGTCACAGTTTCGTTGTTTCGGTGTTGGCAGGCACCCGAAAAAAACAGATATTGCGACGATTTACAACCGCCCGGTAGGTACTTGGGCCACACATCCCGATTTCGCTTTTCCTGCTGGAAGGGACGCTGCCCTAGACTTCGAGGTGCGGGGAACCTGAGAGGCTACGTAATCTCAGGGTTGACCGGCCGATGGGCCTCATTTGCCGTCTTTGGCGCTTCGCCAGTTGCCCCGAAATTCTGCAGCAATGCTTCCTGAGCAAGCTCATGCCTTTGGCTTCGAAATTGCCCCCTCACCCCCTCCCACCAAACGCTGCTTCCAGCCCCGCCACATCCGGCTTCTTCATCCCCAGCAGCGCCTGCATGACCCGCCGGACCCTCTCCTCCTCCCCGCAGCGCAGCATCCCGTCGAGCGCCGCCGGCACGATCTGCCAGGACACCCCGAAACGGTCCTTGCACCACCCGCACATCTCCGCTTCCGGCACCGCCGAGAGCTTCTCCCAGTAATAGTCCACCTCCGCCTGATCGCGGCAGCGCACCACGAACGAAATCGCCTCGTTGAAGCCGAAATCGTGCCCGAGAGCGCTGTCCATCGCCGCAAACCAGGTCTCCCCCAGCCGGAAGTCCGAGTACATCACCGTGCCTTCGCGGTTCGGCCCCATCCCGGCAGGGTAACGAGCCAGCAGGCCGGCGCAAGACCCCTCGAAGACCGAACGGTAGAATTCCCCCGCCTCCTCGGCCCGCCCGCAAACTCCACCGGTGAACAACAGCGCAGGCATCAGAAACGGCCGCGCCTCCCCTTCGGGATGGGACAGGATCAGTTGCCATGACACGCCGTAGCGGTCCTGAATCCATCCGTAACGCGGGCTGAACGGATACGCATCGAGCGGCATCAGCGCCTGACCGCCTTCCGCGAGCTGCGCCCACGTCGCATCCAGATGCTCCCGCGCCCGGGGATCCTCGCCGGGGTCGAAGTTCACCAGAAACGAGATGGAAGGGTTGAACCGGAACTGCGGCCCCGCCGAGATCGCCAGGAACGGCTGGCCCCTCAAATGAAACCACACCACATCGCAGTCCCCTGACGGCGTGTCGCGAAGCGTGACGATGTCTTCGACCTCTGAGTCCGGAAACAGCGTCGCGTACCACTGCGCCGCCTGGCGCCCCTCCCGGTCGAACCACAGGTGGGGCGTAATCGAGGTCGCCGGACGTGCTGCCGCCATGGCTCTCAGGCTACCATGGCCGGATGCGCCGGCCCGCGTCAAACACCGGCCGCGGCGCCACACGCCGCCCGCATCGTAAAATCAAAGTAATGGACTGGTTCTGGATCGTTCTCTTGATCGCCGGCTGGCTGCTGGTCTCCCGCTTCACGGGAGGTTGAGGCCCTTCCCGGCCCGGTCGGGGATCGGGTAAATCCTGTAAGTTCTGACCGCCTTATCTCGCCCTTCAGCCACGCCTGGCAAGCTTCTCCGCAGGATGCGCACAGGCCTCGCGCGCCCGCAGTCTCAGCCTGCGCGCAAAAACGCCTCGAGCCGCTCGAGCGCCGCTTCCAGAATCTCCCGCTCCGCCGCGTAACAGATCCGCACCGAGCCCTCGCCCCCGGCGCCGAACGCCACCCCCGGCGCCAGCCCCACGCGTTTTTCGACCAGCAGCCGCCGGCAGAACTCGAAGGAATCCCTCGCCGCCTCGATCCGCGGAAACACGTAAAAGGCTCCCTCCGGCTCCGGCACCGTCACGGCCGGCATGCGCCGCAGCGCCTCCACGCACAGATCACGGTTCTGCCGCAGCCGCTCCACCATCCGCGCCACTTCCTCTTCGCCCTGCTCGAGGGCCGCCTCCGCCGCCTTCTGCGCGAAACTCGGCGCGTGCGAGACGATGAATTCATTCAGCTCCCCGGCGCGCCGCGCCAGATCGCGCCGTCCCACCAGCCACCCCACGCGCCACCCGGTCATCGAGTAGCTTTTCGAAAACGACTGGATCACCACCACCGCGTCGTCCCGTGAGGCCAGCCGCAGGATGGAAGGCGCCGCCTTGCCCGGCCGGTCTCCGTACCACAGCCGCTCGTACACCTCGTCGGCCACCAGCCACAGCCCGTGCTCCCGGCAGAACTCGAGCAGCTGCCGCTGCTCCTCCTCGCTCGCCACCCACCCCAGCGGATTGGAAGGCGAGGTGTACACGAGCAGCCGCGTGCGCGCCGTCACCGCCCGCGCCAGCGCGTCGAAATCAATCCGGTAGCGATCCCCGCACAGCCGGTGCGGCACCTCCCGCGGCGTGGCGTTCGACATCCGCACGATCGCCGCACCGTTGGGCCACACCGGCGTCAGGATCAGCGCCTCGTCGCCCGGGTCGAGCAAACACCGCAGGCTCACGCACAGCGCCTGCACCCCGGAGGCCGTGATCACGATCTCGCCCGCCGGATCGAGCTCCACGCCGTGCTGCCGCCGGTAGTAGGCCGCCAGCGCCCGGCGCAGCGAAGGGAGTCCCGCGTTCTCCGTGTAGTAAGTGTAGCCTTCCTCGAGCGCCCGCACCGCCGCCTGCTTGATGAAGTCCGGCGTGGGCAGGTTCGACTCGCCGAAGTACAGCCGCAACACCCCGTCCATGGACAGAGCCAGCTCCGCGAGCTCCCGGATGCGTGAGTAGGGTACGGCCGCCGCCGAGGGAGCCACGCGCGGCTTCATCCGGCGCACCTCAGCGGCGCGGCTTGGCCGCCATCAGATCTTCCACCGAAACGATGTCCGTGGGATAGTCCCCGGTGTAGCAGGCGTAGCAGTACTCCAGCCTCTCGTCCCCCACCGCCTCGCGCAGTGCCGAAAGCGACAGATATCCCAGCGTGTCCGCCCCCACGAACCGCCGGATCTCCTCCACTGTGCTGTTGGCCGCGATCAATTCCGCCTTCGTCGGCGTGTCCACCCCGTAGTAGCAGGGCGAAATCGTGGGCGGGCAGGAAATCCGCAGGTGAACCTCGCGCGCGCCCGCGTTCCGCACCATCCGGACGATCTTCCGCGACGTCGTCCCGCGCACGATGGAATCATCCACCAGCACCACGCTCTTGCCCTCCAGCAGGTGCCGCACCGGATTCAGCTTCAGCTTCACCCCGAAATCCCGGATCGCCTGCGACGGCTCGATGAACGTCCGGCCGACATAGTGGTTGCGGATCAACGCATGCCGGAACGGAATGCCCGACTCGGCCGCGTAGCCGATCGCCGCCGCCACCCCCGAGTCCGGCACCGGCACCACCACGTCCGCCGGCGCCGGGTGCTCTCGCGCCAGCAGCCGGCCCAGCATCTCCCGGGACTCCTCCACCGAGCGGCCGAAGACGATCGAGTCCGGCCGCGAAAAATACACGTGCTCGAACACGCAGTAGGAAGGCGGCCCCGCCGGAGCGTAACGCTCCCGCACCAGCCCCGCCGGCGAGACGATCACCATCTCTCCCGGCTCCACATCGCTCAAATACGCCGCCCCGATCAAATCGAACGCGCACGTCTCGGAGGCGAACACGTAGCACTTGCCCCCGCCCGACAGCTCCATCTGGCCCATGGCCAGCGGCCGGAAGCCGTGCGGGTCCCGCGCCACGATCACGCAGTCCTGCGCCAGAAACACCAGCGAGAAGGCGCCCTCCAGCTGGAGCAGCGCCTCGCGCAGCGCTCCGGCCAGCGTCCGCTCCCGCGAGCGCGCCACCAGATGCAAGATCACTTCCGTATCGCTTGAGGCCTGGAAAATCGAACCGTCCCGCTCCAGCTCCCGCCGCAGCTCCGCGGCGTTCGTGATGTTGCCGTTGTGCGCCACCGCGATCCGGCCCTTGTTGCAGGCCACCGAAAACGGCTGCGCGTTCGACAGCACCGTGTCGCCCGCCGTGGAATAGCGCGTGTGGCCGATGGCCGCATGCCCGGGCAGCCCTGCCAGCACCGGAGGCGTGATCACTTCCGCCACGTGCCCCATCGCCTTGAAGCAGTGGATCTCCCGCCCGTCGCTCGAGGCGATTCCGGCGCTTTCCTGCCCCCGGTGCTGCAGCGCGTACAGGCCCAGATAGGTCAGGTTCGCCGCCTCCGGGTGCCCGTAAATCGCAAACACGCCGCACTCCTCGCGAAACTTTTCCCGCCGCATGCTCATGCCCCCAGCATCCTCTCCAGCGCTCCGTCCCACAGCCGCCGCAGCGGCTCCACGGCGCACTCGACGAGAACCCGCCCTCTTTGAGCGATCCGGATCCGTCCCTCGACGGTCGTCCCGATCCGCCGCGCCTCGACGCCGTGCCGCCGCGCTACGGCCTCCACCGCCTCCGGCTGCTCGGTGGAGACCACGATCCGCGACGGCCCCTCGTGGAACAGCAGAAACTCCTCGCGCAGCCCGCTGTCGAGCTCCACGGCCGCGCCCACCCCCGCCGGCCCGAAACTCGATTCCGCCAGCGCCACCGCCAGCCCGCCGTCGCTGACATCGTGCGCCGACTCGGCCAGACCCGCCGCCGCGATCTCCCGCATCGCCGCCTGCACGCGCTTTTCATACTCCATATCGAGCGCCGGCGGCAGTCCCCAGATCTGCTTGAGCACCACCTTGGCGTACTGCGTGCTCCCAAACCGCGTCTCGTCGCACTCGCCGAAGCCCCCGAGCAGGATCACCGCCCGCCCGGGACGTTTGAAATCCACCGTCAGCGGCGGGCCCGTCTTCACCAGTCCCACCACGCCGATGACCGGCGTCGGATCAATCGCCTCCCCCAGCGTCTCGTTGTACAGGCTCACGTTGCCGCCCGTGATCGGCGTCTCGAAAAACCGGCACGCTTCGCCCATCCCCTCGATGGCCTCCACGAGCTGCCCCATGATTTCCGGCCGCTCCGGATTGCCGAAGTTCAGGCAGTTCGTCGCCGCCACCGGCAGCGCACCCACGGTCGAAAGATTGCGGCAGCACTCGGCCACCGCCAGCCGCGCGCCCTCCCGCGGCGACAGCGCACAGTAGCGCCCGTTGCCGTCCAGCGCCACCGCCACCGAAATGTCCGTCTCCTTGATCCGCAGTATCGCCGCGTCGCCGCCCGGACCTTGCACCGTGTTGGTCCGCACCATGTAGTCGTACTGCTCCCAGATCCACCGCTTCGAACACACATCGCCGGAAGCCAGCAGCGCCCTGAGGTCGGCCTCCGGATCCTGGCTCCGAAACGCCGGTCCTTCCATCGGATACTTGCGCAGCGGCCGCGTATAGGGCCGCTCGTAGACGGGCGCTTCGTCGGCCAGCGCCCGGTTGGGGATCTCCGCCACCACCCGGCCGTGATCCTTCACCCGCAGCATCCCGTCCGCCGTCACCTGCCCGATCGTCACCGCATCCAGCCCCCACTTGCGGAACACGCGGACGACCTCTTCCTCCCGTCCTTTGGCGGCCACCAGCAGCATGCGCTCCTGCGACTCCGACAGCATGATCTCGTACGGCGTCATGCCCGCCTCGCGCTGCGGCACGTGCTCCAGATCAATCTCAATGCCCGTCCCGCCCCGGCTCCCCATCTCGCAGGTCGAGCATGTCAGCCCCGCCGCTCCCATGTCCTGAATCGCCACGATCGCCCCCGTCTCCATGGCTTCCAGGCACGCTTCGAGCAGCAGTTTCTCCAGGAACGGATCGCCCACCTGCACGTTGGGCCGCTTCTGCCGGGACTCCTCTGTAAACTCCGCCGAAGCCATCGAAGCCCCGTGAATGCCGTCCCGTCCCGTCTTGGCTCCCACGTACAGGACCGGGTTGCCCACCCCGGCCGCGCGCGCGTAAAAAATCTGGTCCTTGCGGCACACCCCCAGCGCCAGTACGTTCACCAGCGGATTGCCGCTGTAGCCCGCCTCGAAAACGCACTCGCCCCCCACCGTCGGCACGCCGAAGCAGTTGCCGTAGTGCGCGATTCCCGACACCACGCCCGTCAGAATCCGCCGGTTGCGCGCTCCCGTGCGCGGATCCTCCAGCGGCCCGAACCGCAGCGAGTCCAGCACCGCCACCGGCCGCGCCCCCATCGTGAAAATGTCTCGCAGGATGCCCCCTACGCCCGTGGCGGCGCCCTGAAACGGCTCGATGAAGCTCGGATGATTGTGCGACTCGATCTTGAACGCCAGCGCCCAGCCGCCGCCGATGTCAATCACCCCCGCGTTCTCGCCCGGCCCCTGAATCACATACGGCCCCCGCGTCGGCAGCTTCTTCAGGTGCACCCGCGAGCTCTTGTAGGAGCAGTGCTCGCTCCACATCACGCTGAAGATGCCGAGCTCGGTGTAGGTGGGCTCCCGCCCGAGCAGCGCCACAATGCGCTGGTATTCTTCCTCGGTCAGCTGGTGGGCCGAGATCAGATCAGGAGTGATCGTGCTCATCTGCCGCCGGCGGCCTGCCGCCCGTCTGCCTGTCCGGGGGAGGTGGTGGGAGGAACGCGCACCATTCTACCTCAGCGCGAGAGCCGCCGCCATGGAGCGGAACACCACCAGGCCGTCGCTCGATCCCATCAGCGGCTCTGTGGCCCGCTCCGGATGCGGCATCAAGCCCATGACGTTGCGTTCCCGGTTCAGAATCCCCGCGATATCCCGCAGCGAGCCGTTCGGGTTGTCCCGGTAGCGCAAGGCCACACGATCCTCCGCCTCCAGCTCATCAAGCGTCCGTTCGTCGGCGTAATAGCAGCCTTCCCCGTGTGCGATCGGCATCCGGAGGATCTGGCCGCGCTCCGCCTGGCTGGTGAACGGCGAGTCGGCGGTCACGACTTCCAGCTCCACCTGCCGGCAGATGAATTTCAGCCCCCGGTTGCGGATCAGGGCCCCGGGAAGCAGGCCGCTCTCCACCAGGATCTGAAACCCGTTGCAGATGCCCAGCACCAGCCCCCCGTCGGCCGCAAACCGGCGCACCGCCGCCATCACCGGCGAAAACTTCGCGATCGCCCCGCACCGCAAGTAGTCGCCGTAGGAAAACCCCCCGGGCAGGATGACGGCATCCACGTTGCCCAGACTCGAAGACTCGTGCCAGATGAATTCGGCCGGCTGGCCTAGATTGCGGGACACGGCGTACCAGGCATCGTGGTCGCAATTGCTCCCCGGAAACACCACGACGCCGAACCGCATCGAAGATCCTCAATCTATCACGCCCCGCAAAGGGCTCTCGCCGTCAGCCCGCCACAGCCGCGGCCTTCGGCTTCCGGCTTCGCGATCGCTTCTTTTCCGCCGGCGGCTCCCGGTCGCTTTTCTTCAGGTGAGGGAACACGATCGGGGTGACGAATTTCTTTTCGCCGTGCTCGTCAAACTTGATGACGATATGCTCTTCGTTGCTCCACAGCACGGTGCCGAAGCCGAACTTGGGATGCTCAACCTGAGCGCCTTGCGGAAACGGTGGTTTATGTGCCATGCGGTGGGGAACCTCTCAATCTCATTGTAACAAACCGGCTTAGGATTGTCGAATTGCGCCACACCCGCCTGTGGCACAATGAAGCCATGCGGGCGGCGCCGGCCGGGCCGAGCGGCGCGTTGCGAGTTTGCCTGCTGCTTTGCGCACCCGGAATGCTCGCAGCGCAGGTCGCCCTCCAGGGCAAAGTCACCGACGAAAACGGCGCGCCCGTCGCCGGCGCCCGCGTCGAGCTCCGCCTTGCCTGGCAGCGCTTCTTGGCGCTGGCCGACACCCAGGGGCGCTTCGCCTTCAACCTCCCCGAACCCGGCGACTACCTCCTCCGCGCCGAAAAGCCCGGCTTCTTCCTTCTCGACAACCACCAGGTCCGCATCCAGGAAACCACCGCCGAAATCGTCGTCACCCTCAACCACATGCGGGAACTCGCCGAGCAGGTCAACGTCACCTACTCGCCTCCGCTCATTGATCCGGCGGAAACCTCCGACCAGAAACAGCTCAACAACATGGAAATCCTCCAGATCCCCTATCCGGCCTCCCACGATTTTCGCAACGCCCTCCCGCTGTTTCCCGGCGTCCTCCAGGATCGCCAGGGGCGCCTCCACTTCAACGGCGGCGCCACCGAGCAGACCAGTTTCACCCTGGACGGATTCAATGTCTCCGATCCCGCTTCCGGCCTGCTCGAACTCCGCCTCAACATCGACGCCGTGCGCAGCCTCCAACTGGAAAGCGCCCGCTTCTCGGCGGAAAAATCCCGCGGTTCGGCCGGCGCCCTGGACATCCAAACCGGCATGGGCGATGACCGCTGGCGCTTCGGCGCCACCAACTTCCTCCCCGGAGTGCAGGCCGAACGCGGCCTGTTCGTCAACAAATGGACCCCGCGCCTCACCGTCTCCGGACCCATCCTCCGCAGCCGCGCCTGGTTCCACCACGGCTTCGACATGTTCTACGACGTGGACACCGTGCGCGAACTCCCGGCCGGCGCCAACCGCAGCCGCAGTCTCACCACCAGCAATCTCACCCGCTTCCAGGTCAACCTCACCCCCGCTCATATCTTGACCGGCAGCTTCCTGGTCAACTACATTGACGCCGACCGCCAGGGCCTTTCCTTCCTCGACCCCGTCGAGACCACCACCCACAACCGCCGCAATTTCGTCATGGGCGCCGTGCGGGACCAGATCTATCTGGCCGGCGGCTTTCTGCTGGAGTTCGGCTTTGCCGCCAGCCGCTCCGTCAAGCGCAAAAGCCCGCAGGGCGCCGAAACCTACGTCATTTCCCCCGGCGGCCGCCGCGGCAATTTCTTCGCCGACATCACCCGCCACACCGACCGCCAGCAGTGGCTCGCCGCCCTTACGCTTCCGGCGTGGGAGGCGCGCGGCCGCCATCAGCTCAAAGTCGGCGCCGACCTGCAACGCTCCGGCTTCCGCCAGCGCGCCGGGCGCCACGACTACCTCGTCCTCCGCAACGATGGCACGCCCGCGCGCCGCGTCACCTTTCAGGGACCCGGCCTGCTCGGCAGGACCAACTTTGAAGCTGCGCTCTACGCCCAGGACCGCTGGGTCATCCGCGAAGGGCTCGTCCTGGAAACCGGGCTCCGGGCCGACTGGGATCAGATCGCCCGCGATCTGCTCTGGTCGCCCCGCCTGTCCGCCGCCTGGGTTCCGGCCTTTCTCGGCGGCGCCAAACTGGCCGCCGGCTTCGGCATCTTCAACGATGCCCTGAACCTCGAACTGCTCACGCGCCACCAGGACCAGGTCAGCCTGGCGACCTTCTTTTCCCCCGCCGGCACGGTGGCCCGCGGCCCCGTGGTCACCTCCTTCGCCGCCGACGAGCGCTCCCTTCGCGTCCCCAGGGCGCGCCTGTTCAACCTGAGCCTCGAGCACAAACTTCCCTGGGACCTCTATGCCAAAGCCGCCTACCTGCGCCGGCGCGGCTACAACGGCCTCACCTTCGCCGAGCGCGGCCTGCCCGAATCCGCCGTCGTCTACTGGCTCCGCAACCAGCGCTCCGACCGCTACGACGCCTTCGAGATCACCGCCCGCAGGCTCTTTGCCGGACAGTACGAATGGATGGCCAGCTACGTCTATTCGCGCGCCCGTTCCAACGCCGTCGTGGACTACTCGCTCGAAAACCCCATCTTCGCCCCGCAGGCGCCCGGACCCGCCGACTGGGACGCCCCGCACCGGCTCCTGAGCTGGGGCTGGGCCCCCGTGCCGCGGCGCCTGCTCCCTTCATCCCTCGCATTCCTCGTTCGCAACACCAGCGTCTCCTGTCTCATCGAGGCGCGCTCCGGATTTCCCTTCAGCGTCGTCAACGAAGAAGGTTTCCTGGTCGGCAAGCCCAACCGCCTGCGCTTTCCCGGCTACTTCAACATCAATCTTCACCTCGAGCGGAAGTTCCGCTTCCTCAGCTACCTCTGGGCCTGGCGCTTCGGCTTCAACAACCTGACCAACCACGGCAACCCGAATGTGGTAAACAACAATATAGACTCGCCGTCGTTCCTGGCTTTCGGGCGAGGGCAACCGCGAGCCTTTAACGTCCGTCTGCGTTTCTTGGGGAGGAGATAATGAAACCCGCCAGCTTGCTTCTCATCGTTGCCGCTATGGGAGCCTACGCGCAGCCCGAGCACGTCAGGCGCCTGGAAGCGGCCGCAACGGTCTTCGAGGAGATCATGTCAGTTCCCGACAAGGCCATCCCGCAGGAACTGCTTGACAAGGCCCACTGCGTAGCCGTCGTACCCGGCCTTAAAAAAGGTGCCTTCATCTTCGGCGCCAAGTACGGCAAAGGCTACTTCTCTTGCCGCAAAAAGAGCGGCGTGGGTTGGACGGGACCGGCCACCGTCCGTATTGAGGGTGGCAGCTTCGGCCTGCAAATCGGAGGATCCGAAACCGATGTCATCCTCCTCGTCATGAACGAGCGGGGCGCCGAGCGGCTGCTCTCGAGCAAATTCACCCTCGGCGGGGACGCCAGCGTCGCCGCCGGACCGGTCGGGCGCACTGCCACGGCTCAGACCGACGCCTTCATGACCGCGGAAATTCTCTCCTGGTCCCGCTCCCGCGGCGTCTTCGCCGGCATCTCGCTCCAGGGCGCCACGCTGCGCCAGGACGTGAGCGAGAACCGCGCCCTGTACGGCCGCAGCCTGGAAAACAAAGAGATCATCACCCAGGAGCTGCCGCCGCCCAAAGCCGCCGAGCGCCTCATCAGCGCCCTGAACAAATATTCCAGCCGCAAAGGCTAAAATTTTGTCAGCCTGGTCTGTCCCCTTTTCCAGAAAATTCCGTCAGCCTGGTGTGTCCCCTTTTTTTCGCCCTTATTTTTCATCAAGTAAACAGCAGCGCTCCGACCACCTGAACCGCATACCTCGGCATCATCACCAGCAAAGGAATCGCCGCCCGCCCGCGCGCCAACCCGTAGCCGTCCAACACCAGATACGTCAGCATGGGCGTGAATACCCTGCCTGCGGCATACAGGTCCCGATAAAACCCCGGCGTCAGACACACTGCCAGCAAGCCCCACGCGAACACCGCCGCCCTCATCCAGTTCAACCCATTCCGCCGCAGCAGCCATAGGCTGCCGAGGAACGCCGCGAGCAGGGCCAGCACGCACGCCCGGTCCAGTAACCCCAGAGCGACATTGACGGCGTCCCCGAACGGATACGCCACCGGTTCCCGTAGCGCCTGCAGCATCCCTCGGAACGGAACGAGCCGGCTCAGCTTGATCTCCTCAGACTCCGGCACCCTCAGGCTCACATAGAAATGCCACAGCGCCGCCGGAGCCGCACCCGCAGCCCACACTACCGCTTTTGCAACGCGCCGACTCGCCAGGCTCGCCACACACGCCGCGCCCGCCAGAACAAACCCCGTCTCCCGGCACAGGCACGCCAGCACCAGCAAGGCGAACGCCGCAACATCCCGCCCGAGCCGCATGTAGAGGGCGAACCCGACACACAGCGCCGTAAACGCCAGGTCCACGGTGAGCCGCTCCAGCGAGATCAGCGCCGCCGGAGTCAGCACGAACAGCAACGCCCATCGCGGATCGAGCCCCAACAAATCCAAATACCGGCTCAACCACCAGGCCCCCGCGTACAGGAACAGAAGGTTCGCGCCAAGGTAGGCCCAGTCAATCCACCCCTGCCGGCCTCCGGCGAGCAGGAACGCTACGGCCGGCAGCAGAATGCGGCGGTAGCGGTGCCGCGCCTCATCTAGGTGCCGCCATATTTCCGTCCGCAACAGCGGATCGTGGGCCACGTAGTGGTACATCTGTCCGTCGTAGCCGGGGCTGCCGCGGAACACGAACACGTTCTCCCCGGCCAGCGCAGCAGGAACGGGAAACGCCGACCCGGTGCAAAACAGCGCCGTCCAGTTTCCCCCGTAGAGGCCATGCACGATCAGCCACTGGAGCGCGAATCCTGAAAGCGCGCACACGAGAGCAGTAAACACACAGATGCGCCGGCGCCGCCACGCCGCCGTTCCCTGCAACTTCAAGCGGCCCACCCCCGCACAGCCGAGCCACTGAGAGGTATGCGCCCAGGCAGGATGGTCCCCCGAGCCTCGATGCGAAGA
This sequence comes from Bryobacteraceae bacterium, assembly GCA_035575135.1. Taxonomy (GTDB): domain Bacteria; phylum Acidobacteriota; class Terriglobia; order Bryobacterales; family Bryobacteraceae; genus JANWXD01. The sequence goes on from DATLYE010000050.1 coordinate 98,518, forward strand.
ACGCATCGCGGGAAGCGCCGCGGGCGGCAAGGTTTGCTAGGGTAGGGGGAAAGGCGCGCCGGCCCGCGGGCGACCGCTTCCCACTCAATATGGACGTACGCGGCGCCCGATCGTTGGGTTCCACCTAAATTCCGGTCCCTCCGGCTCCCGCGGCTTCGCAGTTGGCGAATCCTGCGCGCAACACTCTCGAATCCCCGGAAGATCCCGCTGCGCACGACCCTCCGCCCGTTGCGCCCTACTGCTTCCACATCCCTACGGCCGCGTTCACCAGGATCGCGCCCATCGCAATGGGAATCATGTACTTCCAGCCGATGTTCATCAGCTGATCGTAGCGGAACCGCGGAAACGTGCCCCGAAACCAGATCATCCAGTACAGAATCACCGACACCTTCAGCAGAAACCAGAACAACCCGATCACCGCCCGGTTCACCGCAGGCACCAGAAACAGAGCCGCGGCCACAATCAGCAGCCCTGCCACCGCCAGCAGCAGCCGCCGCTGGACCTCGCTCTTCAGCCGCCGCGCCAGCCCTACGCACCCCACCCCTGAAATCCCGAACAGCAGGGCCGGAAACCCGTAGTTGAGCGGCCACTCCAGCCAGCCCACATTCGGGAACGGACGCAGCCAGCCGCCCCAGAACAGCGTCACCGCCACGGCCGCCACCACGAACATGTTGGCGTACTCCGCCAGAAAATACAGCGCCCAGCGGAAACCGCTGTACTCGGTGTGAAAGCCCGCCACGAGCTCGGATTCCGCCTCCGGCAGATCGAACGGGGCCCGGTTGGTCTCCGCCACCGCCGAAATCAGATAGACCATGAACGGCACGATCATCAGGCCGTAGTTGTCAAACAGGAACCAGATCTGCCGCTCCTGCTGCGCCCGCACGATGTTGACCATGCTCAGCGTCCCCGCCGCCATCACGCCGGAAAGCAGCGCCAGCGCCAGCGCGACTTCGTAGCTCACCAGCTGCGCCGCGCTCCGCAGCGCCCCGAGCAGCGGATAGTGACTGTTCGACGCCCAGCCGCCCAGAATGATCCCCAGAATCCCCACCGCCGACATCGCCGAGATCACCAGCAGCCCGACGTTTACGTCCGTCACGAAGATGGAATCGCTGAAGGGTATCACCGCGAACGCCGTCAGCGCCGTGAAGGTGGAAATCACCGGCGCCAGCCAGAAAATGCCCTTGTCGGCGTTCTCCGGAATGATGTCTTCCTTGAGCAGCAGCTTCAGGGCGTCGGCAATCGGCTGCAGCAGCCCGTGCGGGCCCACCCGCATGGGCCCCAGCCGCACCTGAAAATCCGCCAGCAGCTTGCGCTCCACCAGCACGATGTAGCCGGCCACCAGCGGGAACAGCGCCACGATCACCAGCGTCGTCACCACCGGCGCAAACAGCGGGCTTTCCATCCAGCTTCCCATCCGCCCTTCACCTCACGAGCGAAGTCTGGGCCAAACCCAGAAACGGCTCCGGGTAGATCCCTATCCCCAGCGTCAGCACCCCCGTGATCACCAGCGCCAGCCGCAGCCCCAGGCTCGTCGTCAGCGGACCCGTGTCCGCCAGCGGCGCCACGAACATGCTCCGCACGATCCGGAAGTAGTAGTAAATCGCCACCGCCACGTACAGCGTCGCAATCACCGCCAGCACGTAGTGCCGCGTCTCGATCAGCGCCAGGAAAATGTAGTACTTCGCAATGAAACCCGCCGTGGGCGGAATCCCCGCGAGCGAAAGCAGGAAAATCAGCATCAGAATCGCATAGCCCGGGCTCTTGTACACCAGGCCCGCCATCTCGTCCAGATCCTCGCCCAGCAGATCCTTCCGCCGCAGCGCCACCACCACCAGAAACGCCCCCAGGTTCATGAAGGTGTACACCAGGATGTACACCAGCACGCCTTTGATCCCCGTGTCGTTGCCCGCAATCAGCCCCAGCAGAATGTAGCCGGCGTGCGAGATCGAACTGTAGGCCAGCAGGCGCTTGATGTTGGTCTGCGTCACCGCCGCCAGATTCCCCACCGTCATCGTCGCCACAGCGACGGCCGCCAGCAGCGGCTCCCAGATCGCCCGCACCGACTCGAGCGGCATCAGAAACATGCGCAGCAGCAGCGCGAAGGAGGCCGCCTTCGAACCCACCGAAAGATACGCCGTCACCGTCGTCGGCGCCCCTTCGTAGGCATCCGGCGCCCACATGTGAAACGGCACCGCCGAAATCTTGAACAGCAGCCCCACCGCCGTCGTCACCAGCGCCAGAAACACCACCGGATCCCACGGCTCCCGCGACGCCACCGCCTCGGCCACCGCCCGCAGCTTCGTCGAACCCGACAGCCCGTAGAGCACCGAGAACCCGTACACCAGAAAGCCGCTCGAAAACGCCCCCAGCAGCAGATACTTGAGCGCCGCCTCGTTCGAACGCCGGTCCTCCCGCAGGAACCCCACCAGAATGTAAAAGCACAGCGCCATCAGCTCCAGTCCCACAAACAGCGTGATCAGGTCCGTGCCCGTCGCCAGGAAAAACATCCCGCAGTTGGCCAGCAGGATCAGCCCGTAGTATTCCCCGTGGTGCTCCCCTTCCACTTCCAGATAGCGGTAGGAAATCAGCGCCACGATCAGGGAGGCCGCCAGAAAGATCCAGTTGAAGAAAATGGCAAAACCGTCTACCGTCAGCGTGCCCCCGAACGCGGTCAGCTCCTCCAGCCCCTGCGAGGAAAGAAACGCCTGCTGGCGCCACAACCCCGCGCCCGCAAACCCCAGCCCCAGCACCACGAACAGCAAAAGCCACTTGCGCTGGCGCGGGTGCGGAAACACGAAAAAGTCGAACAGAAACACCGCGCAGCCGAACAGCGCCAGCATCAGGCCCGGCACCAGCACGAAGTGATCCGTCGTCGTGTAGTACTGGCTCATGGCGATCCTCCGAGGCTTCCCGCAACCGGCCCCGCCGCCTGCGCCGCCGTCGCTCCCTGGAAGTAGCCCGGACGCACCCGCTCCACCAGCTGCGCCACCGGCTTCTCCAGCACCTCAAAGTACGGCTTGGGATACACGCCGATCCACAGGGCCCACGCAATCAGCGGCGCAAACACGGCGAGCTCCCGCAGGTTCAGGTCCGGCAGCTTCAGATTCTTCGCGTTCGTCACCTGTCCCAGCATCGTGCGCTGGTACAGCCACAGCAGATACGCCGCCCCGAGCACGATCCCCGCCACCGCCAGAGCCGCCCACCAGCGGTTGGCCTCGAACGCCCCCTGCAGAATCGTGAACTCGCCCACAAACCCGTTGAGCAGCGGCAGGCCCGCCGAACTCAGCATGGCGAAGGCGAACACCGTGGCGTAGAGCGGCATCACATGCGCCAGCCCCCCGTACTCCCGGATCTCCCGCGTGTGGCGCCGCTCGTAGATCACCCCCACGATCAAAAACAGCATCCCCGTCGAAATGCCGTGGTTGATCTGCTGGATCACGCTGCCCGCAATCCCGTTCGGATTCAGCGCGAAGATGCCCAGCGTGCAAAAGCCCAGGTGGCTCACCGAGGAATACGCCACGAGCTTCTTCCAGTCCTGCTGCATCAGGCATACCAGCGCGCCGTACAGGATCGCCACGATCGAAAGCCCCACCAGCACCTGCACCACCAGCGGATCAATGGACGCCTTGGGCAACAGCGGCAGCGAAAAGCGCAAAAACCCGTAGGTCCCCATCTTCAGCAGAATGCTGGCCAGCACCACCGATCCGGCCGTCGGCGCCTCCGTATGCGCGTCCGGCAGCCAGGTGTGGAACGGAAACATCGGCACCTTGATCGCGAACCCGATGAAAAACGCCCAGAACACCCACTGCTCCAGAGCCGGCGGCAGCTCCAGCTTCATCAACTCCGAGATCTCGAACGTGTAGTAGCCGAACTGGCGGTGGTGCTGGAAGTACAGCGTCAGGATCCCTAGCAGCATCAGCACGCTTCCGGCCAGCGTGTACAGGAAAAACTTCACCGCGGCGTACAGCTTCCGCGGCCCGCCCCAGACCCCGATGATGAAATACATCGGCACCAGCACCACTTCCCAGAACACGTAGAACAGGAAGAAATCCAGCGCCACGAACACGCCGATCATCCCCGTCTGCTGCAGCAGGAACATGGCGTAGTAGGCCTTGACATGCTCCTCGATCGCGCTCCACGACGACAGGATCGCCAGAAAGCCCACCAGCGTCGTCAGCATCACCAGCAGCAGGCTGATGCCGTCAATCCCGATGTAATACTTCACGCCCAGACTCGGGATCCAGTCGGCCTTCTCCACAAACTGGAAACCGGGGTTGTCTTTGTCGAAACGCGCAACCAGAGGCAGGGAGACCAGAAAACCCGCAAACGCCGTCAGGTTGGCCCAGATGCGGATCAGGTTCCGGTTCTCGCCGGGAAGCAACAGCAGCACCAGCAGGCCGGCCAGCGGGGTGAACAGCACGATGCTCAGCAGATGGTCGCTCATGGCCTCACCGCATCCAGTAGTAGCCGAAGAACACCAGCACGCCCAGCACGAAGATCAGGGCGTAGGCCTGCACGTAGCCGGTCTGTAGCAGCCGCACCGGGTAGGAGCCCACCTTCACCGCGAACGACAGCAGCCGCACGGCTCCGTCCACGATCCAGGTGTCCCACCAGATCGAAAGCTGCGAGGTGAAGCGCGCCAGCCACCCCGCCCCGTTGACCCCACCGTCCACCACCCGCGCGTCGAACTTGCTCAGCGCCGCGCCGCCGCCTTTGGCCAGGCCCTCCACAAACACCGCCCCGTAAATCTCATCCACGTACCATTTGTTGAGCAGCGTCCGGTACAGCCCCGGCGCCCGCTGCGCCAGCTGGTCCGCGAGCTCGGGCCGCCTCAGGTAAAACTGTCGTGCCACCCAGATCCCTCCGAGCGCCACCGCCACGGAAAGGCCCATCAGCAGCCACTCTGTCGCGGCATCGTGGTGCCCTGCGTCCCCCGCATGCAGCGCCGCGCGCACCATGACCGGCTCCAGCCAGTGCTCGAACAGCCGGAACGCATCCGGAAACGCCGCCCACAGCTTGGGCACGCCGATCCATCCCGCCAGCGCGCTGCCCGCCGCCAGCACCACCAGCGGAACCGTCATCACAGCAGGCGACTCGTGCGCGTGCGCCAGCGTCGCAGCGTCCATCCGCGGCCGGCCGTGGAAGGTCAAAAACATCAGCCGGAACATGTAAAACGCCGTCAGCCCGGCGGTGATGAGCCCGACCGCGAACAGCGCCCTCGAACCGTGCGGCGAGCTGTACACCTGCCAGAGAATCTCGTCCTTGGAGAAAAACCCCGCCAGGCCCGGAATGCCCGCAATCGCCAGCGAGGCCACCAGCATCGTCCGGTAGGTGGTCGGCAGCTTGTCTTTCAGCCCGCCCATGCGCCGCATGTCCTGCTCGCCGCCGAGCGCGTGGATCACCGAGCCCGACCCGAGAAACAGCAGCGCCTTGAAAAACGCATGCGTGTACAGGTGAAAAATCGCCACCCAGTAGGCCCCCACCCCGCAGGCCATGAACATGTAGCCGAGCTGGCTCACCGTCGAGTAGGCCAGCACCCGCTTGATGTCGTTTTGCACTAGCGCGATCGAGGCCGCCAGAATCGCCGTCAGCGCGCCCGTCACCGCCACCACCTCGGACGTCCCCGGCGCCAGGCTGAACAGCGCGTTGGAGCGCACCACCATGTACACCCCGGCCGTCACCATCGTGGCCGCGTGGATCAGCGCCGAAACCGGCGTCGGTCCCTCCATCGCATCCGGCAGCCACACGTACAGCGGAAACTGCGCCGACTTCCCCGTGGCCCCCACAAACAGCAGCAGCGCCATCAGGCTCAGCACGCCCCAGCTCGCCTCCGGCGTCCATCCCGCTCCGGCCAGCGCCCGGTTCACTTCCGGAAACCGCACCGTACCGAAGACGTGGAACATCAGCAGCATCCCCAGAATGAAACCCGCGTCCCCGATCCGGTTCACGATGAACGCCTTGTTGGCCGCATCGCTCGCCGACTTCTTGTGAAAGTAAAACCCGATCAGCAGATAGCTGCACAGCCCCACGCCTTCCCAGCCCACGAACAGCAGCGCGTAGTTGTTGGCCAGCACCAGCATCAGCATGAAGAACACGAACAGGTTCATGTAGCCGAAAAAGCGGTAGTAGCCGCCTTCGTGGCCCATGTAGCCGATCGAGTAGACGTGGATCAGGAAGCCCACCCCGGTCACCACCAGGATCATCACCGCGCTCAGCGGATCGAGCAGAAAGCCCCAGTCCGCCGTAAAGCGCGCCAGGCTTCCCGCCGCGGTCTGGAAGGGAAGTCCGGCGATCCAGGTGTATAGGATCACCTCGTGCGCCTTCTCGGGCAGCCGCGCCAGCTCGACCGCCGCGCCGACCGAGAAGATCAGCGACACGAGCACCGTGCCGGGACACAGCACGCTGATCAGCTTTTTGCCCGGTCCCCCGTGCGCGTGCGCCCCAGCCCCATGCCCGTGCCCTGCCTCCGCCGCCGCGACGCCCGGAGCCGCCGCCACCGCCGACGGGCCCTGCGGATCCAGCTTCCGGCCCAGCACCAGCATCGCCGCCGCCCCGGCGAGCGGAAACAGCGGGATCAGCCAGATCAGCTCCAGGAAACTCATCGCGCCCTCACCACTTCAATAGCTCGATCTCGTCGGCCCAGACCGTCTCCTTGTTGCGGAACAGCGCGATCAGAATCCCCAGACCCACCGCCGCCTCCGCCACCGCCACCGCAATCACAAAAATGGCGAAGATCTGTCCGCTCACCTCCCCGAGATAGCGCGAAAACGCGATCAGATTGATGTTGACCGCGTTCAGGATCAGCTCGATGGACATCAAAATGATCACTACGTTGCGCCGCGCCAGCACGCCGATCGTGCCCACCAAAAGCAGCGCCGCGCTCAACACCAGATAATGGACCGTCGTAATCGGGTGAAACATCAGACTCCGGCTGCCTCCCTGTCTGCCCGCGTGCTTCGCTGGGCCATTCAAACCCTCTTCTTGGCCATGATCACCGAGCCGACGATCGCCGCCAGCAGCAACACGCTTGCGATCTCGAACGGCAGCAGGTAATCGGAAAACAGCACGTCGGCGATCCGCTCGGTATTGCCTTCGATCACCGGCGCCCCTTCGGCCGGCCGCGCCAGGCGAAAGGCCCCCGCGCCCTGCCGGAGAAAATACACCACCAGGCCTCCCACCGCCGCCACGCAGGCCAGCGCCACCCACCACTGTTTGTTGAACTGCCGCATCTTGGCGGCTTCATCCAGATTCACCAGCATGATCACAAACAGGAACAGCACCATGATGCCGCCCACATACAGCACGATCTGGACGGCGAAGAGGAACTCGGCCCCCTGAAGCAGGTACAGTCCCGCCGCCCCTGCCAGGGAAACGATCAGCCACATGGCGCTGTGCACGGCGTTGCGGCGCGTTACCGTCAGAATGCCCCCGCCCAGCGTCAGCAGGGCAAACGCGTAAAAGAACAACGTGTCGGCCACTGGTTACACCTCGGCGCCGCCTTCCGCCGCGGCAGGCTGCTGCGGGAGGGCGGCTAGAAATTGTAGCGTGTCGGCTTGGGGCCTTCCTCCAGCATCTGCCGGTCCCAAATGGCCCCTTCGCGCGTGTAGAACGCCAGTTCGAAATCCTGTGTCAGCTCGAGCGCGTCCACCGGGCAGGCATCCTCGCACAGCCCGCAGAACATGCACCGCGACGTGTCGTAGGTGAAGTTCGTCAGCACCTTCCGTTTCGTCTGCTCGTCGCGCTCCCAGCTCACCACGATCAGGTTCTCCGGGCAGGCCAGCGCGCACAGATTGCACGCAATGCACAGCGTCTCGCCCGTCTCCGGATGGATGTTGAGCCGCGGCGCGCCGCGGTAGCGCTCGGCGACCTTCGGCCGCTGGGCGGGGTACTGTTCGGTGTAGATGTACTTGGGATGCTGGTTGCGGAAGGTGACCCAGAGGCCTTTCAGGAGGTCTACCAGAAACACCGTTCTCAAAAACTGGCGCATGCGCCTCCTTTCCTGGCAGGCGGCCTCACCGGTCCACCTCGCCCAGCACTATGTCTATTGTACCGATGATGGCCACCACGTCGGCCACCAGCGCGCCCCGCGTCATCTTGTCGAGCGCCTGCAAGTTCACGAACGACGGAGGCCGCACCCGCACCCGGTAGGGCTGCGTCGAACCGTCGCTCACCACGTAATAGCCCAGCTCGCCCTTGGGCGCCTCGATCGAAACGTACACCTCGCCCACCGGCGGCTTCATCACCTTGGGCACTTTGGCCATGATCGGCCCTTCCGGAATCCCCTCCACCGCCTGGCGGATGATCCGCACCGACTGGCGCATCTCCTGCATCCGCACGATGTAGCGATCGTAGGTGTCGCCGTTTTCCCGCGTCGGAATCTCGAAGTCGTATTTCTCGTAGCCGCTGTACGGCTGCGCCTTGCGCAGGTCCCACTTGACCCCCGCCGCCCGCAGCAGCGGCCCGGTGACGCCGTAGGCCTTGCAGTCCTCCGCCCGCAGGATCCCGACGTTCACGAGCCGCGCCTTCCAGATGCGGTTTTCCGTCAGCAGTTCCTCGTACTCGTCGAACTTCGGCAGCAGCAGGTCGCAGACCCGCTTGACGTCCTTCTCGAAATCCTCGTAGATCTCGTACTGCAAGCCGCCGATGCGAAAAGCGTGCGTGGTCAGGCGCGCCCCGCAGTACTTTTCGAAGATGTTCAGAATCTCCTCGCGCTCCCGGAAGGTGTAAAACACCGGCGTAATCGCCCCGATGTCGAGGGCGTGCGTGCCGAGCCAGAGCAGGTGGCTGGCGATCCGGTTGAACTCGGTCAGAATCACCCGCACCGCCTGCGCCTTCGGCGGCGCCTCCACATCCAGCAGTTTCTCCACCGCCAGGCAGTAGCCCAGGCCGTTGGAGACCGCCGCCACGTAGTCCATCCGGTCCACGTACGGCGCAAACATCTGGTAGGTGCGATTCTCGGCGATCTTCTCGACGCCCCGGTGCAGATAGCCGATCACGCACTCGGCCCCGATCACCTTCTCCCCGTCCAGCTTCAGGATCACCCGCAGCACGCCGTGCGTGGACGGATGCTGGGGGCCCATGTTCAGGACCAGCTCGGTGGCGTCGAGAAACGTACTGTCCGGCATATTCTTACTGGCCGCTTTCGATGCCCAGATTCTCCTTCACCCAGCGCTCGTCCTGCCGGATGATGCTGTAGTCCTTGCGCAGCGGGTGGCCCTCCCAGTCCTCCGGCAACAGGATGCGCCGCATGTCCGGGTGTCCGGCAAACTCGATTCCGAACATGTCGAAGACCTCCCGCTCGAGCCAGTTGGCGCCGGGATAGACGCCCGTCGCCGTGCCCGGCTGGTAGCCCTCGGCAATCCGGGTCTTGATGCGGATGCGCTGGTTGCGGCTGAAGCTGTAAACGATGTAGACCAGATCGAAGCGCTCGGCCCGTTCCGGATAGTCCACCGCCGTGATGTCCACCAGGTAATCGAAGCCGGCCTCGTCGCGCAGAAACTGGAGGATTCCCACGACCGCCTCCGGCCGGGCCACCAGAAACTCCTGGCCCCGGTAGCTGGCAAACTCAAGGATCTGCTCGCCGAAGCGGTCTTTGAGGGCGCGGGTCAGCTCGCTCTCCCACGGCGTCGTGGCCATGGGCGGAGGCGGCGCCGGCCCCTTGGCCGCCCCATGCCCGCCCGCCGCCGGCTTCTGCTGCGCCTTATCCTCTTCGGCCATACCGCCCTTCGAAGACCACCAACTTTATCAAAAACGTGAACAGCCTTGAAAAGCCCTTCAGCCCTTCGGCTCGACCCCTGTGAGATCCAATAAACGGTGCCGCTCGCTCCAGACCACCAGTTCGGACAGACTCTCCAGGATTTCGAGGTGCTCCTTTGTCCAGACCTTCTCGCAATCATCAAGCAGCGTGGTGTAAGCAAACCGCCCGTTAATCCGCCTCAGGTCGTACCACATGCGAACCGCCCGGCTCACCAGCTGTTCCGCGTAACTGGGCGCACCCGTCGAGAGCGTTTGCATCAGGATTGGCTGGCGCTTCCTCTCGATATAGAAGTCAACCGTATAGGTTTGTCCGGAGCGTCCTGTCGTTTTATAGTCCGCTTGGTACGGAATCTCGTGCTCGACCAGATACTCTTCAACGTCTTCCTTGAACGTCGTGCCCGCCCCGAAGCGGGCAGTGAAGAGCAGATCGGTCGTACGGAGGGCGGCCTGACTGAGACGAATCACTGCGGGCGCGATTTCTCGTTCAGACTCCACCAACAGGCGGAGCTCCCCCCGAAACCAATGAACTCCCTGTGCTTGGAGCACTCCTTCGAACAATTTCCGTCTCTTCGGAGTACTTTCTACGTCGAATCGGTATGCAGCCAGAGTGGCCACCGTCTCGGCCAGGTCCGTCACGACAAGACCTTCCGCATCCTGGATGAGATAGAACTCCATCAGGTCTCCGTCAGGGTACTCGAGCGGCGTGACAATCACCACCCGTCCGTCCTCTTCACGACAGGCAAACAAAGGACCGAGTTCGCGTCGCAGACTTTCTTCAACCATCGCGCAGTTTAGCCTCACCACAGCCTCCTCTGGATCGCAGGAGCCACGAACCGCCCCCTGAAGCCGATGTTGCATTCCCTGAGGAAACCGTGAAACACGCTCGCCCAGTCGGAGACCGTTAACTCCGTCGGAACATACGCTCGCTTTTCCCGATACGCATCCGTCCACACGTGCTTGTGAATCCGTTCGTGCAGTTTTTCGCAGTCCGGATTGTGGTGCACCTTGCCGGCGTGCAGCATTACGATCGGCTGCGAGCCCGCAAACAGGTGTAGCTTAAAATAGCCTGTCGCCTCCGTGATCACACCCTTCAAAACCATTGCGTGCCCGACGGATTCCGACCGAACCTCGACGGAAAACTCCTGATATCCGGGCCGCCTCCGCCACTCCACATCTTCTTCTATCCACTTGGCTTTCTCCAAAACGCTGGCAACCTCGGCTTCATTCAGCCACTCAGCCATGACGTGCGCTCAGTCTGCGGACATCTCCCGCGGCCGGTCTCGAGCTGCCGAGAACGCGCCTCAGGCCGCTCGCCTTCTGCTGCGCCTTATCCTCTTCGGCCATACCGCCCTTCGAAGACCACCAACTTTATCACACTTCCCACCGGCCCCCAACACGCCACGGCCCCCAACGGATCCCACCCGACGGGCCGCGCAGCAGCCACACTCGCCGGGCCGTCACCCCAGTCACTGAACTACTCACCGGTTACGCTCCGAACCATTCTTGCAGCGTCTCCCGCAGGCGCAAGAACGCAGAATCCCGGCACCTTTCAACGCCCACTCTTCGCGCGAGTGTCCGATAAATGGCCGACGACCGCGGCTTTTGCACCTGCCACAGAGCGCGTTCCACCGCCTTTTTAGGTTCTTTCGGCTTCGGGTCCTGGGCCCCCCAAAGTCCTTCCTGCTCGAGCCAGGACCGCAGCGCTGGCTGGCGCCCGGCCCAGCCCAGCGCCTCTGCGACGCGCGGTGAATCGCTCCACACCCAGGCCTCGAGTTCGGGCGCAATCACGATGGCACGTGCCCAGCCGCCCAGCCCGGCTTTCGCCAGCTCTCGATCGAGCTGCTTTTGAATATCCGGAGGTGCACCCTCCCATGCCGCATCCAGCAGCAGAAGCCCGTGCTGGTACGCGGTTTGGACAGAACGCACGAATTCGACGCCTTCGTGGAAAACGCCGGGGTCTCTCCGCGGATGGACCACCACTTTGGCACTGATGCAACGCATCCCGAGAGCTTCATGGCGTTCGAACAGCTCCTCTACGGCCGCCTCGGTGTTTTTGTCCGGTACGAGACAAATCAGATCGCTCATCCGAGGATTCCGCTTGCCAAGAGAGTCCCCAGATCTAGCTTCCCTCGCCATTCTTTGAGCGTGGGGTGCTCGTCCCCCGAGACGATGTCTGTTGCTCCATGCTCGTCGCGCGCAAAGCACAAGACTTCCCGTGCGCTCGCCATGCTCAGCATCACGGGAGAGTGCGTCGCCAGGAGCACCTGGGCCCCGTAGACCGAGGACAGAGACTGGTAGACTGTTTCCACCGCCCGCGGGTGGATGCCGTTCTCCGGTTCTTCCACCAGATAGATACCGGAAACATCCGGTATGTAGGCGAGCAACGTCAGGGCAAGCAGCCGCAGCGTCCCGTCGGAAACAAGCCAGGATGGAATCACGAGCCCGTTCTTGTATTTCAAGACAAGATAGCGATGCCGGTCTTCTTCCCGCTCCCGGGTCTCGATGCGCTCGATGTCCGGCAAGGCCTCGCGGACGTGCGCGACCCAGTCCTTCAAACGGCCCGGGTGTTCCTTTTCAAGGGCGTGAACGACCCAGGGCAGGTTAGAGCCGTCGGGAAGATAGCCCCTGGCACGTCCCGGCGGACTCGGCAGGCGCATCGCCTCACTGGACAGCACCAGCCGCTGCACGCGCTCGGTCAGGAGCTCGCGGAACCACGTCGCCACTGGGAACCGCTCTTCGTCCTCCGGCACACTCCCGAGTGCCGCCTTGTCGGCTGCCACGCGGAATGGATGATGCCACCCCGACGTCTCCGACGAAAACGTGACTCTTTCCGGCTCGTCACCCCTGCCGATGACTTTTTTCCAGCCGGCGGGCGTGCGTTTTCGCGGAGGGTGCACGATGCTCTCCGGAGGCTTCGGTGGTTCGGGGAAGAGCGTCCTCTGAGCGCTGCCCCCGTTCTGGACCCATCGCGAAGCCTGCTCCTCGGGCCGCAGCCACAGGTTCTCGGACACCACCCGCAGCGGTCCGGAAACATCCACCGCGATCTCGTAGCGACAGCGACAAAGATGCGTGTTGCCGTTTTTGAGACGCTTCCGAAGGTCCGGAGGCATGACCACTTCGATCGCCAGCTCGAACACCTCGCGCTCGCGCATCCATGTGAGCTGCTTCGCGTCTCGCGCCCGGTGTGGGATTGAGAGCCTGGCATTTCCCTCGACCGCTCCGATCAGCCCCGCGCGCAAGAAATCCCCCAGAAATGCCGGAACATCGAGGAATGTGGACTTGCCGCTCGCGTTCGGGCCCACCAGAACGTGAAACCGCTGCAAGCCACACGAGACGTAGCGCAAACAGCGATAACCTAATGCCTCGATACGCGCGATAGACCCGGGAACGCACCCCATCCGGCCATCGCTCATAAACCCACGTTCCTTTTTGTTTCGCGCTGCGCTCTCAACGGCCCGCCCGATCCCTTGCCCGATCCGCGACGCCAGCCGCCCTCCAGCCACCAGCTTCAGTATACGTAACCCTTCGCCGGCGCTCCCCGCCCCCGAGACACCCCCTCCCTCGACGGCCCATGCCACGCCCGCCCGGGTCCAACCCGCGGCCCTACTCCTCCCGCCTCACTTTGATGTCCGCCTCATCCAGCGGCTCTTCCACTGCGTTGCGCAGCCAGGCCGCATCGAAGCCCGCCGCCGACGTGCCCTCGACCCGCAGCTTCACCTTGCCGCCGTCGGAGCGGTCCGCCAGGTTCGCAATCGCCGGGAAGGCCTTGAAGACCTGCTCCCGTGTGGCTTCAAAAGCCAGCGCAATGCGCGTCTTCAAAGTGGGCGGCGCTTGCGGCGGCGGCGGCGCCACATCAGGACCCGGGCCCACAGGCGGAGGGGTCACACCGCTGCCCGTCGAGGCGCCTGTGTCCACCGGTGTACCAGCCGCCGGCGCCTCCGGAATCGCAGCGGGCACGATCAGAAAACCCGACTCCAGATCAACCTCGTCCTCGGCGATCTCCTTCCGATACGCCACCCGGTCCCGGCTCACCTGGAACTTCTCGTCCCGCGCCGCCTCCTTGCTGATCGCCCGGTGGGCCGCAAGTCCTCGATTAGCCTGCAGTCGTCCCTCACTGTCCACCCTCGATAAAGCGTTCCACGGCTTCCAAAAACTCTCGGGCCTGCTCGATACGGCGCGAAACCGATTGGGGATCAATCAGGACCTCTACATCGTAGTCGCCTCGCAGTCGCTCGTCGAAAGAATCTAGCAACCACCGGTGGTATTTAGGGTCCAGCAGCCCGGCTTCGCGAAGTGCTCACCGAACGCGGCATGTACACTGGCGTGCTTTCTGTATTGGAGGTTTTTCTCGCGCAATAAAGCTTGTGCAGCGTGAAACATCGCGTAGTAGGCCCGGCCTGCGGCGAACTCCTCGTTGCCGTCCTTCTTCAGGCACTCCGCCGCTCGCAGGGCCCGCCGCGCTTTTTCGAGCAACTTGCGTGCCTCCTCGGTCAAGCCGCCACCGCCTCCCGGCGCACGTTCACAAAGAACATGCTCTGATCTTCCCGCCAGCGCTCTTCTGAAACCAGCACACGGCTGATGCTCCGCCCGCATTCCAACGAGAGCTGCGAAACCAGTGCGCTCGTGCGCTCGATCTCGCTCGAGTAGTCATCTACGCGGTCCAAGACAATCAGAACATCCAGATCCGACTCCTCGTCAGCTTCGCCGCGCGCATACGAGCCGAAAATATAAACTCCCTTCAAACGCTCGCCGTATATCTCCGCGAGGCCGTCTTTTAGCCGCGAGACCGTTGCTCGGATGCTCTCGTTCACTTGCTGCCCTCCCTTCTCCCGCCGCCTTCAATCGCCTCCGCCGCAATCTCGTAAAGCCGCGCCGTCACGACCTCCCGCTCGGCGTGACCCAGCCGCACCGCAGGATCCTGAACGCGACGCCGGCCGCACCAGCTTCAGTATACGTAAGCCTTCGCCGGCGCTCCCCGCCCCCGAGACACCCCCTCCCTCGACGGACCATGCCACGCCCGCCCGGGTCCAACCCGCGGCCCTACTCCTCCCGCCTCACTTTGATATCCGCCTCATCCAGCGGCTCTTCCACCGCGTTCCGCAGCCAGGCCGCATCGAAGCCGGACGCCGACGTGCCCTCCACCCGGAGCTTCACCCTGCCGCCGTCGGAGCGGTCCGCCAGGTTCGCAATCGCCGGGAAGGCCTTGAAGACCTGCTCCCGTGTGGCTTCAAAAGCCAGCGCAATGCGCGTCTTCAAAGTGGGCGGCGCTTGCGGCGGCGCCACATCGGCACCCGGGCCCACAGGCGGAGGGGTCACACCGCTGCCCGTCGAGGCGCCTGTGTCCACCGGTGTACCAGCCGCCGGCGCCTCCGGAATCGCCGTGGGCGCGATCAGAAAACCCGACTCCAGATCAACCTCGTCCTCGGCGATCTCCTTCTGATACGCCACTCGCTCCCGGCTCACCTGGAACTTCCCGTCGCTGCCAAGCACCGGCACGGTCCCGCTGAAATAACCAAAAACCCCGTCCTTGACCCCCCGGGCGATCGCCTTGCGTACGGCCGCCTCCGATTCCAGTCGCGGCGGCGTCAGATCACGGAAGAACGACTCGACCACCTCAGCCGCCCGAATCCCCGCAACCGGCGGCTCCCCCTCGCCCAGCCCGACCCGCTCGGCCACTTTCCGGGGCGTCACGCTCCCGTGCAGGCGTGGCGTCCCTACGCCGGTCGACAACTCCATGACCCGCTCATGAATCCCGGTCGCCTGCAAAGGACGCCCGCCCCGCTCCACCTTCTCGATTTCCGGCTCCCCGTCCTGCACCCGCAGCAGCCAGACCGCACCGTAGAGCTCGCGCAAGCACGATTCCGCCGCCTCCTCGGTCCGTTTCCTCTCCCTGAGTTGATCGAGTTGCTCCTTGGTCAGCCGCAGCTGCTGCTTCCTGCCTTCCACCCGCTCGATGGCCAGCAGGTACCGCACCGCGGTTGACCACGGGTGGGGATCGCCCGCCGCTTGACCAGTTCGGTCCAGGGGCGCAGTGCTGTTGTGCTCATGGCTCAGCTTGTTGCGCTTGCCGGATGATCTTTCTTGCCCATTCCACAACCTCGCCGGCGATGCGCAACGCGTTTTGCAGCTCGGCCTCACTCACCGGCGGCCACGGTCCGGGGTAACGCGCCTCCACAGCGTATGGAGTCAGGAATCCCGCTTCGCGAACCGGTGCCGGCAGCGGAATTCCGTGCCTCTCCGCTAACGCGAGCAGATGCTCGAGGCTGTGGGTGTAAGGGAAACCCGCTTTATGCAGCACCAAAACTGCCTTGATAGCCTTTTCCGCCGCCTGTTGTGCATGGAAACAGGCTTGCTCCCGCCGGATGACAGCGTCGGCGGCGGCCACTTCCGCCAGCCGTAAGTCGCTTTCGGCAAATTCCAGCCATTGCCCTGGCGAGCCCGGCGGCGGGATGGGGCGCTCAGGACCCATAAACGATCTTTCCCGTAGTCCACGCCTCCCGGTAAATGAGTCCTGGCGCGTCCTTGAATGCCTCCCATTCCGATTCCGGCACCACCAGGATGTCCATGGGCATCAAGATATCCCGCAACGCGCGTTGCAGTCGCACGCTTTCCTTTCGCCGGTCCCGCACCGTATCGGGGACCACAACCAGAATATCCACGTCGCTGTGAATGTTCGTCTCGCCGCGCACGTAGGAGCCGAACAGTATGATCTTGCGTGGCTGCGCCAACTCCACGATTCGCTGGATCGCGGCTTGAATCTTCTCAGCGGTGACCGCCCAGGGCGGATCTGTGGCTTGAATCGTCATATCCTTCGCGCACCCTCCACGGATTCAAACAACGGTGGTGCCGCCTTCCGCTCGATCAGCGCGCCAGTTGGCGACGCACCTCTTTAGCGCGGCGGCTTCCTCACCCGAGATCACCGCCTCGGCCAGCGAACCGTCCGGCAGCCGCACCCGGCATTCGTAGCCCGCCCCGTCGGAGTCCCCGAGCGGGCGCGCCTCTTCGAGGATGACGGGCACGTCGAAATGCCCGGGCAACTCGATCCGTTGCCCGATCCGCGATGCCAGCCGCCCTCCGCCCACCAGCATCAGTATACGTAACCCCGCCGCGCTCACCAATACCCTTCGCACCCGCCTTGCCGCATTCGCCGTTCACAGCCCTCCGCAAAATCTTTCTTGTTTCCTTTTCAGGCACTTACCGAGCCCAACCCCGAAGCCGGACCTGCGTCCCCCGCTACCCTCAAAACAGAGTGCCCGTCCGGGTTCCCCCGGCGGGCCCCTGCGCACGCGGTCCGGACCCGCGCATCGCCGAGCAGTACGATCTTGGCATCGTCTGGTGCTTTCTGCGCTTCGGGAATCCGCCTCCGGCGGTGAAACGAAGCTTGCCGCTCCGGTCAGATTGGGAGAAGAGCGGGACAGGAGGGAATCGGTTCCCTAAAGCAGAGACGCGAAGGAAAGTGCCCCGTCAGTTGAACCGGTACCACCGGCCGGCCACCACCGTAAGGCCTTGATCGGTCGGGCCGAGAAGGTCGTCCCGGCCGGCTTCTCCAAGACTGGCCCGTCAAGCCGCCTTCCGTCTTGCGCACCCCGCTGGGTGTCCGTCTGCGCGCACGTTCCTCGAAACGGGACACCCAGC
>DATLYE010000051.1:0-9789 GCA_035575135.1 Bryobacteraceae bacterium
GCAATAGCCCGGCTCGCAAAATAGATTCACTTCGGTCGGAGGGAAGTACAGCGTATCCACATAGTCGTCTGCGTGACACCAGAAAATATCGAAATCCAGTTCGAATAACCTCACCCAGTTGTTGTTCTCCCCGTAGGCCCACACGTCTTTACAACCGCCTTGGTCGCAGTCCCCGTCGCCGTCGGTGTCCACAGGACAGCTCACCCATACGTCTACGTACTTGGAACCGTGAGTGTTGACGGCGCCAATCGTTTTTTGGTCCGTACAGGACGGCCAAGGATAGTTGCAGTAGCGACAGCTCGAGTCGGGGCAAGGGTAGAAATAGGTGCACGAGTTCCACTGATGGTGGCCGTCCCCGTAATGCCAGCCCTGAAATTGATCGCCATCGACGCGCGTGCCATAGTTGGAATCCACACCCCAGTTGCCGAACGGCGCCGAGTGGAAGCACAATGGCTCTTCCATTCCGCACTCTTGGCCAAGCGGAGCCCAGCCCGGAACGAATCTCTCCCGGTTCAGCCCGGCAACTGAGAGCCGGCAAGTCGCCGGTAAGGCGGGGACGGAGAGCAGGACCGACATTGCGGCAATCGCTGTGGCCAGAGACATGGACCCAAGCATGGTTACCTCCTATCGAGTCCGGGCGGAGGCGTCAGGGGAATTACGCTAACTGCCACGCCTTGCGGCCGCGCGACAGATCGGCATTCTGGATCCCCGGCCTGCTCCGCGTCGGGCATCGGCGCTTGAGCAGTCGTTCTCCGTGGGAGCTCCGGCCGGTGCCCATTGCAATCGCCCTCCCCTATGGGGGCATGGTCCCTCGTATCACCGGAGGAGGCGCGCGCAGGCGCCGGGCACGGCTTCTCCAGGACGACGCGGAGGCTCTTGGTATCAATTGCCGCGCCCAGCAGGTAACCCACCACCGGGGCAACCCCGAAGACTACGAAGTTCGCTGGGCGCGGATTCAAATCGTCGCCTTCGAGGCCCAATGCAAACAAAAAGTAAGGTACAGCGAGGGGTAAACCGACGGCCAGGAGTGCACGAGCCGGGCCTTCGCGCCAGCGGACCGTGAAAGATGAAAGCAGCTTCCGCGGCACCTGCGTACGGCCTTTCGGGACCAGGTTGGGATCGGAGGTGCGCTTGACTTCGACCACGAGGGCCTGCGGCAGTACCCGCTCCACCCGGCCGCGGATGTGCACGCCGTTGGCCAGCACCGTCTCGATCTGGCGTTTTTCGACCAGCGGCGCCACGTCCTCCCAGCGGACGGTGGCCTCCTTGGGCGCGCCCGCCTCGAGAGGCGCGGCCAACAGGGCAACGAGAAACGCCGCCCATAACATCCCGCTACGGCTCATTCGCCTGCACATGCCGCCACGCCTTCATGGTCGTGAGGTCTGCGGCCTTACCGCGCGCAGGACCAGACGTCTTTACAACCGCCTTGGTCGCAGTCCCCGTCGCCGTCGGTGTCCTTCGGGCAGCCGACCCAGACGTCTACGTACTTTGAGCCGTGAACATCTTCACGTGTGCGACTCCCCTGATCGCTCACAGGTGCGTACTCGCTCGTGCATGAATTCCATTCTAGGTGCGGATGCTCCCAGTACCAACCTTGGAACTGATCTCCGTCCACTCGCACTCCGTAGCTGCAATCCACTCCCCAGATTCCGTACGGCGCGCTGTGCCAAGAGTCCCCAATTCCGCCGCACTCTTGGTCAAGGATCCCCCACGCCGGAACGACACGCTCTCGATTGAGACCTGCGACGGAGAGCCGACAAGTCGCTGTATGCAGGTCCGATAAGACAAACACACCTCCGCAAAGCGAAGCTATCTGACAGAGCCTTGCAATCACTCGTTGTCTTTTCCCTCAGATCGGATGACGGAATACAGGCCAGGCGATGCAAGTGACGCAACAATCCGGATTGTCAGCCGCCGCCGATCCACGACATCCCCGATCCCGTACCCTGCGATCGTCCACAGCAAGGTCGCCACGTAAGCCTCTGCCTCACCCGGTTCCCTTCCAGCCGCGGCAGATACTCCACTCCAGGCCGCCTGTCCTAAGAAGAAAAGGGCGGCAGGCAGAAGGATGCGTGCCAAAGGCCGCTTCCAGCGCACTGTCAACACGGAAACGGACTCCCGCGCCACGCGCGTGCGGCCTTTGGGGACCAGGTTGGGATCGGAGGTGCGCTTGATCTCGACCACGAGGGCCTCCGGCAGTACCTGCTCGGCCCGGCCGCGGATGTGCACGCCGTTGGCCAGCACCGTCTCGATCTCGCGTTTTTCGACCAGCGGGGCCAGCTCCTCCCACCGGGCGGTGACCTCCTTGGGGGCGCCCGCCTCGAGAGGCGCCCGCCACAGGGCAACGAGAAACGCCGCGCACAACATCCCGCTACGGCGGATTCGCCTGCGCATGCTGCAACGCCTCCTCAATGGCCGTTTCCAGTTGGGCGAAATCCTCCACGCGGCGCCCATTTACAAAGAACGTGGGTGTGGCTGCAACTCCGGCCCTGCGGCCGAGCTCGATGTCCCGCTGCACACGCTCGGCAGCAGTCGGATCCTTCAGGCATTGGGCGAATTCCGCCGCGCGCAGGCCGTGCGCTTCCGCAAGCGACAGCAGCGCGGCTTCGTCCAACGGCCCGCTGTGCTCGAACAGAGCCCTCCGGTACTCCCAGAGTTGTCCCTGGCGTTCCGCACAAACTGCCGCCACCGCAGCTTGGAATGCATGCGGATGTCGGGGCAACGGGAAATGACGTAAGACCAACCGCAGTTTCCCTTGCCATCTGCTGAGCGCCCGAAGGACAACCGGTTGCGCCTTGCGGCAGAAGGGGCATTCGAAGTCAGCGAACTCCACAACTTCGACGGGAGCACTGCCCGCCCCGGTCACGGCCCCAACGCCCGCGGCCAGCTCGGCCGCGGTCTTCTGAGTCAGGTAGTTGACGATGCTCGCTTGCCGGCGCAGCTCCTCGATTAACCGCCGAATAGCCTCCGATCGCCGCTGGTCTTCGAGGGTGCGGCGAATGCGATATTTGGCCTCACTGGCCAAGGCTCCGGGGAAGCGCTCGCGGCTCTTTGACCAGGCGGCCTCCACTTCCTGGTCCGAAACCGCACTCTGCTCCAGTCGCCGGTTGAGGAACTCTTCGATTGTGAGATTCTCTTTCCGCGCCGCCTGTTCCAGCAGCAGGTTTTCGATCAGCTTCACGAGCATCGTTTCGCGGAGGCGCCGGGCCTGCTGCTCGAGCTGCGTCAGTTGCGGGCGAAGTTCCGCATCCAGGCGGTCCGCGGTGATGGCCTCACCGTTGACTAAAGCAAGGACTTCGTTTGGGGAACCTTGTGCAGCGCCAAGAACGGGGCACCAGATGACTGCAAGGGTGGTGAGCCACGCCGGGGCGCTTTGGCGGCCGGGACGGCTCACGGCCGACCTCCCACTTCAGATTACAAAAAAAAAAACGAAAGTCAATACCGCTCCCGAACTAGCAAGCCGATTCAGGCTGTATGCCCCGTGCCACTGCGTCGCGGCCGCAACGATATGAAACGCCAGACTCTATGGGCTCCACTGGAAATAACGGGGTCCTACAAGGAAATTTCGCGCGATCCAATCCGGAACGACCAGATGCAACAGGAAGCCGGCAAGGCCGTGCAGACCACCGAGCAGTAGCAGGTTCCGCCATCGTAGGTAAATCCAGCTGCTGGTAATGCCTGCGGCCAGCGTAACGGCCATCAGAAATGGATTCGGTGCATGCGCGCCGCTAAACAGCAGGGCCGCGACTGCGATGGCGGCACGCTCCGGCAGAGCTGCACGCAGCCGGTTCAGGAAATAGCCGTTCAACAAGTATTGCTGCACGAGTCCCCAGGCCAGATAGAGCGCCAGGTTGGCAGCCAGGCGCTGCGGCGGAAAACGCTGAATGGTCCCCAAGCCGGCGCCTGACGCCAGTAATCCCACGACGAGCCCGCTTACCCACGGCGCCAGTTGCCGCACCGGCTCGCGCCAGGGCCCGTTGAGCCCGAGGCGCCGGGCAGTCTCCCTGCGCCGCACGTGAGAAAACAACAAGAAGCCTGCAAGCGGCAGCCAGGCCAGCGGATACCTGCCGCGCAGGCACCAGATGTAAAGGAAAATATAGGCGGCGGCCGCCGCCGGTTCCGCCAGTGTGCCGGGCCGGATTAGTTGCAAGCGAGGCTTTTCAGATTCCAGCCGCAGATTGTGCTGGCCTGCAGTTTGTCACCGCCGGGGCCGGGCCAGTGGGTCTCCAGGCTCAGGTAGCCCCCGTAGCCATCGGCGAGCAGTGCGGCAATCTGGCCCCTCCAGTCGATCGAGCAGGTTCCGACCGGTCCCCACTCGGGTGTGTGATCGCGGAGACGGCAGTCTTTCACATGCACGTGCACGATCCGCTCCTTCGGCAGGAGACCATACCCATCCGGGAAGGGCACCTCCCCGGCGACGAAAGCATTGGCGGGATCCCAGACCAACTTCAGGTGGGCGTGCTTCGCCGCCTCCAGCGCCCGCGCGGATTCTGCCGCCGTCGCAAGGTTGCAGGCGTGCTCGTTTTCCAGCGCAATGACGAGATCCTCGCGGGCCGCCTGCTCGGCCAGTCCTCGAAGAGCCTCTACCACACGGTCGAATACCTTGGACGGGTCCACGGTGCGCCAGTAGGAAAAGACGCGGATGATGCGCGCGCCGGTTTTGTGCGCGATTTCGAAGGCCCGCGCCGCCAGTCGAGGCTGGTCTTCGTAGCTGTGGCGCGAGGCGAAGACGTCGTGCTGGAAGCGGCGGTCCACTTCGGGCGCGTCCGGCAGCACGCATTTGAGAATCGGCGAAGCGATGGAAATGACGCGCAAGCCTCGGGCGTCGAGGATCTCGCGCGCCCGCTCGAGTTCGGCGTCGCTGAGGTCTATGACGTTCTTGCCCCAAAGCACGCGCAATTCGGCCCCGGACATCCCGATGCGCGCCATGGCGTCGGCGGCCGTCTCCAGGTCCGGAGAGAACTCGTCGGTAATCGCAGCAAGAGGGAGTTTGGGTTCCATGGGCCAGAATCAGATTATGACAGGACGCTCTACGCCCGAAGGCCGGACCACGACGGTTTCCGTGCGCTCGACCGCCGCGGCGATGAGCGGATCCAGGTCCGCCTCCCGCTCCCAGGCTTCGATCTCCTCCAGTCGCCCCCGGGTGGTGGGGTGGCGCGCCACGAACGCGGAGCAACAATCGCTGTAGGGCCGGATCGAGATGTCGTAGGTCCCGAACCGGCGCGCAAGCCCGACGATTTCGTTCTTGTCGTATCCCATCAAAGGCGCGATCACAGGCCGCTGCGCGGCGGCGTAGATGACCCGGAGGTTGTCGAGAGTCTGGGAGGCCACCTGGGCCAGATTATCGCCGGTGACCAGCGCCTTGGCGCCTTCGCGCTCGCACAGCGTCTCGGCGATCCGGAACATGGCGCGGCGGTAGACCAGCATGCGGGATTCGGCGGGAGTCTTGTTGACGATGCCTTTCTGAAGGTCGAGGAAGGGCACGATGAGCACGCGGGTGCGCCCGTTGAAGCGCGCCAGCACGGCCGCCAAGTCCAGGATCTTCTGGCGCACCGCCGCTTCGTAGAAGGAGTAGTTGTGGAAGTGCACAAGGATGCACTTGCAACCCCGCTTCATCGCCAGCAGCGCGGCGACCGGTGAATCAATGCCTCCCGAGACGAGCGCCATCACGCGCCCGGAAGCTCCCACCGGCAGCCCGCCCGGACCTGCCAGCACGTCCGTGTAGAGGTAGGCTGCATCGAAGGCGACCTCGATGTGAATCGTCAAATCCGGCTCCTGGAGCCGGACCGTACGGCCTGAGGCCGCCACCGCCGCCCCCACCTGGCGGTTGATCTCCTCCGAAGTGAACGGGAAGCGTTTGTTGGCGCGCCGTGCCGCGATCTTGAACGAGCCCGGGCGGGCCTGCGTCGCAATCTCTACGGCCTTGGCGCGGATGGCGTCGAAATCCAGGGGCACGCGGGCGGCGAAGGCGAAATTCGCGATGCCGAAGGTCTCCTCGAGCGCCTGGCGGATGCGGCTCCGGTCTGATCCCGCACTCAGCGCGAGCAGGAGCCGCCCGCCGATGCGGCGCACCTTTTCCGCAACGCGGCGCCGGATGTTGATGGCAAGCGCCGTCTCAAAGCGCGGGCGGTTGCCTGCCTTCAGCCCGGTCTCGCCGTAGTGAATGATGACGTGCGTCTCCCACGGGCGGCCTTCGGGATTCACACACCCATTGTAGTCGCAGCTAGCTCTAGCGTTTCACAGGCTGCGCCACGGCCGCCGGGCGCAGGCCTTGTCCTTCCACCGCCAGCAGGAACTGATTCGTGGCGACGTTGGTGAACCGCTGTTTGAGTCCGGAGGGCCATTCGATCTCGACGGCCTTCACAATCGGGTCCTGGCCGAGACCGAACGTCAGTGCCAGATCGCTCTGGGAGCAGTAGCTCGAACCGCTGTGCACCATGCGCCACTGCCGCCCCGAGGCGCTCTCCACCCGCACCACCGCGCCGATGCCGTCCCGGTTGGACCTGGTGCCCTGGGTCCGGATGCAAATCCACCGATTCCGGTTGCCTCCGTCATTGCGGAACAGGTACGCGGGGCCGTGGTTGGTCGTGATGAGCAGATCCAGGTCGCCATCGCGGTCATAATCGCCGTAGGCGGCGCCCCGGGCCACGATCGGCCGCGCGAAGGCCGCCCCGAGTGACCGGGTCACCTCCTCGAAGCGGCCCTTGCCCAGATTGCGGAACACGTGGGGCGGCTGGCGATAGCTGACCTTGGGCTGCACCCGGTTAATCTCTTCTTCGATGTGCCCGTTGGCGGCGAACAGATCCAGTCGTCCGTCCAGGTCGTAGTCGAAGTAGAAGACCGCGAACGCCAGCGTCAGGAGACTGGCCTTGCCCACCGTCGAGCGCGGCGCCTCGTCCACGAACAGGCCGTTGCCTTCGTTGTGATAGAGCCCCAGCATTTCGTTGGAGAAATTGCCGACCAGCAGGTGGGGGCGGCCGCAGCCGTCATAGTCGGCGGCGTCAGTGCCCATGGCCCCCCGGGCGACGCCGTCTTCGCCGAAGGCCACACCGGCGGAGACACCTTCTTCCGTGAATGTGCCGTTCCGGTTGTTACGGTACAGTTTGTTGGGCTGCGTGTCGTTGGCCACGAAAATGTCCGGCCAGCCGTCGCCGTCGTAATCCAGAATCGCCACCCCCAGCGATTTGCTCGTGGGATCGTCCACGCCCGCGCGGCGGCTCGCGTCCTCGAACTTGCCGCCGCCGAGATTCCGGAACAGGCGCGAAGAAGTGCCCTTATAGGATTCCGGCGTGCAGTAGGACTTCGTCGCTCCGTCCAGCGAACACCAGAGATCCCCCTTGGGTGTCCACTTGACGTAGTTGGCGACGAACAGGTCGAGCTTGCCGTCGCGGTCGTAATCGAACCAGGCGGCGCTGGTGCCGAAGTCCGCATTCCGGATCCCCGACAGGCGCGTGACGTCGCGGAAGCGGAAATTGCCCTCGTTGCGGAAGAGGCGGTCCCCTTCGAGGGCGGTCAGGTAGAGGTCGTCGCGGCCGTCGTTGTCGAAATCGCCGATCGCGACTCCCAAGCCGTAAAGTTCCACATCCAGCCCCGAGCCCGCCGTGACGTTGGTAAACGTTCCGTTCCGGTTATTACGGTAAAGGGCCGGCAGAGACCGGCGGCCGCGCGGCGTCCAGTCGCGTGAGTTTACCAGGAAGATGTCCAGCCAGCCGTCGCCGTCGGCATCGAAGAAGGCGCAGCCGGAGCCCAGCGTTTCCGGGAGCCATTTCTTGCCGGCACGCCCGCTGTTGTGAACGAACTTGACGCCGGCGGAAGCCGTCACGTCGGTGAAGACCACTTGTGCGGACAGCGCCACGGCGCCGGCCAGTCCCGCTGCGATCGGGCGCAACCGGGCCCTAGTCAAGGGGAACACTCTCATGGTCGTGAATTCGCTGGCGTTCGTTGTTGTCCTCCGGGCTGAGCAACCGCGGCTTTTGTGTGATGGTCTGGGAGGCTTCGTCGGCCTTGAAACGCCGGAACAGTTTCTCTTCTCGGCGGGCGTTCTCGAAGTCGCCCAGCCCGCGGTAGCACAGCATGAGGTTGTAGTGGGCCTGCACATCTTCCGGATCCACGGCCAGAACCTGTTGGAACACTTCGATGGCCCTCCGGTAGTCCCGCTTCAGAAACAGAATCCGGCCCATCTGGTTCAGGACCACGCGGTCGCGGGGATACATGGCTGCCACCGTGCGCAGGGACGCCAGCGCGCCGTCGTAATCTCCGTCGGCCTTCTGCACCATGGCCTTGAAGAAGTGAGTCCGGCCGAGTTTCGGGTTGATGCGCAGTGCACGTTCCAGGAAAGGCTTGGCCGCCTCGGTCTGGCCTTCCTGGATCAGCGCGCGCGCCACATTGAGCCATCCGTCGGCATAGTTGGGATCGGCCTCGGTGACGCGGCGGAATGCATACTCGGCGCCTTTGAGATCTCCCTGAAGCAGAAGGCCGATACCCCAGTCGTTCCAGCGCTCCCAGTCTTCTTTGCGCACCACCGGCTCCCACCGGGTTTCCTCACCCGGGCGGGCAAGCTCCAGCTTCGCCGTCGCCTCGGCCAGCGTCAGGATCGGAAGATCCGGAATCCGGTCCTTGATCAGGCCGGAGACGTTCTTGGGAATGTTCGAAGGATGAAACGTGAAGATCCGACTGTCGTGGTGGGCGCTGACGAGTTCCGGCGGCTGGCCGGGCGCCGGCTCCCCTGCATAGGAGAACTGCGTGTAATAGTAGGAGAACTTCCTGTGGTTCAGCTTGGCGGTGATCGTGACAGGCCCCTGAGCATCCCGCGGGATCCTGAGTAAGTAATGCGCCACGTCGGCGGCACCGGGCGGAATCAGCCGGACGTAAAGCACGCTGCGGGCCTGCCAGGCATTGCGCTTGTTTATGGGATTGCCCTCGGCGTCCAGCATGTAAGAGCGATAGAAGTGCGCGCCCTTCTCGACAGGCCCCCGGCCGCCGTCTTCGACTTTTCCACTCCAGAAAATGATCCGCCCGGTCGCGTCACGGGCCTGCACTTCCAGCCAAACGTCAAATGCGTCCACCGTGCCGCCCGGGAAGAAATGGCCGATGGCCCGCGTGCGCACCACCACGTCCACACGTACGGTGGATCCGGGCTGGAATTTCGTACCGACTTTGTCCAGCGGCGCGGCCAGGCGCCCCACCTCGCGGATAAAGAGATCTCCCGTCTGCTCGGCTTCCTCCCCCACTGCGAAGGAGGACATCAGCTCCGGACCTTCGCCGGAGCGGCGCAGCATACGCATCGCGCCCGGCTGTTCCTCCACGGGAGAGGCTGCAAACACATCCACCGTGATGAAGCCCGACTGCAGGAACTCCCGGGTCACCTGCATCTGTTTTTCGTCCCGGTTCACGTAGGCCAGCGCGGTGTTGGCGCCCGGGAAGCGGTGGGAGTGAACCATGCCGTTGATGTTACCCGGGTCGCGGGAGGGAACCAGCGGCATATGGCAGTCCGAGCAGGTTTTCGGCTGCGCGGGATAGTAAAAAGATCGGGCTCCCTGACCCGATACGCCGCTCGCCTGCCAGTTGTCGTAATCGTTAAATCCTCTAAGCCAGCGGTAATTGTTCACCGGCACATCGAGGTGTACTTTGTGACATGCCGAACAAAATTCCGCCGAGCTGCGCATGAACGGCTTCATGAACGTCCGGCGGTGGGGTTCGGGATCCACGTTGGTGAGGAACCGGTCGAGCCAGCGGATCAGTCGGTTATCGCTGACCGCAAGCCGGTGCAGCGGCGGGTACATGATCGTG
>DATLYE010000052.1:0-56414 GCA_035575135.1 Bryobacteraceae bacterium
TGCCGCCGGGTCCAGGCGGCTCCCTCACGGCGCTCGTTGAGTTCAAAGAGGTCGGCCCAGAGCTCCTCGAGCCGGTAGCGGTGGGTTCGTTTGGTCACTTCGCCGGCGTCGGCCAGATCGGGCAGCTCTTCGCCGGTGGCCCGGGCGTAGATCTGGTTGGCGACGCGCTGGGTCTCCAGGGTGCGGAGTTCCTTGAGGGCGCGGTAGAAGGAGCGCTCGGCGCGGGCCTGGTAGCGGGCCAGGGTGTTGAGGCGGGCTTCCAGCGCCGGGTCGGTGAGGGGGTCGCGGGCGCCGTCAAAGAGTTCGGCTTCGAGGCGGCGGAGGCGGCGGAGGTTCCAGGCGGCGGCCAGGAGCTGGTCAAAGACGAGCTGCTCGAGGGTGGTGGCGGGCTGGACCTCGGCTAAGAGGGAGGTTTTCAGGGCGTGGAATTCCTCTTCTTCGCCGGGCAGGACGATGAGGGAGCGGCTGGTGAGGCCGTGTTTGAGGGCGTTTTGGGCGGAACGTGCCTTGCCCTCTGGGGTTTTGGGGCCGGTGGAGTGTTGGGCGTTGGCGCGGTTGGCGGCGAGTTTGGCTTCCGAGATGGCTGCCATGGGTGAATCTCCTTTGGGGATTGAAGTTTTGTGAGGGAGCTCTGGCGGCTCCCCGGGGGAGTGTAGCCGCGCGCTGGTGAAGTTACGCCCGAGGGTATGAAGTAAATGGTTGAAGTGGCGAGGAGGTTGAGTTTTCCAACTGCTGTGACTGGCGAATTCTATGTGCACCTTTCCGCGGAGCCATCAGGGGCGTAAGGCCGCCCTGGCGAACGGGCTGGTATTGAGCGGCCCCGGGTTTCGCGGGAGTGCGGCGCGCCGGGCGGATTATCATTGAAAATCCGGCCATGAAGCACTACCTGGCGTTTGATCTCGGCGCAGAGAGCGGGCGCGCGATGCTGGCGACGTTTTCGGATTCGCGGCTGGAGCTCGAGGAGCTGCACCGTTTTGCGAACGTGCCGGTGCGGCTGCCCACCGGCCTCTACTGGGACAGTTTGCGGCTGTTTTACGAGATAGAGCAGGGCCTGGCGGCGGCCGGGCGCGAGCGGAAGCTTACACTGGACGGCATCGGAGTGGACACCTGGGGCGTGGATTTTGCGCTGCTGGGCCGCGACGGCGCGCTCGTGGCCAATCCGATGCACTACCGGGACACGCGCAACGACGGGATGCTGGAGCGTACGTTTGCGGTGGTGCCGAAGGAGGAGATTTTTGCGCAGACCGGGATTCAGTTCATGCAACTCAACACGCTGTACCAGCTTTACTCCATGAAGCTGGCGGGTTCGCCCGGTCTGGAAGCGGCAGACAAGCTGCTGTTCATGCCGGATTTGTTCAATTACTGGCTGACGGGGGTGCAGCGTTCGGAGTTGACGATTGCCAGCACGTCTCAGTTTTACAATCCGGTGGAGCAGCGCTGGGCTACGGAGCTTTTCGAGCGTCTGGGGCTGCCGGTGCACATTCTGCCGGAGATTGTGCCGCCGGGGACATTGCTCGGACCGCTGCTGGGGCATGTGGCTGAGGCGGCCGGACTCGGAGCGGTCCCCGTGTATGCGACGGCGAGTCATGATACGGCTTCGGCGGTGGCGGCGGTGCCCGCCCAGGGGGAAAGTTGGTGCTACATCAGTTCCGGGACCTGGTCGCTGATGGGGGTGGAACTGGCAGAGCCGCTGATCAACGAGCGGTCGCTCGAGTTGAATTTCACCAACGAGATCGGCGCCGCCGGGCGGATCCGTTTTCTCAAGAACATTGCCGGCCTGTGGCTGCTTCAGGAATGCCGGCGGGCCTGGGCGGCGGAAGGCGTGCGGTACAGCTATGAGGAGCTGGCGCAGATGGCGGCCGGGGCCCGGCCGTTCGGGCCGCTGGTGAATCCGGATGCATTTTTGCACCCGGGTGAGATGCCTGCCAAGATTGCGGCGTTCTGCCGCGCCACGGGCCAGCCATCGCTGCAGGCACCGGGGGAGTTTTGCCGTACGGTGTTCGAGAGTCTGGCGCTGCGGTACCGGGAGGTGCTGGAGAGCCTGGAGTCGTTGCTCGGGAGGAAGCTGGAAGTGATCCACATTGTGGGAGGCGGCTCGCGCAACGCCGTGCTGAACCAGCTGGTGGCGGATGCGACCGGGCGCCTGGTGGTGGCGGGTCCGGCGGAAGCCACGGCGACGGGCAACGTGCTGGTGCAGGCGATGGGGGCAGGGCATCTGCGGAGGCTGGAGGAGGCGCGGGAGTTGGTGCGGCGCTCGTTTGAGCTCGCTCGCTTCGAACCGAGGCCGGATGAGCGCTGGGAGGCGGCGTACGAGCGGTTCCTGCGGCTGGCTGCGGCGCCGGCCTGAAAGCGGCGCTAGCTCCAGAGCTCGTGGACGGGCCCGTAGAGGTCGCGGTCGGAGAAGGGGACGTACTCGAAGCCGCGGCCGAGCGGGTCGTCGTGGCGCACCGTGGTCCAGTCAATGCCGAGGGCGGAGTAGATGGTGGCCTCGATGTCCTCGGGGCGGATATCCCGCTGGCGGGACCAGCCCGGCTCGGCGGTGGCGCGCCCTTCGGCGTCCGTAGAGCCGATGGCGCGGCCGCCGCGGATGCCCGCTCCGGCCATCAGGACTGCCTGCTGCAAGAAATGGTCGCGGCCGCTCTGGGCGTTGACGGGGCCGACGGTGCGGCCGAACTCCCCCATGGCGACGATGAGAGTGCGGTCGAAGGAGCCGTCGGCTTTGAGATCGGCGATGAGCGCTCCCAGAGCCTTGTCAAACTGCCGGGCCAGAGAGTTCTCGTTGGCGGCATTGAGCGCCCCGGTGTAGATGCCGGAATGATTGTCCCAGCCGCCCACCGTGATCTGGATGAAGCGCGTGCCGAGGTCCGCGCGCAGAAGATTGCGTGCGGTGATGCAGGCGTTGCCGAAGGCGCTGTTGCCGTAGCGCGCCCGCTCTTCGGGCCCGAAGGTGAACACGCCTTCGACGGCAGGGTTGTACATGAGCGTGCGGGCGCGCTCGTTGAAGACGACGCTTTCGGCAGGTCCCGGTCCGAGATCCGGGCCCGCGCGCCATTCGGAGTCCATCTGAAGGAGGAGCTGGTAGCGAAGGTTGAAGCGATCCGGATCGTCGCGACCCTCGGGCCGGTGCGTCGTGTTGCCGAGGCCGGTTCCGGAAGGCGTAACAAAAAACGGCGAGTGTTCGGGTGGCAGATAACCGGCGCCGACGCCGCCGCCCGTGTTGAGCGAAACAAACGCGGGGAGGATCTGCTTTTCGCTCTTCGGCCCGAGTTCCAGCGAGACGACCGAACCGATGTGGGGCGCGATCTTGCCCAGGGCGCTCGTGGGATTGCGGCCGATCTGGACCCAGGTCTGCGCAAGTCCGTGCACGGCGGCCCAGGCGCGGACGGAACGGATGAAGGCGATGGAGTTCAGATGTTCGGCGAGCGAAGGCATCAGACCTTGCGGAAAGCGAAGGTCGCCGTAGCTGGTGGGGTTGAACTCCGGCGGCGTCCAGGAACCCTCCTTGAGGTCAAAGGTGTCCACATGGCTCGGGCCGCCCGCCATGAGGATGAAGATGCAGTTGGCGGCCTTGGCGATGGGGGTCACGGCGGCCTGGGCGACGGTTTCCATAGGCCGGTGCGGAAGCAGGAAGTATCCGCCCACAGCCGCGGCCAGGTGCCGGAAGAAGACGCGCCGTCCGATTTGGGGGCGGCTCCAGAAGTTCGTTCCGGGGATCGGGCCCCAGTCGAATCCAAAGCGATCCTTCATTGCCTTCTGCCTCTCAATAGCTGAACAGAAATTCCGTCTTGTTGATGCAGACCCATGCCAGGTCTTCGACGGCCGCGCGGCGCTGCTCCGGGGTGGCGGCCTTGTCCAGATGCGCCAGGCCTGCGGCGCGCTCGGTCTCCGACGGGAACCGGCCAAGAAACAGGAGAAACAGTTCGTCGAGCACCGCCCCGTTGGTGGGCAGCTGTGCGGCGGCCCGCAGCGTGGGCGAGGCGGAAACCC
Organism: Bryobacteraceae bacterium; assembly: GCA_035575135.1. Classification (GTDB taxonomy): domain Bacteria; phylum Acidobacteriota; class Terriglobia; order Bryobacterales; family Bryobacteraceae; genus JANWXD01. The sequence goes on from DATLYE010000052.1 coordinate 3,988, forward strand.
GGAGGCGGCTCAGCACGAAGTTGTCATTCATGAGATTCAACTGCTGGAGGATGGAGCCGGACTGACTGCGCTGCTGCGTGTCCCGGTTGCCCCGGAAGAACGCATTCATGAAATTGGCTACGGCGCGGTTGGAGCGGGGCTCCACGGGTTCCGGCAGTTGCAGCGCCCACAGGACAGGATCCGTCCAGCCTTGCACTGTGTAGCGGCCGGGGATGCCGGTGGCCTGGGCGATGGCGTCGTGGATTTCCTCGCCTTCGAGACGTCTGGGGTAGCGGCGAGCGAACAGAGGAACGTAATCGAGCTTCCATTCGCCGTCGTAGCGCGCGCTGAGCTGGTAGGCGGAGGATTGGACCAGCAGGCGCAGGAACGGCCGGAGGTGGAAATCGAGGCTGCGGAATTCGGCGGCCAGGCGGTCCAGCAGCGCCGGATGGGCGGTCTGGAAGGTCCACGGTTCCTCGGGCGGACTCGAAGGTTCCAAGCGGGCCGGATCGAGCGCATCCACGGGTTCGGCCAGACCATAGTTGAAGATTTGCCTCCAGATCCGGTTGACGAGGTTGCGAGCGAACATCGGATCCCGGATCAGGTTGTCCACGAAAGAGGCGCGCCAGTTGCCATCAGAGGGAGTGGCGCGGTTGAGCCGGTATTCCGGAGTGATGCTGGTCAACGTCCCGATGGGGCGCCGGGCGGGACGGTTCCCGTAGTCAGTGTTGAGGGCGTAGGAGCCGGTTGCGGCATCGGTGACGTCCACGCTCTGGTAGTAGAAATCGTTTTGATCGGTCCGGCGGTTGTTGAGTCGCATCCGGGAGAAAAAGGCTGCCATGCGCCAGGCTTCCGCCCGTGTGGCGCGTGCGCCCCAGAGGCTGACCTGCTCGAGATGTCCGCGACCGTCGTGACAGAGCAGGCAGTCGTAGTGGCCGAGGCCGAGGAAGGCGGTTGCGGTGCGGGCCAGCATGGCGTCGTAGGTGTCCTGGATGGGGCCCATGGGGGTGCGGGCGCCGACGGCCCAGTTGACCGCACCGGTGGCGTTGTCGTAGTTGTTGCCGCGCCAGGAGACGGCTTCGTAGGCGATGTCGCGGAAGGATTTGTCCTGCGCGATGGAAGAACGGATCCAGGCGTGAAAGGCGTTGCGGCCTTTGAACTGGCGGTTGACGTTGGAAGCCTGGGCGTTGTTTTGGAGCAGGTCGCCGAGCCACAGGGTCCAGCGGTCTACGAATTCCGGGGAATCAAGGAGCCGCTCGATGGCCCGGTCGCGCTTGTCCGGGGAGGTGTCGGCCAGGAAGGAGCGAATCTGCTCCGGGGTGGGAAGCCTGCCAGTGAGATCCAGGGTGACGCGGCGGAGGAACTCGGCATCCGAGGCCAGAGGCGCCGAAGGGATCCCGAGCGCCGCCAGGCGCCCGAAAATTTCGTCGTCAATGAAGTTGCGGCGGGGGATCTGGTCGGCCGGCACTGTGGAGGCCGCGAGGACTCGCGGCCCCGACTTCGCGAAGGCGCGGACACGATCGAACAGGTCCTGGCGCTGTCGAGACTCGCGGCTGAGGTAGCCTTCCGGGTTGACGGCGAAAGTGCAGTCGTTGATGCCTACCCGCTTTTCGGCGGCGGGTGCAAGTCCCGCAAGCAAAACGATGCCGGAGAAGGTTGCGGCGGCGAACAATGCGCGCCTGGTCCCAGTCATTCCCTCCATGTCAACGATTGACGCAATTATAAAACACGGGTTGACGTCCGGGAGCCCTTCTAGGGGAAAATGGAGGCTCGTTTTGGGAGAGCGGATCTTCGGTCCTGGTTGGAACCTCCGGAGGGCACCGACCGTCAGTAAGGGCAGCATGAAAGCGGCGTGGGTCTTGCTTGCGGCGTTGCCGCTCGGGGCGCAGTCCTGGTACCCGAGGCACAACATTACGGTAGGGGCGGGCGCCGGGTTGCCGCGAGGTGAGCTGGCCGGTCCGTTCAGCAACAGCAGCGCGGTTTCCGTGGGCTACGGTTACCGCTGGCACCGGTATTTCCAGGCGGACTTCGGGCTGGATACGGTGTTCCGGGCGGCACGCATTCGGGACTTTCTCCCGACGCAGATCGGGTTTCTGCGCATTCGGGATTACCAGTTTTTCCTGCCTTTCGGGGGGCGGGCGATTCTGCCGCTGGCTTCGGGGCGCGTGCTCGTGTCCGGAGGCGCGGGGGGTGCGTACTTGAGGTACTCGGAGCGGTTGAGCCAGCCGAGCGATTTCGTCCGCGTTGCCTGTCCGGTGTGCCGTTCGCGGAGCGGGTGGGGATACTACGGCCTGCTCGGCGGACGTTTCGCCCTGGACAGCGGGCGTCATTTCTGGGTGGGCGCGACCTCGAAAGTGTACCGGGGACATACGGAGGGCGATCCGCTGGGCGATGTGCCGGGCGTGCGGACGCAGGATCGCTGGGTGAACGTTTTCGGAGAGTTCGGCTTCAGTTTCTAGAAAGGACGCGCAGTCGAGTCCCGCCGGCGGATCAATACTGAAGCGAAACCTCGAGCTTCCGGCCGCCTTCGAGCCGGAGGGGCGGAGAGAACTCGATCGCAGCCTCGTCCTCCATCAGGCGCAATTCGGCAGGGGCCGATGCTTGCAGGCGCGCCCGGGGCCGGGAGAAGGGCAGACGGAGCCGGGCCAGCTCAATGTGTCCCTCGTTGATCTCGACGGCGGCGTCGAAGACTCCCGGAGTCGGGTCCTGCCGGTAGGTTCCCCAGGTCGTGCCTGCGCAGAACAAGCACCGGAAGGCAGCCTGGCGGTAGCGGGGACGAAAGGCGATTTCGCGGCGGGGGGCGGAGTAGTGAAAGCCGCTCAGAGCGGTCAACAGCGACCAGCTGGCCATGGCGCGCGCGTAGTGGCTTCCACATTCGAACTCGTTCCAGGGGTTGCGGCGGATGCCGTCGTGACGGTCGCGGACGGCGCGCACGATGGTGAGCCCCTCCTTCAGCATGCCCTCGTAGATCAGGTGTGCCGCCACCTGGTACTCGATGCCGGACCAGACCTCGTCGGAGTAAACGAAAGGCAGCTCCGGGCGGCCACCCCGCGGCCAGCTGCAAAGCAGCAGGCCCTTGTCGTCGTTGAGTGCATAAAGCCGCTGGACGTTCGGGAAATCGTCGAAATGCTCGCGAAAGTTGTACCGGAAGACGGAGGCCAGCGCCTGCCGGATGTGCTCCGGCGGCAGGAGCTTGCCGAGGCCGATCACTTCGGCAAACCACTGGCCGAGCAACTGGTCGGAGAGGCAGCCGTCGCCGTACTGGTATCGGGCGGCCTTGGGATTTGAGGCATCAATGCGCTGGACGTAGTATTCACCGTTCCACAGCAGTTGATCGAGTTTCGTGCTGCCGGTGCGCGCCAGCCGCTCGTACTCTTCAGCGGCGGCCGTATCGCCGAGGTGCCGGGCCATGCGCGCCGCAGCGGTGAGCGCACCGAGGTACAGCGTCCCCATCATCGTGTTGGGCCCGTAGAACTCGATGTCGTAGGTGTTGTGCTGCTCGCCCTCCATGACGCCGTCGCGGTCGGCGTCCCATTGGGTCCAGGCATATTCAAGCGCGCGCTTGACCTCGGGCCAGAGCTTCCGCAGCCAGGCGTCGTCGCCGGAGAGCTGCCACTCGCGGTAGACCTTCATGACACAGCCCATCTGGCCGTCGGCGGCGGGAAACGGCACGCGGCCGCCCTTTTCGAGGGGCACGGCGGTGCGGAAGCCCATGCTGCCGTCCTCGCGCATGTTGACGAGAAAGTCGGTCTCGCGCATGCTGCGCTCCAACTCGGGAAACAGGAAGGCCATGGCCTGGGCGTAGTTGTAGACGTGGGTGCAGTTCATGGGGCAGCAGCCGGAATCGTCGTTGCAGCCCTCGAAGGCCAGGGTCTTGTTTCCTTCGAGCACCATGACCGTGGGCGTGCGGATGATAGAGGCTTGGCTGGAGACGGCGTCGAGCACGGCCGGGGGCAGGGTGGAGCCCCAGAGGCCGTCGCGGTAGGCTTCCGAGCGCCGCCGTAAGGAGTCGTAGTGGTCCAACAGGTAGCGCGCCGGCTCCCAAGCCGAGGGCCACAGGGTGCCGTAGTGATTCTTGAGCACCAAGCCGCGGAGTTTCTCTTCGTTGGTCCAGTTGATCTCCACGTTGGGAAAGTGCCAGGCCAGAACGAAGATGACTTTCCGGCTCCGGCCCGGCTCCAAGGTGAAGTGAACGGCGAGCGTCGAGTACTCGGTATAGCCGTTTTCCGAGGGTGGAGCGGTGTTGTTGGGGAAGCGTCCTTTTTCGAGAAATTCGTCCCACCATTTGTGGAACTCGTCCCACCAGGAGCCGTGCTCCCAGCGGAGGCGGTAGGAGAGGTCGCCGTCGTGTGTCAGCAAAGCCAGGGTGCCGTAGCGAGGTGACACAGGCAGCAGTTTGCGGGAAGACATGAAGATGCCTGCGACGCCCTTCTCGCGGCGGAACTCGTTCAGGTTTCCGCCGAAGTGCGGGCCGCGGCGACCGCCTCGGAGGCTGAGGGCAGCCGCGCCGACCGGGTTCATCATCGAGAAGGCCACGGCGACGTCCATGGGCGAGTCGGCCCGCGAGGCGACGGTGTACTCCAGCACGGCCGCGGGCAGGCTGGAGGCGCTGGTATCCAGCGGGATCATGGGGTTGAAGGCTTCGAGCGTCACCATTACCGGAACGCGGGCGTCGGAGAGATGGAGCTGGGCGAACGGGTAGGCGCCGACGAAGACGGCCTTCCGGAAGCGCGGCAAGCCGAGGCTGGTTTCGCGCGGGACGCCGTGCGGGAAGTTGAACGGGGGCAGGGGTTGGCGTTCGAGCACGCGGATGATCGGCCGCTTCAGGCCGCCGCCCGCCAGGCGGATACTGGCGAAGGTGAAGGGGTTGCGCGAGCCTTTGGCAGGGCGGCCGAAAATTTCCCAGTCGCGAAGCTGGCCGTAGCCGCCGAGGGAAATCGTTCCCGTGCCGATTCCGCCGAGGGGAAAGGCGATTTCGCGGAGTGCTTCGCCGGAGAATCGCCGGCCGGGCATGAGCGGCAGGGCGGTTTCCGGAGACCCGGCGGCGCGGGCTGCCGCGGCTGCAGCCGCACTGATGAACAGGCTTCGGCGTGTGAGCTTCATGGTTCTTCGGGCGGTACGGAGCAAGGGTACATTGGTCCGGCCGGAGAGGTCAACGGGGACTTTGCTTTGCCCTCCCCCAGTTTTGGGATGGCGTCTGGCTCGAGGGAGCCGGAGTGGTTGTGGAAAAAGGGACTTTGCAGATTGGGGGGCGGGGCGAGGGCGGCGTCGGGGGGCGGCGTTCTGGGTTGAGGCGGGCGGAGGCGCGGGCTGAGCGGAGTCGCGAGAGCTAACTGGAGAGATGGGGCATCAGTCCGGGAGTTCGAGCTCGACGTCGTCGCCGGAGATGCGCACGGGGTAGGCGTGGACATTTTCGGACGCCGGCCCGTCGAGGACCTGGCCGGTGCGGAGGTCGAACTGCGCGGCGTGCCAGGGACAGGTGACGATTTCGCCGGAGACGAAGCCTTCGGCCAAGGGCCCACCCACGTGGGTGCAGTCGTTGTCGATGGCGTAGAGCTTGCCGCCTACGTTGAAGACGGCGATGTTGCGCCCGGCGACTTCGACCATGCGGCCGCCTTGAAGCCCCTCGAATTCGCTTTTGGTTCCGATCTTGACGTAGTGTGCCATAAGCCCAGAACGGGTCGCGCCGTGTGCGGGGAAAGGCGCGTCCTTCAATGAGTACGATAGCGCGGCGGGGGCGGGGGGGCAAATTCCGTCCGACAAATTCCGTCAGCCTGGTATGTCCCCATTTTTCCGAGATTCCGTCCCGAAATTCCGTCAGCCTGGTGTGGCACCTTTTTTGGGCGGTGGGGAAAATGCGTCAGGAAGATGCGTCAGCTTGGTGTGTTCATTTTTGGGCATGAGTGTGTCCCTTTTTTGGTGCCGGGGCGGCTCAGACGGCGAGGCGATCAGACGGGACTGCGGAGGTGGTCAGAAACAGGCGCTGTTTGCGGGGGCGGCCGCGGGTCCAGCGGCGTCCGAACCGGGCCGCGACCTCCTCGACGAAGCTGGCGTCGCCGAAAGGGCGGCCGGCGTAGGTGCAGCGCACCAGCTCCTGGTGTCCGTCGCGGTCGAGCCCACCGAGCAGCTCGGGCCATTCGGCGGCGGCACCTTCGCGGATCCACCAGTCCATGTCCAGTAACCCGAGCGGGTCGCGGCCGGTGAGATGGGCCCGGGCGCTGGACCAGCGGTACTGTTCGGCTCTACTGACCAAGCCGGCGCGGACAGGGTTTCGCTCGACGTAGACGAGGGCGCGCCAGAGGTGGGTCGGTCCCAGGGCGCAGGCGAAGTAGCGGTTCTGCCAGAGGTGGCCGGTGCGGCCTGAGCGGACGTTGTAGTACTGGGCATATCGGCCGTGGGTGCGGCGCAGGAGCACGGCGAGGGAATCCTCTCGCTCCGGGACCAGGATCAGGTGGACGTGGTTGTTCATGAGGCACCAGGCGAGCACCCGGACGGCGGCGTCCTGGCGGTTCTGCTTGAGGAGTTCGAGGTAGGCGATGCGGTCGGCGTCGGAGGAGAAGGTCTCGCGGCCGTCAACCCCGCGCTGGGTGACGTGGTGGGGGGAGCCCACGACGATGCAACGGCTTGCGCGCGGCATTCTGAAATGACAGTGTCGGGACGGGGGCCGTGCTCTCAGTTCATCTGGTTTCCCCCGGCGGCGATTTTCCGGGAATGGGCCCGGCCAGAAAAAGGGGACATATCAGGCTGACGGATTTTCGCGACGGAGGCCCCGGAAAAAGGTGCCACACCAGGCTGACGGAATTTCCGAAAAATGGGGACATACCAGGCTGACGGAATTTTGGTGGGGTAGAATAGCGCGGTTGGAGAGGGTGTGCAAGAGACGACGATCCGGCCGAGCATGAAGCTGGTGCGGGCCGCCTACTGGGCGGTGTTCCTGGTGTTGTTTTTGTCGGTGCTGGCTTACGTGAACAACGAGAAGCTGGGTTCCTACAGTCCGGCCGTGCTGCTGATCCCGGCGGCGCTGCTTTTCTTTCCCATTCGCAGTCATCTGCGACTGCATTTCACGCGGCTGACGCTCAGTGAGGGCAAGCTGCGGTACGAGACGGGAATCCTGCGGCGCAGCAGCCGCAGCATCCCTCTGGCGCAGGTGCAGGACGTGCGGGTGGATCAGACGTTCATGCAGCGCCTGCTGCGCATCGGGGACGTATCGGTGGAGACGGCGGGGGAGACAAGCCAGCTGGTGGTGAGGAATCTCGACGATCCGGACGCGGTGGCCGACTGGATTCTGGGAGCCGCGCCCCAGCGTTCCCGCAAAGAGAAATCGCAATGAGCGGACCGAGGCTGGACAACCGGGTGGCGTTGATCACGGGAGCGAGCCGGGGTTTGGGAAAGGCGATGGCCCTGGCTCTGGGCGGCGCCGGCGCGCGGCTGGCCCTGGTGGCCCGCGACCTGGAGCTGCTGCGCCGGACTGCGGAGGAAGCCCGCCGGCTCGGGGCGGAAGCGGAAGTTTTCTGCGCCGACGTCACCGACGAAGACCAGGTGCGGCGGCTGGAACGAGACGTGATCGCGCGCTTCGGCACGCTGCATATTTTGATCAACAACGCGGGCATCAACGTGCGGAAGCCGATCACCGAGTTTACGCTCGAGGAGTGGCGGAAGGTCGTGGACACCAATCTGACGGCGGCCTTCCTGCTGTGCCGGGCTTTCATTCCGCATATGAAGGGGCACGGCTACGGGCGCATCCTGAACATGACTTCGATCATGAGTCATGTTTCGATTCCGGGGCGCACGGCCTATTCGGCCAGCAAGGCGGGCTTGCTGGGCTTTACGCGGGCGCTGGCTCTGGAACTGGCCCCGGAAGGGATCACGGTGAACGGGATCAGCCCCGGGCCGTTCGCCACCGAGATGAACACGCAACTCATGCAGAACCCGGAGTTGAACCAGCAGTTCATCTCGCGCATTCCGCTCGGGCGCTGGGGCCGGGTGGAAGAGGTGGGGCGGCTTGCGCTCTATCTGTGTTCGGAAGAAGCGGGGTTTATCACGGGCACCGACATTTTGATTGACGGAGGCTGGTGCGCGCAATGAAGAAGGTGGTGCCGGCGCTGCTGCTGGTCCTGGGGCTGGGGGCCTGCGGGTGCGGCGGCAGCCGCAAGAAAGTCATCGCGGTGATCCCCAAAGGTACCTCGCATCTGTTCTGGCTTTCGGTGCAGGCGGGCGCGGTGGCCGCCGGGCAGGATCTGGGCGTCGAGGTGCTGTGGAACGGCCCGGCAACGGAGACCGAGTACAGCCGGCAGATCCAGATCGTGGATTCGATGATCGCGCGGCGGGTGGACGGCATCGCTCTGGCGGCGGCCGAGCGCAAGGCTCTGGTGGGCGCCGTAGACCGGGCCATGAAGGCCGGCATCCCTGTGACGATCTTTGACTCGGGGCTGGACTCCGACAACTACACGACGTTTGTGGCCACGGACAATTACGAGGCAGGACGCCTGGCAGCGCGGACGCTGGCACGGCTGGTTGGGGGAAAGGGCAAGGTGGCGGTGGTGATGCATGCGCCGGGGAGCTTTTCGACGATGGAACGCGAGCGCGGCTTTGACGAGGCCATGGCGCAGGAATTTCCCGGGATTCGGGTGGTGGCCCGGCAGTTCGGCCTTTCCGACCGCGCCAAGGCGGTGGCGGCGAGCGAGAACATCCTGACGGCTCACCCCGACCTGGACGGCCTGTTTGCTTCGACCGAGCCGAGTTCGACGGGGGCGGCCCTGGCGCTGCGCGCACGCAACCTGGCGGGAAAAATCAAGTTCGTGGCTTTTGATTCGAGCGAAAGCATGATTGCGGATCTGAAGGCGGGCGTGATTGACGCCATGGTGGTTCAGGATCCGTTTCGGATGGGCTACGAAGCGGTGCGGACGCTGGTGGAAAAAATCCAGGGCGGCTCGCCGCCTAAGCGCATGGATTTGCACGCCACGGTGGTTTCTCGGGAGAACCTTCAAGATCCGGAGATCCAGCGACTTATCTCGCCAAACCTCAGCAAATACCTGAAGCTCCGCTGACGCCCGCCGTCAATCGCACTTGATGCGGTTGCTTTTGAGGCGGTGGCGGTCGGCGCGGCGTTCGTCCCAGATGTGAATCACCGACCAGCCGCGTTCGACCAGGGCGTCGGAGACGCGGCGGCGGTGGCACTGGAACCACTTGATCTCGGCGCACATGTAGGCGGTCGGCTTTTCGCGGGCCAGGCGTTCCAGTTCGAGCAGGCCGGAGCGGAACGCTTCGGTTTCCATGTGGGCCAGATAACCGCCGGTGCGATACCCGCCGAGGCGTTCCAGCCAGATGTAGTCAATACCTGCCTGCGGCAGGGCTCGCTCGAGTTCACTACGGTTGAACTGCGGATTGTGGCGGCTCATGGGAAAGTGGCGGATGTCCACGAGCCGGCCGATTCCGTAGTGTTTCAGGACGGCGATCAGCTCCTCGAGGCGGCGGGTGGAGTGGCCGATGGAGTAGATGCGGGGACCCTCCGTTTCCACGGGCGGCGAGGCCGGAAACAGAGCCTGCTGGCGATTCACGGAAGTCCTCGCGTTGGGATTGTACCGCCGGAGCCGCTATTACGGGTAGAATTCGCACCATGCGGACTGTTTTGAGGACGTTGGTTGTAGTGCTGGCTGCGGCAGTGGTCGTGCGGCCGCAGAGGCCAGACGTTGCCTCGCGCGTGGAGGATCTGCTCGGCAAGATGACGCTCGAGGAGAAGGCCGGGCAGATGACGCAGGTCACACTTGCCGTGGTGGCGGCCAACGCCGCCGGCGACCTGGATCCCCGGCGGCTGGAAGAGGCGGTGGTGCGCTACGGGGTGGGTTCGATTCTGAACGTGGTGGATCATGCCTACAGCCCGGAGCGCTGGCACCGGATTCTGAATCAGATCCAGGACATGGTGGAAAAGACGCGACTGAAGATTCCGGTGCTGTACGGGATTGATGCGATACACGGGGCCAACTACACGACGGGGGCGACGCTGTTCCCGCAGGCGGTTGCCATGGCGGCGACGTGGAATCCGGAGCTGGCGCGCCGGGCGGGTGAAATTACGGCCTACCAGGTTCGGGCCTCCGGGATCGCGTGGAATTTTTATCCGGTGCTCGATCTGGGGCGCCAGCCGCTGTGGCCGCGTTTCTGGGAGACCTTCGGCGAAGATGTCCTGCTGGCGACCGAGATGGGGAAAGCCTACATCCGCGGCATGCAGGGCGGCGATGTAGGGGCGCGCGACAAGGTGGCGGCCTGCCTGAAGCACTACGCCGGCTACAGCTTTCCGTTCACGGGCAAGGACCGCACGCCGGCGTGGATGGATGAGCGCCTGCTGCGGCAGTATTTCCTGCCGCCGTTTGAGGCGGGCGTGCGGGAAGGGGCTCTGACGGTGATGGTGAACTCGGGCGAGATCAACGGCGTTCCGGGGCATGCCAACCGCCGCCTGCTGACCGAAATCCTCAAACAGGAGTGGGGCTTTCCGGGGTTCGTGGTTTCCGACTGGGAGGACGTCAAGCGGCTGCATACGCGCGATCGCATCGCCGAGAGTCCGAAGGAGGCCGTGCGGATTGCGGTGATGGCCGGCGTGGACATGAGCATGGTTCCGATGGATTTCAGCTTTCGGGATCTGGTGATCGAGTGCGTCCGGGAAGGCTTGATTCCCATGAGCCGGATTGACGACGCGGTGCGGCGGATCCTGCGGGTGAAGTTTCTGACGGGCCTGTTCGACCGCCCGCGTCCGGATGCCTCCTTGCTCGGCGCCTTTCACCGGCCGGAGTTCGAGCAGGCCAGTCTGGAAGCGGCGCGCGAGGCCATCACCCTGCTGAAAAATCGCAACGGGCTGCTGCCGCTCGGGAAGGATCGCCGCATCCTGGTGACGGGCCCCGGGGCAGACTTGCGGTCTGCGCTGAACGGGGGCTGGACGATCACGTGGCAGGGGGACCGGGAAGAGCTGTACCCCAAGGACAAGCTCACGATTCTCGGGGCGCTGCGGGCGGCGGCAGGAGAACGGGTCCGCCACGTACCGGGCGCCTCCTTCGACCGCGTATTGGACCTTGCGGCAGCCGTAAAGGCGGCGGCGGAAGCGGACGTGATCGTTGCGGTGCTCGGCGAGCGGGCCTATTGCGAAACGCCGGGCAACATTGACGATCTCACACTCGAGGATGCGCAGCGCCAGCTGGTGCGGGAATTAGCCAGGACGGGCAAGCCGATCGTAACGGTGCTCGTCGAAGGGCGCCCGCGCGTGCTGCGCGAGGTGGCCGATCTTTCCGATGCGATCGTGCTGGCCTATCTGCCGGGAATGGAGGGAGGGAGAGCGATTGCGGAGGTATTGTTCGGCGAAGTCAATCCGAGCGGCCGGCTGCCGTTTACGTATCCCAGGGCTCCAAACGCGTTGACGCCGTACGATCATAAGTACGCCGAACAGATGGAAGGTAACGTGTTTCAGCCGCAGTGGGAGTTCGGCTTCGGGCTGAGTTACACGAACTTTGTTTATTCCGACCTGAAGTTGAGCGCCGAGAAGATGGCTCGGGACGGGGAACTTACGGCGAGCGTGACCGTGCGCAACAGCGGGCCGCGGCGGGGCAAAGAAGTGGTTCAGCTCTATGTCTCGGATCTGTACCGCAGCATCACGCCGCCGGTCAAGGAACTGAAAAGCTTCCGGAAGATCGAGCTGGAGGCCGGCGAGAGCCGGGTTGTCACATTCCGGCTGCGAGCGGAGGATCTGTCCTTCGTCGGATGGGACAACCGGAGGGTGACCGAGCCGGGCCGGTTTCGGGTGAGTGTGGGCGGATTGAGCGCGGAGTTCACGCTGGAGTAGCGCGGCAGACTCGGGCGGCTCTCAGTGAGGGGCTCGAGGACCGCGGAGCCGGCGGGGCGACGATCTTAGGATCTTTTAGAATGGAGGCATGCCGGAGGAACAACGCAATCCTTTGGCCGGTTTCGAAGCGGGCCTGGAGGAACTCGAAAAGGTGGTGCGCGAGCTGGAAGGCGGGGATTTGCCTCTCGAGAAGGCGCTGGAGCTGTTTGAACGCGGCGTCCAGCTCAGCGAAGCATGCCGCAAACAGCTCGAAGAAGCCGAGACACGCGTGGAAGTTCTGCTCAAACGCGACGGCAAGATCCAGCCGGAGCCGTTTCGCTCCAACAACGGATGACGTTTTCCGCGTACCTGGCTGAGCAGCGCCGGCGAATCGAAGAGGAGCTCGACCGGGTGGTTCCGGAGGAGACGGCGCCTCCGGAGGTGCTGCACCGGGCCATGCGCTACAGTCTGTTTGCGGGCGGAAAGCGGATCCGCCCGCTGCTGTGTGTCGAAGCGGCCCGCGCCGTAAGGGATGACGCCGCCGGGGTGGAGCGTGCGGCCTGCGCGCTCGAGCTGGTTCACACCTATTCGCTGATCCACGACGATCTTCCCGCGCTGGATGACGACGACTTCCGGCGCGGCCGGCCGACGTGCCACAAAGTTTTCGGCGAGGCCATTGCGATCCTGGCGGGCGATGCGTTGCTGACGCTGGCCTTTGCGGTGCTCGGCGGACTGGAGCAGGTGGACGGGGAACGGCGCGCAAGGATGGTGGCCGAATTGGCGGCGGCGGCAGGGAGCGTGGGCGGGATGATCGCCGGTCAGGTGGCGGATCTGGAGGGAGAGGGGAAGAGGCCGGATGCGGCGGTGCTCGAAGCGATTCACCGGGCCAAGACCGGGGCACTGATCCGGGCGGCGGTGCGCATCGGGGGCATTTATGCCGGTGCGGATGCGAGAGAACTCGAGGCGCTTTCCCGCTATGGGGAGCACATCGGCCTGGCGTTTCAGATCGTGGACGACCTGCTGGATGTGGAGGAATCCTCCGAGAGGTTGGGCAAGAAGGCCGGCAAGGACGCGGCGCGGCGGAAGATCACGTTTCCGGCGGTCTACGGCGTGGAGCGCTCGCACGAGCTGGCGGAGGCCGAGCGGCTTGCGGCGCACCGCGCGCTGGAGGTGTTTGCGGGGCGGGGCAGGCATCTTGCGGAACTGGCGGACCTGATCGTGCACCGCCGCGCATGAAGATTCCGCGGCAACGTCTGGATCAGCTGCTGGTGGAGCGGGGCCTGGCGGAGTCGCGCGCCAAGGCGCGGGCGTTGATTCTGGCGGGTCAGGTTTTCGTGGAGGGCGAGCGCGCGTCCAAACCCGGCCAGATGGTGGCCTTGGATGCCGGCCTGTCGGTGGCGGCGCCGCCGCCGTATGTGAGCCGCTCGGGCAAGAAGCTGGAGGCCGCGCTGGACGCCTTCGGCATCAGCGTCCAGGACCGGGTGTGCCTGGACGTGGGGGCTTCGACGGGGGGATTTACGGACTGCCTGCTGCAGCGGGGCGCCCGGCGAGTGTACGCCGTGGACGTCGGCCGGGGGCAGCTGGACTGGCGGCTCCGCAGGGATCCCCGCGTGGTGGTTCGCGAGGGGATCAACGCACGCTATCTCCGGTTCGAGGATATCGGCGAGTATGTGGATCTGGCGGTCTGCGACGTGAGCTTCATTTCGGTGACGTTGATCCTCCCGGCGGTCTCCGCGCTGCTGCAGCCGGCGGGGGAAATGGTTATACTCGTCAAGCCCCAGTTCGAGGTGGGTCGCGGGCAGGTGGGCAAAGGAGGGATTGTCCGCGACCCGGAGCTGCACCGTTTGGCTTGCGAGCGGGTGGCGCAGGCGGTACGAGCGCTGGGCTTCACGGTGTCGGTGATCGAAAGCCCCATCGCGGGGGCGGAAGGGAACAAGGAATTCCTGCTGTATGCCGGTCATTAAGACGGTCGGGGTGATGACAAAGCCGAACGTTCGCAGAGCCGCTGAAGTGGTGCCGGAACTGCTTGCCTGGCTCCGCGCCCGGGGGATCGAGGTGCGCTGCGACGAGACGACGGCGGACTATGCGGGCGAAGCCGGGGGGTTGCCTCGCGAGCAGGTTCCGGAGGGCTGCCAGCTGGTGATCGTGCTGGGGGGAGACGGTACGCTGCTGTCTGCGGCCCGGGCCATCGGGGGGCGCGAGGTGCCCCTTTTTGCCGTGAATCTGGGCGGGCTGGGTTTCCTGACGGCAATCACGGTGGAGGAGATTTACCCGGAGCTGGAGCGCGCCTTTCGCGGCGAGCACCGCATCGGCAAGCGGAGCATGTTGCACTGCGAGCTGGTGCGCGGGGAGAGGCCGGTGTCGGCCTACGAAGCGCTGAACGACGTGGTGCTGACCAAGGCGTCCATTGCGCGCATGATTGACCTGGACGTGCATGTGGACGCCCACTTCGTGTGCGCATATAAAGCAGACGGGCTCATTGTGTCCACGCCGACCGGCTCGACGGCGTACTCGCTTTCGGCGGGGGGGCCGATCATTTTCCCCACCGTGGCGGCGCTGTGCCTGACTCCGATCTGCCCCCACATGCTGACCAACCGTCCGGTGATCGTGCCGGATTCGAGCGTGATTCAGATTCTGAACCTCGGCCCGGACGGGGAGACGTACCTGACGATTGACGGGCAGGTGGGCGAACCGCTAAAACGCCACGACCGGGTGGTGTGCCGGCGCTCGCATCATTCGCTGCTCCTGGTTCGCCCGCCGAGGATGATGTTCTTCGACGTGCTCCGGGAGAAGCTCAAGTGGGGCGAGCGCTGAGGGGGCCGGCGGCACGGGCGCCCTCGCGTGAGCTTGCCGGAGCGGCGGGGCGCCGGGACGGGAGGCGAGTTCCGGCCGGGCGGTCAGCTGTCCTTGCCCGAGGTGGCCGACGTAGAGTCCGCCTTCTTGCCGTCCTTGGATTCCGTGGCGGCCGACTTGCCGTCGGTGCCTTCTTTCGCCTTGGCGCCCTCTTTGCCGGCGCGGGCGTAGTCGGTGATGTACCACCCGGATCCTTTGAACTGGAAGGCGGGCGGGGAGATGAGCCGTTCCAGGCGCCCGCCGCAGCCTTCGTGCACCGCCAGAGGCGCGTCGGCGGCCTTCTGCATCACTTCGAAGACGTCTCCACACGTCTCACAGCGATACTCGTAAAGCGGCATAGATCGAACTCCCTGTAATCAGCCCCGCGGCATGACCGCTTGAGGACCCGCGGGAAGCGGAAGCGCCCGCGGTGCGAGCCGCGCCGCCTGTCTCGGAGCGGCCGTCTTGAGAACTTCAATCGCCTTTTTGAGCAGGTTGTCCTCTTCGGGCCGCACCGGAGGCGGCGGGGCGGCCGGACGCTCCGGAGCTTCCTCCTCCTCAAGTTCCGCGAAAGGTTCGGATTCGACGAACGGAACCGACGGGACGACGCCCGTGTCCTGGATGGCCTTGCCGCGCGGCGAATAATATTTGGCGACCGAGAGGATGATGGCTCCGCCGTCCTGAGTGGAGATGGCGCGGCGCAGGGCCGCATCGCCGAAGGTGCGCTCCCCGACCACTTCGGCGCGTTTATTATCGAGCAGGGCCGCGGCGGCGATCTCGGCTCCATCCGCGGTGCCGCGGTTCGTGGTGACCACAAGCGGCAGCCGCCACACGGTGTTGCCGGGGCTGGCTTCGAAGCTCTGGCGGGGCACTTTCTGCCCCTCCAGGTAGGTCATCAGGCCCTTGTCCAGGAACAGGTCAGCCAAGGCAATTCCTTCCTCGGCGGCCCCGACGGAGCATTGGCGCAGATCCAGCACGAGTCCGGTGGCGCCCTGGGCCTGAAGCTGCTGGAGGGCCCGTGCGATTTCCTGGGCCTTGCCCTTGACGAGGCTCTGGGGCCGGATATAGCCGATGCGGTCGGCAAGCATCTGCACGACGATGGGAGGCGTGGCAAGCGGGGCGCGCGTCAGCGTAATCTTCAGGGGTTCGGAGCCGCCCACGCGGAGCATGGTGAGCTCCACGGTGGTGCCCGGATCGCCTCGCAACAACAGTTCGGCGTACGCCAGCGGCATGTCGCGCGTGGCCACTCCTTGAATGCTCTCGATCAGATCGCCAGTGGTGAGGCCCGCTTTGGCGGCGGGAGATCCCGCGAGCGCGCCGACGACGGTGAGGTAGCCGAACCGCTTGGCCAGCACGAGGCCGACGTCAGCTTTGGCCGCATCCTGGTTTTTCAGGTAGAGCTTGTACTGCTCGGCGTTCAGGTAGCTGGCGAACGGGTCAATGGCTTCGAGCAGGCCGTTCAAAGCGCCGAGAGTGACGCTCTTCAGATCCGGCTCCTCCACATAGTCGCTCTTGATGCGGTGGAGCACCTCGGTGAAGACGGCCATCTGGCGGTAGGCGCCCTCGGTGGACGGAGAGTCGGCGCCGATTTGCGCACCTACCAGGAGTACTGCCGCCAGGATCGCCGAAAAGGTAACAAAAAGAAGCTTGAAGCGGTTCCTCATGCTTACCAGCCGTTTAGCCATGGCCCGCTCGGGCAGGTTGACTTGCTAACAGTATAGCAGACCGTTGCGCAGGGCCGGCCTCAGTCCCGCCGTGCCGCGCCGGGCCGGTTCGAGTTCTGATAGAGGCGAAGGACGCGCTCGATGTAGCGCACGGTCTCCGAGTAGGGCGGGATGCCGCGGTAGCGCGCGACGGCGCCGGGCCCGGCGTTGTAGGCTGCCAGGGCCTTGCGCACCTGCCAGGGGTCATCGCGGTATTTGAGGAGCAGTTCGCGCAAATACCGGACGCCGGCGTTCGCGTTCTCAGCGGGGTTGTCCGGATCTGCCCCGAGGCGGCGCGCCGTAGCGGGCATGAGCTGCATCAAGCCGCGCGCCCCCTTAGGAGACACCGCAGTCGTGCGATAGGCGGATTCCGCGCGGGCAACGCTGTGCACGAACTGCGGCGGCAGGCCGTGGCGCAGTGCGGCGCGAGTGATTAATTCCCGGGGAGAGAGCTCAGGAGCCGGCTCCGGAACGGGCTCCCGAGCCGCCGGCGGCTCGGGGGCCGGCTCGAAGCGCAACACGGCGCCGGCGGGAAGCTCGATGATGCCGCCGTCGCGGTAGAGGCGCAGGGTGTCCCCCTGCCGCTCGTAGCGTTCCGCGTAAAGCAGAAAGCCGGATTCGAGCACCGCATACTGCCCTGCGAAGGCCCCACCAGCAGCCCCGAGCAGCAGAAGAAGACGATGCACGATCAGGCGCATCCAAATTTTAAGACGCACCGTCGGGTCGGACCGCTCAGGCCTGCCGGGGAAGGTCTCAGTCAAGGTCAATGTCGCGCGTCGGGGGTTTCAGGTCGGGGCTGGACTTGGCCTGCTTGAGGAGTTCGTCGAACTTCTTGGCAAGGACCTCTTTGGATTTCTTCTCCGCCTCGACGGATTTGAGGAAGGCTTCTTCGCGCCGGGCGGCCTCGGTTTTGACGCGCTCGAGAGCCTCGTTAATGTCCTGGTAGGTGCGGGGCTTCTCGGGCTCTTTGTAGCTGATGACGGCTTCGGTTTCCGGGTCCACTTTGAGGAGCGCCTGGCAGCAGGGGCAGTGCAGTTCAAACATCTTGCGGGCGCCTTTGGCCATAGCCTTCCCTATGGTACCGCAGCCGGTGAAAGGCGGGGTCCGGGGTTGTTCTCCGGGGCGATCGGCGCTAAGCTGGAGGCGGGGGCGAAGATGAGCGGTGCAGGACGGTATGTGCTGGCGGCGGCAAGCGCGGCGGTGCTGGCGTGGGGGCAGACGGCGCGTTCGGGCGCGCGGCACGGTTTCGGCAACGTGGTATTTCCCGGAACGGGCCGGCCGCCGCTGGTCCGGCACGGGCTGGCGATCACGACGCCCGGCTTCGGCCACAACCTGAGTGGCATCGTCTCGGGGTTCCGGCCTTACACCGGGGCTCCTTTCGGACGAAGGGTGGCGGGGCTGTTCATCCCGGTCTACATTCCCGTGGCTTATCCCGTATTTGCGGGTGGTATCCCGGAACAGCCGCCGGTGAGCGTGGTGATTGTGAACCCGCCGCCTCCGCAGCCGGTGGTGATCAACCAGAATTTCGGCGGTGAGGCGGAGGCAGGGCGGCAGGAGTCGCCGGGTGGAGTGACGGTGTATCAGGCGCCGAGTGCATTCGGCACAACGCAGGAGCCCCGGCCGACCGTTTATCTGATCGCTTTCAAGGACGGCTCGATCTATTCCGCATTAGCCTCCTGGGTGGAAGGCGAGACTCTGGTGTACGTGACGACACAGGGCCGGCTGAACAAGGCGTCGCTCGCGCTGGTGGACCGGGAGCTCACGGAGAAGCTGAACCGCGAGCGCGGCGTGGAGCTGCGGCTTACCGCTCCGCGCTAGACCGGGCCAGGCGCCGGACGAAGTCGAGATCTCCCTCCAGGAAGTCGTATTCGGGGAGGCGGTGGGGCTGTTCCCAGCGGATTTCCTCGAAGGCGAGATTGCGCGGCTCGCCGGTAAATCGGGTGACACGGTAGAAGATGAGGCGCACGCAGGGGCCGCGGGGGTAGTCGTAGTCGTAGCGCTCGATTTCCTCGACGGAGTGCGGCAAGATGCCGAGCTCCTCCCGCAGTTCGCGGGCGAGGGCGTGCTCCGGGGATTCGTGAGGTTCGACCTTCCCTCCGGGAAATTCCCATTTCAGGCCGTGGCGGTCTCCGGCGCGGCGGCGGCAGATCAGCAAGCGGCCGTCGCGTTCGACGACGGCGGCGGCGACGGTGATGCGCGGCCCGGGGCGGCTCACACCAGTTCCAGCGTGCGGAAGCGCTCCAGTTCAGCCAGAGGAATCTCCGGAAGGCGCTCGAGCCGCTGGCGCAGCCAGGCCCAGGGAATCTCGAAGAGCTGAACGCGGGGAGAAAACTTCGAGCTGTCCTGAATGAAGCAGCTGTGGGTGCACCAGCACTGGTCGTGCGGGATGGCGGCCACTTCCGACTGCATGGCCGGCGAGGCGAGAGCGGCGCGGAGGTCAAAGTCAAACTCTCGCAGATTTCCGACGATGCCGCGGAGCTCACAGGCGCGGAACGCGCCGTTGTGATCCACGACGAGGGAAGTCTGGCCCGCCGTGCAGGCCATGGGCCAAGGGCGGGGACGCTCGAAACATTTCTCGTGCAAATCGAAGTGGAGCCGCACGTTGCCCAGGTAGTACATGGTGGCGAAGAAGCGGGCCGGCGAGGGCAGGCCGGCGAAGAGCTTGCGGGCGTAACGGCGATGTACGGGCATCAAAAGGCGGTGCAGCTCGGCCAGGCGCTCGCGGCTGAATTCCTTGAGGGTCATGTCGGGGGCCGTTCCCCGAATCACTTCGAAGTAGTGTCCGTCGGCGCGGGCTTGTTCCAGGACCCGGAGGGCCAGGCTGACCAGTTCGCGGTAGTTTTCGCGTGTAATCACGCTGACGACGTTTTTGCGCAGGCGGCGTATGCCAGCGTAACGGCGCTCAGCCTCTTCGAGGGTGGCCAGGGTGCGCTGAAAATTGTTGGGGACGCCCCGGATGGCGTCGTGCGTGTTGGCGAGCCCGTCGAGGGAGAAATTCAGATCCAGTGAAACATTCGGGCAGCGAGCCAGGATGCGGTCCACGGCGCGGAAGATTTTCTCCGGCAGCAGGCCGTTGGTGGGGAGGTTCACGTCGCGCACGCCGTTGTTTTCGACGAAGAGCGTGATGATCTCGGACAGCTCTTCGCGCAAGAACGGTTCGCCTCCGGAGATCCACAGCTTGCGGAAGGGAGGTGCGGTCTGCGAGATCCGTTCGATTTCGCCGAAAGTGAGGTCGTCCTTGCTGTTAAGCTTGTCGAAGTAGAAGCAGGTGCGGCAGGCCGAATTGCAGCGGGAGGTGACGAACAGGAACAGGGAATGAAACCGGCGGGATCGGACGCGTTCCCGCACGACGGCGACGTAGCTGCGCCAGCCCGGCATCTGAAACTATTGAAGCACAGGAGCCGGCAAGCGGCTGCTTATGTTCAGCGAACGGTTGTTGGATCACTTCAAGAATCCGCGGAATGTGGGTGAGCTGGGTCCGCCGGCGTTGACGGTGGAGGTCAGCAATCCGGTCTGCGGGGACATTTTGCGGCTTTCGGTCCGTTTTGACGGGGATCGAGTGGCGGAAGCACGGTACAAGGCGCGGGGCTGCACGGCTTCGATTGCCGCCGGCTCGGCGCTGACGGAGTGGCTGGAAGGAAGGAGCCGGAGCGAGCTGGCGGCACTGGGCGCCGATGTGGTGGAGGCGGCGGTGGGGGGACTGGGCGCCGAATCCAAGCACGCGGCGGCGCTTTGCGTGGAAGCGGTGCGGGCGGTGTTAGGGCGGCTGGGGGGGTGAGCCCTGGGCGGGCGTGGAGATGCGGGCGCGGGCCCGGCCCCCCGAGATGGGTGTATCTCACCAGTACCAGAAGTCTGCCGCGTTGTCCGCCAGGGCATGATACTGGCTCCGGAAAAAGAGCAACGGTGATCCTGGTTGCACTTCGGTCTGCTGGACGCTCGCGACGATAATGTCGTGATCTCCTTCCCCGTACCGGCTCTGCACGCGACATATGAGGTAAGCAAGACAACCGGGAATTAGCGGCAGATCGTGTTCTCCAGGGCGAACCCTTATGTCCCGGAAGTGGTCTTCTCCGGGGCGCGAGAAACGCTCGGAGAGGTAGGCTTGGCGGGAGCTCAGGATGTTAACCGCAAAGTGTCCCGAGCGGATAATCGCGTTTCGAGTGCGGCTATTGTAAGCCAAGCAGACCAGCAAGAGTGGCGGTTTCAGCGAGACGGAGGTGAGGGAGTTTACTGTCATCCCGCAGAGCTGTTGTTCCCACTTGGACGTCACAATGGCGATGCCGGTGGCAAAACAAGCCATCGCGCGGCGAAAGAGACGAGCTTCGGTCACGACAGCCTCTCAGCTTTTGGGGAGGTTACCGGGCGTAGTAGCGTACCTCGAAAGTGATGCATCCCTTCTCGCTTCGCCAGGGGCCGTGTCGCATTCCTGGAGGCCGACAGGCAAAGCAGCCCGGTCCGAACGTCAGGTTGAGCGTCAGATCGTGGAGGTCGCCCTCCAGGATATAGACTTCTTCCCAAAAGTCGTGGATGACAACGCCCATAGGGGCGGTGTTGGTACCCGGCTCCAAGCGGAGCATGCGCGTGACTACGCCCGTTTGAGGGTCAGCAGCGAGGATTCGTTCCCACATGCCCGGGACGCCACCCGCGACCGGACTCCAAGGTACATGCTCTACAGAGGTGAACTCGAGTTCAGGTTTGCTCATGGCAGCTAGTCTGGGGAAGCGGCAGTCTCAGCAGGTACGGACTCCGGGCCGTAGCGCTCCAAAAACTCTTCGACGCTGGCGATTGCTTCCTCATAACCGTAGTTGCGAAATGCGTAGCCTTTCGCCACGAACGGCGCGCCGGCGTAAAACATCTCGTATTGTAAATGTCGGCCTGCGAATTCGGATCCGGTTGCATCCCAAGCAAGTTTGAAAAGTTGGATGCGCTTGCTGGCGGTCAGGCGAGGCGACTGGTAATAGCGCTCCACGTCGGCACGTGTGGCTTGGCTGGTCAGGTCCTGGTTGGAAGAGGGGAGCTGGATCATCCCCCCACCCGCGAGCTCCCGCAGCAATAACACTACACGGGGATACAGTTCGGCCTGCAGTCCCATGGCGCCGTAGAGGAACCGCGGGTTCGGCCGGGCGACGCCGAAGCGGTCCACGACGCAAGACGCCTCCGAAGCCAGCACCATACCTTCGACCAACGCCGCGAGCGACGCCAGTTCGCCGAGCTTTTCCTGCACGGAGGGAATTGCGTCAATGCCATTGACATGAGCGATCTTGCGAGCGAGGCCGAGGAGGAACTTGAGCTTCACAACCAAGCGAATCTGAGCTTGGTTGTTCCCCAGCGCGTGAGCCGCAGTTTCGAAGAACTGACGTCGGAGCCGCTCGACATCGCGGTAGACGAAGACCCGTTCCCAAGGGACGAAAACATCGTCGAAGACAATCAGGGCATCGGATTCGTCGAAGTGCGTGGAGAGGGGATAGTCGAAGCTGCTGGGCTGTGCGGTCGCGTAAGGGCGCCGGCAGTAGACCTTGAGGCCGGGGGTGCTCACTGGGACGACGAAAGACAGGGCGTAGCGCTCGTCTTCTACGGTCAATGGTTTGATGCAACTGACGAAGAGGTAGTCAGAGACCGCCGTTGCGGTTCCCAGCATCTGGGCGCCGCGCACGACGATACCTCCGTCATGTTCTTTCACAACGCCAACCTGGAGAAACTCCTCGTGCCACCCGTGAGCCGTCGTACTGCGATCCACTTGGGGGGGAATAATGACGTACGTAACGTAGAGGTTCTCTGCGACGACGGCTCGGTAAAACTGCGTGACATTTTTCCCGAACGGGAAGTGCGGGGTGTCGAAGATCTCGGGTGCGCTGGCAAAGCCTGCAAGGAAAGAGCCGACGTGGTCCGGCCCCCGCCCGACGAACCCCTTCGAGATTTCGGCCCAAAGAGTGATCGCCCGCCGGCGCTCCGCCAGATCTTCGCGGCTGCGTGGGATCATGAATACCTTATTGGTTTGTCTGCCGGTGTGTGGATCGTGAGCGGTCATATCGGAGTCCGGGTCGGCGGCAGTATCGTACATCCGGGCGATCGTGGCGATGATGCCGGCGAATGCCGGGTGTTGCGTTACGTCCCGGACACGCGTGCCGTCCAGAAGGACGGTACGCCCGTCACGGAGGCTTTGCATGTATTGGCGGCCGTTGCGCATCTCCCGGTTTCTTTCATCGGAATCGGCGTGCAGTCAGAAGGTGAGCTTGAGGCCCCATTCGAACACCCTCGGTGCACCAAAAGAGTACATCCCGTAGCCGAACGTGACACGATTGATCCGGAGGCTGGGCGGCGTGCCGTTGACAGATCCTGGTGAGCCATCCAAAACTCCGCTCAAGGTGGCTCCCGCCGGGTCGTAATTGGCGATGTTGAGCATGTTATAGATTGCGACGCTGGGCTCAAGCGTCAAGGACTCATGCTGTTTCAGAATTCGCCACACCCAGCTCAGCTTCACATCGGTGGTCATCAGGGAGTCAATGCCGACCTGGCCCGCCGGCGCCGATTTCAAGGCCGGCATGACAGCACCGAGGGCTATGAGCTGCTGGGAGCTGAACAAGCCAGCATCTACGAGCGCTTGCGCTGCAGGGGTGAGCTTGCCTGCGAACCGAGCATTGTACTGGTTGATCGCGTCGTTGAGATTGCTTACCCGGATGGAGCGGCCGAAGGCCCCGATTTTCGTCCCTGGCAGAAGGTCTCCGGTCGTACCGTCTCCTGTAGTGTCTGTGCGGAAGATTTCACCAGGCAGTCCAAGCTGAGGGAGCCGGAGCGTGACCGGTACGGCAGTCTTGACGTGAGAGATCATGCTCAAGCGCACGCCGCGCGGGAGTTCAAACCAGCCGCCGAAGCTGAACTGGTGGGTGCGGTCCAGAGAGTTGGGCCCGACGTAGCCTAACGCGTTCCGATAATCCACAGCCCGGGGTTGAAAATCCTGGTTCACGCTGGGACTGACGAAACGAGACAGCGTGTAGGATAACTGGAAGTTCGCGGAGTGCAGTCCCGCCGCCGGACGGTTCAGGTTGCCGCGGAAGGAGAGCTGCAGCGCATTGTATACTGAACGTCCCATGGGGAAGAGCATGACGAGCTGTCCGAGAGCCGGGTCCCGTCCGGGGAAGGCGGCGCCCCTTTCAGGCGGCAAGCCGAACAAGAGGCTTGGCATGCCGTTGAACAGGGCGCGTGAAGAGTCCAGCCCGGCCCGTGCATAATCTGCGATCGTAACCCCCCGAGCGATCGCGCAGTCGACCCCCGCAGCACCGCCTGCGCAACCCAGCGCACTGTGGACCGTATTCATGGCGTTCAGCGCCGCGCTGCGATTCAGAAATCGGGCATCCCCAACGTGATTAACGTCGTAGCTGAGCAGAAAGTGCACGCCGACATTACGGACATAATCCGCGCTCAAGACCAGACCGGGGGCGAGCTGGTGTTGCAGTCCAAGGTTCATTTGCAGCGAGTAAGGCGTGTGGAAGTCGGGAGCAAAGAGCGCGTTGTCACTGGACAGGGTGGCACCAACAAACTGGGGATTGCTTTGCGGCCCCACGGCCATCGTCTGCGCATGAAGCTCCTCCTGGAGAGCGGCGATCTGCCTAGCGACCGTGCCGATGGGTTGAAAGCATATATGTGAGACATCACGAATCGATCCGTCGGGCATACGGAGGCTCGGACTCGGGCAGAAGACATAGATGCCGTTGAAAATGCCCCGTTCCAAACGTGACAGCCGATTGAAGACGGTGTTGGCGTGAAGGAGATTTTCGTAGAACATGCCAATGCCGCCGCGGATCGCTGTCCTGCCACGGTTCCACGGATCCCAGGCAAAACCGAACTGAGGAGCAAAGTTGCGGTTCGGCTGTTTCACCGGCCTTCCCAGTCCGGGTTGCCAGCGATCGAGCACTGGAAGAGGCGGCAGATCGCTGTCTGTGCGACCGGTATCGCGGAGGTACCGGACCCCAAAGTTGAGGTTGAGATTGCGGCGTAACTTCCATGTGTCTCCGACGTACCAGCCGATCCGATCATCCAAAACTCCTCCGCCCGGATAACCGAACTGGGGACGCTCCGTCAAGAAGCCGGCCCTATTGCCCATGGCCACTACGACGACAGGATAGTTCAAGGGGTTCGAGGCACCGCCCGGAAAGGGCCCGGCGGAGGCGAGGTTTTGGCTCAACGGATTGAACGCGCCCAGTACTTGCGGTGCAGCGCCGAGCAGGCTCGCGATGGCCACGGAGCGAATGCGGTTATACTCGGCGCCGTAGCGGAGCACGTGCGACCCTGCGACCTTGCTTCCGTCGTAACGAGTCTGAAGGTTGCGCTGCCGTGCAAGCTGCGGCGCGATGAAACTGGGGCCGGAACAGAACAAATTGGCGGGACCGGGACCGCAGACCGGGCTGTTGCCGATGGCAATGGCGATGCCCGGGGCCGGGTTGAAGGCACGTGTAACAGGTACGGCGTCCAGCAAGTCAATTCGATTTCGCGTGTAACCCGAGCGGAGCGAGTGCGTAAAGGTACCTGTGTTGAAATCGGCACCCCCCGCATACACAGGCGTCTGAGAAATGTTTCGGAAGGGCTGGTAAGTATTTTGAACGGCTGTTGTCGTGTCGTTCCGGTTGTAAGAGATCCTGGCAAAGACGCGGTAGTTTGGCCGTATCTGCCAGTCCAGCCGCATGATGCCGGAGTGTTCGCGGAAGGGCGTCGTGAAGCCTCCCGAGAGGGCTGCGAACGGCGGATTGAGCTCCACCGGCGCGAAGAGATCTTGTCGAGGGTGCTCCCAGGCGGCGAACAAGAAGACCTTGTCCTTGGCCAGGGGCCCGCCGGCTTGAGCTCCGTATTGCCAGCGCCGGAAAAAGCGATCCTGCCGCCCGATCCGAGCAGCAGTATTGTGGAACCGGGCGAGCGCGAACGTCCCGGCGTGGAACTGGTTCGACCCCGACTTGGTGACGACATTGACGGCGCCCGAAGATGTAGGGCCCGTCGAGAAATCCAGCATGGACTGGCTGAGCTGGAACTCGCCGATGGCGTTGGCGGGGATATCTTGCGTGGTCGTGCCGAAGAATTCATCGCTTACGTCGAGGCCGTCGAGAGAGATGCGGGCGGTTTGACCCCAGCGGCCCCCAAATGAGACCGATGAGAAACCTACCTTTGTGGGCATGAAGTTCCCGGCGTCCTGAATCTGGACGCCCGGTGCGAGCTGCGCTAAATCGAGGAAGTTGCGGGCACCGAAGGGGAGATTGGCGATGTAGTCGCTCGTGATCACACTCTGGACCGAAGGCTGCTCGGTGTTTACCGCGACAGTCTCTGCCGTCACCTGGACGACCGAGGTCGGCGTTCCCAAGCGCAACTCGATGTTGCCGGGTGTCGTTACGCCGACCTGGACGGTGACCGTCAGCTCGGCTGTGCTGAAACCGGGCGCCTCCACCCGCACGGTGTATTCGCCCGGAGTCAGAGCACCGGAGTTGTAAGTTCCCGCGCTGGAAGAAGCCAGCTTCACGGTGTGGCCGGTCGTCTTGCTCGTGATCGTAATGGTTGCACCGGGGACAACCGCGCCGCTGGGATCGGAGACGGTGCCTTGGATACTTCCGGTGGCGATGGTAGTCTGTGCAAGGCTCGCGCTTAGAAGGCCGGCACAGAAGCCGATCAGGCCCGTTCGAACAAGAACAGGTTTCCACATGGCGCACCTCTTGATGGGGATTTTAGTTAACGGCGCCATAGCCGTCTCATTTACCTTTACTTTTCGCTTGCGGCATGACACTGCCAGGGCTTTTTGCTTTGTTGCCAAGCCCCGCCCAGGAACTCGAGCGCGATGCGGGTGAATTCCTGGGCGTGTTCCACAATCGGCACGTGACCTCCGTTGGGGATGATCCAAAGGAAGGAATTCGGAATGGCGCAATACTGTTCGACAGGGATGCTGACAGGGAAGAAGATGTCCCGGTCCCCGTGCACGATCAGCGTTTGGGCAGTGATCGTGCTGAGCAGGGGTGCCGTGAAGTTCATGTCGTCATAGCTGTCTTTGAAGCCGTGAAACTGCCGGCGCAGAGTGCGAATTTGCTCGTCGCCACGGAGATGAATCTTGCGGGCCCGCTCCCACTCCTGCGGCGTCATGCTTTCCAGCGTGGCCTGGCGCATGATCTGGCGCGCTGGTTCAGGAAAGTAACTGGTTGCCCCGATGAGCACCATTGCGTCCACGCGGGAGGGTTGTTGGGTCGCCATATGGAGCAGCGTCATGCCGCCGCTGCTTATACCCATAGCTTTGAAATTCTTGATTCCGAGGGAGTCCAACAGCGCAAACATGTCAAGTGCAGACTGTTTGTGTGTGAAGACGCCGGCAGGGTTGCTGGAGCGGCCATGACCTCGCATGTCCGGCAGGATCACCTTGTAGTGCTTTGCGAAGGATTCGAGCACTGGAGCCCAGGCCTGTCCGGAACCTTGGAAGCCGTGAAGCAGCAGTAGCGGGGTACCTTCTCCATGGATTTCGTAATAGAGTTCAATCCCGTTGATGTTCGCAAAGCGGCCTTGAGGCGGCAGACCGGTCTGAGCAGCGGCGGGGTGCTCCAAGCAAAGAAGACAAAAAAGAAGACAAAGAAGACGGAGCGGGAGGAGGAAGGCCGACGAGAAGCGGACTGGGACGGGCCAACGTGGACGGGTTGGAGGGCGGAGACTTGTCATTGGCTCCTGTACACAGTATACTGTATGCATGAGAACCGGTGCAAGCCCCTTCGGAGCGCGCGGATGCTCTCTGGATCAAGGTGAACCGACCGGGGGATGAATTCTGCTGGGCAAGACGCCGAGCGCGGGGCACGAAGATTCGGGAATGACTGTGGCTGAGGAAGAGCCGTTGGTGACAAACAGATGAATGACGACGCGCGTTCGACAACTGAGCGAGCCGACACGGGCGCGGAAGTGCCAGTGCTGGTCTCATTCTCTCGCCCCAAGACGATGAAAGAACATCTGTCTCTGGCCTTGCGGGAAGCCATCCTGGACGGCCGTATCGGACCGGATCGCACATTGACGGAGATAGCACTTGCGAAGCAGTTTGGTGTATCGCGGACACCCGTCCGCGAGGTTTTACAGGAGCTGGAACATGAAGGCCTCTTGGAGCCGGCTGGGATCCGTGGCAAACGTGTGCGGCGGATCTCCCCTCAAGAGATTCGAGAGCTGTTCTGGATCCGTCTGGCGCTCGAGCCGCCGATTGCAGCCCGAGTTGCGGAGGCCGGCGTGCGCGAGGAAGACCATGCCCTTTTGCGAAGCCTGATACGCGAACAGGAAGAGGCAAAGGCTCGCCGCGATGCCTACAGGTTTTTGATAGCTGACAGTGCGCTTCACATCAATCTGGCACGTCTGACAGGATTGCCTAAGGTCACTGAGATTATTACGAACTTGCGCAATCTTTTTCAGATCGTGGGCCTGACGGCGATCCAGCGTCTGGGGAGACTCGACGAGGTCGTTAGCGAGCACTTGCGTATTCTGGAGGCTATCGAGCGCCACGACTGCAGAGCTGCTGAAAACGCGGTACGCGCGCATTTGCGGAACACTGAGACAATTGTGATGGAGCAACTCCGAGCGGATCGTGATTACTGACATCGCGATTGTGCAAGTGGAGGGACGTGAAGGGGAACCAGCGGCTGCGAGATTAGAGCGCGGCCTGCAGCTGCTGAACACGCTGGATCGTCCTGTTGGGTTGGCAGTTTTCCCCGAGCTGTGGACGGTCGGATATTTCAATTTCGCTCAGTACGCCACGGTGGCTGAGCCCGTGCCCGGCCCGCTAACGGCGCGTTTTTCCGAAGCAGCGCGAAGAGCGGGGACGTGGTTGCACGCCGGTAGTGTAATCGAGTCTACTCCGGAGCGAATACTGTTTAATACGAGCGTATTGTTCGACTCCCAGGGCCAGCTCCGAGCCGTTTATCGGAAGATCCACCTTTTCGGATATCAATGTGAAGAAAAAGAAGTGCTGCAGCCGGGACTCGATCCTGTAGTAGTTTCGACACCGTTTGGCCACATCGGGCTGGCTACCTGCTATGATCTGCGGTTTCCTGAACTTTTCAGGATACTTACGGCGCGTGGCGCAGAAGCCTTTGTTGTTGTGTCCGCTTGGCCACTGGACCGTTTGGATCATTGGTTGGTGCTGGCCCGCGCACGCGCGGTTGAAAACCTAGCCTATGTGATCGGGTGCAACATGTGCGGTATTGTCGGGAACACGCGGCTTGCGGGACACAGCCTCGTTGTGGACCCGTGGGGGATGCCGGTGGCGGCGGCGGACGATGAAGAGCAGGTTCTCCACGCCCGTGTGGATTGGGCTCGGGTTCGGGACCTCAGGCGTAGGTTTCCCGTTCTTGCGGATCGTCGCCTTTGAGCCATATGCCAACGTTGACATTGCTGGTGGGGGGCGACGCCGTGCGCGTGGAGGTGAACCGGCTGCTGATCGCCGGCTTCACGGGGCGCGACCCGGGGCGTGTGCACGCACACGTGCACGAGCTGGAGCTGTATGGAATTCCGGCCCCGACGAGCGTGCCGGCTTTCTATTGTGTTTCGCCGTCCCATGTCGTGCAAAGCCCGCATGTTGAACTCCGTTCCTCGACTGTTTCCGGGGAGGCGGAGGCGGTCCTGATTTTTCCCGCGGACAATCTCGCAAACTCTCTGGTGGCTGTTGGCAGCGATTTGACTGACCGGAGCGTTGAGCGCCATAGCATTCGGCTTGCGAAGGAATTGCCCAAACCGATCAGCAGGGAGGCATGGCGGTATGCGGCTGTCCGGGAGATGTGGGACGACCTCGAGCTGGCCAGCTGGGTGGAGCGGCTTGAGACATCCGGTTATTACCAACTCGGCAGGCTGAGGGAATTGCTGCCGCCGGAGGAAGTGCTTGAAAGCCTTCCGGACGAAGTGCGCTCGTCACTGCGAGGGACCGTGCTGCTGTTGGGCACTCTGCCGATATGCACTGATTCGTTTCGCTTTTCCGAGTACTTCGCGTGTGAACTTCGGGCGCCGGATGGCAAACGACTACGTTGCGAATACACTGTGGAGTTCGCCGCGGGGGACAAGTGGGCCGGTCGCCGGGACCCCTAAGTTTAGCGCAGCACAGCGTCGTGGGTTGCCACATAGCATGGCATGTCGAGCGGTGCCGTTGTCGGATTCAGTCGCGACCCGATCGACTTTTCGGCTGCGGTCAGAGGGTCACCGGGTCGGGGTGGTCTGGGAGGCCGCGTTCCCCTTCAGCTCGCGTTCGAAGAAGGCGGTCATGAGCTCGTACATGTGGCGGCGGAACGGGCCGGTGACGCCGTGGGACTTGAGCGGATAGATCATCCAGTCGAACTGCTTGCCGGCGCGCTGCAAGGCTTCCGCCATCTGCAGGCTGTTTTGAAACAGCACATTGTCGTCTTCGAAGTTGTGGATGAGCAGCAGCCGGGCTTTGAGATTGGCGGCGAAATGGACCGGCGAGCTGCGGCGGTAGCCTTCGGGGTATTCCGACGGCAAGCCCATGTAGCGCTCGGTGTAGATGGTGTCGTAATGGCGCCAGTCGGTGACGGGTGCTCCGGCGATACCGGCGCGGAACAACTCCGGGGCATGCAGCAGGCTGTAGAGCGTCATGTAGCCGCCGTAGCTCCAGCCGTAAATGCCGATGCGGTCCGGGTCCACAAAGCCGAGCGAAATCAGGTGCCGGATTCCTTGCTTCTGGTCTTCCAGTTCCCGCGCGCCGAGATTGCGGAACACCGCCGCCTCCCAGCGGTGCCCGCGCCCGGCCGATCCGCGATTGTCCAGTTGCCAGATGACGAAACCCTTGTGCGCCATGACCTGCTCCCAGGACAGGCCGGACCAGGCGTTGCGCACGGCTTGCGCATGAGGCCCGCCGTAGACGACGACGATGGCCGGATACTTGTGATCCGCCCGGAAGCCGGCCGGGCGGATCAGGCGGGCGTAAAGCAGCGCACCGTCGGAGGCCTTCACCTCGACGATTTCGGTGGGGAGGATGTCGTACTGGTCGGCGTGCCTGCGGTCGGGTTCCTGAAACACCGCCCACTCGGCGCCGTCGCGCGTATGAATGGTGCGCCGGGGCGGGGAGTCGAGACGGGACCAGGTGTCGAGGTAGTGGCGGCAGCCTGAGGGCATGGAGATCGAATGCGTGCCGGCGTCGCGGGTGAGGCGAGTCCGCGCGGAGCCGTCCATGCGCGCGCGATAGAGGTGGCGCTCGAGGGGGCTCGGTTCGGTGGAGACAAAGAAGATCTCGCCGGCGGACTCGTCCACGCAGACGACGTTACTGACTTCCCACTCGCCGGAGGTCAGGCGGCGCAGGAGCTTGCCTCCGGATGAATAGAGGTAGAGATGGCGAAAGCCGTCCTGCTCGCTGGCCCAGAGCAATTCCTCGCCGTTGCGAAGAAAGCGCAGTTCGTCGTGGACGTTGATCCAGTACGGGTCTTCTTCGCGGAGCACCAAGGAACGCTCGCCGGTCGCGGCGGCGACCCGGAGGAGCTCCAGACGGTTCTGGACGCGGTTGAGGCGCTGCACCAGCAGGGAGCGCGAATGGGGCTCCCAGTCCACGCGAGCCAGCAGCGCATCGCGGGTTTCGCCGGTGTCCATCCAGCGTGTGGGCCCTCCCGCGGCGGCGACGACGCCGAGGCGCACGTCGGCATTGGGATCGCCGGCTTTCGGATAGCGTTGCGGTTCGTGAACGGGGACCAGCGGCGAGAGGTCCGCGTGAGGGTAAAGAGGTTGGCGGCTCACGTCAAACTGCAGATAGGCGATGTGTTTGGAATCCGGAGACCACCAGTGGGCGGTTCCGAGATCCAGCTCTTCCGGATAGACCCAGTCGAGGCGCCCGTTCCACAAGGTTCGTGAGCCGTCGTTTGTGAGGCGGGTGACGCGCCGGGAGGCGACTTCGAGTACGTAGAGATCGTTGCCGCGCCGGAACGACACGCGGGAGCCGTCGGGGGAAAGTTTCGGATCGCGCTCGGGCTCGGGCGTGGAAGTGAGCTGCGTCCAGCCGCCGGCGGCGATGCGGAAGACAAACAGGTCGCCGCCGGCCAGGATCAACAGCCGGTCCGCCGTGGGGAACCATTGGAGGGGCTGCTCGCGCACGCGGCGGTTTTCCCACTCGAACGGGCCGCCGGACGCGCCTTTGGCGGCGGCCTGCTCGAGCGTGCTGAGGGTGACGAGCTTACGTTTCGAGCGCGCCGGTAGATCGTAAAGCCATACCTCTCCGCCCTGGCGGTAGACGAACTGCGAGCCGTCCGGAGACCACACCGGGGCAGTGGGCGCGGAGGGCGGCGCTTCGGCGAGGGCTTCGAGCGTCACCGGCTTTTTTTGTGCCGGCGCGGTCGCGCACAGCAGAGAAAACAGGACAAGCCGCTTCCAGGTCATGGCGGAACGATTGTACTTCCCCGCGTACGGCGTTCGCTCGCCCGAACCTTGCATTGCTGCACGGGCGACCGAGCGCCGATTGTGCGGCCGTGTTCTGCTATGCAGAACACCCCATGGCCACAGTTCGAGTCTAAAAACGCTGCGGACAGCAGCGCAGGGTTCGGATAACACATTGAACAAGGGAAAGTTGCGGTGCCGGCAGGCATCGGCTTCTCGATTTGCAGCGCAAAACGAGCGCGAGCGCGCGCGGAATCCTTGACGCCCCAGATGGGCCGTGATATAGTCACTTCGCTTTAGTCCAAAGGAGGTAGGGTGTATGCGGCGATGGACGGCTGGGATGTTTGTATTGCTTCTGGGATCGTGGTCTGCGGTTTGGGCTCAGACGGCGACCGGGCAGATCACCGGTACGGTCCGTGACGTGACGGGCGCCGTCATACCCGGCGTCAAGGTCACCGTGACCAGCCAACTTACCAGCATGGCGCGGGAGACGATCACGAGCGAGACCGGGGACTATGTCGTGCCGCTGCTTCCGGTCGGCGTCTACACTGTGACGGCGGAGCGGCAGGGCTTTCGGATGGCCCGGCGGACGGATGTGCAGCTCAATGTCAACCAGGTCGTGCGCATTGATCTGGAGCTCGCCGTCGGGGAAGTCACGGAGACGGTGGAGGTCAAGGCGGCGGCGGCCGCCATTGACACGGAGACGGCCACGGTGGGCCACGTGGTCACCAACCGGCAGGTCACGCAGTTGCCGCTCAACGGGCGCAATTTCCTTCAGCTGTTGTTCCTGGGAGCAGGTGCGGTCGAGACGACCGGCGAACAGGGCACGATGCGCCGCGGCGCCGGCAACGCCATCAGCATCAACGGGGCCCGTCCGACCTCCAACAACTACTTGTTGGACGGCACCTCCAACACCGATACGGCCCTGGGAACGCCGGCCGCAATTCTTTCTGTGGACGCAATTCAGGAGTTCAAGGAGCAGACGGCGACGTACTCGGCGGAGTACGGATTCAGCGCCAACCAGATCAACATTGTCAGCCGCAGCGGAACCAACGAGTTGAACGGCTCGCTGTTCTGGTTCGGGCGCAACGACAAGCTGGACGCCAACAACTTCTTTAACAATCTGGTGGGCCGCCCCAAGTCCAAGCTGCGGCAGAACCAGTTCGGTTTTGTGGCGGGCGGTCCCGTGTATCTGCCGCGGATTTACGACGGGCGGAACCGCACGTTCTGGCTCGCCAATTACGAAGGCTCGCGGACGCGGAGCGGCTTTCAGGACTTTCTGCTGATTCCCACGCCGGACCAGCTGGCGGGGCGCTTCACGAGCGTGATCACGGATCCGGTGACAGGCACGCCGTTTCCCAACAACACGATTCCGCAGCAGCGTTTCACGCGCCTGGCGAACCTGGCGCGGGCGAAGTTTTTCCCGTCGCCGAATGCCAGTCTGCCGCAGGGAAATTACATCCGCAGCCGTTCACTGCCGACGGATGTGGATCAATATACGCTGCGGGGGGATCAGGATTTAAGGGGAGCCGGAACGGTTTTCGGCCGGTTTACGAACACGAAATACACGACCACAGCCGTAGGGAACACGACTGAACTGGGCGACCGGTTTTTCATTCAGGAGACGCGCAACTGGCAGATCTCTCACTCCAAAACGTTCGGGCCCACGCTTGTCAATCAGTTCCGCCTGGGCTACGTCAAGGCGGATGCGGTGGAGCACGGGCCGGCCGCCGATCCGGCGGACATCGAAGCGTTGCGGCTGACCGGGGTGTTCACGAATCTGAGTCCGCGGCAGCGCATGTACCCGGCGGTGGGTTTCGGAGGCGTGGGGACCGGCCTGTCCGGGGGTGGCAGCGCCGTGAATGACTACACGGAAAGTTTCCAGCCCATGTGGGACATCAGCAACGCCACGACGTGGATCCGGGGCCGGCATACCATCAATGTGGGCATGCACTTACGGCGCTGGTCCCTGCAACGGGATCTGGCCAATGATTTTCTCGGCCAGTTCACGTTCTCCGGATTCTTCACGGGCAACCAGACGCGCGACCACGCCGTGGCGGACATGTTGCTCGGGTATTTTTCCGGAGCAAGCGTCTTCCAGCCGGCGGGCTTCAGCCTGCCGGACCGTGCCGGCAACCCGCGACAGTTCAACTTCCGCTACTATGCGCCCTACATTCAGGACGACTGGAAGGTCAGCTCGCGGCTGACGCTGAACCTCGGGCTGCGGTGGGACTTCCGCACGGTGCCCCACGAGCAGAACAACCGCATGGGGTGGCGGGATCTGGCCAACCCGCGCGGCGGCCTGCTGGTGGCCGACCGCACGCTGGTCGAAAAGGGCATCGTAGGGGACGGCTCCTACTATCGCTACGCGGGGCGGCGGAATCCTTACGATGCGTCCAAGCGCGTTTTTGCACCCCGCTTCGGATTCGCCTTCCGGCCGTTCGGCGATGACAAGACGGTGGTGCGCGGCGGCTACGGCGTGTTCTTCGACTCGGCCGAAGGACGGGAGATTGACGGCGCCGCGGACATTTATCCCTATGTGAGCCGGGGCAACTACATCCAGACGCTGGGGCAGGCGATTGCCACGCTGCGGACGACGGATCAGATGTTTCCGAGTTTTGCCGAGCTCGGCCCGGCGACTCCGGCGGCGAACACGTTCCTGGCGGTGAGCATGTCACCGGAGCCGCGCAATCCGTACGTGCAGCAGTGGTCCTTCAGCATCCAGCGTGCAGTGAGTGCGAACACGACCGTGGAAGTGTATTACGTGGGCACCAAGGGGACTCACCTTCTGATGCGCCGCAATATTGCGCAGGCCTTTCCGCCGCGCAACCCGGCGTTGTGTGCGGCGACGCCCACCGTCGGCGATTGTCCGGTGGCGGCCCGGAAGCCGTTCCCGAACTTCGTGGTTTATATTGACAGCGACTGGTCGGGTAACTCGAGCTACAACGCCTTTAACGCCAAGGTGGAGCATCGCAGCAGCACGTTCCTGTTCACTTCGGCCTATACCTGGTCCAAGAGCATTGACAACAAGTCTGCGGCGGCAGGGATCGGCAACGACGTGGCGGGCTGGCAGGGTTTCCTGAACAATCATGATGTCCGGCGCGACCGCGGCCGCTCGGAATTCGATGTGGACCACCGCCTGGTGACCAGCTTTGTCTACGAGCTGCCCGTCGGGCGCGGGCGGCGGTATGCCAGCAACATCAGCAAAGCCGCAGATCTGATCATCGGCGGCTGGCAGGTGACCGGGATCGTCCTGTTCCAGAGAGGATTCCCGATGACCATTACGGCGCAGGACATCGGCGGACTGAACGACACGTTCGGCACGAACCGCGCCGACGTGGTGGGGAACCCGAATCCGAGCGGCTTCCGGCCGACGATCGAGAAGTGGTTCAACACAGACGCCTTCCGGCAGCCGCCGGCCGGCTTTCTGGGCAACTCCGGTCGCAGCATCCTGCGGGCGCCCGGGATCAACAACTGGGACACGGGCCTGTTCAAGAACTTCGGGATCTCCGAGCGCGTGAACCTGCAGTTCCGGTTTGAGTCGTTCAACACGTGGAATCACACGCAATGGGGCGTGCCGGTACGCAATGTGGCGGACGCCCGGTTCGGCAGGATCCTGTCGGCGCGCGCCGCGCGGATCAACCAGCTCGGGCTCAAGCTGACTTGGTAAAGTTCCGGAGCGCGTGCCGGATCGCGAGCCTGTGCTGCTGGGCCGGGATGCTCCTGGCGGGCCAACAGCCCGATCCGGACACCATCCGGCGCTATGCCGAGGCGGCGGAACGTGCCGTCGCTGAGAAACGTTACGCGGACGCCGCGGCGGCTTACGAGAAACTCTCTCAGTGGGACCCCAAGAGCGGCGAGCTACGCGCCCGTCTGGGAGTCGTCTATTTTCAGCAAGGAAAGTTCGCGCAGGCTGTGGCGGCGTTTCGCGAAGCTTTGCGGCTGAAGCCGGGTCTGGTCAATGCGGAGATCTTTTTGGCCATCTCGCTTGCCGAGATGGGCCAGTACCAACAGGCACTTCCCGGACTGGAGAAGGGGTTTCGGCGAGCGGCGGATCGAGCGCTGCAGCGTCTCAGCGGGTTGCACCTCCAGCGGGCCTTGACGGCCCTCAAGCAGGATGCGCAGGCCGTGGAGGTGGCTCTGCAACTAACCCGGCTGTATCCGGAGGATCCCGAGGTGCTTTATCATGCGGGCCGGGTTTTCGGCAATTACGCGTGGCTGACAATGCGTAAACTTTCCGAGGTAGCGCCTGGTTCGGTGTGGCGCTATCAGGCGGCCGGCGAAGCTTACCAAAGCCAGGGACTCTTCGACATGGCCGTCGTGGCCTTTCGCAAGGTGATCGAACTCGACCCGGCAAGACCGGGCGCGCACTTCCGTCTGGGCCGGGCGCTACTGGAGCGGTCGCGGCTGCCCGGGGCGTCGCCTTCGGATGTGGCCGAAGCGGCCGAGGCGTTCGAGAAGGAGCTGGCTCTGGATCCGACCAACGGCAATGCCGCCTACGAACTGGCGGAGATTCATCGCAAGGCGGGGAAGCTGGAGCGGGCCCGCGAGCTGTTCGAGCTGGCGCTCAAGTCGGATCCGGGCTTCCAGGAGGCGCGCCTAGGTCTCGGCCGCGTGTTGCTGGCGCTGGGGGAGCCGCGGGCGGCGCTGGCGCATTTGGAGAAGGCGGCGGCGCTCGACGCCCAAGACGAAGTCAGTTACTATCACCTGGCACAGGCGTACCGCGCTTTGGGAGACGCAGTCGCAGAGCACAAAGCGCTGAGCGAGTTCCGCCGGCTGCGCGCCGAGAAGGCCCGCCGGGAACAGGCGGCGATGGCCGTGTCGCCCTCACGGGACCTCACGCGCCAGGAGCTCGATCCCGACCGCCAGCCGTAGCCGCCTGTTCCGAGCAATCGTTCCACAGGAGAAATAATGATGAGACGCCGAACGTTCTTGCAGTCCTGCGCCACGGCGCTGGCCGTTCTCGGGCGGGCGGGCCGTTCCGCGCAGAGCGGGTCCGCCGCGTTAGAGAAAGGATTTGTCGCGCCGCGGGAGTCCGCGCGGCCCAGGACGTGGTGGCACTGGATGAACGGCAACGTGAGCCGCGAAGGGATCACGCTGGATCTGGAAGCGATGAAGCGCGCCGGTATCGGGGGCGTGCAACTGTTTCAGGTGAGCTCGGGCATCCCCAAGGGGCCGGTGCCGTACGGTACTCCGGCGAACGCCGAATTGGTGCGGCATGCCATCCGGGAAGCGGGGCGCCTGGGATTGGAGCTGGACCTGCACAACTGCCCCGGCTGGTCCTCGAGCGGCGGGCCGTGGGTGCCGCCGGAGCTTTCCATGCAACAGCTGGTATGGACGGAGACATCCGTGCGCGGCGGCGGGCGCGTCAGTATCGTGCTTCCGCGGCCTCCGGTGCGGGCCGGTTATTACCGCGACGCCATCGTGCTGGCGTTCCCCTCTTTGCCCGGGGAGGTGCGACCGCTGCGGGATCTGCTGAGCCGGGCGGCGGTGAACGGCGCACCGGTCGAGGCGGACCGCCTCACGGCAGGGGGCGACTCGGCCGGTGTGGACGTCGTGCCGTCGGGGCCGTCCGGAGCGGGCTACCTCGAGCTGGAGCTTGCCGAGCCGATGGAGGTGCGCTCGGTGAGCATCTCCAGCGAACCGGTTCCAGGTTTGGCGCCGGGGCTGGAGTTCGGATCCACAGCTCCGCTGGTGCTTGAGGTTTCCGAAGACGGCCGCGAGTATCGCAAGGTCTGTGATGTCCCGATCGAGAGCGGATTTTTTGCGGCACTGTTCGGGCCGAGTCCGGCGCCCGCCACGGCCAGCTTTGCTGCGGTTCGAGCCCGGCACTTTCGCATCGTGACTCGCCGGCCGCGGCGCATCCGCGAGGTGAAGTTTTCCGGGGCGGTGCGCATCCCGAACTGGCAGGCCAAAGCCAACTTCATCGGGCCGGGGCTCGGGAGCTACGGACCGGAAGGCCCGCCGCCGGTTCCGGAGGTGGCGGTGGACGGCGGCTCCGTGATCGCTCCTGACAGCGTCGTGGATCTGACGGGGCGCATGAGCCCGGAAGGCCGTCTGGAGTGGGAGGCGCCGCCCGGAAACTGGACCGTGGTGCGCTTCGGGCACACGAGCACGGGCAAGCAGAACAGTCCGGCTCCCGACGGAGGCGAGGGCCTGGAGTGCGACAAGTTCAGCCGCGAGGCTTTTGACCATCACTTCCGCAACTTTTTCGGTGAGTTACTGGAGACACTTCGCCCCTTGGCGGAACGAGGGATGGCCGGGGCGCTGATTGACAGCTACGAAGCGGGGATGCAGAACTGGACGCGCTCCTTCCCGGAGGAATTTCGGCGGCGCCGCGGCTACGATTTGTGGCGCTATATGCCTGCGATGACGGGCCGGCTGGTCGGCAGCCGAGAAATCTCGGAACGGTTTTTGTGGGATGTGCGCAAGACCCAGGCCGAGCTGGTTTCCCAGAACTACTACGGGCGCTTTGCGGAACTCTGCCGGGAGCATTCGCTGAAGTGCTACATCGAGCCCTACGACGCCGGGATGTTCGACGAGATGGAGTGCGGGGGTCATGCCGACGTCCCGATGGGGGAGTTCTGGCTCGGGCAACGGAATCACCGCAGCGTCAAACTGGCAGCTTCGGTGGCGCACGTTTACGGCAAGCGCGTGGTGGCGGCCGAGTCGTTCACGAGCGTGACGCGGTGGCAGGAGTATCCGTTCGCCATGAAAGCCGTCGGCGATTTCATGTTCACGCAGGGGCTCAATCAATACATCTTCCACCGCTACGCCCACCAGCCGCATCCGGATGCCCGGCCGGGGATGACGATGGGGCCGTGGGGCTGGTCGTTCGAGCGGACCAATACGTGGTTCGAGCAGGCCGGCGGTTGGCTCGACTACGTTTCCCGCTGCCAGTTCCTGCTTCAGCAAGGCTTGTTCGTTGCGGACTTACTGTACCTGGCGGGCGAAGACTCTCCTGTAGTTACTCCGCCGAAGGCGATGCTCGATCCACAGCCGCCGCCGGGCTACGACTGGGACACCATTGACCGGCAAGCACTGCTCACGCGGGTATCGGTGGAGGCGGGTCGCATCCGCCTGCCGGACGGCATGAGCTACCGGGTGCTTGTGCTGCCCAACCGGCGGACGATGACCCTGGCGCTGCTGCGGAAGTTGCGGGAGTTAGTGGCCGCTGGTATGGTCCTGGTGGGGCCGAGGCCGGAAAGCTCTCCGAGCCTGGCTGAGGATGACGCGGAGGTTCGGCGGCTGGCCGGGGAGCTGTGGGGCGAACTCGATGGAAAAGTGCGCACCGAGCGGCCGTTCGGCAAAGGGCACGTCTACTGGGGCGTGTCCCTTTCCGAGGTGTTGCCCCGTCTGGGCGCCCTTCCGGATGTAATGATCACCTCGCGTTCCGGGGATGCTCCGATCAACTGGATCCACCGGCGCACGGCGGAAGCGGACATCTATTTTGTGGCCAATCGCCGGAGGCAAACGGAGGAGATCGTTTGCACATTCCGCGTGGAGGGCCGGGAGCCGGAGCTGTGGGATCCCGCCACAGGGCGGATCACGCGCGGCATTGTTTTCGAAGGCGTCCGGGAAGGAATCCGCGTGCCGCTGCGCCTGGATCCTGCCGGCTCCGTCTTTGTCGTCTTTCGCGCGCCCGCACCGCGGCGGCATCTGGTTTGGGTGAACAAAGGCGGGGCGCGGATCCTGAGCGCGCGTCCTTATGAGGTTCCCAGGCGCGGCCGCTACCGGGAGGTGAGCGGCGACTTCACAGTCAGCGTGTGGGTGAAACCCGATTTCGACATCGTCCTGACGCCGGCGGGGGCCGAGGAGGGGCAATCCTTCAGCTTCGCGGCGGCAAGTTACGTTTTTTACCCGCCGGCGGGGGAGGAGCTGTACGGTCCCGGGCATGCGGCCTGCGGGCTGGCGGCCGGCCGCAACGGCGTCGTGGCCTACGAGCGGGCGCGCGGGCGCCCGGTAGCTGTCATTTCGGCCCCCGCGCCGCTGGACGGCTGGACGCATCTGGCGCTGGTTTACCAGAAGGGAAGGCCTTCGCTCTTTGTGGGCGGAAAGCTGGTTGCCCGCGCCGCCGGTTCTGGAAGGACGGTGCATCCGGGACTGGACGAGGCGTTTCAGGAAGACGGTGCGGCTTATTTCGCGGGTCACTCCGGCAAGCCGCAGCTCTTTTCTGAGGTGTTGAGCGAGTCGCGCATCGCCGAGCTGGCCTCGGGGCCGATACCGTTGCCGGAGGCTCCGCCGGATCTGGAGTTGTGCCCGGGCGCACGGGGAAGCGTGCTCGTGTGGGAAAACGGCGAGTACGAGTTGCAGGACAGCGCCGGGGGCTCGCGCACGATGGTTGTGGCGGGCATCGAGCCGCCGCGCGAAATCCCGGGGCCATGGCGTGTGAGTTTCCCTGCGGGTACGGGAGCGCCGCCGGAAGTGGTGCTGCCGGAACTTCGGTCGCTTCACCGGCACCCGGACCCCGGGGTCCGATATTTCTCCGGAACGGCGACGTATCGCAACGAGGTGATTTTGCCGCGGAGGCCGGGCGGGGAGCGGCGGTTGTACCTCGACCTGGGCTGGGTGGAGGTGATCGCGGACGTGCGCTGGAACGGCATGGCCCTCGGGACGCTTTGGAAGCCGCCCTACCGGGTGGACGTGACGGAAGCCGCGACGGCCGGGCGGAACCAGATCGAGATTCGCGTCACGAATTTGTGGCCGAACCGCCTGATCGGCGACGAGGAGCTGCCTGAGGAGTACGACTACGGCGGCGGCGGCATGTTCGCCATGATCAGCGGCAGCGGCGGGATCCGCGAGATCCCGGAATGGTTCGCACAAGGCAAGCCGCGGCCGCCCGGCCGGCGTGTGGCGTTCACGACCTGGAAGCACTACAGCAAGGGATCGCCGCTTCTGGAATCGGGACTCCTCGGGCCGGTGAAGCTGCGGAGCGCGGTGCGCCGGGTGTTGCCGCTGTGAAACGCCACCTGTCAGGTCCGGGCGCCGCGGCTTCGAGGCTCCACTATGCTGGTGGGATATGAAAGTGACGTTTTGGGGCGCGGTGCGGACGGTGACCGGCTCGCTGCACGAACTTCAGGCCAATGGAAAGCGATATCTGCTGGACTGCGGCTTGTTCCAGGGCCGGCGGCAGGAAGCCCGCCAGCGCAACAGCAACTTTCCGTTCCCTCCGGGGGACGTGGATGCGGTCATCCTGTCCCATGCGCATATTGATCACAGCGGCAATCTGCCGACGCTCGTCAAGCAGGGTTACGGCGGTCCGGTGTACGCCACGGCCGCGACCACGGACCTGTGCGAAGCGATGCTCCGGGATTCGGGCTACCTGCAGGAGAAAGACGCCGAATTTCTGAACAAGCGCCGCCGGCGGCGCAAGGCGCTCGATCCCTCGGCGGAGGACGGTTTGATCGAGCCGCTCTACACGATGGAGGACGCGGCACAGGCCATGAAAAACTTCCGTCCGGTTCCGCTGCACACACCGACCGTTCTCGACGAGGTGTTGAGCTTCGAGACCTACGATGCCGGCCACATGCTGGGTTCGACCGCCGTGCTGCTTCACTATCACCGCAATGGCAAGCGCGTCCGCCTGATCTTTTCGGGCGACATCGGCCGTCCCGGTCTGGGCATCGTCCGCGATCCGGAAGCGCTACCGCACGCCGACTACCTGATCATGGAAAGCACGTATGGGGACCGGCTGCACAAGAGCCTGGATGCGGTGGCCGACAAGCTCGCCGATGTGGTCAACCGCACGGCGCGCCGCGGCGGTAAGATCATCGTGCCGGCGTTTGCCGTGGGTCGCACGCAGCAACTGGTGCTCCTGCTCCACCAGCTGTTAAAGGAGAACAAGATCCCCTGCCTGCCCGTGTTCGTGGACAGCCCGCTGGCCGTGGACGTCACGGCGATCTTCCGCAAGCATGCGGAATGCTTCGATGCCGCCACGCGCGAGTTTTTGCTGGAAGGCGAGGACCCGTTCGGTTTTTCCTGTCTGCGGTACGTGCGGGACGTCGAGCAGTCCAAAGCGTTGAACGACCTGCGCGGGCCGTTTATCATCATCTCCGCTTCGGGCATGTGCGAAGCCGGACGGATCCTGCACCACTTGCGGAACAACATCGAGGACCCGCGCAACACGGTGCTGATCACGGGATTTCAGGCGGAGCACACGCTGGGCCGCAAGATTGTGGAAAAGCAGCCGGAGGTGCCGATCTTCGGCGAGCTAGTCCGGCTTCGCGCCGAAGTGGTCAAGCTGAACGAGCTGAGCGGTCATGCCGACCAGCGCGAACTGCTGGATTGGCTCAAGCCGCTGGCGGCGGGTCTGAAAAAGGTGTTTCTGGTTCACGGGGAGCCGTCTCAGGCCGCGGCCTTGGCAAAGGCGATCGGGGAGCGCTACCAGGTCGAGGCGGTGGTACCCGAGCGAGGTCAGAGTTTCGAACTGGAGTGAGGTGGTGATGTCGCGTAACTTCTCGATGTTGACGGCCGTAGTGCTTGCTGCAGTGTGGCGGGTGGGTGCGCAGGAAATCCCGCCGCCTCCGCGCGAGCTGCGGGTGGAGTATCTGGCGGATCCCATGGGTGTGGATGTGGCGCAACCCAGGTTTTCCTGGAAGCTGGAGCATCCGGAACGCGGCCAGCAGCAGACTGCCTATCAGGTGCTGGTCTCTCTGGAGCCGGCGGTCACGAGCGGCGATATCTGGGACAGCGGCCGCGTGGCTTCACCGGAGAGCGTGCACGTCGTCTACGGCGGCAAGCGGCTCGAGAGCGGGCGCACTTATTACTGGAAAGTCCGCTGGTGGGACAAGGAGGGGCGCGCCAGCACTTACAGCCGCG
This sequence comes from Bryobacteraceae bacterium, assembly GCA_035575135.1. Lineage (GTDB taxonomy): Bacteria > Acidobacteriota > Terriglobia > Bryobacterales > Bryobacteraceae > JANWXD01. The sequence continues at coordinate 46,480 of DATLYE010000052.1, forward strand.
TGGCGCGCTTCCACACCGGGCTGCTGGCCGCCTCCGAATGGCGTGGCCGGTGGATCACGGGCGGCGGGCAATTGCGCAAGGAATTCCGGCTGACCGGGACGCCCGCGCGCGCTTATGCATATATTTCGGGGTTGGGCTACTACGAGCTGCGGATCAACGGGCGTAAAGTCGGCGATCACGTGCTGGATCCGGGCTGGACCACGTACGAGAAGCGCGTGTTGTACAGCACCTATGACGTGACGCCGTATCTGAGGGCAGGGGACAATGCGGTGGCGGTCATGCTGGGCCACGGCTGGTACGGTGCAAGGGCCTTGCTGTTGCAAATGAACATCGAGCTGGAAGGAGGCAGCCGTGTGGAGGTGGTCAGCGACGGGACGTGGAAGGTGCATCCCGGACCTGTCGTCTCCGACAGCATCTACCACGGGGAGACGTACGATGCGCGGCTGGAGACGCCGGGCTGGGACCGGCCGGGCTTCGACGACGCGGGCTGGAAAGCCGCCGGCCTCGCCGATCCGCCGAAGGGGGTGCTGTCGGCACAGATGATGCCGCCCATCCGCGTCGTGGAGACGATCGTGCCGTTGCGCGTCACGAATCCCCGCCCCGGCATGTGGGTGTATGACATGGGCCAGAACTTCAGCGGCTGGGTGCGGCTGAAGGTGCGCGGGCCGAGAGGAACCGCCGTGAAATTGCGCCACGCCGAGCTGCTCTATGACGACGGAACCATCAACGTGGAGAACCTGCGGCGCGCGCGGGCCACCGACGTTTACATTCTGCGCGGCGACGGCAAAGTCGAGATTTACGAGCCGCGCTTCACCTATCACGGCTTCCGCTACGTGGAGCTGACCGGCTATCCCGGCACGCCGCCGCCGGACGCGGTGCGCGGCCGGGTCGTTCACACGGATGTGCGGCCTACCGGCGGGTTTTCGTGCTCGAACGACGTGATCAACCGGATCCAGCGGCTGATCTACTGGGGGACCAAGACCAACCTGCACAGCGTCCCGACCGACTGCAATCAGCGTGACGAGCGGATGGGCTGGATGGCGGATGCGCACCTCTATGCGGAAACGGCCATGCTGAACTTCGACATGCCGGCGTTCTACACCAACTTCCTGCGCAACATTCGTGACGTACAGGGTGAGGACGGCACGGTCACCGACACCGTTCCTCACAAGTGGGGCCAGCGGCCGGCGGATCCCGCCTGGGGCAGCGCTTATCCTCTGATCGCCTGGTACATGTACCAGTATTACGGCGACCGGAGAATCCTGGAGGAACATTACGCAGGAATCAAGGCGTGGGCAGACTTCCTGCATAGTAAGGCGGAAGACGGTATTGTGAGTTATTCCTACTACGGGGACTGGGTGCCCGTGCGTAAGACACCGGGAAGCCTGGTCTCGACTTTCTACTATTACTGGAGCACGGATTTGGTGGCCCGGGCGGCGGAGATTCTCGGCCGCAAGGAAGAAGCAGCGAGCTACCGCAAACGGGCGCAGGCGATCGCCGAGGCTTTCCACCGCAAGTTCTATAACGCGGAGAACCGCAGTTACGCCAATGGGACGCAGACGGCGAACCTGCTGCCTCTGTTTCTGGACATCGCTCCGAAAGAGGTGCGCGGCGCGGTGTGGTCGAACCTGGTCAACGATATCGTTTACGAGAACAACACCCACCTGACCACGGGGATTATCGGGACCAAGTATCTGATGCCCTTGTTGACGCGCATGAATCGCAGCGATCTGGCCTATGAACTGGCGAGCCAGACGACGTACCCGAGCTGGGGCTACATGGCCGAGAACGGCGCCACGACCCTTTGGGAGCTCTGGCAGAACAAGACCGGGCCTTCCATGAACTCGCACAACCACCCGATGTTCGGCAGCGTCGGGCAGTGGTTTTATAACGCGCTGGCGGGCATCCAGGGCGGGCCGGGTTTTGAACAGATCCGCATCGAGCCTCAGGTGGTGCGGGACCTGCGCTGGGCCTCGGGGTCGGTGGAGACCGCGCGGGGGCTGGTCTCTTCGTCCTGGCGGCGTACGGAGGACGGATTGCGGCTGGAGGTAACCATTCCCGTGGGAAGCCAGGCGGAGGTGCATCTTCCGAAGCTGGGCTTCGAGGCCGTCGAAGTCTTCGAGTCGGGCCGTTTGATTTGGGACGGGCAAGCGCAGCGGGGCGGTGCCCCGGGTGTGACGAGCGTGCGGCAAACGGAGCGGGCGGTCATCTGCGCCACGGGCTCAGGCCGTTTCGTTTTCGAATTGAAAGAGCGGCCGTCGGTGGAGTCACGCGGAGCGGAGCGATAGGATTCGAGTCCGGCGGGAGCAAGGCGAAATCGCCTTCAGGCCCGTTGTTCGTCAGGCTCGCCGAACAGCTCGGCGCAGGTCCGCGACAGCTCCGAAACGATGGGCGCCCCGGCACCGATGCCCATTTGTTGCAGCAGGTCACCGAGACGGTCGGCCATTTCGAGCACGGGCCGGAAGTTTCGCACCTCCCAGGCGAAACGCAGCAGTCCGGCTGCGTACTGCGAGGGCCGAAAGTGTTTCTCGGCAAAATCACGCGCCCTCGAGCCCAGCGCCTGCCGTGCCTGGCTGTCGCTCACCAGCTTGCGCAGCGCAACCGCGAGTTCCTCCAGCTCGCGCTGGGGAGAGATCTTCCAGACGCAGTCGTCCGGGATCTCGCTGTAGCAGCCGGCATCGGTGACGATGACGGGCTTTCCGTAGAGCATCTCCTCGGCGAGGGACGCGGAGCCGGACTCGAACGTCGGCCATCGGAGGTTGACGCAGAGGTCGGCGTGGTGCAGGTAGGCAGCAAGCCTCGCATCAGAGACGCGCCCCGCCAGTTGCACCGTGCCTTCCAGGCGGTGGTGTCGAATCAACTCGTGTAACTCGCGATCGCATTGGGGTTCGCGGGCGCCCACGACGACGTACTTGACCGGATTGCGGAGGCCGTCATCGGCCGCCAAGACGCGCAATACGCTCGCGACGCGGCGGTTGGAATTGATATGACCGACGGTCACGACCAGGAGCCTGTCGTCGCGAAGTCCCAGCTCGGCCCGCGTCATCGCCTCACGAGGCTCTTCGATTTCGTAGGGGAGGTGAAGACGCCCCACCGGACAAAGTAGTGACGGAGCGACCCGGCGCCGGGCCCATTCAGAGTGCACGAGCACTCCGCAGGCGCCCGCGGCAGCCTCTTCGAAAAGAGGGTATCGGAGCGGTGCGTCACTGCTCAGGAAAGTCGAAGCATGTCCCCCGGCGACCATCGTGGCCACTCTGCGGCCTTCGTCTCCGTAGTGCTTTTCCATTGAGGCCATGTACAGCTCCGGCCGGCGCAACTTTTTAAAGAAATAAGAAATAAAGAAGTGCTGCATGACAAAGTCGTGTAAAATGCAGAGTCCCGGCAGGCGGAGGGCTAGTTCAAAAATTGCCTCATGATAAGCCAGATGATTGCCGAGATTATAGACGACGAGGTCGTATTTCTTGAGGAGATCAATGTCGACCGTCTCGGTGTCTGAGAACGGGATCGTTGGTACGGGAACGGGGCGGGGGTCGGGAGTTGCCGGGTGCCAGAGGTGGACGGTGGCCGTCGCGGCGAGCTCGCGCACGACGGAGGCGCTGACGCGCCCGATGGCGCTGTGGCGCGCGAGGGGCGTGAACCAGGCGATTTTCATGCCGTCAGCGCCTCGATGACGCGTTGCCAGCTAATCTGCATGGATGTGACGAGCTTCTGCCCGGCTTCGCCCAGGCGCTTTGCTTCGTTGCGGTCGCGATAGAGCCGGTCGAGCGCCGCAGCGAGCGGCTCGGGCCGCGCTTCGACGACGAGCCCGGTCTCCTCGTGACGCACGAGCGTCAAGGTGCCTCCCGAGTCGGTGCAGGTGATCACGGGCCTGGCGGCGGCGTACGCTTCGAGGGTGACGAAACCGTAGGAATCTTCATCGTAGGGAGGATACAGGCAGGCGAGGGCGCGGCTCATCAGCTCGCGCTTCTCTGCTTCAGAGATATAACAAGCCATGAGGACGACGCGGCCGGCGACGCCGAGTTTGGCGGCGAGCTGCTCGAGCTGTTGCGGCTCGGCTGGGGCATCGGGCGGACCAGCGAGGACGAGCTTCACCGGAGTCCTGGCGTACGCCATGGCTTCAATGGCCAGCCGCTGCCGCTTAGCGGCACTGAGGCGGCTGGGAAAGAAGACGTAGTCGCCGTAGTCGGCGGGGCGAAAGTGTGCCGTGTCGCGTAGCGGGGGCCACAAGACCTCGGAGTCGATGTTATTGAAGCGCTTCAAGCGATCCTGCGTGACGGGAGAGTTTGTGTAAATCTTAGCAGCTTCACGGAGCCACTGGTTGTCACAGCGGATGATCGCATTTCGCAGGAGCCGACTTTCCGGATCGTCGGGAAGTCCCTGAAGCGGCGTTCCCCAGAGGTCGTAGACCTGTCGGAACTGGTGGAGAAGCCACACGCGCTTGTCCGGATGCCGGATGTAGTAAGCGGGAAACTTCAAAGCGATGACGCGGTCCGTGTTCGGGAACTGTAGAAGGCGGCTGGTCAGAATACTGTGCAGAATGGTCTGAGGCGGATGCCACCGCAGCGGCAGGCGTACGAGGATTGCCTCGTGCCCGTGCTCGATGAGCTTCTCGCAGAGCGTCTCGGCCAGGTATTCCGCGCCGCCGCGAAGAAAGGGAACACAGTTGTTGACGACGGCAATCCTCATGTGAGCAGCTTCTGTTCGACCTGTTCCCAGCCGATCCCCAGCTCCTGAATCCGGGCCGGTCCGGCGGCACCGAGACGGCGAGCGGCCTGGCGGTCCAGATAGAGTTCATCCATGACCCGGGCGAGTTCCTGCGGATCGGGAGGCACGATCCTTCCATTGACGCCGTCCTGCAGCAGCTCCGCCGTACCTCCGGCGTCGGTGGTGCTGACGACCGCCTTCTGAGCGTGCTGCGCCTCGAGTGTGAAGAATCCGTAGGAATCCTCATCGTGCGGGAAGTAGAGAGCGGCCAGGCAGCGCGACAACAGGTCGAGCTTCTCTTGCTCCGGCACGTAGCGGTCGAGCAGCAGCACGCGGCCGGAAAGGCCGTTGGTGGAGATCCGGGACTTGAGGTCCCAGACGTAGGCTTCCGCGCCCGGATCCGGGGGCCCTGCGATCACGAGCCGGACAGGCGTGCGCGTGTACTGAAGCGCTTCGACGGCCAGCCACTGGCGTTTATGAGGCGTCAGTCGGCTGATGTAGAGGAGGTAGTCATCGTAGGCAGTGCAAGCGTACCGATCCGGGTCCCCGAGGGGTGGGTAAAGCACCTCAGCCTGTATGCCGTTGAAGACTTCGAGCCTCCGGGCGACGACCCGGGAGTTGGCGTAGAGTTTGCGGGCTTCCGCGAGCGCGACGCGATCCGCCTGGCGGACCGCGTCGCGGTACCGCAGACCCTCCGGAGTGGACGTCAGATCTCCGTATTGCGTGTTCCAAAGGTCGTAGGCAGCGCGGTGGTGGTGGATGAACCAGACCACCTTGGAAGGATGGCGCACGAGATAGCTCGGCGGCCGGATGGCAATGAGCCTGTCGCCGTATGGGCTCAGATCCACGAGTCGCAGCGCCAGCATCTGCTCGAGGAGCTGATCCGGGCGGGGGCTGAAGGGGAATTCCAGCAGGTCCACCGAATGGCCGCGCGCCCGCAGGTGCCGGACGAGCCAGTCCGCCAGGAATTCAGCGCCGCCCCGGTGGAAGGGCATGATGGTGGTGCAGACGAGCACTCGCATGGCTGCCGTATCGGGTCATGTCTCCGCCGGCTGCCGGAGGCAGACCGCAGCGAGAGCTTCGGCCACGCGCGCGACATCGTCTTCAGTGAGCAACGAGTGTGTGGGAAGGCTGAGTCCGCGACGCGCGATTTCCTCGGCGACCGGAAGCCGATTCGCGGCGGGGGCATACGGGGGCAGAAGGTGCACCGGCCAGAAGACCGGGCGCGTTTCGATGCCTCGCTCCTCCAGCGCCGCCGCCACTTCATCGCGCTCCAGCGGCACCGTTTCCCGGAGCACGATGGAATACAGCCAATATACATGCCGGGCCCACGGCTGCGCGCTGGGGCGAATCAGGAAATCTTCGAGCGGTGCGAGGTGCCGGTCATACCAGGCCGCCACTTGCTGTCGCTCCGCGAGCCGCTGTTCGATCCGCTCCAGCTGCGCCAGCCCCACCGCCGCCTGAAGATTCGTCATGCGATAGTTATAGCCGACGACGGGGAACCAGTAGCGGCGTGAGGGGTCCATGCCCTGTCCCCGGAGCAGCCGGACCTTTTCGGCCAGCGCGGCCTTGCGGGTGACAACCATGCCTCCTTCGCCCGTGGTGATGATCTTATTTCCGAAGAAACTGAAGACTGCGGCGTCTCCCAGCCCGCCGACACGGCGCTGCTTGTATTCGGCGCCATGAGCTTGGGCGGCGTCTTCCAGCACGAAAAGCCCATGCCGGGCGGCGGCTTCGAGAACAGGGTCCATGTCTGCCGGGTGCCCGTAGAGGTGGACGACGATGATGCCGCGCGTCCTAGGGGTGATGAGCTCCTCGAGAGCGGCGGGGTCGAGATTCCAGGTCTGCGGATCGCTGTCCGCAAATACGGGCCGGGCGCCGCAGTAAACCACGGCGTTGGCAGAGGCGACGTAAGTCAGCGCCGGCACGATTACTTCATCGCCCGGGCCCACGCCGAGAGCCAACAACGCCAGGTGCAGCGCGGCCGTTCCGCTGCTGACGGCCACGGCATGATCCACGCCGCAAAAACGTGCGAAAGCCTCTTCAAAGAGGGGCACGAAGCGTCCGTTGGCGGAGATCCAGCTGGTTTCAAGGCACTCGTTCACGTACAAGCGCTCGTTGCCGTCCAGGACGGGGTGTGCGACGGGCAGGAAGCGCGGTTTCATCGTTCCGAAGAAGGTTCACGCGGCGCCAGGACACGCGCGGGTACGCCGACCACGGTGGCGCCGTCGGGCACGTCCCCCGTGACGGCCGCCCCGGCTCCGACGCGGGCCCACGCACCGACGCAGATCCCGGGAAGCACGCTGGAGCCGATGCCCAGCAGCGCCCCCTCGCCCACGCGGACGCCTCCGGCCAGATGCACGCCCGGCGCCACATGGACCCAGGGTCCCACGTCGCAATCGTGGTCCACGGTCGCACCTGTGTTGATGATGGTTCCGTCTCCGACGCTGGCCAGGGCGTTCACGACGGCTCCCCTCACGATGAGGATACCCTGACCCAGGCGGGCTCGAGCGGAAACGGCGGCCCGGGGGCTGACGGCAGTGGCCAGCTCAAAACCGATTTCGCATGCGCGCAAACCGGCACGGCGGCGCCCGGCGTTGTCGCCGATGGCCGGCATCGCGTACCGCAGCCCGCGGTCGTAGAGTTCCGGCAGCAGGTCGTCGTTGCCCAGAATGGGGTAGCCCAACACGTCAGGCACATCCTGGAGCGCCGAAGTACAACCGGCGATTTCGTAACACCCCTGCTCTTCCAGCGTCTCGATCACCACCTTGGCATGCCCGCCCGCTCCCAGGACGACCACTTTGGGTTTCAATCAGAACCTCCCTGGGGCGACGGTCGCCTGCTCAGCAGCAGCGTGCTCACGGGGGCGGTGTGCAACTGGTCGGGGCCGGCGGGGCTCAGGTCGCCCGAGACCGGGTCGATGAGCTGAACGGAGAAGTCGAGCTCTTCCAACTTGCGCAATAGCTGGTCCGGGTCCGTCCCTGCCCGAAGCAGCCGGCACGGTGCGAATTTCATAATGATCGTCAAGCCCGGATTACGCTCCAGAACTTCTGACATACCTTCCAAAACAAGCCCCTCGGCGCCCTCAACATCCATGTGCACGAGGTCGAGGTGGGTTTCCTCCTCGAGGGCCTCGTCGAGCGTGACGGTCTCGACCGGAACAGCGGGCCCGCCGGCCGTGTCCGGGAAAAGAGCGTCGCGGCCGGGCTCATCCTCCGTGAGATAAAGTAAAGCTGTACCGCGCGCCTGCGCGATGGCCGCCTGCCGCAACTCGATCAGGCCGGAATCGTGCCATCCGTTTAACCGGACATTCTCGCGCAACCAGCCGAAAGTTTCCGGATTCGGCTCGAAACTGTAGATCTTACCGCGTCCCGCCAGACGCCGCGCGGCTTCGAGGGTGTAGTGGCCCAGGTAGGCTCCGACGTCCGCAACCACCATCCCGGGGCGTACCAGGCGCCGGAAGCGCTTTAAGACGCCCGGCTCCAACGGGCCTCGGAGCGCCAGTTGCGCCGCCAGACGCCACTGGGGGCGTGGAACAGCGAGCAACAGCCCTTCCAGGTTGATCACGAAAGGTCCGTCGCCGGCGACTAAGACGGGAGCTGTCGAGCGGCTGTTGCGCAGAGCTTGGCGGAGGCCAGCGATCTGTTCTTTGAGCTCGGCCTCCAATTTCGCCACTCGCTCGGCGGCTGCGTGCTGATCCTTGCAAAGCGCATCCGTTTTGACGGAAAGCTGCTCGGTCCGTACCTGCAGCTCTTGTAACAGATAGTCCACCTTGGCGCCCACGAGCTCGACGGGCCGCAGCCACAAGGCGTCGTAAAGCCACCGCGCGCGACCGAGCCAACGCCACAGCAGGCGGCGGCCGGCTTCGAGCAAGCGCCTGGGCGCGCTGCTAAGCGACGGCGCCAGCGGGGAAAGACCGGTATAGCGCAGGCCGGTCTGCCTGGCTTCCGGTGAGGTGGCCAGCGCGCGGAGAATGACCCTCCGGGGCAGCTTGCGCCGCAGCAACTCGCGGTAGTGGATGAAGCCGGGCATGTCGCATTCCCGCCGGAGAATGCGCCGGTAGGCTTCGCGGAGGAACTCTTCATCGTCCGGGATCGGAAGGAGCTCGGCAAGGTTGACCGTTTCGCTGGAAGCCTTGGCGGCCGGCGGATGGCCTGGTTCGGCCTGGGCCCGCTCGAGGCGGGCCGCGATCCGCCGTTCGATAAGGGCGGCGGTGAGGCGAAAGGAGGATGCGGCGCCCGGCGTGGTGCGCTCGTGGCGGACTGAGCTCATCGTCTTCACGCCACGCGGATTTCGAGCCCTACGCGCCGGCAATCCGCTTCGACCATTTCCCGCACCAACTCCCGGAAGCGCACGCGCGGCTGCCAGCCGAGTTTGGCGGCGGCCTTGCGGTAATCGCCGCGGAGGTGTGAGGCTTCGGCAGGCCGGAAAAACGCCGGGTCCACCTCCACGTAGTCGCGCCAGTCCAGATCCACACAGGCAAAGGCCGTCTCGGCAAAATCCCGTACGGAATGGTCTTCGCCGGTGGCAATCACATACTCGTCAGGTTCGTCCTGCTGGAGCATCAGCCACATTGCTTCGACATAATCCTGCGCATGGCCCCAGTCGCGCCGCGCCTCCAGGTTGCCGAGAAACAGCTTTTTCTGGCGGCCTGCGAGTATGTTGGCGACGCCCATGGTAATCTTCCGAGTTACGAATTCCACGCCGCGGCGAGGGGATTCATGGTTAAAGAGGATGCCCACGCAGGCATGCAAGTGGTGGATGTCGCGATAATACCGCGTGAGGATGCAGCCCGCGACTTTGCTGACGGCGTAAGGGGAAACCGGGTGGAAGGGAGTCCGCTCGTTCTGCGGGCACTCCTCGGCGTGACCGAACATTTCGCTCGAGCCGGCGAAGTAGAAACGGCAGCCGGGCGCCCGGGCGCGGAGTGCGGAAAGCAGGTGATGCGTGCCGTCCACGTTGGCGCTGAAGGTGGAAAACTCGTCTTCGTAGGAGGTTGCCACGAAGCTCTGCGCCGCCAGGTGGTAGCATTCGTGGGGCTGCGTCTCCTCGACGACGCGCAGCAGGCTGGCGGGGCTTTCCAGGGAGGCCGGGTGCAGGTGGATGCGGTCCATCAGGTGCCAGATGCGCGAAAGGCGCACTTCGGGTTCCTCGAGAGCGATCCTGCGGACCGTGCCGTGGACCTCGTAGCCTTTGGCGAGGAGGAACTCGGCCAGATAGGATCCGTCCTG
>DATLYE010000053.1:0-110261 GCA_035575135.1 Bryobacteraceae bacterium
TAGGTACCGCTGGGGACGTTCGGAAAGCTGTAGATTCCGGCCTCATTGGTCAACGCCGAACGCGTCTGTCCGCTCTCCCGGTGTGTTATGGTCACCGCGGCGCCCGGGACGGCGGCCTGACTGGGATCCACCACGTTTCCCGTGATCGAGCCGTACAGGACCTGCGCCTCCGCCGTTTGAGCCGCCATCAAAAGGAAAACCGCGACGAAGACAGCCAAGGCAATCCAACTACGATGCAACCAGCCACGCTGCATGGTTGCTCACCTCCTTGATGAACCTAGGTACCCCTACGGGCAACATTTTACTGCGAGTTGTTTGCTCGGGCAAGAGAAAAAAGCCGAAGTTCATCCGGCGGCCGCAGGTGAATTGAGAAGGCGGTCGGTGTGGCGGAGGACTTCCTCTAGGACGGCTTCCGGGGCGCTCCCGTCGGCTTCGACGACCTCCACCGGGCCCCTCCCCCAGGGACGCCACCGCTGCCGCATGCGGGGACTGACGGCGCCGGCAAAGACGATGACTGCCGGGGTGCCGCAGGCGGCGGCCGCGTGGCCCGCGGCGGAATCGTAACCCACAAACAGCCGGCTGCGGGAGATGAGAGCCGCAAAGGCCGCAAACGAACCCTCAAAGGCTCGCACGGCGGAGCGGGCCGAGGAAGCGATCGCCGTCTCCACGCGCCGTGCCTCCTCGCTGTCGCCGCCCTTGTCCACCACCACGTCGGCGCGATCAGCCAGCGCCCGCAGAAGCTGGGCTTCGAAAGGATCGGGCAGCCGCTTGGCCGGATTTTTCCCGACACCCAGGCTCACGGTGATGGAGGGGCTCTGCGGGGCTCCCGCGATCTCCGGCAGCGCGACGTAGGGAACGCCGGAAACTCCAAACGTTCGCTCCACCCACTTTCCGGCGAGACGGGCGAGCGGCTCGGCGCCGTCGCCGCCGAAGGCCCGGCTTTCGAAGAAAAAGTACCGTTCTTCGGGACATACGGGCAAAAGGCCGAGCTGGGTGAGCCGCGAGTCGGGATCCACCACAATGGAGGAAGGCCGGTCCACCAAAGCACACAGCCTGGGCCAGACGGCGAGTCTGTCGCGAAGCAAGCCCGTACGATCGTAAGGCAACAGACAGGGTCGGATGCGGGGGTCGGCGGCAAAGAGCTCATGGCTCTTGGGCCCGCCTACCAGGTAGATCTCTGAGGCTGGGAAAGCCGCTTTGAGTCCGTTCAATATGGGGCTGGTAACGGCGATGTCGGCGCCCAGCGTCACGCGGGAGAGCACGAAAATCTGCCGCACGGCCTTCGGGTCCCCGGAAAAAGCGGCAGTCTTGCGGATGCGCTCGTAGCGTGCTCGCAGCCCGGCAGGATCCGTACCCGGGTGCGCAAGCGCCACTACCTCGGAGAAGACTTGCGCGTAGGCAACACACAGACGTGGCTCGAAGCGGTCCGCCAAGCCCTCGACCAAGGTGCCAAACAGAGCCTCCGAAGCCGGCAGGGCGCGCGCGGGATCCGGGTCGAGAGCCTCGTTCACAAGCCGGTGCAAAAGGTCCGTGGGCCACGGTTCCCCGCGCAGACAGTGCCCCAGCAGTGTCTCCGCAGCGTGCCGGCACCACTGCGGTAAGGGAACGTCCATAAGCTCTACGATTATACGGGCTTATCGGGAGAATACGAGCGGGCCGAGGGGATGCCAAAAAAAGCTCGCCGGCTCCTTGAACGGGGCCGGCGAGCCCATGTCGGTCCGGTTGGGCACCGGCAGGAGGAGTGAAATGTGCGAACCCGAGTTGAAGTTCAAGGCAACCTTTCCACCACGAAAAGGCCGCCATCTGTGAGCTTACGGCAAACAGCCTCTAGACGTACCCGTATCTTTTGGCGAAACGAGCTGTAACCTGCGTACCGCCCTTCCGGGAAAACTTTAGTACTAGGAAGCGACGAGTACACAGAGCATGCGGAACTTCGCGCGTTGGTTGAGCGAACGCACTACAATGGTAAATCCCGAGTGCCCGGCCAGTGACAGATGCCTAGTAAGACTCAAACCAAGGTCCGGGTGGTCGTGGTTGACGATCACGCGTTGTTTCGGGAAGGCCTGTCGCGGCTGCTTCAAGGCGAACCCAGCCTGGAGGTTCTCCCCGCCTGTGCCAGTGCCGAGGAGGCCTTGCAAGCGGTGGAGTTCTCTGCCGCGGATGTGGTACTCTTGGACGACGACCTGGGAGGCGAACGGGGTCTGCGTTTTCTCGTTCAAGCCGGCAGACGGGGCTTTGCGGCCCGTACTTTGATCCTGACGGCGGGCATGAGCGATAGCGAGGCTTTGGAGGCGCTCCGCTGGGGTGCCGCGGGAATCTTTCTGAAACAGAATTCCTTTGCTTTACTGCGCAAGGCCATCGCCACGGTGGCGGCGGGTGAGGTCTGGGTGGATCAGCATTACGTGCGGCTGGCCCTGAGCCAAGGCAATGGCGCTGAGGGCCACTTGTACAAGCTGACGGAGCGGGAGCGCCAAATCGTAAGAGGAATCCTGGAGGGCCTGACGAACAAGGAAATCGCCGGGCAACTGGCGATCTCGGAAAGTTCCGTCAAAGGAGCGCTGCACCAAGTGTTCGCCAAAACCGGCGCGCGCAACCGGGCGCAGCTGGTGCGCGTGATCCTGGAACGGTTTCGAGATTATCTTTGAGTGCTGGGGTGGGTGGAGGGGCTCGAACCCTCGGCCACTGGAACCACAATCCAGCGCTCTTCCAACTGAGCTACACCCACCAGGGACCTGCTCAAATTTTACCATAGGGGGCGGTTCGGCTCCGTCCCCTGAAACCGGTCAAATCCCGGGTGCATCCGAAGGAACGGAGCGCACAAACTCGGACACCGCGAGCTGCTGCTGCTGTTCATCCATGATACGTGCCGCACCGGTCGTTCCCGCTGCCTATGCCGAGCGGCGCCTGCTGCGTCTTTCCGAGTGGCTGCTGGTAGCCTACTTCGCCTACACGACCCTGCTTGCCTGGCTGTTTCGCCTCGATCCCATGCGCCGGGACGGTCTGACGGCCCTGAACGTCGCGCTGGTGGCGCTGGTGTGGCTGCTGGCTTCCACAGACCTGCGCTGGCCGGATGAAACGCTGAGTTACGTGCGGGACTGGCTGCCCGCCCCGCTCACCCTGGTGGCCTACTGGGAAATGAGCTGGTTCCAGCCGTCACAGCACACCTACCGGTTCGAGCAGGTTTGGGTGCAGTGGGACCGATGGCTTCTCAACCACTGGAATCTGCGGGGATTGCTCGAGGGTAGCGGCTGGTTGCTGCCCGCTCTCCTCGAGTTGTCTTACACGCTGATGTACACGATCCCTGTGGTCTCGGTAGCGGTCTTATATCTTTCGGGCCGTCGCGATCGCGTGGATCGTTTCTTTTTCACCTTCTTGCTCGGCAGCCTGACCGCCTACTCACTGTTCCCGTACTTCCCTTCCGAGCCGCCCCGCTATGTTTTCCCCGGCCAGGACTTACCTGGTGTCGTGACGGTGTTTCGCCAGTTCAATCTCTGGCTGCTCGATACCTTCGATATTCGCACAAGTGTATTTCCCAGCGGCCATGTGACGGGGGCTTTTTCGGCGGCATTCGCCATGCTGCTGGCCCTCCCGGAGCGCAAGCGCGTCGGCGGGATGCTGCTGGTGCTCGCCACGAGCATTGCCATGGCCACTGTGTACGGGCGGTACCACTACGCCGTGGATGGGGCGGCAGGTTTTCTGATCAGCGTGGCGGCGGCCGGTCTGACCCTACACTTGCAGCGGGCGGGCCTCTTCGAAGCCACGCGGATGCCCGTGCGAAAGCAAGCCTTGCGCCTGGCCGAGGGATAAGCCGCGGCCGCCTCCTGTCGCCCTCAGAATTGCAGCCGCAGGGCAAATTGCAGGATGCGCGGATCTTCCGCCGAGGTGATCCGCATGAAGTTGGCGTTCGTCACCGTGCTGACGGGCTTGCCCAGGTTCACGTTATTGAACAGGTTGAACACTTCAAAGCGAAACTGGAGGCGGAGACTCTCGCGGACCGGGAGGTCCTTGTGCAGGCCGAGGTCGGTGACGAAGGAACCCGGCGCCCGGAAGGTGTTGCGACCGAGGTTACCAAACGTGCCGAGGGCGTTCACCCGAAATGCACTGCGGTTGAGGTACTGCTCGGACAGAGCGCCGTGATCGCGGTCTGAGGGCAGACCGGGGTTGCCGACGAGATCCGCGCGCTGTCCCCCCGTGCCGGTTCGTGCGTTGTCCTGTCCGCTGAGCACGGTGAACGGAGGGCCGCTGCGCCAGGCTACGATGGAGCTGGCCGTCCAGCCGCCGAAAAGCAGGCGCGCGGCCGGATGCTGGAAGCGGAGCGGCAGCTCCCAGATTCCCGAGAAGTTGAAGACGTGGCGGAGGTCGAAGTCAGCCGGTCCCCGATCGAAGCGCTGGTTGCGGGGATCGGTCACGGTCTCTCCGGTGGCTTTGTTGGCGGAGTTCTGGTTGTTGTCAATACTTTTGGCCCATGTGTAGTTGGCCAGAACCGTGAAGCCAAGGCTCATACGCTTCTCGGTGGTGAGCTGCAAGGCGTGATAACTGGACAAACCAGCCGGTTCTACGATCGTGATCCGCTCGTAGAGGGGAAACAGCGGGCGCCGCTGGTTGGTCGTCGCAGTCGAGGCGGCGGGATCGGGAAACGGCGCGTTCAGGTCGCGCAGGCTCACCAGGGCCGTTCCCTGCGAGCCTGCGTAGGAAGCCCGCACCACCCAGTCCGCCGCCAGCTGCCGCTCGAGCGTCAGGTTCCAGGCCTGCAGGTAGGCGTTGCGCATGTCCCGGGCGTAGACGAAGGCCCTGTGCGGCAGCACGAATCGCACGTCCCGCGGAGGGTTCAGCACCTCGGTCCCGACGGCGTCAAAGCCCACGACGCGGAAGGGGTTGCCTCCCGGGAAGTCGGCAAACGGATTGGCCATACTGTTGCGCTCGTTGCCGAAGATCTCCACCACAGTGCCAAACGGCCCCTGATTGGCCTGGCTGTTGGTTGAGATCGTGTTGGAGCGATCAAAGAAGATTCCGTAACCCAGCCGCAGGCTGGTCTTGCCATCGCCCGTCAGGTCCCAGGCCAGCCCCAGCCGCGGGCCGAGGTTTCGCCACGCCGTGTCGTAGCCTCCTTTGGGCAAGCCCGGATCTCCGGGGTACAGCACCCCGGGCGGCGCATTGGCAAAGCGTTGGGACTTGGCCTGGAGTCCCGCCCAGGTGGAAAGTTTCCCGAGCACATCCGTGTAGGGGAAGAAGGGCTCCCAGCGGAGCCCGAGGTCGAGCGTCAGGCGACGGGAAAGCTTCATGGAATCGTTGAAGAACAGGTTGAAGATGTGAAAGCGCGTGTTCTTGAATTCGCCGACGCCCTGCAGGAAGCGGGCGAAGCGTCCCAGCATGAAGTCGGCGACGTCGTAGCCGGTGAACGGGGCGTTGTTGGCCCACGTCCATTGTCCTTGTGCGCGGAAGTTATTCACGATGTCGCCTATGCCGTATCCATATTCGCCGCCGAACACAATGCTGTGGCGGCCTCTGGCCCAGCGTGTCGTATTACTGATTTGATACTCGTCGCGGATGAAATTATTCGTATCCCCGGTGTTTATGCTGCTGATGGACTGAAATGTCATATGGTACTGCGTAAAGCGGTCCAGCGTGATGTTCACGCCCAGATCTTTCCAGTTTTTCTCCGGGTAAACTTGCGAGGCGGGCCCTTCCGTGTTGTTGTAACCGAAGATCGTCTGGTTGATGAGAGTGGGCCGGAGAACGACCTGGAGGTTGGCGACGGCGCTGGTATTTCTCCAGTCGCGAATGGTGGTCGTCTCGTAATAGTTTCTCGGATTGAGGTTGCCGGGCTGGTGCGCCCGCGACCAGTAGCCGCGGCCCGAGAGCCGCACGTTGGGTCCGAACTGCTGATCCACCTTTGCCAGATACTGATCATCGTCCAGGTTGAGGACTTGCGTGACCACGACCCTGCGGCCTGAGCTCGGCACGGGCATAAAATTGTCCACGAAAAACTTCGAACCCGGAAACAGGCGTGAGGGCGGGATGATGTTGCCGGGGAAGACGCCTCCCAGAGGGTCCACGAGCGGACGGGGGAGTTCAGAAAAATCTCCGGATCGTTCCTTGGGGGTCATCACGTTCACAAAGCGCGAGGTCGGGCGCTGCCGCAGCCGGGTTCCCTGGTAGGAAAAGAAGAAAAACGTTCTGTCGCGTCCGTCGTAGACGCCCGGGATCTTCACCGGTCCTCCCAGAGTCGCCCCGAACTGGTTACGTTTCAGCCCGTCGTCCACTTTCTTTGTGGGGTTGGCCGGATCCACCGGGGCGAAAAAGTTCGTCGCGTTGAGGCGGTGGTGCCGCAGATACCAGAATCCCGTACCGTGCAGTTCGTTGGTGCCCGACTTGGTTACGGCGTTGACGATTCCCCCGAGATTCCTGCCGAATTCGGCGCTGAAATTGTTGGTTTGCACGCTGAATTCCTGCAAAGCGTCCGGATTAGGCATAGGATTGGGGGCATTGCTGTAATGGTCGTTGTTCTGCCCGCCGTCCAGAATGTAGTTGGTGGCATTGGCGCGGGCTCCGTTGACGGAGACGGGGACCACGCCGGGATACGTCGTGCCGGACGTTACGTCGGCGCCGATGTGCAGCGCCACGCCGGCGACCAGGCGCATCAGCTGGGTCGGGTTCCTCCCGTTGAGCGGCAAGTCGGCCACCCGGCGCTGGTCGATCACCGTCCGAAGTGTGGCATCCTCGGTGTTCACCGTCACGACACTGGCCTGCACCTCCACGGACTCGGTGATCTGGCCCACCTGCATGGTCACGTCCACCCGCGAGACTTCATTCACCTGCACCCGAATGTCAGAGGCTTCAAAGCGACGAAAGCCGGGTGCTTCCGCGGTGAGCCGGTACGTACCAACGGGGAGGGAGCGGAGATGGTAGGTGCCCAGTTGGTTGGTGGCGCCGGAGTACGAGGCCATGGTCCCGGCGTGCTGGACGGTGATCTTCACTCCCGGAACGACAGCCCCGGTGGCATCGGTGACCACGCCGGCGATGGAACCTGTCGTCTCCTGGGCGCCTGCGGCCCCGGCCAGACCCAGCAGGACCAGCGTAGTTCTCAAAAGCCCTGTCGCGCGATGCATACGCTTAGCTCCTTCCGGCTGCAACAGGAAGCACGGGCCCCCGTGAAGAGCACCCCTCCAAAGGACTGCTGCGCATCCGTTGCCTGCCGCGTAGAGTTGTCGTATCCTGATTGTATGCAGGAAGCATCCAAATGTCAATCCTCCGGAGGCGGAATTTGCATCCTCGTCGTAACTCCAAACAAAACAGAGCGTTAGCCTCCAAACAGGAGATGTCGCTCAAGCGCAAAGCTTATGAGCACATCCGCAGCAAGCTGCTCGCGGGGCAGCTGCCGGCCGGCGCAGCCGTCTCGGAGCTGGCTCTGGCCCAGGAGATCGGCATCAGCCGTACTCCCGTCCGGGAGGCCATCGGCCGACTGGTGGCCGAGGGACTGCTCGAACACATCCCGGGGCGCGGCACCGTCGTGATCCATCCCACGCGCCGCGATATCGTTGAGCTGTACGAGCTCCGGGAGGCACTCGAAGTGTACGCCGTCGGCAAGGCGGCGCGCCAGCGGCTTCACGCCGAAGACGCCCTGAAGTTACGTTCCCTCTGCGAACAGATCCGGGCCATGGCGGAGGAGCTGCGCAGCTCAGGACGGGCCCGGCTGGATGATGAAGAAATGCAACGGTTCCTCGCGGCCGACATGAAGTTCCACATGCTGCTCCTGCAGGCGGCCGGCAACCTGCGCATCATGAAGGTGGTCGCCGACACCCGGCTGTTGACCAGGATCTTCTCCTACCGCCGTGAAGGGCACGACGCCGCGCTGCTGGAGCAGATCCACCGATACCATCACGATGTGCTCGAGGCCGTGGAGGCCGGTGACGCCGCCAGGGCCATGGAGCGGCTCGGGGAGCACATCCGCGCCAGCATGCGGGAACGCCTGGAGACCTATGAGCGCTGGACGAGAGAGAATGAGCTCCGGCGGCTGATGCCGGTGCCGTTCGAAGGGCCCGAGTCCTGGGAGCCGGCACAGGGAGACGGCAAGCCCGAAGGAGCATTCTGAATTTTTGTCGCAAGTCGGGAGTGAGAGATGATTCTGGTAGCCCTAGTGCTGTTTTGCGCGGTGCCGGCCGCTGCTTTGGACCTGACCGGCGCCACGGTGGTAGTTCCGGCCGGCGTTACGGCTCTGGAAAAGAAAGCCGCGGCCGTGCTCATCGAAGAGGTGGAGAAGCGTTCACAGGTTCGCTGGCCGGTTTCCTCTTCGCGGCCAAGCGACGGCTCGCCGGCGGTCCTCATTGCCCGGGCTTCCGGCCCGCCGGAGGGATTTCGAATTGACGTGGATGGCACGGCCGTGACGGTGGCGGGCAACGACCCGCGCGGCGTCTTTTATGGGGTGGGGCGGTTGCTCGCCGCGCTGCGCATTCGCCGGCAGCGGATCGAGCTCCCCGACGGCTTCACCCTCACCACGGCGCCCCGGTACCGGCTGCGCGGCCACCAACTCGGCTACCGGCCCAAGACCAACTCCTACGACGGCTTCACCGCGGCCATGTGGGACCAGTACATGCGCGAGCTGGCGCTGTTCGGCGCCAACGCCATCGAGCTGATTCCGCCGCGCTCGGACGATGCCGCTGACAGTCCGCACTTCCCTTTGCCGCCGATGCAAATGATGGTGGAAATGTCGCGTCTGGCCGATTCCTACGGCCTGGACGTGTGGATCTGGTATCCGGCGCTCGACAAGGACTATTCGGATCCCAAAACGGTGGCCTTCGCCCTCAACGAGTGGGGCGAAGTTTTCCGGCGATTGCCGCGGATTGATGCGGTCTTCGTCCCGGGCGGCGATCCGGGCCACACCCAGCCGCGGCACCTGATGGTGCTGCTCGAAAAACAGGCCGAGAAGCTGCGGCGCCACCATCCCAAGGCGGGGCTTTGGGTCTCACCGCAGGGTTTCAGCCAGGCGTGGATGGAAGAGTTTGTCAGCATCCTTCGCCACCAGCAACCGGAATGGCTGACGGGAGTGGTCTTCGGGCCCCAGATACGGATGAGCCTTCCTGAACTGCGGCGAGCCGTCCCGGAGCGGTATCCCATCCGGCACTATCCGGACATCACGCACAGCCGCCAGTGCCAGTATCCGGTGCCGGAGTGGGATACGGCCTACGCGGTCACGGAAGGGCGTGAGACGATCAATCCCCGACCGCTGGACCAGGCGGCGATCTTCCGCCTGCTTTCTCCGTACACGATCGGGTTTTTGACCTATTCGGAAGGGGTCAACGACGACGTGAACAAGTTTGTCTGGAGCGGGCTGGGCTGGGACCCGGACCGTCCGGTGATAGAGATCCTGCGAGACTACAGCCGTTTTTTCATCGGCGAGCCGTTCACGGAGAGTTTTGCTCAGGGTCTGCTGGCTCTGGAGCGGAACTGGCGCGGACCGCTGGCCGCCAATGCCGGCGTGTACACAACGCTCCAGCAGTTTCACGAAATGGAGCGAGCCGCTTCGCCGCAGCTGCTGGCCAACTGGCGCTTCCAGCAGGCGCTCTACCGGGCTTACTACGATGCCTACACGCGCCGCCGCCTGCTGTATGAGACCGAGCTCGAAGAAAGAGCGATGGAGCGCCTGCGGCAGGCGCGAGCGCTCGGTTCTGTTGCCGCGATGGATCAAGCCGAAGCGTTGCTGGATGAAGCCGTGACCCGGCCCGCGGGGGCAGCGTGGCGCAGCCGCATTTTCGAACTGGCAGAGGCCTTGTTTCAGAGCATCCGCATGCAACTGAGCGTGGCCCGCTACAAGGCGATTGCGGTGGACCGCGGAGCAAATCTGGACACGGTGGATTTTCCCCTCAACAACCGTCTCTGGCTCAAGGAGCGGTTCGCGGAAGTGCGCGGACTGGCCGACGAGGCGGCGCGGCTACAGGCCATCGAAGAGATTCTCAACTGGACCAACCCGGGCCCGGGCGGCTTCTACGACGACCTCGGCAACCTGGCACGCCAGCCCCACCTGGTTCAGGGCAGGCCTTACGAGGCCGATCCGGCCTTTCTGGAATCTCCGCTGGTCGGCTTTGCCTATCGCCCGGGATGGCGCAGGTCCTGGTGGGATCACGCTGAGGCGTTGAACGACCAGCCGCTGGTGCTGCGTTATGAGAACCTGGACCGTTCGGCACGTTACAAGCTCCGCGTGGTCTATGCCGGAGACAGCCCGACGCGCAAGATCCGGCTGGTGGCCAATGATCGTATCGAAATCCACCCGCTGATCGAGAAACCGGCTCCGGTCCGGCCCGTAGAATTCGAAATTCCTCCCGAGGCCACGGCATCAGGGGTCTTGGAACTCCGCTGGTATCGGGAGCCGGGACTGGGAGGCAACGGCCGCGGCTGTCAGGTTTCCGAGGTCTGGCTGATCCGGCTGGGACCGTGAAGGATCAGGCCGCGGTGTGGAACCCGTCGCCCCGCTACAAATGGCACGTGGTCGCCATGCTCTGGTGGATCTCGTTTTTCAACTACGCGGACCGCCAGGCGATCTTTTCCGTATTTCCGCTTCTTGAGAAAGAGATGGGACTCAGTCCTGTGGAACTCGGGTTGCTCGGCTCCTCCTTTGCGTGGACTTACGGACTGGGGGCGCCGCTGGCCGGATACGTGGTGGATCGCGTGCGGCGAAAGGCAGCCATCCTTGCGGGCTTGCACATCTGGAGCCTCATCTGCGCGCTGACGGCGCTCTCGCGGAATTTCCGCCAGCTGCTGTTCTTCCGGGCGGCGGAAGGGCTCGGCGAGACGTTCTACTTCCCCGCCTCAATGTCACTGATCAGCGACTACCACGGCAAAGCCACGCGGTCGCGTGCCATGGGGCTCCACCAGACCAGCGTATACATCGGCACCATCGGGGGCGGTTTTTTCGCCGGACTGATCGGACAGTATTACGGGTGGCGCTGGTCGTTTCTTGTGTTCGGCGCGTTGGGAATTCTGCTCGGGTTTGTGCTGGCGCGCTGGCTTCATGAGGCGCCGCGCGGCGCCGCCGACCGGAGCGAGCTGGGCGTGACCGAGGCGGCGCGGCCTGTCCGGATCCCGTTGCGGGAGTTCCTGAGGACCCTGGGCCGGACTCCCAGCGCCCTGCTGCTCCTCGGGGCTTTTCTATGCGCGAATTTCGTGGCGGTCGTGCTGCTGTCCTGGATGCCCAAGTTCCTCCACGACCGTTTCGGCATGAGTCTGGCGATGGCCGGCCTCACTGCCACCGTCTTTGTGCAACTGGCGAGCATGGTCGGAGCTCCGCTGGGCGGCTGGATGGCCGACACGCTGCGGCGGCGCACACCGAGAGGCCGGCCGCTGGTGCAGGCGCTCGGGGTGTTGTGCGGAGCCCCCTTCGTCGCGCTCTGCGGACTCACGCCCTCCGTGGCGGTGCTCGTGATCGCACTCACGGCGTGGGGGCTGTTCAAAGGGCTTTACGACGCCAACATCTTCGCTTCCGTCTATGACGTCATCCGGCCGGAGGCGCGGGGAACGGCGGCGGGCTTCATGAACTGCGTGGGCTGGCTCGGGGGCGGCGGCACGGCCCCGGTGATCATCGGGCTGGTCGCCCAGCGGGAAAGTCTCGGGCTGGCGATCGCGCTGGCTTCCACGGTTTATGTCTTGGCGGGGTTGCTATTGCTGGCCGCGGCGATTTTCTTCACGAAGCGCGACGCCGAGCGCGTTGAACGAGAGATGCTCCGGACTGAGTTCTCGCGCTTGCAGTAGGAGAGCACGCACACGGCCCGCTCGTCGGGCGCTGACCGCACCGCCGGGTTGCACGCCGTCACCGTATGAGTCCCGAGCCTCTGTTAGACTACGCTTTTCACTGGACGGACCCACACGGAGCAAAGTTTATGGGAGTCGCTAGCCCGGCGGCCGGGGCCGAACTTGTACGTGACATCGTCAATTCCGCGTACCCTTCGGGTTCAAGGGGTAGGGGCTGAAGGCGAGAGGCGCCGCCATGGAGGCCAAGCACACCGAAGCCGCCGGCATCCCCACGCGTCTGATCTTCCTGGCGCTCGTGGGCGGCGCCGCCGCCGGTCTGGCCGCCAATGGCCTTGCCGGAGGGCACCCGCGCCTGTTGTGGATCGTCCGCAACGTGGCCGAGCCGGTGGGGCAAGTGTGGCTGCGGATGCTGTTCATGGTGGTGGTGCCGCTGATTTTTTCCACCATGGTGCTGGGGGTGGCGCAACTCGGGCAATTGCACCGGCTGGGGCGAATTCTCGGCAAGACGCTGTTGCTGTTTTTGTTGGGGACGGCGCTGGCGGCCACGCTGGGACTGGCGCTCGTCAACGCCGTTCGGCCGGGTGCGGGGCTGCCCCAGGCAGTGACCGAGCAAGTGCTCGCCGAATACCGGGGCGCGGCCGAAAAGACCGTGGCGGGGTTCACGGGATTCGGCCTGTCCACATTCGTCAACATCGTGCCGCGCAACCCGCTGGATGCGGCAGCCCGCGGCGACTTTCTGGCTCTGATCTTTTTCGCCCTGGTGTTCGGAGCGGCGCTTGCCAGAGTGCCGGCGGAGAAGGCCCGGCCGCTGAGCGACGTGCTGGCGGGCGTAGCCGAGGTGATGATCCGGATCATCGGCTTTGTCATGAAGCTGGCGCCGCTGGGAGTGGGGATGCTCGTGTTCGCCACCGCGTCGCGCTTCGGCTTCGGGCTGCTCCGGGCTCTGGCGCTGTACGTACTGGTCGTGGTCGCGGGGCTGTCGCTTCACCTGTTTGGAACGATTTCGGTGCTGGTGCGCGTGCTGGCACGCGAGTCGCCCGTCCGGTTTTTCCGCAGCGTGTGGGTGATCATGATTACGGCTTTCTCAACGAGTTCCTCCAACGCGACTCTGCCCACGAGCATGCGCGTCAGCGAAACGGCCCTCGGGATTCCCCGCTCGATCTCGGGTTTCGTGCTTCCGCTGGGCGCCACGGCGAACATGCACGGGACAGCCTTGTTTGAAGGCGTCACCGTCCTGTTTCTGGCGCAGGTGTTCGGCGTCGGGCTGTCGCTCCCCGAGCAGGTGATCGTGCTGATCCTGTCGGTGACGACGGCTATCGGCGCGGCAGGCGTGCCGGCGGGCTCGATTCCCCTGCTGGCGATGGTGCTCGAGACCGTGCACGTGCCGGCGCAGGGCATTGCCCTGATTCTGGGGGTGGACCGGCTGCTCGACATGTGCCGCACGACCCTGAACGTGATCGGAGACGTGGCGACCGCCCTCTGCATCACCCGGTCGGAGAAGCTGGCACCCGAGGAGGCTCGAGTCGAGTAGGCGGCCCGGCGAGGCCTTCAGCGTAGTAGGTTTGCCGTCACGGTGATCACCAAAGCGTTGCTGAAGTCAATCAGGAAAGCGCCGACAAGGCTGACGACCATGACAGCGCGCACGGCAGGGCCGTATTTTTCCGTGAGCACCTGCATGCAGGCCAGTGCGTTGGCGGTAGTGCCGAGCATAAAGCCGATGTAGCCGGCGGCCATGACGGCCGAGTCGTAATCGCGCCCCATCACGGGAAACGACACCGCCGCGGCCAGAAGCCACGTCAGTACGACCTGTGCGATCAGAATCAGGAGGACGGGCCCCGCCAGGTGCACCAGCTCCCAGAGGCGCAACGTCAGAAGCGCCATGACAATGAACAGGTTGAGCGCGACGGCGGCGATCTCGTCTATGTGGTGCTGCGCGATGCGTGCAAAGTGGAGGCGATCGTCCAGGTTGCGGAGCAGAGCTGCCGCGACCATGGCGCCGATGTAAGCCGGCAGGACCACGCCCGCCCGCGCGATGGCGCCACTGAGGAGCGTTCCGAGCCCCATGGCCACGGCGATGGCGACCACGTTACCCAACAGCGAAGCCTTGCCGGGAACGGTGCGTTCGACTGCGAGCGAAGCTCGCGGCTCCGGGACGTCTCCGGCATGGGCGGAGTGCCCGAGCTCTCCGAGACCGTCTGCGGTGTTGGCCGGCGCGACCGGGCGCAGTCCTTGCCTTTCGATGATGCGCCCTCCGGCGTAGCCGCCCAGCAGGCCGCTGGAGGTGATGCCGAACATGGCCGCGGCGATGCCCAGGGTGGTCGCCCCGGTCAGACCCATCTGCTCGAAGGTGGCGCCGAAAGCCAGCGCCGTGGCGGGACCTCCGGCGGCGGCGACGGAACCGCAGACCACACCGATGAGGGGGTCCAGGCGCATCAGCAATGCCAGTCCGATTCCCGCGGCGTTCTGCAACACGGCGCCCCCTGTGGCCAGGAGCCAGAACACGAGCACCTGACGGCCTCCCTGTCGAATCATCCGCAGGCGAGCGCTCATGCCCACGCTGGTGAAGAAGGCGACCATGAGGATGTCGCGCAAGGTCATGTCCATTTCCACGTTGAGCCAGCGGTCGCGCAGGAGAAGTACGAGCAGGGCCCAGAGCATGCCGCCGAGCACCGAAGCGGGAATGTGGAGGCGGTCAAGGAGAGAAATCCTGCGCTTGAGCCACGTGCCCATGGCCACGCCGAGTGCGGCGACCGCGAGCACCTGGACTGCGTCGAGGCGGACGGCAGTCACAGGCATTCCGCACTCAGCCGAGACCGGCGCGCTGCCAGAGCTCGTCCACGCGCCGCTTAATTTCCGGCGTCATGCGGATCACGTCCGGCCACGGGCGCGTAAAGCCTTCCTCGCGCCACTTGCGGGTCGCGTCCACTCCCATTTTGGAACCGAAGTTCGGCAGGCGGCTGGCATGGTCGAGTGAGTCCACAGGTCCGAGAACGAACTCGATGTCCCGCTCGGGATCGATATTATTGAGGGCTTTCCACACCACCTCGCGCGGGTTCTGTACGTCCACGTCGTCGTCCACGACGACGATGCACTTGGTGAACATGGCCTGCCCGAGGCCCCAGATGGCGTGCATCACCTTACGGGCGTGTCCCGGGTAGGATTTGCGGATGGAAACCAGCATGAGGTTGTGGAAGATCCCTTCGGCGGGCATGGAAATATCCCGGATTTCCGGCAGCTGCAGCCGCATGAGGGGCAGGAAAATCCGCTCGATGGCTTTGCCCATGTAGTAATCCTCCATGGGCGGCGGGCCGACGATGGTGGTGGCGTAGATCGGGTCGCGGCGCTGGGTGATGCAGGTGACGTGGAAGACGGGGTAGTCGTCCTCGAGGGAGTAAAAGCCGGTGTGATCGCCGAACGGGCCCTCGGTCCGCAGCTCGCCGAGCTCGACGTATCCTTCCAGGACGATTTCGGCGTTGGCCGGCACTTCCAGATCGCAGGTTTCGCAGCGCACCATCTCCACCGGCTTGCCGCGCAGGAAACCCGCGAACAGCATCTCGTCCAGATCCGGAGGAAGGGGCAGGATACCGGAGTACATGGTGGCCGGATCAGCGCCGATGGCCACGGCAACCGCCATCCGTTCGCCCTTGCCGTGTTCCCGGAGGCGGCGCCGGTAGTGCTCGGCGCCGTGCTTGTGCGTCTGCCAGTGCATGCCCGTGGTGCGGTCATCGTAGACCTGCATGCGGTAGACGCCGCAGTTGCGCTTGCCGCTTTCCGGGTCGCGCGTAAATACGAGCGGGAAGGTGATAAAGCGACCGCCGTCCTGCGGCCAGCACTGAAGGATGGGGTAGTCGAACAGGGAAAAGCCGTCGCGGCGGATGACCTCCTTGCAAGGGCCGCTCGCAACCGTCCGGGGGAAGAAAGCTCCGAGCTCCGCCAGCTTGGGAAGCATCTTCAGTTTGTCGATCAGCCCCTGCGGCATGCGCATCTCCAGAAATTCAGCGATGCGCCGCGCGATGTCCTCCACAGAAGGGGTTTCCAGGGCGATCTCCATGCGGCGCATGCTGGCGAAGGCGTTGATGAGCACGGGGACGGCGGAGCCTTTCGGGCGTTCGAAGAGAAGGGCCGGCCCGCCCCGTTTGACGGCGCGGTCGGCGAACTCGGCGATCTCCAGCACGGGATCCACCTCGAAAGGAACTCGCTTGAGTTCGTGTTCCCGCTCGAGGGCGCGGATGAAATCGCGTAAATCGGCGTAAGCCATGAGCGAATTTCCTTTCTACTATGATGGGGGATTCTCTACCAAACTCCTATGGAGACACGCACGGCACTGATTACCGGCGCCAGCCGCGGCATCGGCCGAGCCACGGCCCTGCGGCTGGCTCAAAACGGGTGGAACATTGTGGCGACATCCCGCAAGATCGAGTTCGACGACGCCGCCCGCAGTGAAATCGCCCGGGCCGCCCAGCGGGCCCTGTTCATCAATATGGATATGGCCTCTCTGGATTCCATCCGCGCGGGCTTCACCAGGGCACTCGGGGAGTTCGGCCGCATAGACGTGCTGGTGAACAATGCCGGCATCACGCGCGACGGACTGGCGCTCCGGATGAAACCCGAGGAGTGGCAAAGCGTGCTGGAGGTGAACCTGAACGGCGCCTTTTATGCCATCCAGCAGGCGCTGCCGGGAATGGTGCGACAGCGCTGGGGCCGGATCATCAATATCACGTCCGTGGTCGGTCTGACGGGGAATGTCGGGCAGGCCAACTACGTCAGCGCCAAGGCGGGGCTCATCGGACTGACGAAGGCTCTGGCGCGGGAACTGGCCGGCCGCAATATCACGGTGAACGCCGTGGCGCCGGGGTTCATCGAAACCGAGATGACGGCGGGGCTGCCGCAGGAAGTCAAAGAGCGCATGCTGGCGGCCATTGCGCTCGGGCGATTCGGCAAGCCGGAAGACGTCGCTGGGGCGGTCGCGTTTCTGGCAAGCGAAGAGGCGGGCTACATCACCGGCCATGTGCTGAACGTCAACGGGGGGATGTACATGTAGCGGCTGCGGGAACACATGGTCGCTCGCATCCGTTTGAGATAATGAAGCTGCAACAGCCCCGTGACGCCGGCCATCCAGACATACGAGCTGACCAAGGTCTACCGCACGCGGTGGGGGCGGCGCAGCATTCACGCGGTGGACGGGATTTCCCTGCGAGTGGAGCGCGGCACCAGCTTCGGCCTGCTCGGTCCCAACGGCGCCGGCAAGACGACGTTCGTGAAGTTGCTGCTCTCGGTGGTGCACCCGACCGCGGGGCGTGCCGAGGTCTTCGGGCGCGACGTCCGCATCCCGGAAGCGCGCCGGCCGGTGGGCTACCTGCCGGAAAACCACCGCTTCCCCGGCTATCTGACGGGGGCCGGAATGCTGGATTTCTTCGGCGCCCTCTCCGGCATGGATGCACGGGACCGCAAGCGCCGGATCCCGGAATTGTTGGAACTGGTGGGCCTCTCGCAGTGGGGCGACGTGCGGCTCAAGAAGTACTCCAAGGGCATGTTGCAGCGGCTGGGGCTCGCACAGGCGCTGCTCCACAAGCCGGAGTTGCTGATTCTCGACGAGCCGACCGACGGCGTGGATCCGGTGGGCCGCATCCAGATCCGCGAGATCCTGCGTGCGCTCGAAGAAAAGGGCGTGACCATCTTCCTGAACTCGCACATGCTGTCGGAAGTGGAGCTCTTCTGCCGGGAGGTGGCGATTCTGCATCGGGGCAGGGTGGCGCTGACCGGGCAAGTCAAAGAGCTCACGGCGGGCAGCGGGTACAAGCTTACCGCGGCGGCGGCCCCGGAGCGGCTGGTGGGAGAGCTGCGAGCCAAGGCAGTCTCGTTTGCGGCTTCCAACGGACATTTTGAGTTCCAGTTTGCGGATCGCCAGACGCTGAATGAAGCCGTGGACCGGCTGCGAGCCGAGCGCTGCGAAATTGAATCCATTGTACGGAGCACGAGCACGCTCGAGCAGATCTTCGTCCGGACGATTCAGGAGCAGGCGGAGGAGTTGTGACGGCACGTCAAGCCGGCCTGGTGACCGCGGCCCTGGTGCGGGACACGTTCCGCGAGGCGCTGGCGCGCAAGATTTTTCTGGGTTTTTACGGGCTTTCGACGCTGCTCATCCTGTTTTTCCTGTTCCTGCTGAAGATTGACGTGGTCGAGGGTGCGCGCGCCACCGTGACCCTGTTCGGCCAGTCGAGCGGCCGCCTGCGCGACGTGGAAGACCTGGTCCGGGGCTTCCATGCGGGAGTAGCGACCTTTCTGTACACGTGGGGCATGGCGCTCGCCGTTTTCGCCTCCGCCGGTTTGATTCCGACCGTGCTTGAGGCGGGCCGCATCGAGCTTCTGGTGTCCAAGCCCGTGCGGCGGTCCCACATTCTGCTCGGCCGGTATCTGGGAAACCTGCTGGTTGTCACGCTGAACATCTGCTACCTGGTGCTGGGGGTCTGGTTGATCTTCGGCTGGAAAACGGGAGTGTGGCGAACGGACTTCCTGCTGGCGATCCTGACGACGGCGTTTATCTTTGCGGTGCTGCTGAGCGTCATTGTGCTGGCGGGCGTGTTGTTTGAAAGCGCGCCGGTCACCGTGATGATCGTCTTCGGCATGATGTTGGTGAGCCCGATCTTGGCGCAGACCCGCCTCATGGAGCGGCTGCTTTCCTCCGAGTGGAGCCGTACTCTGTGGAAGGCGCTCTATTACGTGTTCCCCAAGGTGTTCGACATCGGGCGCATGACACTGGACCTTGTGTACGGGCGTCCGGCAGGCAGCCTGATGCCTGTGTGGACCTCGGGCCTGTTCGCCCTGGCGACGCTCGGAGCCGGACTGTGGCTGTTTACACGACGAGACTACTGAACCGGGTCGGGGCCGGAGCGTTGCTGATCGCGGCTCTGGCGTGCGGTCCGCGACGCCAGGCGGGAGTGAGCGTTCACCCGGCGCTCGCTTCCTTGATTCCCGACGATACGGTGGCAGTGGCCGTCTTCCGCGTGGAGGAGCTCAAGAGCAGCGATGTGTACCGGAAATGGATTGCGCCGCGCATTCTGGGGCGGCTGGAGCGGCCGGCGGCTGAAACTGGTTTCGACCCGCGAAAAGATCTTTTCGAGGCGGTGGTTGCGTCGAACGGGAAGGATGTCTTCGTGCTGGCGCGAGGACGGTTCGCGCCGGAGAGAATCGGCCCGCAGCTGGAACGCTCCGGAGCGCGGCGATCCGTCTACAAGAACTTTACCCTGTACGGCGATCCGGAGGCGGCGCTGCTATTCCTGAACCGCGCGGTTGCGGCGGCAGGCCCGCCCGGCGTGCTCCGTTCCCTTGTTGACCGCCCGCCGGGGAACAGGCTGCCGGCGCGCCTGCTGGAGAAGATGAAAGCTGTGCCGGCGGCCTCTCAGATCTGGGCCGTCGCGCTGGGTCCGAACCCCTTCGGGAACGCGTCGGTGCCGTGGCAGGGGAACGCCGCCGGGCTCGCACGGCTGCTGGAGTCGGTGGAGAGCGTCTGGGCCGGCGCGGATCTCCGCCCCGGGCTGGACATGACGGTGGAATGGACCTGCCGCACCAAGAACGACGCCAAGCTACTGCACGACGCCCTCCGCGGATTGATCGGCATGGGCCGGCTGAGCACGCCGGACAATGAACGGGACCTGCTGCGCTTTTACGATGCCATCGAGGTATCGCAGCAGGAGGCTGTGGTGCGAGTACGCATGTCGCTTTCCCCGGAGTTAGTGGACAAGTTCCTGAGCCGCATGGAGCGGCATTCCCCGGAACGATAGCGGCGATGCACGTGATCGTGGCGGGCGGCGGCGTCATCGGCCTCTCGTGCGCCTATTACCTGGCGCGCGAGGGCGCGCACGTCACGCTTTTGGAACGCAGCCAGATCGGCGACGGAGCGACATTCGGCAATGCCGGCGTGATTGCGCCGGGCCACACCCCCATCACCAAGCCGGGCCGGCTCCGGCAGGCCGTCCGCTCGATGCTGCAGCCGCTGAGCCCGTTCTATGTCCCCCCGCGCCTGAATCTTTCTCTATTCCGCTGGCTGCTGGCTTTCGCCCGTCATTGTACGGAGCAGCATGTCGCATCCGCGATGCAGACGCTCGGCCCCATGGGTCAGGCGAGCCTACGGCTGTTTGACGAGTTGGTGGCGGAGGAGAGGCTCGATTGCGGCTACCGGCGCGCAGGGTACTACGAGGTGTGTCTGACCGAGAGCGGGCTGGAGGCCGTGCGCGCTGAAGCGGAACTCATCGAACGTTACGGCTTCCAGATCCAGCCGCTGACGGGCGCAGAACTTCGCGCAAGAGAACCCCGGCTCAGCGAGCGGATCCTCGGAGGGGTCTTCTACCCCGAGGCAGCCACGGTGAACCCGCACCGCTTTGCAACGGAATTGGGCGCACGGGCGCAACGGCTGGGTGCGGCGTTGTGCACAGGCAAAGACGTCGCGGAGATCACCCTGCGAGCGGGACGGGTGCGTGGGGTAAGGCTGCGGAACGGAGACCACCTCGAAGCAGACACGGTGGTGCTTGCCACAGGCGCCTATACGGCGCCGCTTGTCCGGCGGCTGGGCCTGAAACTTCCTCTGGAGCCGGCCAAGGGGTATCACCGGGACGTGAGAGCATCTGCTCCCCTGCTGCGGGAAGCCTGCGTGCTGGTTGAACGGCTTGTTTTTTGCACGCCCATGGGCTCCTTCACGCGGTTTGCCGGCACACTGGAGTTTTCGGGAGTGAATCACGACATCCGGCGGCCGCGCCTCGAGCAGCTCACGCGGGCCGCGCAAGAGTACTTTGCAGGGCTGCCGCAGTTGGAGATCGTATCCGAGTGGTGCGGCCTGCGGCCGTGCCTGCCGGACGGACTCCCCGCGGTCGGCGCCGTCGAGCGGTTCCCTGGACTTTACATTGCTACGGGACACGCCATGGCGGGACTCACCCTCGGTCCGGTGACGGGCAAGCTCATTGCGGAGCTGGTCCTGAGAGGAACCCCTTCGCTGGACATCGGCGCCTTGCGGCCGGAGAGGTTCTGCTGACCGGGCAGCGGCGGATCCCGAAGGGCACGGAACGGCGGCCGCCACAACGCAAAGTCTCCGCGAGCGGCGCATGCATCGGGCTCCGCAGGTTGTTCGCGTTCCTTGCGAAGAGGGTGTAGAATCTCTCGAAAGCGCGGCGGCCTTGCGCGGCGATCAAGGGCGCGGACCCGGGAAGGAGGAGTGATGCGGAGACGAGGGCTGACATGCCGCCTTTGTGGCTTAGTGGTGATGGTATGTTCCATCTGCTCGAGCGCGGCGGAGCTTTACCTGCCGGAAACCATTCCTGCACCGAACAACAACATGGTGCTCGTACGCCTGCTGGAGGCCGGACGTGCGAATCCGCTTTCGGAGGGCGAACGCCGCGGCCTACTGGAGGTTGCACCCACCAAGGACCACCGTTTCATTGCAGCCCTAAAAAGTATCGAGCAGGCGGGCGCCAACCGTTTCTTCTTGTACGAATTTCTGCTGTGGCCCGCGGGCAACGCGCAAGAGGTCTACCAAGCCCGTTACAGCGTCTCTTCGACGGGAACTTTCGAGGATTTCAACAAGGAGGTCCCGTTCCGGGTTCGGGCCGGCTCCGGCGAAAGCGAAGGCACAATGACGCTTCCGGTGCACCCTGTGAATCCGGCGGCCTCTTGCACAGTCCTACGGCCACCCTCGGAGACGGCGCCCCTGACAGTGGCTCTCACTGGGGAAACCACATACACGCTGGAACTTGAATGCGGCCCGGTGGGGTTCTTGCCCCGGATTGTCGAAATTCGGGATCCGGAAGTGGCGAATCCGTCGCGGTGGAAGCCCGTGCGTTGGGAGACCCGCTATGGCGGAGGCGCGGCCCCCTGGCAGATTCGCTCGCGACGTTTTGCCCTGATGACGCTGCACCTGGAGCCGCACACGCTTTCCGCCATCGGAGTGCGGTTCCTGCGATTTACCGGCCGCGGTGCGACCGACGATCGCATCACCGTGGACTTCACTTATGCGATGCGGCCCGGCGGGATGGATGTGCCCGTGAAGCTGGAGCTCCCTGTCGCTTTCGTGCCTTCCCTGAGCGTGATGGCGGGATTCCTGGGTTCCGGACTCGCCGCGGGCTGGCTCGGAGCCATGCTGCTCGGCGCTCTTACGGGATCCCGGCTGGAGCCGCGGCGCGCTCTCACCTCACTGATGCTAGGGCTGATTGTGGCAGTTCTTGCCCTCGCAGCCGGGGTACTGGCTTACGGCCTGAATTGCCGGCTCCAGGTTTTCGGATTCGACCTAAACCCCTTCGACATGTTGGTGCAACTGCTTACCGGGGCCGCCGCAGGTGTGTTGTGCGTCCTGTACGCCGACCAGCTCAAGAAGTTTCTCGACTCCTTGCTGGACAAGATCAAGGGAGGCGCCACAGCGACTCCCGTCGTGTGCGCGTACGTGGCCATCGCCTGGGGCGCTTTCGCAGCCGATCCGGGTCTGGAACTGGTCGGGCTGGCTGCCTGTCCCGACGGGCAGGTGGTCGGCTTAGGACGGAGCGGAGCTGTCGTGCGTTTTGCGAAGGGGCAAAGCGATGCCCGCCCGGTAGGAAAGCTGCACGCGGCTTACAACCCCACGGAAATCGCTTGCGCCGCCATTCAGGGGCGAACGACAGCGGTGGTGACGGCTTCTGTCTTGAAAAATGTGCGCGTGGTGGCCGTGGACGTGGGGACCGGGAGCTGGGCAGAGCTCGGATCGGCTCGAGGCACGAGCGCCGGAGTGGCCTACGACTCAAAAACCAATTCTGTGTTTTTCTCCTCGCCGGTGGACCAGACCATTTACCGGTTCGAGGTCATGGGCGGCGGGCGGCGACCGGCTCAGGGGTGGACGTCAATCTACGGCGGTTCCGTCTCCCTGGGGCCTGTGGCTGTAGACGCCCGGCGACGGAGGCTGCTCGTCTCGGATGCGTTCTCCGGCGTGCTGTACTCCGTGGATCTTGAAACTCGGAGGCAGTCACGGTTTGCGGAGGGGTTCGGGGTGATCAACTCGCTGTCGGTGGATGAGCCGCGCGAGATCCTGTATGTGGCCGATAGCGGCAAGCGCTGTGTCTGGTCGCTGTCTCTCCGCGATGCGGCGCCGAAGCCGCTCCTGTTTGTACGGGACGCAGATTTCCAGGGCCTTACGGGCGTGGCGGCGGACGCCGAAGGTCAGGTGTGGGTCAGCGTGATCACAAACCGGGAAGTAAGACTCTACGACCGAGCCCGCCGGCTTCTGAGGCAGTTCAAATAAAGAGCCGGCTGGGAGCGGCATGAACCCAGACGGGAGAAAGGAGGGTGTTCGCGTGCGCCTGATTGCGGCACTCTGGCTGACGGCCGCGTGGACGGCTGCGCAGGTACCGGATCGCACCCCGCTGCCCGGCGAGTGGGGCTACCGGCCGGACGACGGTGAGACGGTGGCGCTCAATCCGCCTTCGCTCTGTTGGGTCCATGAAGCCGATGCGGCCGGCTACGACGTCCAGTGGGCTTCCGATCCGGAGTTTCGGGAGCCCGAGGGTGTCGAGGCATTACCCTGGAGCGCGTACACACACAACAAACCCCTGAAGCCGGGGCGCTGGTGGTGGCGGTACCGAATCCATCGCAAGGATGGAAGCCGCTCCGCCTGGAGCCGCGCCCGGATGTTCCGCATAACCCCGGATGCCGTCGTCTTCCCACAGCCTTCGATGGAAGAGCTGCGGGACAGGATTCCGCGGGGACATCCCCGCCTTTTCGTGCGGGAAGACGACCTTCCGCGGCTGCGCGACTGGGGCCGCGGGGCTGGAAAGGAACGGTTTTCCAAGATCCTGGCCCGGGCTGAGGAGCTGAGGGCAGCGGAGCCGACTCCGGAGCCGGCTGTGAAGGCGAGCGCGAGCGATCCGGCCACGCGCCAGTACTGGTGGTCCAACCGCGTGCAGACGATCCGCGCGCTTCAAGAAGCGGAGATTCTCGCGTTCGCGTGGCTGCTGACCGGAGATG
The DNA here is from genome assembly GCA_035575135.1 of Bryobacteraceae bacterium. Taxonomy (GTDB): domain Bacteria; phylum Acidobacteriota; class Terriglobia; order Bryobacterales; family Bryobacteraceae; genus JANWXD01. The sequence goes on from DATLYE010000053.1 coordinate 23,719, forward strand.
CGCGCTATGGCGACGCCGCACGGCGCTTCACCTTGCGCCTTGCGGCCTGGGATCCCGACGGGCCCACGAGTTTCAAAGTGAATTGCGAAGCCGCCAAGCCGATGCTTCACCGACTGGCGCGCGCATACGACTGGGCATGGCCGCTCTTCAGCGAGGAGGAACGGGGCCGGATCCGGCGCGTGCTTTTGCGCCGCGCACTGGATGCCTGGAACAGCGGGGAAGTCCGGCAGGGAGCGGGCCACCTGAACCAGCCTTACAACAGCCACGGGAACCGGACCTGGCACAAGCTGGCCGAGAACGCGATTGCGACCTTCGGAGAGACCCCTGAGTCGGAAAAGTTCCTCGCCTATGCGGTAACCAAGTTCTTCGCAGCGTACCCTGTGTGGTCCGACGATGACGGGGGCTGGCACGAAGGCCTTTCCTACTTTGCCGGTTACATGTCGAAGGCTTCCTGGTGGATGGACGTGGCGCGGACCGCGCTCGGAATTGACGGCTTTAAAAAACCCTTTTTCCGGAATTTCGGGGACTACGCGCTGTACTCCGCACCACCGGGCAGTCCCGACATGGGATTCGGGGATCTCTCCCACCGCCCTCCCGGCGCGGGGTGGTCATTCATGCACTACTTTGTGCGGTGCACCGGGAACCCTTACTGGGCCTGGTGGCTCGAGGCCTGGAAGATCCCGGCTGAGACCGGCGAGCCGGTGCTCGATTTTCTGTGGAGCTCGGCGCCTCCCGTTCCGGCACGGGTGCCGGGCGAACTGCGCCCTTCGCGAGTGTTCCGGGGAACCGGCGTGGCGGTGCTGAACACGACGCTGACGGACAGCCGGGACAACGTGCAGGTGCGTTTCAAGTCGAGCCCGATGGGCACCTGGAGCCATGGGCTCGATCCGCACAACTCGTTCACGCTCAACGCATTCGGAGAGCGCCTTCTGGTGAACTGCGTGTACCGGGATCTTTACGGCTCTCCGTTTCACCGGGGCTGGGTGTGGAGCACGCGCGCCCATAACGCGGTCCTGGTGAACGGCTCCGGGCAAAAGCCGCGCTCTGCCGAGCCGGGCGGCCGGATCGTGCGCTTCCAGCTCGAAGACGGCTTTGACTACGTGGCAGGCGACGCTACGGAATCCTATGAAGGCCGCTTACGTCGCGCGGTCCGCCATGTGTTCTTTGTGAAGCCGGACGTGATCATTCTGGCGGACGAGCTGGAGGCTCCGGAGCCGGCGGTTTTCCAGTGGATGCTCCATGCGCTCGAACCCTTCCGTGTGGAATCCACGCGCCTGCACGTCCGGCGCGGCTCCGCGGGAGTCCGCATTGACTACCTAAGTGAGACGCCACTGGTGCTCCGCCAGTGGACCGGCTACGAACCCGAACCAGACCACGAATACCTGCGGTCCGTGGGCAATCCCCCAATCCCGCCCCAGTGGCACGCCGAGGCCGCCACTCGCGAACCGGTCCGGCGCACCCTCACGTTCACCGTGCTGCGCGTTTACCGGGGAGAGCAGGTTCCCTCCGCCGATCCTGTGTCCGTGCGGAACGATGCCGGGGCCCGCCTGCGCGTTGTGAGTGCGGAAGGTGCTGAGCTGGAGCTCGATTTCCGCCCCTCGGGCGGGCGCGAGCTGGCCGTGATCCGCAAAAGCGGAAGAAGCTGGCGGGTCGCTGAATAAGCCTCTATTCATAGGTGAGTTCCCAGTGCGGCGGAGCGCCGCCGGCTCCTTTGAGGTAGTGCTCGAACCACTGGAGCATACGTAGCGAATAGTCGAGCCGGGAGGCAGTGCGCTGGTTGCCGTGGGGCTCGCCCGGGTAAAACACGAGCCTGACCGGAGCCTGACCCTGCAGCTTCAAATACCGGTAGAGCAACAACGACTGGGAGGGATGCACTCGCGGGTCTGCCTCACCGTGAAGAATCAGCAGCGGCGTGCGATGGTTGGCGATATGCGCCAAGGGACTTCGTTCGCGCATCAACTCCCAGCTTTCCCAGGGCCATTTGCGGAAATGGACGTCATGGAACTCGTGTGGAATGTCCGTATTTCCGAAAAACGAGACCAGATCGGAGATGCCCACGAACATTACAGCGGCAGCAAAGCGCTCCGAGTAGCGGGTTGCTGCCCAGGCGGAGGCATAACCGCCGTAGGAGCCGCCGGTGATCCCCACGCGGGTCGGATCCACGAGCCCGGCACGGCTGAGGTGCTCGATCGCGTCAATCAAGTCGTCCAATTCTTTACCCGCGGGGTCCCCTTGGCCGAGCTTGGAGAACTCGACCCCGCGCCCGGTGCTGCCCCGGTAGTTGACGCAGAGAACGGCCATCCCCTTGGCGGCGGCCATCTGCCCGGGGCTGGCGTAGGAAGTAAGCCAGCCATCGGCGTAGTGGGCTTCCGGGCCTCCGTGCACGTCCAGGATCAGGGGGTATCGCTTCCCTGGTTCCTCATTGAGCGGCCGGATGAGAACGGCCTCGAGTTGCAGTCCGTCACGGGCGTTGAAGCGAATGGCCTCCTGGGGAGCCAGTCTGCGGTCCTCGAGCCAAGGGTTACTCCGTGTCAGCCGTTTTGGAGAGGTCGCACCATGCAGGAAGTAAACCTCCGGCGGGTGCCGGGGGGTGTGAGCCAGAAAGGCGAGGGACCGGCCGTCGCGGGAAGCGCTGACGGACGCCGACACCGGGCCGCCGGCTGCGACCAGGGCCTTCTGCTCCGAACCATCGCGGCGCACAGAGTGCACCAGAGTGTACAAGCCTCGCGCCTCCGTGAAGGCAAGAGTGTCCGACCCCAGCCAGACCAGACTGGTCGAATGGCCGTGATCAGCGTCCAGCACCGGCCGGGGTGAGCCGCCGGCGACCGGCGCGACCATCAGCCGTCCGGCCGCGGGATCGTTTCGGTCCGCAGCGGAGAGAAAAGCCAGATGCTTGCCATCCGGACTCCAGCGGACGGGCCCCAGCTTGCCCGGGTTCTCGATCCGCGCCACGACGCGCCCGCTGTTCACCTCCACGATGTGCAGCTTCCGGTTCATGTACTCGTCATCCACGAGCGGCGTAGGCGCCAGCGCAACCGCCAATTGGTTTGCCGCCGGAGACCAGTGCAGCTCGGAAGCCGACCCTGGCAACTCCAACGCCTTGGGTTGCACCGACTCGGCATGGGGGTCGGCGATCCAGACGCGCACCGGACGCCAGTCCTCCTCATAGACACGCTGGCTAAAGCCCTGATCGCGCAACTTTTGCTTTGCCTCCGGGAGCGGATCGGTGGCGAGGAAGGCCAGGCGCTTGCGGTCGGGGCTCCAGGAGTAGCCCGTAATGTCCGCACCATGCGCAAGCACGCGGCGCGCCTCACCGCCCTGGGCCTGGATGACGTACAACGAAGTGAATTTGTCCTGGCCGCGTTTGGCGAGGAATGAGATGGCTGAGCCGTCGGGCGTCCAGGCGATCTGGGACACTGTCACCTCTCCGGTAACGAACGGAATATTCGTGCCGTCTGGCCGGACCACGTGCAGCTCGGCCCAAGCCGGCCCGTCCGGGTCGCGCACCGGCCTGCGCGGCACGCGCAGGACATAGGCGACAGCCGAGCCGTCCGGGGCGATGACCGCCTCGGTCACCCACCGCAACCGCGCCACATCCTGCGGGGTGAGCCCTTCGGAGGCAGTGGCGTAGGCCACCGCCAGCACCAACGAACACAGTCTGACCACTCGAAGTCGGCAACCCGTCATGGCACGCTCTCCGTTTCCCAGCCGATTCTAGCGCTCGCCGGGAGCAACCCTGCCGGCCGCCGGCGGCAGTTGCGCGCCGGCCCTTCCGGGATGTAAGATCATAGTTCCTTCCAGCGTCGTCACTCTCAGCGGGAACTGGAATTGTAACAAGGAGCCGGAATTACCTGAAGGTGCATTCGACTGGGCCTTATGCAGAAGCACGCCAATAAGAAAGTCCTGGCTGCGGTCACAGACCTCTTTTTCACGGTGAAGATTTCGGATGCCGCCAAACGGGCGGGCATGCAAGTCGAATTCGTCAAGAACGACCAGGAACTGCTGGAAAAAGCCCAAGCCAAGCCCGCGGTGATCATCCTGGATCTCAATTTGGACGCCGTCCATCCGCTGAAAACGATCTCGAAGTTGAAGAGCGATCCCGAGTTGAAGAAGATCAGCCTGATCGGCTTCGTCTCGCACGTACAGGCAGAACTCAAACAAAAGGCGCAGGAAAGCGGCTGCGACATGGTCCTAGCCCGCTCGGCGTTCTCTCAGAACCTGCCGCAGATCCTCAAGCGACACTCCGGAACGCTATAGCCCGGCCTTTGGAAGGGAAGCCGCAAGAGCCCGGCGCGCGTCCACCGCCTGCCGTTCGGCAAATCTCAGCGGTGGCTGCTTTCGTAATGGGTCTTTAGCAGATCCAGACCGAAATCGCCTTGAAAATCCCGCCAGACTGAGTGGATGTGGTTGGCATTGTCCTGGGTGTTGTCGTACTCGATTAAGAACGAGGGCGTCTGAACGCGGTAGTAGTGCGGCTTGCCCCGCTGGGTGCTTCCCGCCCAGGCAAAGAAGACATTGCTTCCGGCCTGTTCAAACTGCTGCATGCGCTTGTGAGCCATTTCGGGCGCCAGATTCTCGGCGTATTCGGCCACAAGCCGGGCCAGCAGCTCCCGCTGCCGTGCATTCATTCGGGATATGGCAAGGCCGCTGGGCTGGCCGTGGAGCGCGGCCTTGCGGGAGGCAGACGTCAGAATGTCCGGGTAGGCTCTCTCGTCCACGATCGCAACGGCTCTCTGCTGTTCGGAAAGGGCGCCCAGCAAGTCGCGCGCCAGGTCCTCCTCTCTCGCCAGCGTCCGCAGCCCTTTTCGCGGGCCGTGACGGATCTCGGCCGGATTGGCGCCAAAGAAATTCGGGCTTCCGGAGAGTTGGCGGCCGGCTACGGTGAAATTCAGACTCAGGTGGTGTCCTTCGATCCGCAACCCCCACGGAGTCGAAGGAGGGCGCCCGAAGATCGAAAAGAAGTACGCCTCGGGATTGCGCCGCCGCCCGTTGTCATTTTCGAGGATGCGCAGCACTTCCTCGAGGCTCATGATCGTCGTGGCTTTGATGTAGCCCTGACGGCTCAAGCCCGCGCTGAGCAGTGCCTGGGCGAGGTGCCTCTGGGTGGGTGTCATCTCGGCGAAAGAGAGGCCCTTGCGTGGGCGGGGAATGAAGTGCCAGTTGAAGCGCTCCTCGTCGTCAAAGGAAAAGGTCGCCCGGGCCTGCTGTTCCGGGCTCAGTGAGGCCAGGAAGTTCAGCGCGGCTTCCGCCATCACATCGGCCGTATGCAAGCGTTGATGAGCCAGAGCGAGCATGAAGCACCCCGCGACGGCGAGTCCGGTTCGCAGCCAAACGGATTTCATCGCCCCTCCTGGTAGGGGAAGGCCGGCTGCCAGTCTAACACAGCGCGAAGGCGGGCGCCGGATTCAGCCGGTGGCTTCAAAAAGGAAAGTCCGTGCGAGGAGCCGAGGCGTAGCTGGCCCGAGCCAGGAAGCGATAAGGATTCACCGGATTACCTGCCACTCGCACCTCGTAATGCAGGTGCGGCGCGGTGACGCGCCCGGACCCTCCCAGTGCACCCACCACCTCACCGCGACGGATTTCCTGGCCGGGAATCACGTCGAAGCGCGAAAGGTGGGCGTAATACGTCTGTACGCCTCCCCCGTGGTCAATGATGACGAGGCGGCCATAACCGCCGCTATAGTCGGCGTGGACGACGACTCCATCCGCGGTGGCACGCACCGGGGCACCGTAGGGACCGGAAATATCCACCCCGGTATGGAAACTCTGGGCGCCGGAAAAGGGATCACTGCGGTCGCCAAAGGCTCCGATCAGGCGGCCGTCCACGGGCCAAATGCTGGGCCGCATATTTGTCCGCCACACCTGGGTGTAGGCCCGGTGGAAGCGCGCAAGGCTGGCCGTGCGCAGGAAATTGTACTCCTCCAGCGTCTCGCGATACGTCGGCACAAGGCCGCTCTCCTTGGAGATATCGGCCGGCTCTTCCAAACGGCGGCGGATGCCGTAAGCCGTCAGCACCTCGCTGGCGAACAGCTGCAGACTCGCCAGTTGCTGATTGGTCTGGTTGTAGGCCTTCTGCAGCTCGCGGTAGCGCGCCCGCAGCGATTCCGCTTCCCGCCGCAGGGCGTTGTAGTCGGCCACCTTCCAGGTCATGCGGACGTAGCTTGAAAGCAATCCGGCCACGCCCAACAGCAGAACGACCGTGAGGCCAAGCACCAAGTAAATGACGTTATGCTGAATGCGGACGCTGCGCAGCCTGCCGTGGAGGGAATGAGCCAGCACAACGATGAAATATGGCTGTTTCATATGAACCCTCGTCCGGCTCTCAGCGGGTGAGCACTACGCCGCCCGCCGCCGAGGCCTGTACCACCACGGATTGGAAGCGAAGGATCAAATTTAACAGCTTCGCAACGAACTGTCAACCGCCGGGCGACGGCCGCGACGGCCGAGGGGCCGCAGGCTGCGAGCTCGGGGGTGCCGCGGTTCGGCCGGCGGTGCACGCCGGCAACCGGTCCCGGTCTGTGGCAAGCTGGCTCGGAGGGGCATGGCATGAAACCAGCCGTTGCCGGGTTGGGCTTTCTTGCGAGCCTTTTCGGGCTTTGGGCCCAGGACGGCACCGGCCCGGCCATCGAAGCGCGGCTGGCGGAACTGAAAGCGAATCCGGTTGTTCCGCCTCTTGCCGAGGTGCCTGACGACTACTCTCCGGTCCCTCAGAGCTGGCTGGCCCTTGTGAGCTGGAACGTGCAGGGCGGAGCCACCGACAGCCCCGGGTCGAGACGGCCGGCAATGGTGGGCGCGGCGCTCGGACGGATGTTTGGCGGAACCTACCAGCTGTTGGCGGCCCAGGAGGTCGCCAACAGCGCGCATGCCGCCATGCTCCAGAGTTTGCTTCCGTCCGGGACCGCGCGGTGGCGCTACTCCTTTTTCGACACCACGGACGGCCAAGACAACGGACTGTGGTATCAGCGCGGCATCCTGGTTCGCAACGCGGTGCCGCTTTTTGTCACGGGTCAGATCAGCTCCACGGGGCGGCTGGTCACGGATCCGGCAAGAGCCGTCCATCCGCCGCTCGCCGCCCATGTGGCGGCCGGGGACTTTGACTTTACGTTCATCACCCTGCATCTGACCTTCGCAGGCGGCGACACGGAAGAGTCGGCACGCGAGCTCCGGGTTCTGCTGGATTTCCTCGACGAGTACTTTCGCGCGCCCGGGCACGATCCGGACGTCATCCTCTGCGGTGATTTCAACATTCCGTCGCGGCTGAGCGGCCAGACGGGACGAAATGGCATCACGCTCGATCCGATCTTTGACGACGATCCCCGGTTTCAGAGCGGAGAGCGCCGTTTTGTGGTGACGGTTCATGAGCCGACCAGCCGGAACGCCTTGGGGAGCCCGGTGAGCAACTACGACCACTGCGTATTCTCCGCGGATGTCATGGAGGAGCTGATTCAGGCGCGCCGGGTGGCGACCGAAATCCTCACAGACCATCCGGACGATCCGGAAGTGACCCTCACTTCGGACCACTTTCCGATCGTGACGTTCTTCGCCACCAAAGGCGAGCGCATCGCCAGGGACCTGGGATACCACCCGAGTGTGGAAGCCGTGGCCAACGGCGCAAGCTTCGAGGCCCGGGTGAGCCCGGGAGCCTGGGTCAGCATTTTCGGCGAAGATCTGGCTACGACGACGCGTATCTGGCGCGAAGACGAAATCGAGGACGGAGCGCTGCCGAAGGAACTCGACGGGGTTCAGGTGGAGTTCGACGGCAAGCCTGCGGCGGTGTATTTCGTGAGTCCCGGCCAGCTGAATGTTCAGGCGCCCGACGGGCTGCCGGAGGGCCCGGTTCGTGTGGAGGTGATCCACCGCGGCCGGCAGAGCGCGGCCTTCACAGTCGAAGTGCGCGCGGTCGCACCGGCGTTTTTCCGCTTTCCACAGGGGGGCGGAACGTTTGCGGCGGCGGTTCTTGCCGAGAGAGAAAACGGCCAGATTGTTTACGTTGGACGGCCCGAGTGGTTCGGCGGCGCGGTGGCGGCGCGGCCTGCCCGCCCGGGAGAGCGCGTGCTGCTGTTCGGCACCGGATTCGGACCCACGAATCCGCAAGTCCCTGCGGGCCAAGTGTTCTCAGGCGCTGCTCCTCTGACCCATCCCGTACGAGTTCTGATTGGAGGGCTGCCGGCCACGGTGGAGTTCGCGGGACTCGCAGGCGCCGGTCTTTACCAGTTCAACCTCGTGGTTCCCCAGGGTCTGCCTGCCGGCGACGCGACGGTGGTGGCCGAAATCAACGGAAGCACGACGGCGCCCGTGCACCTACCGATCGGTCCCTGAAAGAGTCCGGGAGCGCCGAACCACCACTTGCTTGAGGGGCGAAGTCTCGCCGGAGACGATCGAAACATCGCGCGACGGCACACCGAACTGGCGGGCGAGCAGTTCCCGCAGCTCCGCATTCGCCTTTCCCCGCTCGGCAGGAGCCTGTACCCGCACCTTCAAGACGCCGCCGCTCATCCATCCGGCGATTCCGCTGCGCGCGCTCTTGGGAGTGACCTTGACCGTCAGGCGGAGCTCGCCTCTGTCGCGGAGCGTCTTTACCAGGTCGGGGAGGTCCACGATCGCTTAGCCGAACAGGATCTGTGCGATCACCAGCTGCGGCATCTGCTGGTTCCAGCTTTCCGGAATCTCATCGAAGGGAAGACGGAAATCTTTGGTTTCGCCGGGCTTCAACCCGCCGGTTTTCGGGCGCACGATGGCCACGCGCTGGCGCAAGACGACCTGGCCGTACGGGTCGTAGAAGACGCAGTTGATTTCGACCAGCCGCAGGGGGCGGTCACCGGTGTTCGTGATCTTGCCGGTGATTTCCACAAGCGTTTGCTTGAGGTAGGTTTCCTTGGCGGTCATGGCCACGTCGCTGAGCTTGAGGTGACGCACGTAAGCTTTGGCTTCCGGGGTGAGCACCGGCACATTCCGAACCGGTTCGCGGGAGATCCGCTCGAGGTACCAGAAGCCTGCCAGTCCGACAGCCACAGCAGCCAGGATCACGAGCACCACAACGGGCATGCCGCCCGCGTTCGAGGCATTCCGGGAACGCACGGTCCTACTAATCTCCCACCACCATTATGCAGGCGCAGCCCGGAGGTGGTCAGATGGCCAGCCACTTGAGGACCCGGAAGTGAAAGGCCGAGTCGTTGAGACCCTCGATTTCCTTGAACACGTCGAGGAATGCACGGCCGGTAAGCAGAAAACAGCGGTCCTTGTGGAACACCGGGACGACCACGCGCTGAGGGTCCTCGGGCGGAATGTCCTTGTCTTTGAGATAGCGGACGAAAGCGGGGTAGAGATGATCGCGGAGCCACTCCCAGGACTTGCCTTCTCCGAGTGCGACCTCGTAAAAGACGAGCCGGTCGGGATTCTTGCCGCCTTCCGTCAGTTCCGCCAGCGTGCGGTTGTATTCGATGCCCGGGACGGTGCGGAAAGCCTTGGCGGCGATCACATCAAGGTAAGCGGCCATACGGCGATTCTCACCGAGAGTATACGGCACGGATCCGCCCAGATCCGCGGTGCGGTCCTGCGAACCGCCGGTGCTACAATCGGAGCTTCATGGCACGGCGCGTGTCGCTGTTTGCAACCTGCCTGGTGGATCAATTGTTCCCTTCGGTCGGGCTGGCAGTGGCGGAGGTGCTGGAGCGCCTCGGCTGGACTGTGGAGTTTCCGGAAGGGCAGACCTGCTGCGGCCAGCCCGCGTTCAACAGCGGTTACTGGGATGAAGCGCGGCAGGTGGCGCGTCACTGCCTCCAGGTATTTCGGGAAGCCGAATACGTGGTCGTTCCTTCCGGCTCGTGCGCGGCGATGGTGAGCCGCCATTATCGGGAGCTGTTCCACAAGGAGCCGGAGGTCCTGGCGGAGGCCGAAGCGTTGGCCGGGCGCGTGTGGGAGTTCTCGCGGTTTCTGCTGGAGGTGGCGCGAGTGGAGGACGTCGGTGCGCGCTACGACGGCGTCGTAACCTACCACGACGGCTGCCATGCGCTTCGGGAGCTGGGAATCCGGGAAGGGCCACGGCGGCTGCTGGCGCACGTGCGGGGGCTGGTATTGAAGGAAATGGATATAGCCGAGGAGTGCTGTGGCTTCGGGGGCACGTTTTCTGTGAAGTTCCCCGAGATTTCCGGCGCCATGGCGCGCACCAAGATTGCATCCATCTTGCGCACCGGCGCGGACACGGTTGTCTCCACCGATTCGAGCTGCCTGATGCAATTGCGCGGCGCGCTGCTGCGCGCCGGTGCGTGCGTGCGCACGCTGCACCTTGCCGAGGTGCTGGCTTTCCGGTGAACAGCGCCGCCATGATCCGGATTCCGCACGAGCGCTTCGAACGAGTGTTGGCCGAAGGCGCGCTCCAGGAGGCCATCTACACGGCTACGGGGCGGCTGATGGAGAAGCGCCGGGAGGCGGTGGCGCCCGAGGTCCTGCCCGACTACCAAGAGCTCCGGGCGCAGGCCCGCCGCATCAAGGAGCACACCCTGGAAAATCTCGATTTTTATCTCGAGCAATTCGAAAGCCAGGTCCTGGCGCGGGGCGGCCGTGTGATCTGGTGCCGAGACGGAGGCGAAGTCGTAGATTTCCTCACCGCTCTGGCCCGGGAGAAAAACGCGCGGCTGATCGTCAAATCCAAATCCATGACCACGGAGGAAATTCATCTCAACGAGCAGCTGGAGGAACGGGAACTGGAGCCCGTAGAGACGGACCTGGGCGAGTACATCCTCCAGCTGGCCGGCGAGCGGCCGTACCACATCGTCGCCCCGGCTCTGCACAAAACGCGCTACGACGTGGCCGAAGTCTTCAGCCGCACTCTGGGCGTGGAACGCGAAGAGGTCCCCGAACGGCAGACCCGCATCGCACGCGCCACACTGCGCGAGAAATTCCTGGCGGCCGACATCGGGTTGACCGGCGCCAACTTTCTCGTGGCGGATTCGGGGGCGGTGGTGCTGGTGGAAAACGAAGGCAACGCGCGGCTGACCACGACGATTCCGCGGATTCACGTGGCGGTGGCAGGCATCGAGAAAGTGATTCCGCGGGCGCAGGATCTGGCGGTGTTTTTGAAACTGCTGGGACGGAGCGCCACGGGCCAGCCGCTGACGGTGTACACCTCCGTGCTAGCCGGCCCGCGGCGGGAGGGGGAGCCGGACGGACCGGAGGAGTTCTACGTCGTACTGCTGGACAACGGACGGACGCGGGTGCTGGCAGATCGGGAGAAACGGGAGTCGCTGTTCTGCATCCGCTGCGGGGCGTGTCTGAACCATTGCCCGGTGTACCGCAAGATCGGCGGGCACAACTATCCGTGGGTCTATTCCGGTCCGATCGGCGCGATCCTGACGCCGCAGTACTTCGGCACCGGACACGAACCCTGGCTACCGTTTGCCTCGAGCCTCTGCGGCGCCTGCGGCGAGGTGTGCCCGGTAAAAATCGACATTCCGAAGATGCTGCTGTTGCTGCGGCGGGAAATCGCCAAAGCGGCGGTCCGGGAAGGCAAAGCGCGCTGGGAGCGAGCAGCGTTCCGCCTGTGGGCCTGGCTCATGGCACGGCCGAAACTTTACGAGTTTGCAGGGATGGCCGCCTCCGCTCTGGCTCCGGAAGGGAGCCAAGGCTGGCTGCGTGCGCTGCCGGGCTTCCTGAACGTCGGGCCGCTGCGCGCCTGGCTGAGGGAGCGCGACCTGCCGGCGCCGGCGCCGCGCAGCCTGCGGCAGCGGTGGCGCGTACGCCCGCGCGTCGAGCGAACCTGATGTCGCGGGATCACATTCTTCACAAGATCCGCACCGCCCTGGGCCGCAGCGCGGGCCAGCCTCCGGCGGAGGCGCCCCCGGTCCGGCTGCGGGTCCCGGAAGCGGATCTGGCAACGCGGATCGAGGCTTTCCTGAGCTCCGTGAGCCGGCTCGGCGGAAAAGCCTACCGGGCCCGCTCGCCTGGGGAGGTGCGCGACTACGCAGCCCGGCTGCTCGACGGCAGGCGGGCCGTTGCTTCGAACGCCGCGGTGCTCCAAGACTGCGGCATCACATGCCTTCCGGGGGTCGAATGCGGATTCGCGGACCGCAGCGCGTTGCAAGCCGCCTGTGCACAGGCCGAGCTCGGCATCACGGGGGCCGACTATGCTCTGGCTGACACCGGCACGGTGGTTCTGCTAGCGTCAGCCGCGGAAGCACGCATGATTTCCCTGCTCCCGCCGGTGCATCTGGCGGTGGTTCCCAAAGAGTGCATCCTCACCGGGTTGGATGAGTTGTTCACGTTGCTGCCACGCCCGAGCGAGCTCACCAGTTCCGCCGTGCTGATCACGGGGCCGAGCCGGACCGCCGACATCGAGCAGATCCTCGTGCGGGGCGTGCACGGCCCCGGCGAAATCCACGTGGTGGTGTGGTAGGTTTCAGGCCGCTTTGACCGCCAGCCGCTCGGCGAGAGCCGGAATCGCCTCGGCGAGCACCTCCTCGATCCGCTCGACGGGGACGAACTCCATCTCCTGGCGGACTTCGTCGGGCAGCTCCCGCAGGTCGGTCTGGTTGGGACGCGGGATGATGACCCTGCGGATGCCGGCGCGGCGCGCCGCAAGAATTTTCTCCTTGAGCCCGCCGACCGGCAGCACCAGTCCCGTCAGAGTGATTTCGCCGGTCATCGCGGTGTCGCTGCGGGCGGGCTGGCGGGTGTAGAGCGAAGCCAGTGCTACGGCCATGGTGATGCCCGCCGAGGGTCCATCTTTGGGGATCGCCCCGGCCGGCACGTGGATGTGGACACCGTAATCCTTGAACAACGAGCGTTCAATGCCCAGTTCATCGGCGTGCGACCAGACAAAGCTCTGGGCGGCCTTGGCCGACTCCTGCATGACCTCGCCCAGGTGTCCCGTCAGCGTGAGCCCTTTACCTTCGGGCAGCAGCGTGGCCTCCACGTAGAGCACGTCGCCGCCCGTCTCGGTCCACGCCAAGCCGGTCGCCACGCCGGGCGGCAACTCTTTGCGAAGCTGTTCGGGGAAGAACCGCTCGGGGCCGAGCATGTCCGGAAGCATCTCCGGCGTGACGCGCACCGGTTCGACCTGGCCTTCGGCGTAGCGCAGCGCCACCTTGCGGCACACCCGGGCAATGGCGCGCTCGAGCTGGCGAAGGCCCGCCTCGCGCGTGTAGCGCTGGATGATGGCGCGGACGGTGGCGTCTTCGATCAGGCACTGCTCCGGCGTGAGGCCCGCCTCCCGGATCTGGCGCGGGATGAGGTACTGCCGTGCGATCGCCATCTTTTCCTCTTCGCTGTAGCCGGGCAGGCGCAGCACTTCCATCCGATCCAGTAACGGACGCGGGATGGTGTCAAGCGTGTTGGCCGTGGTGATGAAAAGGACCTTCGAGATGTCAAAGGGCAGATCCAGGTAGTTGTCGCGGAACGTCTTGTTTTGCTCGGGGTCCAGGATCTCCAGCAGGGCGGCGGCCGGATCGCCGCGGAAGTCACGCCCGAGCTTGTCCACCTCGTCCAGCATCAGCACGGGGTTGTTGGCGCCGGCCCGGCGCAGGGCCTGGATAATGCGCCCGGGCATGGCCCCGATATAGGTGCGCCGGTGGCCGCGGAGTTCCGCCTCGTCGTGCAGGCCGCCAAGACTCATGCGTTCGAACTTGCGGCCCAGGGCTCGCGCGATGGACTGCCCGAGGGAGGTCTTGCCGGTACCCGGCGGACCGACGAAGCAGAGGATCGGCGCCTTGGCCGTCGGATTGAGCTTGAGCACACCGAGATGCTCGAGGATGCGCTCTTTGACTTCCTTCAGGTTGTAGTGATCCTCGTCCAGGATCTGGCGCGCGCGGGCGATGTCCAGCTGGTCTTCCGTGCTCACGCGCCAGGGGAGCTCGAGCACGTACTCCAGGTAAGTGCGGATCACGTGGTGATCGGGAGCGGCGGGCGGCAGTCGTTCCAGACGCGAGAGCTCGCGTTCGGCCTCTTTGCGAACCTCCTCGGGCAGATCGGTCTTGGCGAGGCGTTCACGGAGCATCTCGATTTCGGCCTGCTCCGGACTTTTCTCACCGAGCTCCTGCTGGATGGCGCGCAGCTGCTGCCGGAGCAGATACTCGCGCTGCTCCTTGGTCATCTCGGTCTGGGCCGCGGTTGCGATCTTGTTGCGCAGCTCCAGCACCTGGTATTCGTGCGCCAGATAAGAGTGCATGAGCCGGAGGGCGTCGGCGCGCGACTGCGCTTCGAGCAGCGCCTGCTCCTTGTCCAGCTCCAGGTTCAACATGGAGGCCAACAGGTAGACCAGACGGAGGGGATCTTCCGTGGCGGCAAGCAGCCGGGCCAGCTCCTGCGGCGCCTGAGGATGGGACATGGCAATGACCTTTCCGGCCAGTTCCATCACCTCCTGCCGCAGGGCTTCGATTTCGGGCGTCATCTCATCGGGCACCGGAGCGGGCTGAACACGCGCCTTCAGATAGGGCTCGTTTTCCTCGAGCTTCAGGATCATGACCCGCTCGAGGCCGATGACGATGACCTCCATGGTGCTTTCGCTGGTGCGGGTCATCTTCTTGATGACGGCCCGCGTGCCGATATTGAACAGGTCGTTGATGCCGGGCGTTTCCACCGTGGCATCCCGCTGGGCGACAATGAGGATTTCCTTCTCTTCCGTAGCGAGCGCGGCGTCCACGGCGGCCACCGAGGCCGGCCTGCCGACGGAGAGCGGCAGGAGCAAATGCGGGAACAGCACGCTGTTTTTCAGCGGCAGCACCGGCAGCACTTTGATTTGCTCACTCACAATTCGCCTCCCTTTCCGTTGGACGTACGCCGGAAGCCCGGCGTGACATGCAGTATTCCTCCCTTAGAGTTCATCGGCTCCTCCCCGCTCCGGCCGGTTCGGTGACCGGGACGGGCTGCGGCGCGAAGACGAGTTCGCCGCGAGCCGTATCCAGGTCTGCGAGTACGGTCTGGCCGTCGCGGATCTCTCCCTTGAGCAGGAGACGCGCCAGCGGCGTTTCGATCTCCCGCTGGATGGCGCGCTTCAGCGGCCGCGCGCCGTAGGCCGGGTCGTAGCCCGTGCGCACCAGGTGCTGGCGGGCGGCGTCCGTCAGTTCCAGGCGGATGTGTCGGTCCGCCAGCCGCGCGCGCAGCCGCTCGAGCTGAATCTCGGCGATCTGTTTCAGGTGCTCTTCCGAGAGGGCGTGGAAGACGATGATCTCGTCCACGCGATTGAGGAACTCCGGCCGGAAGTGGCGGCGCAACTCCTCGAGGACGGCCTCCTTCATGCGCTCATACTCCCACCCTTCGAAGGCGCCGCGGTACTCGAGGATGCGGTGGCTGCCGATGTTGGAGGTCATGATCACGATGGTGTTCTTGAAGTCCACCGTGCGACCCTGCCCATCGGTCAGCCGTCCGTCATCGAGAATCTGGAGCATCACGTTGAAGACGTCGTGGTGCGCTTTTTCGATCTCGTCGAACAGGATCACCGAGTAGGGGCGGCGGCGCACCGCTTCGGTGAGCTGGCCGCCTTCTTCAAAGCCGACGTAGCCCGGCGGGGCTCCGATCAGGCGCGCCACCGTATGCTTTTCCTGGTACTCGGACATGTCAATGCGGATCATGGCGCGCTCGTCGTCAAAGAGAAACTCCGCCAGAGCGCGGGCCAGTTCGGTCTTGCCCACACCGGTCGGTCCGAGGAAGATGAAACTCCCGATGGGCCGGTTGGGGTCCTTGAGCCCGGAGCGGGCGCGGAGCACGGCTTCGGCCACGGCTTTGACCGCCTCGTCCTGACCGACCACGCGTTTGTGGAGTTCGTCTTCGAGGTGCAGGAGCTTTTGCAGCTCTCCCTCGAGGAGCTTGGCTACCGGGATCCCCGTCCAGCGGCTGACGACCTCGGCAATGTCTTCTTCGTCCACTTCCTCCTTGATGAGCCGGACCTGGCCCGGGCGGGCCTCGAGGGCATCCTGCTCGGCTTTGAGCTGCCGCTCCAGTTCGACCAGGCGGCCGTACTTCAGCTCCGCTACTTTGTTGAGGTCATAGGCGCGCTCGGCGACCTCGATCAGGTGCTTGGTCTGTTCGATCTGCTCGCGCAGTGCGCGCAAGCGCTGCACGGCCTCCTTTTCGGCCTGCCACTGCGCTTTGAGCGCGTCAGCTTCCGCTTTGAGGTCGGCCAGCTCTTTTTCCAGCTTTGCCAGCCGCTCGCGCGAGGCCGCGTCGGTCTCTTTCTTCAGCGCTTCCCGCTCGATTTCCAGCTGCATGATCCGCCGCAGCCGCTCGTCGAGTTCCGCCGGCATGGAGTCAATCTCGGTGCGGAGACGTGCGGCGGCTTCGTCCACGAGGTCAATGGCCTTATCGGGCAGGAAACGGTCTGAGATGTAACGGTTGGAAAGGACGGCCGCAGCCACCAGCGCGCCGTCTTTGATCCGCACGCCGTGGTGGACCTCATAGCGCTCCTTGAGCCCGCGCAGGATGGAGATGGTGTCCTCCACGGAAGGCTGATCCACGAACACAGGCTGGAACCGGCGCTCCAAGGCCGCGTCTTTTTCGATGTACTTGCGGTACTCATCCAAGGTCGTGGCGCCGATGCAGTGCAGTTCGCCGCGGGCCAGCATGGGCTTGAGCAGATTGGCGGCGTCAATGGCGCCCTCGGCCTTCCCCGCCCCGACCACATTGTGGAGTTCGTCGATGAAGAGAATAATCTCCCCTTCGGAGGCCTGGACTTCTTTCAGCACGGCCTTGAGGCGCTCCTCGAATTCGCCCCGGTACTTGGCGCCGGCGATCAACGCGCCCATGTCCAGAGCCACGACGCGTTTGTTTTTGAGTCCCTCGGGCACGTCGCCGCGCACGATGCGCTGCGCCAGCCCTTCCACGATGGCGGTCTTACCCACCCCCGGCTCGCCGATCAGCACGGGGTTGTTCTTGGTCCGCCGCGAGAGCACCTGGATAACCCTGCGGATCTCGTCGTCGCGGCCGATGACGGGATCCAACTTGCCCTGAGCGGCGAGCTGAGTTAAGTCGCGGCCGTAGCGCTCGAGGGCCTGATAGGTGGCCTCCGGAGTCGGCGAGGTGACCCGTTGCGTGCCGCGGACCTCCTGCAAGGCCTTCATCAGCCGCTCGCGAGTCAGGCCGAACTCCTTGAACAGGCGCCCGGTAGCTCCGCCATCCTCCGTCATGGCCAGCAGGAAGTGCTCGACCGAGACGTATTCGTCTTTGAGTCGCCTGGCCTCCTCTTCCGCTTGGGCGAGCAGCCGGTTCAGCCGGCCGGTGATATACACCTGGTCGGGCGGTCCGGTCGGGCCGGAGACTTTCGGCAGGCGGTCGAGCTCCTGCTCGATCCGGCGGCGCAGCAGATCCACTGCGATGCCCGCCTTGGTGAGAATGGCTGGAGCCAAGCCGCCCTCCTGCTCAAGGAAGGCAGCCAACAGGTGCTCGACGTCAATCTGCTGATGGCTCAAGCGGGCCGCCTCGGACTGGGCGGCGTGCAAGGCCTGTTGGACTTTTTCGGTTAGCCGGTTCGGGTCCATAATCTTAGCGAGTCAATATCAACTATCCTCAGCATACCACTATGACATATGAATGTCAACACACCCGTCCCGAACTTCGCCGACAAGCTGCGTCGGCACGGTGGTTTCCGTATCATATTGAAAAATATGAGCTAACGACGCACGTACCAAACCATGTGGTCGCCGTCGTCCGGACGATCCGAGTAAACCACCGTCGTGTAACCGGCGGATCGCACCGCGGAGGCGGGCAGCTCTGGGAGGGCATTGTTGGAGAGCAGAACGCCCCCGCTTCGGAGCATCCGCTCAATATTGGCCAGGGCGAGCGCTTGGCGGAAGGCGTCGTAGTACACGAACACATTGGTGGCGATGATCAAATCGAGGCGCTCGGACTCGGGGAGGTCAAGATGTTCGACCATGACATTCAAGTCCACGGGCTGGAGGCGGGCAACGAAGTCAGGACGGACGCGTACGGCTCTGGCTTCTACGCGGCCGGCGGTGGGGGGAGGCCTCATCGGCGTCACGGCGGCGCCCACGTATCGGCCGAAGTTCTGCCAATAAGTCCGAAAGCCCGGACGCCAGGCGACTGCGGCATCCAGAGGAAGCTCGATGCGATAGCCCCGCCTTTTGGCAGCAAGCCGCCGCGCGTGCGCCAGATGCGCGTTTAGACGCGGGCTGATGTCCAGGCTCGTGACCTGCAATCCCGGAGCGGCCAGACGCAGCCGGAGCAAGGTGTCCATCAGAGCAAACGGCTGCAGAGTCTGGGGAGGGTAGTAGTCGTAGCCGCCGCGCTTGTCCGTGAATTCCAGCCCCGGACCGATGACGGCCGCGCGGCGAACAGCGCCCGGCTTGAGCAGGCCGCGGGCCTTCAGCTCTTTCAGGGCCTCTTCTACGGCAAAGCTGGGCGCCAGTGAAGTGTCCAGCGACAGGCCCCGGTCGCGGTACAAGGTGGAGCGCGCGGCGAACTGACGGGTTGCGTCCGGCAGGGACAACGCCAGGGCCAGTTCGCGCTTGTATTCCTGCTGTTCCCGACTGACGCGGGCAAGCTGTTCGAGCAGGTAGCGGGCCGCCTCCTGGCGGGCGGCGGCGCTGCCGAGCCGGTGGCCTTTGCGCTCGAGCAGGGATCGCGCGTACAGCAGGTGCTCGTTCGCACCGGGGGATTCGAGCGCGCGCAGCAGATCCGAGATGCGCGCGGCGACCAGCTCCTCGGTCTTTCCCTCTACGTCGGGCCGTACAAGCCGAGGCCGCTTGGTGAAGCTGGCGCCGAACAGAAGGAAATTCACGAGCGAATCTTCCTCGCCCCGCTCGAGCCGCGCCCGGATTTGTGCGTCTTCGGACTCGAGCCAGGTTTCCCAGGCTCCGCTGCCATCCGCCCGGCGGGCGAGTGCTTCTGGCAAAAGTTCCTGCATCGCCGCGAGCACCGGTAGGGCGTCTTGGAACGACAGGCGGGACTTTGCAGGAGGCGCCTGCGGAGCCGGGGCGGCAGACAGAATCGCGCTGAGGATCAGCGACAGCAGTATTTTCACGGCCCGGGTGCGGCCGGAGACCACCAGGCTACCGTCCGCGCCCAGTTCCGATTATGACGCAACGGCGCAGAGGCTTCCTGTACCTGCCGTCCGGAACTCGTATTTCTCGATACGGACGGCAACGTTGTCGCCGCGGGTCCACACCACACGCCCGCTCGCTACGAGCTTGAGATTGCATTTGCCGTCGAGCTGTGCGGGCCAGAAAATGGAAACTTCAACCCGCCTGCCGGCTGGCAGAGGCGAATCGGTCTTGAACCGCACTCCGCCACTGCTGATGTCTACCGTGCGGCCCGTACCGGCGTCGATCTTTCCCTGGCTCCACGACCGATAGCGGAGCTCGCACTCAATGGGGAAACGACTGCTTGTGCGCCTGTCGGAGCTACTGCGGGGCAAAGCCCCGGCTGATTGTGTTGCCGCCCAGATCACTGTGTTCCTCCCCTTTTCATGATCCCCAGTCTGCATGGTGCAAACAATAGGAAATTGGTTCCACGTCCTATAGTGCGGGAGTACCCCCGTAGCGTTTCGTGCCCAAGGCAAATTTCAGGAGTTCCCCCTACACTGAGGGGGCGAATTCACGCCGGAACCCGTTATTGACCTTTGCCTTTGGCTTTCAGGATTGAGCGGAGGCGCTCGGCGAACTCCCGCTCCCGGCCTCGGTCGGAGGGAAGGTAAAACCTTGTGCCAGAGAGGGATGGCGGCAGACATTCCATTGGGGTGATCGCGTCCTCAAAGTCGTGGGCATGCTGGTAGTCCGCACCGTACCCCCACTGGCGCATCTGAGGCGTGACCGGGTTGCGGAGGTGTAGGGGTACTGGCTCGGCGGGCGTTTTCTCGACGGTCTCAAGAGCCCGGTTCAGCGCCTGGAAAGCTGCATCTGACTTCGGAGCCAAGGCAAGATAGATCGCCGCCTGGGCGAGAGCCTGATCTCCCTCGGGAATGCCGAGGAAATGAACCGCTTGCATAGCCGCCACGGCCTGTTCGAGGGCGTTGGGGTCGGCCAGCCCGATGTCCTCGATGGCCATGCGAACGAGGCGCCGCGCGATGTAGAGCCGGTCCTCGCCGGCTTCCAGCATGCGCGCAAGCCAGTAGAGGGCGGCATCCGGGTCGCTGGAGCGGACCGACTTGTGGAGCGCCGAAATGAGATTGTAATGTTCTTCACCCGCTTTGTCGTACAGCAGTACTTTGCGCTGAATGGCATCTTCCACCGCTTGCCGCGACAGGACCGGCCCTTCGGAAGCGGCCGCAGCCAGTTCCAGGGCATTGTAAGCGGCGCGCGCGTCTCCGCCGGCATAAATCGCGATCTGCTCGAGCAGCTCCTCGGAGGCGGTCATGCCGAGCTGGCCGAGGCCGCGCTCGGGATCCTCGAGCGCGCGCTTGAGCAAGGCGACGATTTCCGCTACGGTGAGCGGCCGCAGCATGTAGACCTTCGCACGAGAAAGCAACGCCGAAATCACTTCGAACGAAGGATTCTCCGTCGTGGCGCCGATCAGGATCACATCTCCGCGCTCGACGTGAGGGAGAAAGGCATCCTGCTGGGCCTTGTTGAAACGGTGGATCTCATCAATGAACAGAATGGTCCGTCGTCCGAGGCGGCGATTGCGCTCCGCTTCGGCCATGACGGCTTTGATTTCCTTGATGCCGCTGAGGACCGCACTAAAGGGGATAAAATCACAGCGGGCCGAGGCGGCGATGAGGCGGGCCAGCGTCGTTTTGCCCGTGCCCGGGGGTCCCCAGAGGATCATGGAGTGCGGCTCGCCGCGCTCGATCAGCACGCGCAAGGGCTTACCTGGCGCAAGCAGGTGCTCCTGGCCTACAAATTCGTCCAGGGACCGAGGCCGCATCCGGTCGGCAAGCGGCGGCTGCTGGGACCGGCTTCCGGGGGCAGGTGTGGTGTCGAAAAGGCTCATGGTGCCTGAGTCCTTTGCCTCCAGGCCTCGTAGAGCAGGATGCCGGCGGCGACAGCGGCGTTGAGGGACTCGACCCGCACGGTGGGAATTCGTACGTCCACGGCTGCGGAGCGCAGGGGCTCGCGCACGCCCCGCGCCTCACTTCCGATAACGAGGGCGCAGCGGCGCCGGAAATCCGCTTGAGCCGCCAAGATGCGTCCCGACGGAGTAGCGGCGTAGACTTCCAGCTCGTTGTCGCGAAGGGCGGCCAGCGTCAGATTGGCGTCGGCGCCCCAAATCAGGGGAAGACGGAACAACGATCCGGCGGAGGCGCGAACGGCTTTGGGGTTAAAGGGGCTGACGGTTCCTTTGAGGAGAATGACGCCGGTCGCGCCGAAGGCTTCGGCGGTGCGCAGTACGGCACCGGCATTGCCGGGATCCTGGATTCCGTCGAGAACGACCACCAGGACGTGGCCGTGAAAGAGCTGGGCCAGCGTCCAGACCGGAGGGCGGACAAGCGCCAGAACGCCCTGACTGCGATCAACGGTGGAGAGAAAGCGGAAGACCGTGTCGGGAACGATGGCCACGCGCACCTGTCCCAGCCTCCGAAGATGTTTTTGAACGGCCGAGCGCGCCGATTCTGCGCAGATCACGGCCCGGACTTCGGATTCGCTGCGGAAGGCCTCTTCCAACAGGTGCAGGGTTTCGGCGACGCAGCAGCCATCCGCTGTCAATCCGCCGCGCGCCACAGCCTGGCGAACGTCCTTGATGAGTGGGTTCGAGGTGCTGGTGATGACTTCCACCGTCGCCATGGCGTACGCCGCCGCCCCGGCGCAGGAGCGGATACACTGGTCTCCGGGACGCTTCGATCATAGCGCAGCATGAAACGGCTGATGGCGGCAACAGCAGGTATCGCCGTGACGGCGACAGGCGCCTGGTTGGTGAGCGTGGCCCGCGAAATTCGCCGCCAGTCAGCCACAGACGAGGCCCGGCCCGCGGATGTGATTGTGATTTTGGGGGCGGCGGAATACCGCGGGCGGCCTTCGCCGGTCTACCGCGCTCGCCTGGATCACGGGCTCGAACTCTACCGCAAAGGTCTCGCGCCCCGGATCATCACCACCGGCGGGGCGGGCGGAGATCCGCATTTCACCGAGGGCGGAGTAGGACAAGCGTACCTTACCGAGCGCGGCGTTCCCTCCGAGGTGATCACGGCCGAGCAGGAGGGCAGCACCACGGCGGAAAGCCTTGCGGCCGTGGCCGAGATCATGCGGCGCATGGGGCTGTCTTCGTGCATCGTCGTCAGCGACGGCTACCATATCTTCCGAGCCAAGAAGATGCTCGAGTCGCTCGGGCTCAAGGTATACGGGTCGCCGCGGCCTTCCCCGTCGGGGCGCCATAGCGCTTCCTGGTGGGTGTATTTGCGACAGTCGGCTGCTTACCTATTGTGGAGTCTCGGGATCCGAATCTGAGCCCGGCCCGGGGCCAGCTTTAGAGTTTCAACAGAGCCCGGAGGCGCTTGGTCTGCACGCGGCTCACCGGAATCTCCGTCTGCCGTTTATCGTTCATGCGCAACTGATAGCTGGACTTGAACCACGGGATCACTTCCTTGATGTGGTTGATGTTCACAAGGTAGGAGCGATGCACGCGCCAGAAGGTCTCCGGGTCCAGACTCGCCTGCAGCTCCTCGATGGTGCGGTAGTTCGAATAACCCTCAAGCGCCGTCGTCACGATCGTGATCAGGCCGTTATTGATGGTGGCGTAAATGACGTCCTGGGCGTCCACGATAAAATTCCGGCTTCCGCTCTTGACCAGAAGCTTGGTGCGATGCGGGCGGACGGGTTGGGGCGGAACGACGGGCGCCGCCCGGTGGCGGTCCTGAAAGGCTCGCCGCACCCGCTCCATGGTTTCGGCGAGACGCTCTTTGTTGACGGGCTTGAGCAGGTAGTCGGTGGCCTCCAGGCGAAACGCCTCCACGGCGTACTGATCGTACGCGGTGGCAAGCACAAAATGCGGCAGCGGGAGCTTCTTCTCGCGCACCTGGCGGATCACCCCCATGCCGTCCAGACCGGGCATCTGCACGTCCAAAAAGACGAGGTCCGGCTCGTGTTCTTCGATGAGTTTCAACGCCTCCAGGCCGTTGGTGCCCGTGGCCACGACTTCGACCTCGGGGAACTCGCGGAGCAGGTAAGCGAGCTCCTCGCAGGCCAGTTGCTCGTCGTCTACGACCAGAGCCCGAATAGTCATCGTCGCCGTGTCGCTCATCGAAGTGTTAGTATAACATCGGGCCCGCGCAGGCGTCCGGTGGGGAAGGCCGGGTGCGCGCAAGCCTAGTTTCGTCCGAGGAGAAACCAACGCTTGCCAGGCAAAGACAACGTCCGGATCGCTCCGGCTGAAGGAAAACTTGGGGTGCTGATCCCCGGGATGGGAGCCGTGACTTCGACTTTTATCGCCGGGGTGGAAGCCGTCAAGGCCGGCTGGGCGCTGCCCGTCGGGTCGCTGACGCAGATGGCCACGATCCGATTGGGTAAACGGACCGAAGGACGCAGTCCGCGCATCAAGGACTTCGTGCCTTTGGCCCGGCTCGAGGATCTGGTCATTGGAGGCTGGGACATTTTCGAAGACAGCGTGTATGAGGCGGCCCTGAAGGCGGGGGTGCTCGAACGGGAGCACCTCGAACGTGTCCGGGAACCGCTTCAGGCCATCAAGCCGATGAAGGCGGTGTTCGACCCGAACTACGTGCGGCGCCTCAACGGCCCTCACGTCAAGCAGGGGCGCAACAAGATGGAGCTGGCCGAGATGCTCATGGACGATATCGAACAGTTCCGGTCCTCGAGCGGCGCGGCGCGACTGGTGATGATCTGGTGCGGTTCGACCGAGGTTTACCACAAGCCCACGGCAGTCCACCAGACGCTCAAAGATTTCGAATGCGGGCTCCAGAAAAACGATCCCGATATTGCACCGAGTCAGATTTACGCCTATGCGGCGCTGAAACTGGGAGTCCCGTTTGCCAACGGGGCGCCGAACCTGACCGTGGACATCCCCGCGCTTCTCGAACTGGCGCGGGAACGCAACGTACCGGTATGCGGCAAGGATTTCAAGACCGGCCAGACCTTCATGAAGACGGTGATCGCCCCGGCGCTGAAGGCGCGGATGCTCGGTCTGACGGGCTGGTTCTCCACGAACATTCTGGGAAACCGCGACGGTGAAGTGCTCGACGACCCCGGTTCGTTTCGCACGAAGGAGGAAACCAAACTATCGGCGCTTGAGTACATTCTCCAGCCGGAGCTATATCCAGAGCTATACAAGAGCTTCCATCATGTGGTGCGGATTAACTACTACCCGCCCCGCGGCGATTCCAAAGAAGGCTGGGACAACATTGACATCTTCGGGTGGATGGGCTACCCGATGCAGATCAAGATTGACTTCCTGTGCCGGGACTCGATTCTGGCTGCCCCGCTGGTTCTGGACCTGGTGCTGTTCCTGGACCTGGCCCAACGCGCGGGCATGCGGGGCATTCAGGAATGGCTTTCCTTCTACTTCAAGGCGCCCATGACCGCCCCGGGCCTCTATCCGGAACACGATCTGTTCATCCAGCTGATGAAACTGAAGAACACGCTGCGGTGGATGAGGGGAGAGGATCTGATCACCCACCTCGGTCTGGAGTATTACGACTGAGGAAAAGCCGGTGAACGTTCTGGTCATTGGGGGCACCCTGTTCATCGGCAGGCGGCTGGTGGCCCGGCTGCTGGAACAAGGGCACGATGTCACGGTCTTACACCGGAAGGCCTCTCACGATCTGGGTTCGAAAGTGCGCAATCTGGTGGCGGACCGTAACGATCCGGCGGCCATGCGCGCCGTGCTTCGGAACCGGAGCTTCGACGTTGTCTTTGACAATGTCTACGACTGGCAGCGTGGGACAACGGCGGCGCACGTGGAAGCCACAGTCCGTGCCTGCGGCCCGGGCCTTCAGCGTTACGTCTTCATGTCCAGCGTGGCCGCATACGGCGAAGGGTTGGATCACCGCGAGGAAGACGACCTGGCGCCGGAAGACCATCCCGAGCCCTATGTGCGCAATAAGGCCTCGAGTGAGCGCATGCTGTTCCGCCTGCACCGGGAGGAAGGGGTCCCGGCGGTCACCTTGCGCCCGCCTTTCGTGTATGGGCCGGACAATCCCTTCTACCGCGAAGCCTTCTTTTGGGACCGGATGCGGGACGGCCGGCCGATCATCGTGCCGGAGCGTGGCGAGCGTTGGATGCAGTTTGTCTACGTGGACGATTTGATTTCGGTATGCCTGAAGGTGCTCGAGGATTCCGGCTCCGCCGGGCATGCCTTCAACGTGGCCAATCCTCGGCCGGTGACACAGCTGGAGGCGGTATCGGCGATGGCACGTGCGGCCGGCGCGGAGCCTGAACTGGTTTTTGCGCCCCGACGCAAGATCCTGGAAGCCGGAGGCCGGATTCTCGGTACAAACCTCTACTTTGGCGAATACTTCGATCTACCCCCGATCACAATGCGCACAGAGAAGGCGGAGCGCATGCTCGGCTTCCGCGCAACTGCCTTCGAGGAAGGGTTGCGCCGGACCTACGAATGGTATAAAAGTCAGCCTCCTCGGCAGCCGGATTACACGTTCGAGGACCGGCTTCTTGCGCTGCTTCGCTGAGTTGCGAATCGGGCGCGTGGCCGTCCCGTGAAACCACCTGCGACGCGCCGGCGGTCAGAAGTAATACTTCATGCCAAGCTGGACGTTACGCGGGCCTACTTTCGTCCCCGTGATCTGGCCGAAGGCCGTGGAACCGAAGCTGGTGTTCGGATCGCTGAACACCGGCGTATTCGTGGCGTTCTGGGCTTCGATCCGGAACTCGAAGCGCTGGCCTTCGCGCACCCGGAAGCTCTTGTTCAGGGCGGCGTCCAACGTCTTGATGGCCGGTCCGCGGTAGTTGAGGGTGCGCGGGGCCGTGCCCGGGACGTCGATCGGGGGCTGGGAAAACGCCTTCTCGTTGAACCACCGGTTCAGACGGCTCACCACGGAACCCGAAGTACTCGGATCGCCAATCAGGTTCGGCCGCTGCGTCCCGTTCCAGATGTTTCCGCCGCTTTGTGTGACCTGAAGGGGCATGCCGCTCTGAAGCAGGGCCATGCCGCTGAGCTGCCAGCCGCCAAACAAGGCATCCAGCCAGCGACTCCAGCCGGCGCCAAGCTTACGCCCCGTCCCAATGGGCAGTTCCCACGCGGCGGTGATCACGGCGCGATGGGCCACATCGTGGGCTGAAAGCGAGCGCTCCAGGCGGAGGTTCAGCGGGTATTGCAAGCTCGTCCCGCCGCCCAGCCAGTTCAGGTTTCCGGAGCCATGGGAGGCGTTGTCGATCATTTTCGACCAGGTGTAGTGGGCCAGCATAGTGAGCCCGTGGGAATACCGCTTCTCCCACTTGATCTGGAGGCCGTGGTAGTAAGAGTCGGCGGCCGGGGGCTCTGAGGTACCGACGCTGGCACCATCGAAATGCGGCATGGGCCGCAGCAGCCGGAACAATTGGACAGTGGGGCGACTTAGCTGCGATCTGGGATCGGTTATCTGCCCGTAGAAGGGGTTCGGCACAGAACTGCTCAGAACGGTACGACCCCAGGACCAGTATCGCGGGTCCAGCGGCGTCAGCGATGTATAGGGGAGGAACAGGTGCGTGCCGCGGCTGCCGGTGTAGTTGATCTCGAGCACGGACTGGAAGCCGACATCGCGCTGAATCGAAAGGTTCCAGGAATGATACTCAGGGTTGCGGTTGTTGCTGGGCAGAATCGTTCCTGCGCCCAGACCAATGAAGGTCCACTCGCCCTGCGAGCGGCCGGGAGGCAGGAGCATGCCATCCGGGTACGGATTGTTCAGGCGAGCGTAGAGGGTGGCGTTCGAGTCGCGTGTAAACACCGGCGTGGAGTTTACGTTGAATCCCGCGCCGGTGTGACCGTAGACCGTCGCCCGGCTTAACTGGTAAAACAGTCCGTAACCTCCACGGATGGCGAGCTTGGGCGTAGCCGCATAGGCAAAGCCAATCCGGGGCGACCAGTTGTTGTAGTCACCATCGAAGGGGGAACGGCGGTTCTTGTCCACGAAGCGGAAGATCCCCTTGGTGACATAGCCCGGAGCCTGCACGGGAGCCTGCGCATCCAGATCCCAGTAACTCTGCCGGTCAAACTTCTCCCAGCGCGGCACATCGAACTCGTAGCGTACTCCCAGATTCAGGGTGAGTTTCGGTGTGATCTTCCAGTCATCCTGAACATAAAAGCCCCAATACGCCGAACGCGTGAAGACTTTAGGATCGATGTGGAACTGTCCGCCGGTCGCCCATCCGATGAGCATGGCGGCCAGGCCGTTGCCTTCATTGCCGGGGCAGGAGAACCGATCTCTGCACGTCACGCCGCGTCCAAAACTGAACTGCCCCGAGGGATATCCCGGCTGAGCGTAATCCAACCAGTTGCGGCGCGTTTCCGCGCCGAACTTCAGGCTGTGGCCGCGGGCGATCTTGCTGTAGGAACCCGAGAAGTGATGGACGCCCTCCTGGCGATCCATGATCAGCCAGCCCTCGGTGCCGATATCGGTATAGCCTTCCGGGGCGATGGTGGGAAACACCAGGAAGTCGGCGTTGTCCTTCATGTACTGGGGCAGGCCGAGCTGTGTAAGGTCAAACGGCTCCATCGGCTTGCGCCAATAGGTCGAGTAGGTGAGGCCGTAGCGGATGCTCCACAGGTCGGTGGCACTGCGGACCCTGGTGAATTCGGTCACTACGGAAGTGGCGGTGCTCAGGCTCGGCCCGTCGTTGAATGTGTAGGCCGGAGCCAGCTCTTTGAAAAGGTTCGGCGGATTGCCGCGACCACGCGTGTAGCTGTAGCGGCCGGTTATGCGGTTGTTCGCACTGAAATTGTGGTCACCTTTGAGGTTGGTCTGATGGCTGGCACCCTGATTGATTCCCTGCTCAAACCAGTTGTTGGTCTCCGTGAACGGGGCTCCGGGCTGGTTCGGCTTGGGGAAATATGCCAGCGCCTTGAGGGCCACCGGGTCCATGATGGACCTGGGAATCACGTTACCCGGAAAGGGACGGCGTTCGATGTTGCCCGCGGCGTTGACGAAAGTGTCGAACGGATTATAGATCGTCATTAGCTGTCCCGAAGTGTTGCGGGTCTGGGAAAAATCTCCTTCGCGCTGGAGCAACGTCGGAAAGGTTGCGGTATAGCTGAGCGGGCTCTTGGACTTCGTGTATTCGTAAGTGCCGAAGAAGAAGGTCCGGTTCTTTACCACCGGTCCTCCGATCACGCCGCCCAACTGGTCGCGCCGGTAATAAGGCCGGGCCCGGCCAGCGCGGTTGGAAAACCAGTTGTTGGCGTTAAGATCCGAGTGGCGCAGGAAGTAGTAGCCGGTGCCGTGGAACTCGTTGGTTCCCGATTTGGTCACCATGTTGACGACAGCGCCGCCGGTTTGCCCGTATTCCGCCGAAAAGAAGTTCGTCTGGATCTTGAACTCCTGCACGGCATCCACAGAAGGGGCGTACTTCAAGTCCGTGATGCCCGAATTCTGTTCCACCGTGACCACAGTCACGCCGTCCAGCAACACATCCGCCGTCGAGTTTCGGGCACCGTTGGCAACGAAATTGGTGTTGTTGTCGCCGCGGCGGCCGCCGGATCCGACCACGCCGGGCGTCAGGTACGTGAGCGCCATTGGCGTGCGGCCGATGTTGGGCAGCGAGATGATATACGTGTTCTCGATCACCTGGCCCAGGTTGGCAATGGTTGTGTTCAGCAGGGGAGCCTGGGCGGCGACCTCCACTGTAGCGGTCACCTCGCCGACCTCCAGCTGCACGTCCAGCGTGGCCTGTTGCTGCACTGCCAGGGGAAAGGCGCCACGCACGTATTTCTTGAAACCCGGAGCTTCCACCGTGAGGCTGTAGTTACCTGGAGGAAGGGCGGGGACGACATACCGGCCTGCCTCGTCCGTCACCGTGCGGTGTTGCACGTTGCGGTCCACATCCGTCACCACCACTCTGGCGCGGGGCACACTTGCCCCTGTCGGGTCTGTGACTACGCCGCGCACGGCGGCAGTATAGGACTGCCCCCACACCAGCGGCAGTACGCAGAGGATCATAAGACCACTTCGGAGCAAACTAGCTGTTGACATGGGCAAGACCTCCTTGCGGGCGGCCACAAGGCGACCTCTCGCCATAGATGTAAACCAGATCGGGGTGCGTGTCAAGACTGAAACTTCTCAAGTACCGCGCGAAATTAGAGGAGTTGCGGCGGGACAGGAATCGTTCCGGGACTAAGCCACCTCGAGCCGGACGCTCACCGGACAATGGTCGCTAGCCTCGGTATGAGACGGTCCCACAGTAGGGTATCGTTCCCCCTGGTACTGCTTGCATTTGGTGGTCAAGCCTTTGCGCACGATGTGGATATCTTCGACTTCCAGTGCCTTATGGGGAAGAATGTAATCCAGGCGGCTGATCCGCTTGGCCGGCACGTAGTAGTGGGTCCAGGTATCGGCGGGAAACGGATCCTGCAATACGGGTGAGTTGAGCAATGGTTCCAGCGACCCGTCAGCATCCGGGGGCGCGTTCAGATCGCCCAGCACCACGGGCAATGTTCCGTGCTGGACTGCCTGAGCGGCCAGCTCGGCAACGCGCTGCGCCTGCCGCTTGCGGCGCCGGGTCGAATCTTGCGTGCCGTCCTGGGCTTTGAAGTGGTTCACCAGGAATGTCACCGTTTTGTTTCCGATTTCGAGATCCACTTCGAGGCAGTCGCGTGAGAACAGCGCCCCACGGACGAGGTAGCCGAAATTGCGCACGGAACTCCGGGCTACGGCCGCACCGGGGACGGCCTCGTCCACATGCGTTCGCAGGTTGCGGATCGCAGCCGAAAAGCCTTTGCGCACGAGAAAACCTACGTCAATACCGCGCGGGTCGTTGCCATCGATCAGCAGCATGCGATCGAAATAGTTGTCCAGATATTCCTCGTTGAACAGGCGCAGGGTGTACAGATTCTCCACTTCCTGGACGGCGAGCACGTCCGGTTCAGAATCGAGAATCGCCTGGGCGGTATTGTTGCGCTGGATCTCGGTCGTTTCGTAGCTCACCAGATCGCCCGCGCGGCTTGCCACGGAAGCGAGCCCTACGGCCTGCACGATCTTTTCGTAGTTGCGCTCTTCCCACGGCATGTCGAGAAACGCATACCGGTTGAACAGATTTTCGAGGTTGAACGTCGTTACGGTCAGTGTCATTTCTCCCCTCCTAACAAAGCTGCAGGCGCCAGCTCACCTGCCGCCGGCCCTACCCTATCGTGACACACCAGCGGCACAGCTCCCAGCCTCGGCCGGCAGCCTTGGTAGAATCGAGTCTTGGACGACTGTAGAGGTACCGATTCGCAAGCCAAGCAGGTGATGCACAAGAGGGAGGACTATGCGAGGAAACAAGGAAGTCATCGCAATTCTGAATGAAGCACTGAAAGAAGAGCTGACCGCCGTCAATCAGTACATCTTGCACGCGGAGATGTGCGAGAACTGGGGCTATGAGCGGCTCAGCGAGTACATCAAGAAGAACGCGATCGGTGAGATGAAGCACGCCGAGATGCTCATCGAGCGGATCCTGTTTCTCGATGCGATGCCGAAGATGGCGGAAACGCTGCCGCTCAACATCGGCGACAACGTCAAGGCCCAGCTGGAAAACGACCTCAAGCTGGAGCTTTCGGCCGTGACGATGTACAACAACGGGATCAAGAAATCGCGCGAACTGGGCGACAACGCCTCAGCCGATTTGCTCGAAAAGCTCCTCAAAGACGAAGAGGGGCACGTGGACTGGCTGGAATCCCAGCTCCATATGATCAAGGAGCTCGGCTACGAGAACTACCTCGCCCAGCAGATGGAAGAAGAAGAGTAACCGGCTAGGAGCGGGTCGCCGCGGGCCGGGAGTACGCCGGCGCGGCCCTGGGGCGGGCGAGCCAGGAAAGGATGGTGGGCAGCGCGGCCCGGGCGGCCCGCTCGCCGGCTTCGATCAGCTTTTCGCTGTCCTGGAACGAGTCCCAGCCCGCGGCGCCCACCTCCGGGACGATGACCACATCGGAGTGCCTGCGCCATTCCCACTCGGTGCGGGCCTGGAGGATCTGGAAACACTGATTGACGACGCGGAACAGGTTCTGCGGGTCAACCAACGGCGTCTGCATGGGCAGTACGACCGCGACCACATGCGTGGCGCCCATCTCGCGCAGCGGTAGCGACGGGATTTCCATCGTGATGGCTCCGTCCACGAGATAGCGGCCCTCGTAACGGATGGGCCGGAACAGGCCGGGGTAGGCGCAACTGGCGCGGATGGGCAAAAACACCTCCCCCCGATCGCGGAAGACGACGGGTTTTGCTGCGGTCAGGTCCGTGGCAACCACCGCCAGCGGGATGCGCATCTGCTCGAACGTGTACACGTTCAACAACTTCTTCAGGAATGCTTCCATCCGGTCGCTGTCCATGAGTCCCATACGGCTCAGCGTCCAGCGGGCCACATCACGGAAACGCATGTGCCCGGCGAAACCCGCAATCTCGTCGGCGGATCGCCCGCTTGCAAACGCGGCAGCCACGATGGAGCCCGCACTCACTCCGGCGACGTACTTCAGAGGAATCCGGTTTTGTTCGAAGACGCGGAGTACGCCGATATGAGCGATTCCGCGCGCGAAGCCGCCACCGAGAGCCAGACCGATCGCCGGCTCGCGGGGCTCCGGCCGGTGCAAACGGCGGCGCGCCCAACTCCACCAACCACTCAGCTTCATCTCCGCCCCCGTTCGATTGGATGTCTGCCCGCGGTTCCGAGTTCCTGCCTATCTTACTCATCGGCGGCTCGACTGCGGTTCGCAGACCACCCATCCGCGGGACTTGCGGCCCCGAGCCCGGCGTGCTCCCCGTGGGACCGGGCGGGCTGGAGGTTACACTGAAAAATGATGATCCGCGCAGTGATTTTCGATCTCGGCAACGTCATCGTTCCCTTTGATACAAAACGGGGCTACGAGGCGCTGGCCAAGGTCAATGGCCTTCCCCCGGAAGAGATCAAACGGAGGATTGCGGCCACAGGGGCAGTACAGCCTTTCGAGATGGGCAAGATCGAGCCCCAGGAGTTTGTGCGAAAAATCTCCGAAGCGCTCGAGCTCGAAGTGAGCTATGAACGATTTTGCGAGCTTTGGAGCAGCATCTTTTTACCGGAGCCACTCCTTCCGGAGCAGCTGATCGCAGGGCTCAAGGGACGGTACCAGCTGCTGGTGCTGTCCAACACGAACGCCATTCACTTTGCCATGATCCGGTCGCGGTACCCCATCATGCGGCTGTTCGATGACTACGTGCTGTCTTACGAAGTGGGCGCGATGAAACCGTCGCCTGAGATGTATCGCGCGGCCATCGAGCGCTCCCGCTGTGCACCGGAGGAGATTTTTTTCACCGACGATCTGGAAGTGAATGTCGAGGCCGCGCGCAGGCATGGCATGGTCGCGGTGCGCTTCGAATCGGCAAAGCAACTCGAAGAGGAGCTGCGGCGCCGGGGGCTTCTCTGAGCCTGCGAGAAGCAGCGTCAGGTCAAGTCGAACCGTTTCAGTTCGATCTTCTGGTCATCAAAGACGCCCAGACCGAGGACACCGGCGATCTCGACATGCTCGGGCTGCATGCGATAGAAGCGGCTATCCGCGTCCGGAGGCGCTTCGCCCACGGGCTTCATGCCCATTTCGGCGCGCTTGGCATCGATCACCTTCCAACCGGTCTTGTCCAAGGCCACAGGGTCGGTGGCGAAATACATCGTTTTGTGCTCCCAGACGTACTTTTCGACCCGGCGTCCCGGGCCTCCGTGGTAGGCGCCCTTGACGGCATCCAGGATGTGAAGAACGACTTTCTGACGGATGACCGGAAGATCCACGACGGCGGGAATGAAGGTGCCGCAGGTGTTCAATGTCGGGCTGGAGTGGCTGCGGCTGACGTTGTTGACCAGGCCATGGGACATGTTTTTCAGGGCCAGCGTGATGCCGGCCGACTGGTGGTGCTTGAGCACACACAGATTGATCATCTTGTTGACGTCGCGCGTCAAGAAGCGCGCCACGTACGAGCGGCGGTGGTGGGGATCGGAAGGATTCGCGTTGGGTAATACGACGGCAGTTTCCATATAGTGGTCGGCGTCGTAGCCGTCCATGTCCAGCTGGAGCGGGTGGGGCTCATCGGTGGCCCAGGTCCAGCGCACGCCCTCGGGAAGCCACTTGTCAAACCCCGCGCGGAGGAACTCGCGGCGATAGCGGTCGTAGGCGACGATATCCCGCGGCTTGACACCTGCCAGCTTGAGTCCCTCCACGATCTCCTGGACGACTTCGGGCGCGGAGATGACGAACGGCTGGCCCACCGGATTGAGCTTGATTCCGACAACGTCGCCGGGCTCGAAAAAGAACCGCCATGCTTCGGCGGGCGTCTCCGCTCCGGTGAGCTCCATCAGGCCCTTGTGCAGCATCGCTCTGACGGCGTCTCGCTGGTACGCGCCGGAGAGGATGCTGCCGGGATGATGTACCGCCACGACGCGTCCGGGGAACGGACCTGGGATCCCCAGCCTCCTCGCCGCACGGACTTGCGAATGGTAAAAGACGGGCAGGGCAAGCGCTGTGTTTTTAAGCCATTGACGACGGTTCATGTTGCACCCAGTGTCTTGGGGTATTGTAGCGCAGCGGCAGTCAGCGGCCCGGCGGCTCAGGCGGCGAGGCGGGCATAAGGCCCGCCTCGCCGGTGAGGATCAGAAGTTCAGCTTCAGAGCGAACTGGATGTTACGCTCTCCCTGCGCGCTGGTCACTTCCCCGAACGTCGCACTCGAGGCAGAACGGTTCGGGGCATTGAATTGCGGCGTGTTGGTCAAGTTGAAGAATTCCGTGCGGAACTCGAGATTCATCCGTTCCTTGATGGGGAAAAGCTTGTGCACGGAGAAATCAAACTGTTTGAGACCCGGACCACGGACGACGCCCACACCGGAGTTGCCAAGCGTGCCCGCCCTGGGTTCTCTGAAGGCGGAGCGGTCAAGCCAGGTCGTCCCAGGCCCCACCTGGCGCGGA
This sequence comes from Bryobacteraceae bacterium, assembly GCA_035575135.1. GTDB lineage: Bacteria > Acidobacteriota > Terriglobia > Bryobacterales > Bryobacteraceae > JANWXD01. The sequence goes on from DATLYE010000053.1 coordinate 57,649, forward strand.
CCTTTTCCGTCGGCCAAGCGGTCGGCGCGAGGCCCGCGGGAGCGCGTCCCGGAACGGTCCGTCGCAGTGATCGTTAGCGGGAACCCGCTCCGAAGCGAGAGAATCCCGCCCATCTCCCAGCCGCCCAAGACGCCGTTAAGAGCGCCGTTCCAGCCGGAGCCCCACTTACGGTTCCTTCCAAACGGGAGCTGGTAAGTGTAGGCATAGCTCAGAATGTGAGTGGCGTCGAAATAGGAAGGGCCCCACTCCGCCTTGCGGTCGTAAAGATACTGCCAGTAGGCCGACTGGGAAGCGGCCTGGCCCCCTTCGCCGTAGTAGCCGATGGCGTCACTCATACCTTTGGACCACGTGTAGGACAGCTGGTACTCCAGCCCGGCGGAATAGCGCTTGCGCACCTGCAGTTGCAGCGAATCGTAGCGCTGGTTGCCGTTGGATTCCGTGCCGGAGATCTGCGCGATGTTCCGCAGCAGCGGGTTGCCTGAAAGGTAGGGGCTGGGTTCGGTGACGCCCGGAGCGATGAGGCGGCGCTGGAAGTACGGCATGGGCACGACCAGGTGCGTACCATGCTGGCCGACATATCCCACACTGAGGACGGTTTCGGCGGGCAACTGGCGTTCGATGATAAAGCTCCACTGCTGGACGTTGGCCGGCCGCACGAAAGGATCCCAGAGCCGGATGGTGACATTGGCGAACGGGTCTTGAGCCCTGAGAATCGTCAGACCCTGGTCCGTCGTCGCGCCGATGGCGGTTTGACCAGTAAAAATGGCCTCGAATTCGTAGTTGAACGGTGGATTCAAGGGAAGGCGAAGGTTCGTTCCCGTACCCTCCATGAAGGAGGAAATGGTGTAGGCGCCTCGGAAGACCGTCTTCTTGCCGAGGAAGGCAGGCGTCCAGGCAAAGCCGACACGAGGCTGGAAATCCTTCCTAAACGGTTCATACAGAGCGCGGCTGTTACCATCCTTGCCCGCAAGCAGGAGTTTGCCGCTGAATGGTTCGAAGTTTGCCTGACGGTCTTTCACCTCCACGAGGGGGCTGTGATACTCCCAGCGAAGGCCCAGGTTCAGCGTGAGGGAGTCGGTGACCCGCCAATCATCCTGGAAGTAGAAGCCGAGGATGATCTTGCGGTGACCCCAGCTGCCGGTGTTGACGCCACGGCCGGCCCGCTCCACAAGGCCCAGGAAGAAGTCCGCCTCAGGGAAGCCACGGGAGACCGGACTGTTGGCATTGGGCCCTGCCGTGTACTGGCCGTTAAACTGAATGAAGCCAGTGCGGCCGAAGTTCCCCGCGTAGAAGGGATTCATCTGCTGGCGGAGTAACTGACCTCCGGTTTTCATCATATGGCGGCCCCGGATGATGGTGAAGTTATCCGCGAAATGGTAAGTGTTGTTCGGAAAATTCTGCTGGGTACCGATGTTGGCGCTGCCGATGCTACTGGCCAGCCCGCCGGAGAACTGGAGGGACATGAGCCCGGGGCCGCGGTCATTGCCCTGCCGGATACCGAGCTTCTCGGCGACATTCCCCAGACCTTTGTCCAGACCGCCATTGTGAAGGACGATGCGGTTGGCACCGATGCGCAGCTCATTGACCTTGGTCGGACTGATGGTCCGCGTCCAGTTGATGACGCCGTTCTGGAATGGCGCGACGTTGAAGCTGTTAAAGAACAGCGGAAAGGTATTGTAGCCGGGCTGGTCCTGGCGTCCCCACGAATAGCGGACCGACAGGTCGTCCTGGGAGGTGAGCTTGGCGTCCACTTTGATGTCGAACTGGTCGGTGACAAGCTGACTCCGGGATCCGTTGACCTGGTTGAAGCGCAGTTCATTGTTGAGCGGGAGAGGATACAAATCGGGCGAATTAAACAGGTTCGTCGCCACGACATTGCGGCGACTCACCGGGATCTGGTTGTTCGGGAAAGGCTGGCGAACACCGCTCGCGTCCGTAGTGAGCGGATCGTAAAGCTGAACGCCGCGTTCGCTCAACAGGCGGGAGAAGTCCCCGTTTCGGAACGGAGCCGGGATCACCGAAATGGTGCCGACCGAGGTCGGGGTGGCGCGGCGAATGCCCTGGTAGTCCCCGAAGAAGAACAGCCTGTCGCGCTTCAGGGGTCCGCCGAGCGTGCCTCCGAACTCGTTCCAGCGAATGGGCACGCGCGGGGTGTTCTGCCAGTTCCGCGCCCAGTTGTTGGCATTGAGCTTGTCGTTGCGGAAGAACTCAAAGACGTTTCCGTGAAGTTCGTTCGTGCCTGACTTGATAATCACGTTGATCACGCCGCCCTGGAAGTTACCGAATTCCGCCGAGGCGTTGTTCGTAATCATGCGCACTTCCTGGATGGCGTCCAGATTGGGCTGATAGGCCGTCAGGTTGTCGGAGGTGTGGTTGTTATCAATGCCGTCCAGCAGGAAGTTGTTGGCTTCTTTCCGGTTGCCGTTAACATAGGGCCGCCCTCCGCCGGAGGTGCGAACCCCGTTGTTGAAGGCGGCGGGGTTGGTGGTGGTGACACCGGGAGCCAGCAGCGTAAGCGAGATGAAGTTGCGGGAAATCAGAGGCGTCTTGGTGAGCGTCGTGGGCGTAAGCGTGGCGCCGACGATCGTCGTATCAGTGTTCAACAGCGGCGCCGCTCCCGTAACCTCCACGGTCTCCGTAACAGTCCCGATTTCCAGCGTGATATCGAGGCGTGCCCGCTGGTTGAGCTCCAGCACGATGTTGGGGCGTGTGGCGGTCTTGAAGCCTGTGGCTTCCACTTTGAGTTCGTAGGTGCCCACCGGAATTCGCGGGAACGCGTAAATGCCTTCCTCATTGGTTTTGGTGGGCCAGAGGGTTCCTCGGTTGACATCCTTGGCGGTCACCGTTGCGCCCACCACAGCGGCGCCGCTCGGGTCCGTGATTCTTCCGGTGATGCCGGCGCTGACCTCCTGGGCCAGAGCCGAAACTGCGAGGAATGCCAGCCCGCACACCACGAGTGCGGCACGGCACAAAGACGAGACGGCCATACGTGGATTCATTTTGCGAAGTACTCCTCTCTTTGAAGGCAAATCTGCTGAACCCTAAAGACCACTTTCCGGTTCTGGGTTGATTATAGGCGCACACCGCGAAGATGTCAATAAAAAATTGCTGCAAGACGGCTGCTTGCCCTCACAACGCAGCCAGCAAACGCCAGCAGACAGCCGGCACCTTCAGCGCCCTGTCGTGAGAGCCCGCTGTGTCCGGGGGTATGGCATGGCGTCAGAGCAAAGACGGATCCAGATCGCCGTCGGCAGCCCCGCCGGGCGGAGTGTGCTGGTCACCTGGGCGGCGGCTGAGGAACTCGAGGAGCTCGTCCTCCGATCCTCCAAACAGCGAACTCACCAGCTCCTGTACGGCGGCACGCCGCACGACCTCACGAGAAACCGCCGGAGAGTAAACGAAGGCGCGCCCTTCCTTGCGGCGGGTGACCGCACCCTTGCGGGCGAGGCGGTCCAGCAAGGTCATCACTGTAGTGTAGGCGAGGTCGCGTCCTGGGGCGAGCGCGGCCCGGACGTCTTTGACGGTGCCTTCACCGAGCAGCCACAACGCCTTCAGACATTCCAGCTCCAGGGGAGGCGGAACGCCGCGGGGCGGAGCAGGCCGGCGCATTTCAGGAATCGTTGCCCAGAGCGTCGAGCAGTTTCTCCCCAAACAGAGTGGGAGAGTCAGGAGTAAGCTGCTTGCCGGTGCGGGGAGCGGGAACCGGACGCGCCCGGAGTTTGTGTTCACCGGTTCCCTCGAGATAGCGGAGCTTTTTGAGAATGATACGGTCGAGGGGCTGACTGTAGGTGGTCCAGTCGCCGTCCAGGTGGGGGTCCTGGTCCACGCGGGCGCGCATGCACTCCATTTTGGAGTCGAGGTCGTCGAGGTAGTGCAGCAGCAGAGCCTCCGGGAACAGGGGGACTTTGGGCGAGCCAAACTCAAGCTGGCCGTGGTGGCTCAGAACCATGTGCTCGACGAGCGCGCGGAGTTTGGGCGGGAAGTCGGGGAGGTTGTGGAGCTTGTCGGCGATCAGGCGGACGCCGATCGCGATGTGGCCAAGGAGCTGGCCCTCGGTGGTATAGCCGAAACCGCGGTCATACCGCAACTCGTAAAGCTTGCCGATATCGTGCAATACGGCGCCTGTCAGAAGCAAATCCAAATCCAGGTGTTTGTAGTGGCCGGCAGCGAACTGACAAAGGCGGCAAAGCGAAAGGATGTGCTCGAGCAGGCCGCCCAAGTATGCATGATGCACAGACTTGGCCGCGGGGGCGCGCTTGAGGCGCGAGGCAATCTCGGGGTCATCTAAGAAGGCGGTCAGCAGCGCATTCAGGTGCGGTTGGCGCACGCCGGCCACAATCTGGCGCAACTCGGCGAACATCTCCTCCGGATCACGGGCCGAGACCGGGAAGAAATCAGCGGGGTCCACTTCCGAGTCATCCACGCGCTGGACCTTGTGAATGGTGAGCTGGGGGCGGTTCTGGTAGATGGTGTAAAGCCCCTTGACGCGAACGAAATCATCCCGGTCGAACGCGTGCATCACTTCTGCGACGTTGTCCCACATTTTGGCGTCGAGATCCCCGGTGCGGTCGCCGAGGAGGAGCGAAAGGTACAACTCTCCGGATTTCTTCTGCCGGATCTCCTTATGATGCACCAGGAAGGTTGCCGTAACCACCTGGTTGGGCTGAAGTTCGTTCACATAGGGGGATTTCATTGCGGTTCGCCGGCTACTTGGAAGAACTCGTGGTCTTGGCCGGTCTCGTGGTGCCCGGGATCGGAATCACCCACAGCAAGCGGCGCCGTCGAGTCTGAGCGGCAACCTCCTCTTTCGTCACCGTTTCCGGTTTGAGCTGGGCCGGATCTTTCCAGGACGTGTCCTTTCCGGGGGCCGCGCCGGTGTCAACATAGCCCTCGCGGATTTCGAGGAACGCATCCATACGCAGCTTAGTGAGGTATTCGCGCAGGGCGGGCTGGAAGCGCGGCATGTAGAGCTTTTCCATGATCTCGTTCTGGACTTCTTCAAGACTGGCCAGGCCAGCTTTATGAGTCTCCTCGACGCGGAGGATCAAAAAACCGTTCGGGATGCGGATCGGATCGGTGACATGACCGCGCTCTTTGCCGAAGACGTGTTCGACGATCTGAGGATTCAGGTCGGCGCGCCGGAACCATCCGAGCTCGCCCATGTTCTGGGCGGTGACCGCATCGGAGTTGTCGCGCGCAAGCTCGCCGAAGCGTTCCCCTTTGCGGGCGCGCTCGACCAGATCCCGCGCCTTTTTCTCAAGGGCGGGAATCTCGGCTTCAGGCTTGCCTTCGGTGGAGATGAGGATCTCGCGGAGCAAGACACGCTCTTCGCGAATGAATTCGTCCTTGTGTTCGTTGTAGTACTTCTCGACCTCGGCTCTGGGGATGTTGATTTTGGAGCCCACTTCCTGGCCGATCACGCGCCGCGTCAGGAAGTTGTTCTTCATTTCGGCCTTGAAGTCTTCAAAAGGCATGCCGGTTTGTTCGCGGATCCACTCATGGAACTTGTCCTGATCCGCGATCTTGTACTGGAGCTGAATATCCGCCAGGTACTTGCTGACTTCGGCGTCCACGTTGATGTTGAGATCACGCCCCCGCTGGACCAGGAGAAGTTCATCGATACGGTCCCGCAGGATATCCTTTTCGCGCTCTTTGAGTTCGGCCTCGAGTTTGGCGCCGCTTAGGCCCCGGCGCCGGAGTTCGGCTTCGAGTTGTTCGCGGCTCCGTTTCAGGTCTCCGGTGGTGATGATTTCATTGTTGACCTTGGCGACGATCTGCTCGACCACGCGCACGTCCGCAGCGAACGCGGGCGCCAGAGCGAGCAAGCAACCCAGCAGCCTCATGCTCTCATTATGGTACAGGCTGGCGGACGGCAGCGGGGAGCGGCGGCGAGGGGCGCAGCAGCAAGAGGCGCTCGCGCAAACCTGCCAGCAGGTTGCTCGGGTCGGCGTCTCCGTCCGCAGGCAGCCGCAACACGCCGGCGGGCGTGAACTGCGCTCCGGGCGTGGAGCGGACCAGTTCCGTAAGCCGCACCGGGTCCACGGGAGATTCAGGATGGAATTTCAGGTGGAGCGCACCCTGACGCCGCTCGATCGAGACGATGCCCAGTTTTTCAGCCAGCGATTTCAGGATGGCGAATTCGACAAGGTTCCGGACGGCCTGGGGCGGCGGCCCATAACGGTCGGTGAGGTCGGCCAGAACACGCGAAGCAGCTTCGCGGTCGGCGACTTCGGCGATGCGCTTATAGGCGCGAAGCCGCTGCTGCTCTTCGGAGATGTAGTCGGGAGGGATGCGCAGATCTAAGCCCAAGTTCAGGGTGGCGTGCACTTCGAGCGGCAGCTGCTCACCCTTTAGCTCGCGGACAGTCTCCTCAAGCAGCTTGACGTAGGTGTCATAGCCGACAGCGTTGATATGGCCGTGCTGTTCGCCGCCCAGCAGATTTCCCGCGCCGCGCAGCTCGAGATCGAGAGCCGCGATCTTGAAGCCGGCGCCAAGTTCGCTGAACTCTTTCAGGGCCGCAAGGCGCTTGCGCGCAGTTTCGGTCAGTTCAGCTTCGGGCGGGACAAGCAGGTAAGCGTAGGCGCGGCGGTTGGAGCGGCCAACCCGGCCCCGGAGCTGATACAGTTCCGCAAGACCGTACCGCTCGGCGTGGTCAATGATGATCGTATTGGCCAGGGGGATGTCGAGGCCGTTTTCGACGATGGTCGTGCAGGCGAGCAGATCGAACTGGTGGCGCATGAAGCCGAGCATGACTTTTTCCAACTGGACTTCGCTCATCTGGCCGTGGGCCACGGCGATCCGACAATGAGGGACAAGCTGCTGGAGCAGGGCGGCGCGCGACCACAAGGTTTCGATGCGGTTGTGGACGAAGTAGATCTGTCCTCCCCGGGCCAGTTCCTGTTCGATGGCGGCCCGGATCAGTTCGGGGTCGAAGTGAGCCACGACCGTGTGGATGGCGAGACGGTCCTTCGGCGGGGTCTCGATAACGGACATATCCCGGAGACCGAGCAAAGCCATGTGGAGGGTGCGCGGGATGGGCGTAGCGGTCGTCGTGAGCACGTCCACGTTCTTGCGGAGCTGCTTGAGGCGCTCCTTGTGCCGGACGCCGAAGCGCTGCTCCTCGTCAATGATGAGCAGCCCGAGGTCTCGAAATTCGACGTCCTCGGAAAGCAGCCGATGAGTGCCGATGACGATGTCCACCCTGCCCGTGGCCAGGTCATCCAGAATGGTTTTCCGCTGCTTGGGAGGAACGAAGCGGCTGAGCATTTCCACGCGGACCGGGAAGGGGGCGAAGCGGGTCTTGAAGGTCTCGTAGTGCTGGAAGCAGAGGACGGTGGTGGGAGCCAGCACTGCGACCTGCTTGCCGTCCGCAAGGGCTTTGAAGGCGGCGCGCATGGCGACCTCCGTTTTTCCGAAGCCGACGTCGCCGCACAGGAGACGGTCCATGGGTTCCGGACGTTCCATGTCGCGTTTGATTTCGCGGATCGCCGTAAGCTGGTCCTCGGTTTCGACGAACTCAAAGGCGTCCTCGAATTCACGCTGCCAGTTGCTGTCGGGGGAGAAGGCGAAGCCTTGGGCGAGTTTTCGCTCGGCGTAGAGTTTGAGCAGCTCCTGGGCCATGTCGCGCATGCGGGCCTTGATGCGACTCCGCGTGCGCGCCCAAGTAACCCCACCGAGTCTGTCGAGTGGCGGCGCCGCCTCGCCGGCCCCGCGGTACTTTTGAACGAGATCCAGGCGGCTGAGGGGCACATAGAGACGGGCCTCGCCGGCGTACTCCAGGAGCATGAAGTCTCCCTTCTGCCCGTCGAGCGCCAGTTCCCGGAGGCCGAGGAAGCGGCCGACGCCGTGCTCGGCATGAACGACATAGTCACCGGGCTTGAGGTCGGCCAGATCGGTGGAGAAGCGCGTGAGATGGGTGCGAGCGGGCGCACGAGCGACGACTTCGGAGGCGTCGAAGAGATCCTCGAAGCCGTAGATGGCGATGTTGGCGTCTGCGAAGACCGCACCGCGGCGTACGCACCCTCGGAGAAGGAAGACGTTGGTGACCGCGCCCGCCAAATAGGCCCGTTCGGCGAGGTACGCGGACGTGCCATCCGACGGTTCGATGCCAAGCTGGCAAGGTAGTTCGTACTCGCTGAAGATATCGGCGAGGCGCTCCAGTTCGCCCACGGAGGCGGCAAAGAACGCCACGCGGCCGCCGCGTTCCAGGAAATTGCGGGTCTCCGCCACTGCGATGCGCATGTTGCCATGAAAGGCGACGGAAGGACGGATGGTCATGTGACAGCCCGGGTCGCCGCCGAAGTCGAGCTCGCGAAAGGCAACCTGGGTGGCCGGCTCACAAGCGGACCGCAGCTCCTCCCAGCGGAAGAAAATCCGCTCGGGCGGGCATTCCGGAAATGGGGCCTGCTCCAGCCGCTCCCACAACCGCTCCGCGGAGCGGGCAAGCTGCTCCGGCTCGTCCCAGATCAGAATGGCGGAGGGCGAAAAGGAGATGAGCGAAGCACTGCGCGGGCGCAGGAGGGGCACGAAGAACTCCCATCCCGGGAACGGGCCCGGCGGGCGCGGCACCCGGCCCGGACCGAGACAATCCGCCAGCCGGGCGAAGAGTTCCTGGGATGCGGGCGTCTCCGACAGGGGAAGAATGAGGCACTCCTCAATCCGCATCACGGAGCGCTGGGTTTCCACATCGAACCGGCGCATGGACTCGATCTGGTCGCCGAAAAACTCGACGCGCACCGGGCGGGGGGATTCGGGCGGAAACACGTCTACAATGCCGCCGCGGACGGAGTAATCGCCGACCATTTCAACCGGGTCGCGCTTTTGATAGCCGGTCGCTTCCAGATGCGCCACCAAGTTCTCCAGGGCGATTTCGTCGCCACAGCGGAGCGTGAGGGCCAAGGTCCGGTAGAATTCCGGCGGTTCAAGGCGCAGCAGCGCAGAAGCCAGCGGGGTCACGGTTAGCGACGTACGTCCCGTCGCGAGACGCCACAAAGCCACGGCTCGCTGCTCACGGATCTCGGAGTGCGGTGAGAGGTGTTGGAACGGCAAAACGTCGAAAGCGGGGAGCAGCTGTGGTCCGGGAAGGGCGCGAGAAGGCACGAGCAGTTCGAAAAACGTGCCAAGGAGCTCCGCGAGATTGTCGGCTTCTTTCGGACCGGAAGTGATCAAAATGACCGGCCGTTCCGCGGCCTGCCACAGGAGGGCCGCGTAGAGGGCTTTGGCAATGGGAGGCAGTCCGGAGAGGCTGTGGCAGCCCCCCCGAGCGGCGGTGATGTCGTGCAGCAGGCGCTGAAACGCCGGATGGCGGCCGAGGCTTTGCAAGAGTTCGCGTACGGCAGGGTGCGTCAAGGCGTCCGGTTCAGAATCTCCGCGACAATCGCAGTAGTGGAGTAACCCGGTTCCAGGGGCAGGGCGAGGACGCGTCCGCCGGCAGCTTCCACTTCCTCACGGCCGGCGATCCAGTGGGCCCAATCCGCGCCCTTGATGAGAACGTCGGGCAGCACCTCGGCAATCAGCTCGCGGGGCGTGTCTTCATCAAAGAGTGTGACCGCATCCACAGGCTCGAGCGCGCTGGCGAGAGCCACGCGATCAGATTCCGGAATCAGCGGACGCGAGGGCCCTTTCAACCGGCGCACGCTCGCGTCGGAGTTCAGGGCCAGAATCAGAATGTCGCCGAAGGAGCGAGCGGCTTCGAGGAGGCGGATGTGGCCAGGGTGAAGGATGTCGTAGCAGCCGTTGGTAAACACCACGCGTTTACCCTGGCGTTTCCACTCGCGGCGTGCGCCCACGAGTTCGGACCGCGTGTAGTAGCGTGCCATGGAATCCGGCGAGCCCGTCCGCCTGCGCGGTTTACGACCTTCCCTCTATAATGTTAGCGAAGACAGATCCCGGACAGGGGTGGCGATCGGCCGACGATGCGCAACTACTACGAGGTTCTGGGTGTATCGCAGCATGCCGCGCCGCAGGAAATCCGGCAAGCATTTCGCCGCCTGGCGCGGCGATTTCATCCGGACGCAGGAGCGGAGGGCTCGGGAGAACGGTTCCAGGAAGTGAGCGAGGCTTATCGAACCCTCAGTGATCCGGAACGGCGCCGGAGCTATGACCGGGCATTGCAAGAAACCACGCCTGCCGTACGGACGCAAAGCGCCGCGGCGATTCCGCTCGAATCCGGCCCGTGGGCGTACCGACCACCAGGCCCGGGGTGCTCGAGAGGCCGGGGAACCGGCGGAGAGATTGTGTTCTACTCCGGGTTCGAGCGGATGATGCTATTTTCGTGGCGCGGATGGTAGCCTCCGTCTGCGGAGATTCGGGCAGTGACATTCGGCAAGACAAGTGAGCGCTCGCTGGCTGCGCTGCGCCGACTGAGGGATGAGGCGCGAAAGCGCGGCGACGAGGCGCTGGCAGTGATCCTGACCGGCGTGGATCTGTACGCTTCACTGGGCAGGGAGTTCGAGCTGCTGGAGATAATGAAGAAGTTCGCCGACGAGATGAAAGAAGCCATCGAAAAAACTCCCACGGTGGAGGAACTGCGGCGGCTCTACGAGCTGGAAAGCCCGCCCCCGGAAAATCCCAAGCAGGAAGCCGGAGACCTGTGACGGTCGCGGGCGTCATGAGCGGTACGTCGCTCGACGGCATTGACGTTGCGATCGTCGAAATCCGCGGGCGCCAGCGTTGGAAGCTGAAGGGGTTTACGAGCGTACGTTACGCCCCTCAGGTGCGGGAAGCCATCCTGGCAGTATCCAATGCGCCGACGCACACAGCCCAAATCGCACGCTTGCACTTTTTACTCGGCGAGCTCTATGCGGAAGCCGTCAGGCGGGCCTGCCAGAAGGCCGGGCTCGAACTTCGAGAGCTTGGGCTCATTGCCTGTCACGGCCAAACGATTTTTCACGAGGGGGATCCGGTCCGGTTCCTCAAACGGCCTGTTGCCAGCACGCTTCAAATCGGAGAGCCCTGCGTGATCGCCGAGCGGACCGGTGTGCCGGTGGTGGCGGACTTCCGGCCGCGGGACATCGCAGCCGGGGGCCACGGCGCACCTCTGGTTCCGTTCGTGGATTACTGGCTGTTTCGCCACCGGCACCGGGGACGCGTGGCGCTCAACATCGGAGGGATTGCGAACCTGACTGCGATTCCCCCGTCTGCGACGCTCAGTGAGGTGGTCGCCTTCGACACGGGGCCAGGCAACATGGTGATCGACGCGCTGGTGCGCGAACATACGGGCGGACGCATGCACTATGACCGCGACGGGCGGCTGGCGGCCCGGGGGCGTGTGGATCGCGAGCTGCTGGACCAGCTGCTGGCGGACCCCTATTACCAGCGCCGTCCGCCGAAAACGGCGGGGCGGGAACAATACGGACGCGAATTCGTGTCGCGGCTCGTGGCGAGCGGTCGCTCCATGGAAGACCTGATTGCGACGGCGACAGCGCTCACAGCAGCCACGGTGGCGCAAGGGATCGAGCAGTTTGTGCGGCCGCGAATGCGCGTAGACGAACTCATCCTGTCGGGCGGCGGGGCCTTCAATCCGCGGATTCGCGACTATCTGACGGCATGGCTGCCCGACACAGCCATTGCACTTTCCGATGACTATGGAGTGCCGGCGGAGGGCAAGGAAGCGATCGCATTCGCCATTCTGGGGTACGAGAGCTGGCGCGGGCGTCCGTCCAACGTGCCCGCGGCGACGGGAGCCCGCCGGCCTGTGGTGCTGGGAAAGATCGTACCGCAAGCAGCGCGCAACAAGGGGATTTCGTACACTGAAGCATTGCGGGCATGAAAACCGTATTACTCCCTGCGCTGGTTTTTTGCGCGACAAAAGTCATGAGTTCCGATTTCCGGATTGCATTCGAGAAGTACACGCTTGACAACGGAATGCGTGTGATTCTGGCACCGGACCGTTCGGTTCCGGTAGTGAGCATTTACCTGATCTATGGGGTCGGAGCGCGGTCGGAAGAGCGGGGCCGGACCGGCTTTGCCCACCTATTCGAGCACATGATGTTTCAAGGATCGGCGAACGCGCCGAAAGGATTGCATTTCAAGCTGGTGGAATCCAACGGGGGAACGTTGAACGGTTCGACACACCCCGACTACACCGACTACTACGAGGTTCTCCCTTCGAACAAGCTGGCGGCAGGCTTGTGGCTGGAAGCGGACCGGATGAGAGGATTGGCCATCACCGAAGAGAATCTGGCGAATCAAAAAGAGGCGGTCAAACAGGAGCGGAGACTTTCGTTTGACAACCAGCCGTACGCCACGGCGATCGTGGACCACTGGCCGCAGCTAGCGTTTCGTAACTGGAGCAACTCCCATTCGCTCATCGGATCCTTCGAGGACCTCGAGGCGGCAACGGTGGAAGATGTGGCGCGCTTTTTCAAGACCTATTACGCCCCGAACAACGCCGTGCTGGTTCTGGCAGGCGACCTCGACACGGCGGAAGCCAAGAGGCTCGTGGGCACATATTTTGGAGACATCCCGCCGCAGCCACCCCCGAAGCATCCGGACCTGTCGGAGCCGGCGACCATCGAAGCACGCAGTGCAACCTACGCGGATCCGCATGCTCAGGTACCCGCGGTGGTGATCGGATATCCGGGGCCGCCGCGGCGGTCCGCCGACTACTATGCGCTGGCAATGCTGGACGTGCTGCTCACCGGGGGAGAAAGCTCGCGGTTCCAGCAGAATCTGGTGAAAGGAAAGCAGTCCGTTGTGCAATTCGAAGCCAATCTGGGCTGGCCGTTTGCGAGCGCGAGTGATTACAAAGAACCGGGGCACTACGCGATGTTCCTGTTGCACAATCCAAAGTTCCGGGGGCGGGACGTGGTGGATCAAGCGCAAGCCGAGATTGACGCCATCCGGAAGGAGGGTGTCGGCGAAGCGGAGTTGAACCGCGCACGCACTTTCCTGCGAGCGTCGAGGATCCAGCAACTGCAAAGTTCGCTCAGACGCGCCATGCTGCTCGGTCAATATGAGCTGCTGGACGGGAATCCCGATTTGATCAACACGGAGTTGCAGGAGTTTCTCAAAGTGACGAGCGAGCAGATCCGGACTGCGGCGGCGAAGTATTGCACTCCGGAGCGCCGCTTCGTGCTCGAAATCGTGCCGGGGAAAGCCGAGACGCCAAGTGGAGAACGAGGGAAGTGAGCATACGCCTGCGCTCTGCGCTTGTTAGTCTTCACCTATGTGCCATGATGACATTCTCCCAAGTCATTGACCGCTCGAAGCCGCCGGAGACGCCGTCGCTTCCCACTTTTCGGATGCCCACCGTTCACGAGGCGGAACTCCGCAACGGGCTCAAGATCCTGCTCGTGGAAGACCACCGGCTTCCGGTGGTGACACTGCGGCTGGGGTTCCCGGCCGGATCGAAGTTCGACCCGCCAGAAATTCCAGGCCTTGCGGAGGCCGCCGCCGCCCTGCTCACACAAGGAACCAAGACGCGGACCTCGCGCCAGATCGCCGAGGAGGTGGCGGCGATCGGCGGGACACTGGAAGCGCAAGCGGGGGCGGACTCGCTCGTGCTTCGGGGCCACGCTCTGGCAGAGAATCTGGCGAAGCTGCTGGAGCTGGCCGCTGACGTAACGCTTCACGCAACGTTTCCTGAGGAGGAGATCGGCATCTACAAAGCCAAGCGGAAGCAAGAACTGCTGGCCGAACGATCCCAAGCGGCTTACTGGGCCGAAGAGAAGCTGGCCGAAACCGTATTTGGCCGGCATCCGTATGCACGGCTAAACCCGACCTTGGATTCCATTGAGCGGGTGGAGCGCAAGGCTCTGGCGGCGTACCGCGACCGCATGCTGGCGCCCAATACCGGTGTACTGATCCTGCTGGGGGCGCTGCCGGGGCGAGACCAAGCGATCAAGCTGGTGGGGGACCGGTTCGGGAACTGGGAACCGCGGGAAGCGGCACGTCCGCCGGAGGCAAAGTTCCCGAAGCCGCAGCGTTCGCTGAAGCTGGTGGATCGTGCCGGATCCGTGCAAGCGGACATCCGCGTGGGCCGACTGGCGGTAAGCCGCAACGACCCGGATTATTTCCCCCTGCTCGTTGCGAGCACCGTCCTCGGAGGAGGAGCCAGCTCGCGACTGTTCATGCACATTCGCGAGCAAAAGGGCTTTGCTTACGACGCCCACAGCATGCTCCAGCCGCGCAAGGACGCCGGATTGTTCAGCGTAGTTACTCAAGTTCGCAACGAGGTAGTTGAGCCGGCTCTCGAGGCGGTTTTGGAAGAGATGGAAAGGATTGCGAAAGAGCCGCCCACACCTCAGGAACTGGCCGATGTCAAGAACTATTTGAGCGGAATCTTTGTGCTGGGACTGGAGACACAGAGCGCGCTGGCCAACCAGCTGATGATGGTGAGGCTGATGGAACTTCCGCCGGACTATCTCGAGCGGTATACCGCGCGTGTCCAAGCAGTGACCGGCGAGCAGGTACGGAGCGTGGCCCAGAAGTACATTAGCCCGGCAGATGCAAGCCTTGTTATCGTGGGCGATGCGTCTCGAATCCTCAAGGCCCTGGAAACATTCGGCAAGCCGGTGATCGTGAAGGCGGAATGAAGCTCCTTTCCTCGGTGGAACGGTATCGTTGCCCGATTTTTTGGGTCACAGAGGACCGTGCGGTGGATCCGGACGGCTTCGAGATCCGGCGGTCGGTCGTCCAGCACGCGGGTTCGGCCGTGATGATGGCGGTGGACGAACGCAGGCGCATTCTCCTTGTGCGGCAGTACCGACTCCCGGCCCGGCGACACTTATGGGAGCTCCCGGCGGGCCGCGTGGACGCAGGGGAGACATTGCTCCAAGCGGCGCGACGAGAGCTGAAGGAGGAGACGGGGTATCGCGCGCGGAAATGGCGAAAGCTGATCTCCTTTTTCGTGAGCCCAGGCTACGTCGCCGAGAGGATGACGATTTTCCTGGCAACGGATTTGACGGCGGGACCGGCAAGTCCGATGGAAGATGAACGCATTCAGCACCGCTGGTTTTCGCAGAGCGAGATGGACGCAATGATCCGCAGGGGGAAGATCGAGGACGCCAAGACGATTCTCGGATTCCTGGCGTGGCTACGCTACTCGGGTGGGGAGCGCAGTCGAAGATGAACTGGAGAGCCTTCTTGGGCGATTCCACGATTCACAGTGTGGCGGCGACTGCAGCGCTCGTGGTGGTGATTGTGGCACTGCGGGTGGTTCTGCGGCGGTGGGTGCTGCGACACGTGGCGCAGCCGGAGTTGCGCCTGCGCTGGCTGGCCAACATCCGCACCGGCCTCGTGCTGGCGCTCGTTCTGGGCCTGGTGCCGATCTGGGTTCAGGAATTGCGGACATTCGCGGTTTCCCTTGCGGCGGTAGCGGCGGCGTTCGTGCTGGCAACCAAGGAACTGATTCAGTGCGTCAGCGGCGCGGTGTTGCGGGCCACGGGAAACGTGTTTTCGATCGGCGACCGGATCGAGATCGGCAATCACCGCGGGGACGTGATTGATTACACGGTGCTGACGACCACGATTCTGGAGATCGGGCCGGGGCGGGCATTCCACATGCACACGGGCCGAACCATCACGTTTCCGAACAGCATGTTGCTGACGACTCCCGTCGTGAACGAGTCGTCCATGGAGCAGTATTTAGTCCATGTTTTTTCAGTTCCGTTGCGCGCAGAAGAGGACTGGCGCAAAGCGGAGCGAGTGCTACTGGAGGCGGCCATGGCAGAGTGCGGCCCGTTTCTCGACGAAGCGCGGCGGCACATGGAGCGGCTCGAGGAGACGCACGGGTTCAGCAGCCCGTCGCCGAATCCGCGAGTGGCAGTGCAGATCGCCGATCCGGGAACCGTGAACCTGCTGGTGCGCGTGCCTGCACCCGTGGGCCGCCAAGGGCGAGTGGAACAAGCGATCTTGCGGAGGTTCCTCGAGCAGTTCTACGGCGAAGCGGGGCGCACCGAGACGCCGGCTCCCGCACAGGTGGAATGAGCCAAGGACGCGGCAGGCGGTTACAGGCCGCGGTGATTGGGGATTCGGATCCGCCCGCGCGGACGCTGGAGGCGGCGGAACGCGCTGGTGCGATCCTGGCGGGCCTGGGCATCACGGTGGTCACGGGCGGACTGGGAGGGGTGATGGAAGCCGCGAGCCGCGGGGCCAGGCAGGCGGGCGGACTCGTCGTGGGCATTCTTCCCTCAGAGCGCCTGGAGGATGCAAATCCCTGGTGCACGGTTGTGATTCCGACCGACCTCGGTCATGCACGAAACGCCCTCACCGTACTGGCGGCCGACTTCGTGGTGGCCATTGGAGGGGGTGCCGGTACGCTTTCCGAGATTTGTTTTGCGTGGATTCATCAGCGTCCCATTTTTCTGCTGGAAGGCTACGGCGGCTGGTCGGACCGATTAGGCGGCGCACCTCTTGACAACCGGAAGGGCCCCGCGATTGACGTGTGTCATTCGCTCGAAGAACTCGAGGCGAAGGTCAGGGGCCATGTGCAGGTGCGGCTGCGATCAAGCGTGTGAAGCCTGAGCGAGGAGAAAGCCGATCATCTTGCGGAGGGCGACGCCGCGATGGCTCACCTGGAGCTTCTGTTCCGGCGACAATTCAGCGAAGGTAGCTGATAAGGGCGGGTAATAAAACAGCGGATCATAGCCAAAACCGCCCGCGCCGCGGGGTCGGTCGAGGATGACGCCGGCAACCTCCCCCCGGAAAGTCGCCCGCAGACGGCCTTGCTCGGCGAGGGCAAGGACACATACGAAGATCGCCCGGCGGTCCGATGCGGCGGCGAGCTTTTCGAGCAAGAGCCGGTTGTTGTCCGCGTCGGTCGCGTCCTCACCCGCGAAGCGCGCCGATCTTACTCCAGGCTCTCCGTCCAGAGCGGGCACGACCAAACCGGAATCGTCAGCAAAAACGATCCCTGGGCCGAACGAGCTGTAATGAAGCGCTTTCTGGGTTGCGTTTTCCTCGAAGCTCGATCCCGATTCTGCGCAGGGGGGCACAGAGTCCAATCCCGGCAAGACTTGGAAGCGGACCTGATCGGCTGCGAAGCACCGCGCAGCGAGGAGGAACTCCCGCAATTTACCTGGGTTGGAGGTCGCGCAGAAGACGGTCACGGCAGGGCAAGGATCTGCTTCTGGATTTCGATGAGGCGCTGGATGGAGCTGCGCGCGAGCCCGAGCAGCTGATGTAGCTGGGAGTCGTCGAAGGGCTGCTGTTCGGCTGTGGCCTGGACTTCCACAAACCGTCCGGAGCCGGTCATGACCACATTCATGTCCACTTCAGCCTGGGAGTCTTCCTCATACGTGAGATCCACCAGCGGCCGACCGTCCACGATGCCGGCGCTCACCGCCGCTACGTAGTCCCTGACAGGCGACCGCGGCAGCGAGCCAAACTCCACCAGCTGCCGCAGGGCGATCGCCATGGCCACGAAGGCGCCTGTGATGGAAGCGGTACGCGTGCCCCCGTCGGCCTGGAGCACGTCGCAATCCAGGATGACGGTCTGCTCGCCCAGCGCCTCGAGATCCACGACGGCGCGCAGAGAACGGCCGATAAGGCGCTGGATTTCGTACGTGCGACCTGAAAGCCTCCCCTTGGCCGACTCGCGGGGCGTTCGCGTGGCGGTAGAGCGCGGCAGCATGCCATATTCCGCGGTGACCCATCCGCGTCCGCTGCCGCGGAGCCACTGAGGGACACCGGCCTCGATTGTGGCAGCGCACAGGACACGCGTATTGCCGACCTCGATGAGAGCCGATCCTTCTGCCGTCATCAGATAACCTGTCTGGATGCGGACAGTGCGCATTTCGTCATGGGCACGGTTATCAGCGCGCATGGTTCAGCCTGATTTCAGGATGGAATAAAACAGCAAAGACAACAAGACGATGCCGGTGACGAGAAGAACCAGGCAGGGGATCGCGCCTACAGCACTCGAAGGTTTTGTTCTCTTTTTCGGCTTCGCCGGTTTGAACTTTCCCATCACGAAGAGCCCCTTGCGGGGGATGATGTTCGGGATCAGAGCGGCGCACAAGGCGCCTCCTTGTTTTTAGCACAGCGGGGCCGACGAAGGAGAGCAGGGCCGCAGGACACTGCATTCAGGGAAGCGGAAACCGTGACCGAGCTGCGGTCGTATTAATGTAAGAGATGATGACGATGACGACGAGGCGAGGAGGTGCAATGCGGGGAGGGAGGGCGGCCGTAGCGGTCCTGTGCGCAGTCGTGCTCGTCGTGCCCGCCGCATCCCAGCCGAGGAAATTGCAGCCGGGGATCAACCTGTTCAGCAAAGAGCAGGACATCCAATTGGGGAGAGAAGCGGCACGAGAGATTGAGAAGCAGGTCCGGCTAGTCCAGGACCGGGAAATTCAGGAGTATGTCGAGCGGCTCGGGCGCCGACTCGCCGCCCGGCCCGAGGCGGACAAGTATCCGTACTTTTTCAAGGTGGTGGACAACCGGGAGATCAATGCGTTCGCTCTGCCGGGAGGGCCGATCTACGTCCACACGGGAGTCGTTCTCGCCGCTGAAAACGAGGCGCAGCTGGCCGGAGTGATCGCACACGAAATCTCGCATGTGGCGCTCCGACACGGCACCAATCAGGTGACGAAGGCACACCTTGTTCGATTACCGGCGCTGCTGGCCGGCATTGCGATCGGCAGCGAGTCGCTCCTCGGGCAGCTGGGACAATTGGGCGTCAGCATTGGAGCGAACTCTCTACTGCTCACGTTCTCACGAGGCGCGGAACGGGATGCAGACCTGCTGGGAACGCGGCTGATGTCGGGGGCCGGCTACAACCCGATCGAGATGGCGCGGTTTTTCGAGAAGCTCGAGACCGGCAGAGGGCTCCGGGCGCCTCAATTTCTTTCGAGTCACCCCAACCCGGGCAATCGCAGGCGGGCCGTGGAACAAGAAATTCGCTACCTGCCCCGGCGCGAGTACCAGCGGGACAGCGAAGAGTTCTTCAGAATCCGGCAACTCGTCGAGGAACTGTCGAAAAAACAGGAGGCGACACGCGGCGACAGGCTGGTCCGGTAGTGCGGTGAAGTACGAAGCGATTCTTTTTGATTTCGACGGGGTGCTTGCAGATACGGAGCCACTGCATTACGCATCCTGGGCTGAAATCCTGCGTGGCGAAGGCATCCTTCTTGATTGGGAGACCTACCGGCGACGGTGTATCGGTATGCACGACCGCCAAATGGTCGAGTTCTTTTGCAGCTTGAGAACACCGCCCCTCTCCGTTGCGGAGCTGTGGAAACGCTACGAGGCAAAGCGGAGCCTGTTTCTGAAGCTTGCTCTCAATTCGCCTCCCGTGCCACCGGAGACGGCAGAGTTAGTCAAAGATCTTCGTAAATACAAAATGGCGGTCGTCACATCGAGTGACCTGGCCGAAGTAGAGCCTGTACTCGAAAGCGCAGGTCTGAGGCAGTACTTTCAATTGCTCGTATGCGGGGCAGAGGTCGTGCGACCGAAACCGGACCCAGAGCCGTACCTGCTTGCACGCAACGCTCTGGGCGTCCAGTGGGCGCTCGCCGTCGAAGACTCCGAGGCGGGTGTCGCAAGCGCACGTGCGGCCGGACTTGTGGTCATCCGCGTACGCCATCCGGCGGAAACGGCGCGACGTGTACGTGGCGCCTTAACGCGCTGAGCCCTGCCGTTCACAACCACGTTCGGCATAAAAGTCTCCCCTTTTCAATCGGATAGGCCTCCACCGGGAAAGGCATTCGCGTGGGCGGTGTTAGCCTAGGGGCAGAAGAGAGGTCTGCGGGCGGCGACGTCCGACAAGACCCGGGAAACACAACTTCGTCTTTGTACCGGAGGAGAAGTGATGAAAAAACCTGCTGCAAGGAGGCTGCAGCGGTCAAAACGAGGCCAGGCTACGGGACGCCGGAAAACCATAAAGGTTGCGTCCAAATCCGACCGGGAACTGTTAGAAAAACTCAAAAGTCTGATTGTGAAACAGGTGGAGGAACAACAGATTAAAGCCAGCGTCAGCGACTTTGTAAGGCTGGTGCAGCTCGAAAAAGACATTGCCGATGGACCAGCGCAGGAGATCGAGGCCCGATGGATCGATCCGCCGTCTGCCGACGAGCGATAGTTTACCGTCCGCTCCCCTCCCAGGAGCGGTTCCATCGGTCCACGGCCCGCTTCAAGGGCTTTTCGGGCCCGGTGGGCTCCGGAAAAAGCCAGGCGTTGTGCCAAGAAGCGATACGACTGGCCTACCTCAATCCGGGCCGCACCGGCCTCTTAGGGGCACCAACGTATCCCATGCTCCGGGAGGCCACGCAAGCGACGCTGCTTGACATTCTGGAGGCGAACCGAATCCCGTATGAGCATCACAGGGCAGAAAACGTGCTGGTGCTCAAGGACACCCGCTCCCGAATCGTGTTCCGCCCGCTCGATGACTTCGAGCGACTGCGCGGCACAAATCTAGCGTGGTTCGGCCTCGACGAACTGACCTATACGTCCGAGGAGGCATGGCTCAGGTTGGAAGCCAGGCTGCGCGACCCACAAGCGCGAAAACTCTGCGGCTTTGCGGTCTGGACGCCGAAAGGCTTCGACTGGGTGTATCGACGCTTCGTCGCCGAGCGAGTAGATGGTTACGACGTGATCTTTGCGACACCCTTCGAAAATCAGCACCTGCTCGCCCAGGTTCCAGACTATTATGAGAGGCTAAAACGAAGCTATGATCCCCGCTTTTACGAGCAGGAGGTTCTCGGGAAATACCTCAACATCTATGAGGGCCAAGTCTACTACGGATTCGATCGCACCCGCAATGTGCGTTCTGTACCCGTGGAGCCAGGCTTACCACTGCTTTGGTCCCTCGACTTCAATGTGGATCCGATGTGCTCCGTCGTCGCGCAGAAGCACCACGGCACCCTTTTTGTGCTGGACGAAATCGTCATTCGCCGTGCTACAACGCCGGACGCCTGCAAGGAGTTTTGCGCCCGCTGGGGGCAACATCCTAGTGGCATCATAATCTACGGAGACGCCGCCGCGTCTCACGGCCGGACGACGGGAGTCACTGATCTCGAGCTCATCCGGAGCTTCTTCCGCTCCCGGCATTACCGCAACGTGAGCTATCAGATCTCCACATCGAATCCGGACGTCCGCAGCCGCGTGCATTTGTTAAACGCTCTCCTGCGGCCGGCCGAGGGCGAGCCAACCTTGTACATCGCTCCTCAGTGCCGGGAACTCATCGCGGATCTCGAGCAGGTCAGCTATAAACCTGGAAGTACCGTGATCGACAAGGAGAAGGATCCCCGGCGCACGCACCTCTCGGATGCGCTCGGCTACCTCGTCTGGGCCGAGTGCCGGCCCCGGGGCGTCGCCGGCGAGCAAAAACACCGCCTGACTCTCTACTGACGCTCGTTGAAGCCCGATACAGGCCAAGGGGGCATTCAATGATTCGTACCGACATTTCGTAATGGAGCACTACCGGTGAACATCGATCAAGAACATCCGGAATACACTCTCAAAAAGGAGGTCTGGAAGACCTACCGGGATCTCTATGTCGGCGGAGAGCAGTTCCGCGCCAATGCCGCGTCTTACCTGGTGCGGCGGCACAAGGAGCCCATTGACATTTACTCAGAGCGTTTGCGGCGTGTGTTTTATGAAAACTATCTGGGTTCCATCATTGACTGGTACGCCGCGACACTGTTCCGGAGGGAGCCCATCATCACTCTCGAGGGAGAGAGCGAGATCGGCAAGTCATTTTTCAGCGCATTCATTGAAAACTGTGATCTCAAAGGCACGTCGTTGACCGACTTTTTCCGCAAGCAGATCACGGAGGCCATGGTCACCGGCGCCGCACATATTCTCGTGGATTTTCCACAGAGATCCGGCCAACCTCGTAGTCGTGCTGAAGAGGAGGCGAAGGGCTGGGCCAGGGCCTACCTTGTCGGCTATCGTCCCGAGGAAGTCATCAACTGGAGTTACGATGCCGACGGTCTGCTGGACTGGGTGGTCCTGCGAACTGAGTTCTTACAGCAACACCGCCTCGACGACGGCAAGCCGCGCCGTCGCGTTCGATGGATGTACTTCGACAAAGAAGAGTTTCGCACTTTCGAGAGTACTGAAGGCCCGCAGTCGCAGCCTCGACTTGTGGCCCATGGCCGCCACGGTCTCGCGGCCCTCGGTATGGTGCCGCTGTTCAAATTAGAGTTGAGCGAGGGCCTGTGGCTGGCGAACAAAGCCGGTTCCCTGCAGTTGGAGCACTTCAACAAATCCAACGCCCTTTCCTGGGCTCTGACGATGGGCTTGTTCGCATCTCCAGTGATCTACTCCGATCGGGAGTGGCATCAGGTCGTGGGTGAGTCCTACTACATCCAGCTCGGCCCGGAAGACCGCTTTGGATGGACGGAGCCGGAGGGACATGTCTTTCAAATCGCTGCCGATAACCTCGAACGGCTCAAAAACGAGATTTATCGGGTCTGCTATCTCATGACGCAGGCGGGTGGAGCGTTCTCGACCAGCGTTCCGCAATCCGGATTAAGCAAGCAGCGGGACTTTACCGTCACCCAGGAAGTCCTCCGAGCCTACGGCGACGCAGTCAAAGACACGATGAAACGCATCCTGACTTCCATTGAGTCCGCACGAGGCGATGGTCTGCGAATCACCGTTTCCGGGCTCGACGAATTCGACATCGGAGACTTCAGCGCCGAGCTTGAAGATGGCATCAAGCTGCTGGGGTTGGCGGGCGGATCGGCAACCCTGCGCAAACAGATCTTGAAGAGGCTGAGTCTCAAATACCTTTGCGATGTCCGACAGGAGATCAAGGACCAAATCGCACAAGAGATTGACGCCTGGTGCGATCAGGAGCTTAACGAAAGGAGGCAGTAATGAACGATCATCAGAAGGAACCCACGGAACTCTCAAGCAGCACCGACCACGTAAGGGCTGCGATTCGCGAGGCGCTCGAGGAGTATTTCAAGAGTCAGGCATCCAAGGCGGAACCGGCCTACAAGAATGAGCTGGCGGAAGAAAGAAAGCGCCGCGAGCAGCTGGAGCGGCGTGTCAACGAGCTGATCGAGGAGAACGCTCGCAGTCGCCAACGGGCAGAGGAAGCAGAAAGGCATTCGGCAATCCGGGCAGAGCTGCAACGCCTGGGTGTGGCGAAAGTGGATCTGGCCTTCCGCGTGGTCAAGGACGACATCCGCCGAGCCGAGGACGGCCAGCTCGTGGCCGCCACGGAGCACGGCACGATCGGCCTGCGGGAGTACCTAGCGAAATTTGTGAGCGAGAATCCTGAGTTTCTCCCGGCTCGGAATCTCGGCGGCTCAGGTGCCACTCCACCCACCCGTTCTTCGGCTCCCGGATTTGTGGATCTGGATCGAATCCGACCCGGGATGAGCCCTGAGGAACTCGAACAGGTACGGCGTGAAATTGCACGCCTAGCATCGCAGTCCTTGAGCGGAACGTAGCCAGCGAAGAGTTTCGAAGATCCTGTAGCTCCGGCAACCTCACAGCTGCGGGGCTGGAGCAAAGGAAGAAGTCCGCTCCTCAGAGCGGAAAGCAAAAAACGAAAACGAAGGAGAATAGATACAGATGCCAGCAATTACGTCAACGAACGTGGCGAACGCGATTGTCAAGCTGGTAGCGGTGGATGCCTTACCCGCGCTGATGGGTAACCTTGTCATGGGGAACCTGGTCAATCGCGACTTTGAGCCCACCCTGGCGCAGGCCGGCGACGCGGTCAACGTGCCGATTCCGCCGAGCCTGGTGGCGAACAACATCGCCGAGGGTGGAACCGTGCAACCGCAGAATCCGAGTCTGGGCAACGCGCAGATCGTGCTGAACACCCACGCCGAGGCTACGTTTCAAATCCCCGACGTGACGAAGGTGCTTGCGGTGCCGGATCTGCTGAAGCTTTACATGCAGCCGGCTGTGGTTGCACTTGCCGAGAAGATCGAGACAGACCTGCTCAGTCTGTATGCAAACTTTACCGCGAATGCTCCGGTCGGAACGCCCGGCAGCCCGATCACGGAATCGGTGATTGACGCAGCCGAAACGGCCTTATTCCAGGCCAAGGTCCCAGCAAGCGAGCCCAAGTATCTGGTTGTCGACGCGGCGACCTACTCGCAGCTGCGACAGATTCCGCGTTTCAGCGAATTCCAGACGGCGGGAGAGGCCGGCCTGAGAGCGCTGATTGACGGATCTGTGGGCAAGATCAAGGACTTCTACGTCTTCCGGTCCCAGTTTGTGCACAAGACCGGGAGCTCACCGGTGACGACCCATAACCTGGCATTCGCCCGGAGCGCCATCGGGCTGGTGATCCGGCGTTTGCCCCAACCACTGCCTGGGACGGGAGCCATTGCGGAGTATGCGGAGCTCGGGAATTTCGGCATGCGCGTTGTGATGAGCTACCAGCCGAACACTCTGGCGCAGCAGTTTACGGTGGATGTGCTTTACGGGGTCGGCGTCTTGCGGAACAGCTTTGGCGTACAAGTGAACAGCTAGTCCACCACTTCTTGCCGCACGCGGCGCAGACGCGATCTTGCGTGCCCGTCAGAAAACCACGCGGCACCCGTCTGCGCCGTCCTACGGCGCCAACGAAGGGAGTATTTCACTGCACAGTCTCAGGGGAGAAAGATATGGATCTGAAAAGTTACTATCAGAAGCTGCGCGAACTGGAGAGTGCTTTGCCCTCAGATTACGTAGTCGTGGTCAGCAAGGAGACGCCGGACGGGGGCCGGGCCGGAACGCTTACCGAGGTGCCACGCCGACTGGCGGCAAAGCTGATCCTAGACGGGGCTGCCGAGCTTGCCACCGAGGAGCAAACCAGAAAGCTGCGAACGCTCATGTCCGAGCCGGATGACCGCAGCACCATGAACCGTGTCGGCCGGATGGACCAAGGGAACGTGGAGGAACCCAACGCGAACCGGCCGGAAGGGAACAGAAAAAAGTAGCGTGACTCGCCGAGGACGGTGGAACCATGGGACTTTTCACGGACGGGGAACTGGCCACACTCGAGCGACTGCGAGATTTCGAGAGCGCGATTGAAGAGGTTCTCACCGGGGAGCGCATCGAGATCTCCAGCAAACTGCGACTGGCGCACGAAGATGTGGCAGCCGATCTGAGCGCGTTCTTGATACAGGCGGCGGACGAGGGAGGCGAGCGATGGGGGCTGGAGAACGTTGTCGTCACACCGGCCCTACGGCAGTGGGAGGTCTTGCATGCTTTGGAGCTGATTTATCGCGATGCCCACAGCAGCCACCTCAATGACCGCTACCTGGCCAAGTGGAAGGAATACCGGCGCTCAGCCAGAGAGGCGCGCCGCCGCCTGTTCGAACAGGGTCTCGGTGCAACTCGAAGGCCCATTCCAAAGGCTCCTGTACCGACGCTCGGCGAAGTCGCGGGCGCGAATCCCGGGGGCACCTTCTGGGTGCGAGTGAGCTGGGTGCGCGACCAAGAAGAAGGCGCACCAAGTGACGCAAGAGCGTGGGCCGCGGCTCCCGACAAAGCGCTCACGGTCCAAGCAGCCGAGCCACCCGCCGGGGTGAGCGGATGGAACCTTTACGCCGGCGTACTCCCCGACGATGTCGAGCTGCAGAACGACCAACCACTCGCCCCTGGGTCCCTCTGGATCATGCCAGAAACGGGTCCTCGCAGGGGGCGGCCCGCCGGAACCGGCCAAACGCCTTCTGAGTTCATCCGGCTTCGACAGATTCTGCTCCGAGGATGAGCCATGACTTTCCCGGGCCGAGCAGCAACCGAGCACATCGGGGCGATCCTAAAATCACCCGGCGGCCTCACAGCGAGCCTCGCCACGATCGCATCCCGGGAAGGCACATCACCCGTCGTCCTTCAACAAGATCAGATTCGCAGTCACAATATCGCGGCTGATCTTGCGGAAAAAACCGCAGGTGTTCGCTACCCAGCGATCTATGTCTACTGCGAACGCGTTTCGAACGACCTACGGGAGAAATTCCGGACATTTGCCGGACGGGTCACAGTCGTAATCGAAGCACGGGTTTCGAGAGATCGGCTCGAGGAGCTAGACAGAGAACTTCACATTTTAGTCGAGGCCATCACGGGCGTGCTTGACGTAGAAAAGGGCGATTGGGGCGACGGGCTTTGTTATCCCGGCGGATATGAAATCACCTTCGGACCGATAAAACATGGCGGCAAAAACTTTTTACAATCGGCAAAAATCACGTTCGACGTCGATGTCAGAATCGATTAACGAAGAGGATCATCCATGGGATGTCAGATTGGATCCAGTAACAACCGGTTCTATGCCGCTATTGAGAGCACCTATGGACTTGTGCCTTCTATTGCGGCATCACATCGTTTTTCGGCACTGAAACTGTCGATTCGACAGGATCCGGATCAGGCGGAGCGGCGTGACAAGACGGGCAGTCGTACTTTCGCCGGCCTGCCGGGACCCGTGCGCCGGCGAACGCGCTTTCAGTTGCGAACGTACGTTTCCGGGCTCGGCTTGACCGGGGCGGGCCCAGCTCAGGGAGCGCTCGTGGAGGGCGCCCTCGGAGGCAACCCACAGGTCTGGGACGGCGGCACGGTGGCGCAGGTCGCTGGTACCGCGCTCGCGTTCGGCGGTCCACATGGGCTGAGCCCCGGGCAAGCCGTGGCATTCGGCGGGGAGATCCGCTTTGTGCTCAACACCCCGGATGCAAGCACTGTCATCTTGAACGCGCCGTTCAGCATCACGCCGAGTGTGGGTTCTCCGCTAGGGCGAACCATTACCTATTTTCCGGCAAAACAGCCGAAGAGCGTCAGCATATTCGATTACTGGGATCCTCCCAGCGCCGTGCAGCGAATTCTCTACGGCGCCGGCGTCGACCGAATGCAAATCCGAATCAATGGAGATTATCACGAGTTCTTGTTCAGCGGCGAAGCTGCGGATGTCATTGACAGTGTCAGTTTTGTGCCCGGAGAAGGAGGCCTGGTTGCGTTTCCTGCTGAACCGGCACCGGCCGCCTTCGAGGCCCAGGTCATTCCCGGACACCTGGGACAAGCATGGCTCGGCGTTGTTCCCGACCGATTTTTCACGCTCACAGCCGCCGAGATCACCGTCGGGAACAATCTTGACGTCCGAAGTCGTGAATTCGGCAGCGTCCTTCCCAGGTGTCTGGTTCCGGGTCCCCGCCGTGTGGAGCTGGATTTCGATCTTTACGAGGAAGACGATGACGCGACGAAGGGTCTCTATCAGGCGGCTCGGCAACGGTCACCGATTGAAGTCATGTTTCAGCTGGGAAACGCTTCCGGGCAGCTGTGCGGAGTCTACCTCAAATCCGTGATACCGGAGGTACCGGAGTTCAATGACAACGAGCGGCGTTTGCAGTGGCAGTTTACGAGGTGCCGTGCGCAGGGCATTGCGGACGATGAAATCGCTGTGGCGTTCGCCTAGCACGAGAAATTACAAGAGCCTGCGTCGAGTGGAGTCACGGTCCATTCCCGGCGTGTGGCTGACCATCCGGAAAGTGTCATTCGACCGAAGAATTGAGCTGGCGCGGCGAATACGCGAGGTGGCCGGGCGGGGAGACTACCTCGCGGCAAGCAAGGATCCCGAAGAGAAGGTGGCGGCGGCTCTTCTGGCAGCCGAAGTCGACCGCATCTATCTCGAGTGGGGTCTGGCCAACGTGGAAGGCCTCATAGTCGACGGCGAGCCGGCCACCCCAGCTCAACTGCTCGCATCCGGCCCCGAGGATCTCGTACGGGAAGCGCTCTCGCTGGTCAAGGCCGAGTGCGGCCTCACGGAGCAAGAACGAAAAAACTGATCGTCGCCTTCCACTTTCAATTTTCGGACCAGGCCAAGTGGAGGTGCGATGTCTGCCGCGAACAAGGCCTGGAGCAACGGCGCGCTTGCGGCTTTCTCCCGAAGCGGGACGGCACGCGTCGCCAGATTGTATGGGCACGGGGTGACGTCGCGGTGAGCCAGTGTCCAAATTCGATGATTACGGCAGAGAGCCTTGAGTTTCTTGAACGTTACTATGCTTGGAAAATCTCGGGGAAACCAGACCTTGCAAAAATGAGCGCCCGCCAAGCAGAGGCGTTTCTCGTACTAGAAAACGAGTGGCGCAAGGAGGCGGAGAAATTGCATGAACGAGATTGAGCGACTCCTGGCGATATTTGGAACGGCGAACAGCCGAGATGTCTTAGAACGGGCAACGACCGCCATTCTCCAAGGCGGGGCACAGCTGGAGAGTACGCAAC
Organism: Bryobacteraceae bacterium; assembly: GCA_035575135.1. Classification (GTDB taxonomy): domain Bacteria; phylum Acidobacteriota; class Terriglobia; order Bryobacterales; family Bryobacteraceae; genus JANWXD01. Next base: position 85,747 of record DATLYE010000053.1, read on the forward strand.
GCAGCTTGGAGCAACTCCGAAATGCCGCGCAACGGCAAGCGGACGTGGTGGAGGAGAATACGGAGGCGGTAAAAGAGAATACGACATCGCGCCCCGGGGCACTGGCGGGATTCGCTGCGGACGCCCTGAGGACTGCAGGCCGCCTGCTCGGAGGCGGTTTCGCGCTCTCTCCAATTTTCTCCGGCCTTCTCGGTTTGTTCGGAGGTGGAAACTCGGAGCCCGCAGCGCAACTTCCCCGTTACATTGCGCCGACCCCGTTGCGGCTTCAGGGCGCAGTACCCCAGACGGCAGGAGATCCGATTTTTGAGGCGGATTATGATCAAAGAGGACTACCTAGAAGAGCGCTTCCGCCCCCGACCCAGGTTTCCATCCAGATCCAGGCCATTGACAGCCGATCCTTCATCGAACACCGCGACGAGATCGCGCGGGCAGTGAGGGAGGCACTGCTGAACGCTCACGGTCTGAACGACGTAATCGCGGAGTTATAGCATGTCCAATTTTCCCAGTCTTAAGACGGGCGCATCGTCCCAGTATCCGTTGACACGAGTCGTGAAGTATCGGACGCACGTCGCACGTTTTGTGGACGGGAGCGAACAGCGTTTCCGCGAACTGCGTGGGCCCATGCACACGTGGGTCATAGGACTGGAAATGCTAAACGATGTCGAAATGCAGGCATTCGTCGAGTTTGCGGAGTCCGTGAGAGGCGCTGCAGGGAGCTTTTCGTTCACGGATCCGCTGGATGGCACTGTCTACTCCCACTGCTCTCTCGACCGGGACATGGCGGAGTTCACCTGGGACGCCGACGACCAGGGGCAAGTCCAACTGATCATCCGGGAGAAAACCGATTAGTATGCCGTACTTCCCTCAGTTGGCCACGGGGGCCACGGCTCAATACCCGCTGGTCAAGCGCAGAGTGTTCCGATCCGTGTCCAATGTGCTCGCAGACGGTAAGGTACTGACAATGGCCGACTTTTCGGCCGGACGAGTAGTGTGGGAACTCACCTACCGAGGACTGGCGGAAACGGAAAGGGCAGCTCTCGAAGTGTTTTTCCAGCAGGCTGAAGGCCGACTCAACACTTTCACGTTCCTCGATCCGGTCGCCAACTTACTTCAATGGAGCGAGCGTTTGAGTGAACCTGTGTGGGATAAGGACCCGATGCTGGTTCTCACGGAAGGCCAGCCTGACCCCGAAGGGACATTCCGGGCAACAAGAATTGCCAACAACGGGTCTGCACCCCAAGAGATCGCGCAGACTCTGCTTGCGCCCGGCTGGTACCAGTATTGCTTCAGTGCATACGTGAGGAGCGACACACCTGCAGATCTCGCACTTGTACGCACAACTGTGGACACACAGGAGCAGCAAGTCGTGCCGGCCACACCGGTCTGGCGACGTGTCTGGTTGTCGAGCCGGGCAACGACAACGGCTGAGCGGGTACGTTTTGGGCTGAGATTGAACGCAGGAACCGCGATCGAAGTCTGGGGGCTACAAGTGGAACCGCAGGTACACCCTTCCGCTTATAAAGCGACCGCGGCAAGAAACGGGGTGTACCCGTCCGCCCGTTTTGACGCGGACGCGTTAACCATCACCGCCGAGGCGCCCGGGCGATATTCGTGCAAGATCCACGTGAGCGCTCCGCTCGCCGGCTAGCACGATTCAGCGTGGTTGCCGCAGTCCGCAAGAGTCCACTTTTTCGTCACGCAGGGGCTTCTCCATGAGCACGATTGCGCAGATCAAAGAACAAGAAGTCACCGACACGCCGCTGTTCTTGGTGGAATGCGAACTGGTGTCCGGCGAGCGGCTGCACTGGAGCACCCACGAAGTGACCTTCCAAGGAGAGCGGTACGAAGCCCGCATATTGCGGCACAACTTTTTCGAGATCCGGGCGGATTCGGAGGCTGGCGCAGACGGATCCGCACGAATCGTGCTGACTCTTGCCAACGCCGACTCGCGCCTGTCCCAAGTCGAGCGCTCCACGGGTTGGAAAGGCAGCCGCGTGGTCGTCCGCTTTGCCTTTTTCGATCTCGGGACGGGACAACCGGTTTCAGAAGCCAGCGTGATTTTTCGCGGCGTCGCGCAAGCTCCGGACGAGATCACGGAAAGTACACTGCGCCTGACCGTGGGGAGTCGCTTCAACCTCCAGCGGGTACTGTTGCCTGAGGTAAGAATTCAACGCAGGTGCCCCTGGAGATTTCCCGCTACACCGGAGCAGCGGATTGAGGCGTTGGACGGGGGCATAGAGGGAAAGTATTCGTTGTTCTATCGCTGTGGGTACTCGCCCGACGTTCCTGGTGGAGTGGGCAACCTCAACGGAAGCGAGCTTTTCACGACGTGCGACTTCACGCGCAGCGCTTGCGAACAGAGGGGAATGTTTGACGTTGACAGCCGCGGAAACATCACGCGGCGGTTCGGCGGAATTGAGTTTGTACCTTCGTCCATCGTAGTACGCAGCCACGGAGAACGGGGATTTCACTACGCAGCCGTCAAAGAGAACGAGGCGCGGTACAACGACTTCGTGCCCCTCGTGTACGGAACGGCCTGGTACGCACCGCCCATCGTGTTTGCTCGCAACGACGGAAACCTTACCCGGCTCGAGGTTCTGCTTGGCATTGGAGAAATGCAAGGCGTTCTCAAGGTGCTGGTCAACGATCTCGACATCCCTGAGGGCCGGCCCGGGACCGACATGACGGCGACGGGCTGGTATCACGTCGTGAGCCTCGGAGCGAGAACGGGAGCTTTCAACCCGGACTTCGAAGGCGGAGATCCGTACGGCAGCATGGCTGTGTTGTCCGTCGTGGTGCCGAATCGCGTCAATGACGGGCAGACATTGCCTCGGATCCAAGTGCTGGCGCAGGGCGTCAAACTGTCGCAATACGACGCACAGGGTAATTACATAGGAGAAATATTTGACAATAACCCGGCATGGGTATTGTTAGACGTTCTGCGCAGATCCGGCTGGCGGTTGGAAGAGATCGACCTTCCGAGTTTCAGCCGTGCGGCGGCCGTCTGTGCGGAACTGATCCCGGCTTCGGACTTGTACGGCAATCCGGTACTCGTGCCGCGATTTCAATGCAATCTTGTTCTACGACGGCGCCGCAGCGTGGCGGAAATTGTGCGCGGTATTCAAGCCGGCTCACGATTGTACTTAGTGCAAGGAGACGACGGAAAACTTCAGGTGCGAATCGAAGACACGCTGGCGCGCCAGCAGCCGGACCGATTCCCGGGGAGCAACAGTGTGTCGCCGCTCGATGGGGGCTGGCCAGCGTACGAGTTCGGGGACGGAACGTTCGGGTTTTCGGGAATCTTACGAACCGGCGGTGGCGAACCGAGCCTCCGGGTTTGGTCTCGGGGAACGGCGGAGACGCCGAACCGGGTCACCGTGGAATTCCAAGACGCGCTGAACGAGTACCAGCAGGACAGCCTGTCTCTGGTGGATCCGGAGGACGTACTCCGCGTGGGCCAGGAGGTGAGCATGCCGTTGCCAGCGTTGGGTATTCCCAATCCAAGTCAGGCCGCGAGGGCGGCGCAGCTCATTTTGGACAAAGCCATTCGCGGCAACACGTATGTAGAATTCGAAACGAGTGTACGGGGCGTTGGGCTTAAGCCCGGCGATTTGATCACTCTGACCTATTTAAAAGAAGGATTTCAGCGGCAGCCGTTTCGCATCAAGACTATCGCACCTGGGATAAACTATAGAACCGCGCGAATCACGGCGCAGATCCACGACGACGCCTGGTACCAAGATGCGCCGCCCGAAGGCGCAAGCGGAGCGGGGCGCCAGCCCGGATACGAGGTCGGTCTTCCCCGTCCGCTCATCGGACTGGTACTGGATGCTGATGGCGATCCCCAGTTCGAGGTGCAGGAACGCGTGGACGAGACAGGAGACGGCCGGATGACGGTGTGGATCCGGGCCGGCTTTGCGGTACCCCCCAAGCCCGGGGCAGGTATGCGCAGTGTCCCGATGGTCAGCCTTTCGCCACTTGTTGAAACCGTGGGCGGCACACTTCCCGCGGGCCAAACCTTCTATTACGCCGTCAGTGCGCTGTTCGCAGGAGGGAGCGAAAGTCCGCTTTCATTTGTGATTCCGGCACGGATTTCTTCTGCGTCGAACACCAACAGCGTACGGCTCGTGGGTCTCCGCTTTCCGCCCGGGACGACGGGGTTCAATGTCTACCGTGGCAGTACACCCGCACTGATGTACCGTATCGCCGCCAACCAAACGCCAGCTGCAGAGTTCACAGACACGGGTCTTGCGATTTTACTCGAAGCGCCCCCTGATGAAAACTTCGACCACGCTAATTTCTACTGGCGCTTTGAGCAACTCCCAGAGCACCAAGCCACGATCTACGGGCCGTTTACAATCGGCAACGACTCTCTGGCGATGCCTGTGAACGGCTACCGTCAGTCGGTGGTCCGCATTACTAAGGGCAAGGGCGCAGGTCAAGAACGGATCATAACTCACAACGACGCCACCACCCTTACACTGGACAAGCCCTGGAGCGTGGAGCCCGACGGCACCAGCCGTTTTGTCGTCGCCGAAGCGACCTGGCACTTCGGCGCTACCACGCGCACCAGTCCGGTGGAATTCGAGGTTCCGAACCGAATCGGCGCCACGTTGCATATCTCAGGTCGCGCAGCCAACGTCAACAACAAGGAGGCACTGTACGAATTATCGCCGCTGACAAGGTGGCGCATCGGGGGTGGAAGCCTGGTGCCCTTGGACACTGACGTTCCGGAGACGCCGGTCTTCGGACTGCAGCCGACGGGGAAAGGGACCTTCGAACTATCTGCAATCGGTTTTTCCGATCTGACAAACACGCGGACGATCACGGCGGCAACGCTCACTGTGCACTATTGGAGCGAACTGGCAAGCCCGAGCCAGTATGCACTTGCATCGGACGTGACTCCCACTGACAATCTGATCGAGCTCAACCTGCCGGGCCATGCGCAGCCGCAGACTGTCGTTCAAATTGGAAGTGAGGTTATGCAAGTGACGGCCGTTACGAATGCGAGGACGCGATATGAAGTTGTGCGCGGTTTCCACGGGACGGCGCCCGTCTCTCACAGTGCTGGCGAAAAAATTTACCATCTGCGGCAAAAAGTGTTTATCATTCCTTTCGTCCGAGATTTCTTTGGCAGTCCGGCCAGCGGGGCTTTCAGTTATCCTATTTTTCTGCCAGATGTACGCATTGCCAGCGCCGAACTATTCGTTACGAACATGCGGGGTAACAGCCAGACGGCGGTGGCGGCTTTCACGGACTCCCCTGAAGGCGGGCTGCGGACGCTTTCAGGGGGACAGCTGTCGATTCAAGTCGAGGGTTACCTGGCGGCGCAGTCGGACGTGGCGCCCCCCCTTGTCGTCGAGGAATCCCATGCCGTCCGGGACATCTTTGCTGTTCTCCGAGAGGGTCCGTCCGGGGGAGCGGTAACCCTACAACTGAGACAAGGCAGCGAACCGTATTGCACTCTAGTGATACCGGCGGCCGCACGAATTTCGAACATCGTCAGCGGGTTCGGGCTGCCGCCCTTGCGGGCCGGCGCCGAAGTCAGCCTGGACATCCTCGCGACGCCGCAAGGGGCTGGGAGTTTTCCGGGGCGAGATCTTACGGTTACAATTCGACTTTAGCCAGACGGAAGGTTGAGTTCGCAGAGGGATCGCGGTATCCTTGAACGTTCCGGCGTGATCCTGGCCCAAAAAGTTTCCAAAGCCTATCACCTGTACCGACGCCCGATCGACCGGCTGCTTGAGGCGTTGTCGCCTGCGGCGCGGCCCCGGCGTGGGGAGTTCTGGGCTCTGCGCGAAGTCACGCTTTTTGCGGACCGGGGTGAGTTTGTCGGGATTGTAGGGCCAAACGGATCCGGTAAGAGCACGCTGCTGCAAGTCCTGAGCGGCATTGTCCAGCCCACTACCGGGCGAGTGTACGCTAAGGGACGGGTCGCCGGATTACTTGAACTCGGCGCCGGCTTCAACCCTGAGTTCACGGGCAGGGAGAACGTGTATCTCAACGGCGAGATCCTGGGGCTGTCACGGCGCGATGTCGATCGGGTGTTTCCGGCGATCGAGGCCTTCGCGGAGGTCGGCGAGTTCATTGACCGTCCGGTCAAGGAGTACTCTGCGGGGATGTACGTGCGCCTGGCGTTTTCTACTGCTATTCATGTCGATCCCGACACCCTGATCGTGGACGAAGCGCTCGCCGTGGGCGACGCGATCTTCGCCAATCGGTGCATCCGCAAATTTGAAGAATTAAAGCGCCGGAATGTAACCGTGCTGTTCGTATCGCACGATCTCGGGTTGGTCAAGCGTCTGTCGGACCGCGCAATCCTCATGCTGGAAGGTCGCATTGCAGCTGAAGGTCCGCCCGGAGAAGTCATTAACCGCTACGTTGGGATGGTTCTTGAGCGGCAGCGGGGGGAGCTCGACCGAGAAGCAGAGCGCGATCCGGTGCCGCAAGGATCGTTTCGGCATGGGGACGGCACGAGCCGGCTGATCGAAGTGGAGCTGCTCGGACCATGTGGAACTCCCGTGCGCACGATCCGGCACGGCGAGCGGGTGTCCGTGCGCGTGCGCGCCCAATACTATAAACGGACCGAGCGACCCGTGGTGGGAATCCTCATCCGCAACCGCCTGGGCATGGATGTCTTCGGCACCAACACCAGGTTGGAGGGATGCGATCTGGGGCCCGTTGAAGCCGGGCAGGAACTTTTGGTGGAATTCCGGTTTGCATGCCTGCTGGCGCAACAGGAGTATACACTCACGGTAGCCACGCAACACTGGGATGGTTTCAGTCAAGATTGGAGAGACGACGTGCTGGCTTTTTCCGTCATTGATCCCAGAGGGGGGGCTGGTGTGGCCAGTTTACCGACGCAAGTGACATGGCGACAGGAGCCAACGCTCAGCTGAGGGCAGCGGCCGACCGAGGCTTTTTCGGCCATCCGAGAGGTCTCGCGACTCTGTTCATGACAGAGTTGTGGGAGCGGTTCAGCTACTACGGAATGCGGGCTCTCCTGATTCTGTTCATGACGGCGCCTCCAGAGGCGGGCGGTCTGGGTTTCGATGTCGCCAAGGCCGGAGCGATTTATGGACTGTACACGGCGATGGTTTACTTGCTCAGCCTGCCCGGCGGCTGGGTCGCAGACCGCCGGCTGGGACAGCGCCGCGCGGTCCTCTGCGGCGGGATTGTCATCGCGGCGGGGAATTTATTCCTCGCGATTCCGTCTCTAGCCACTTTCTATTCCGGCCTCATCCTGGTGGCTTGCGGGACGGGTTTGTTGAAGCCCAACGTGAGCGTCATGGTCGGGCAACTGTACGATGCAGCGGACCCGCGCCGGGATGCGGGATTTTCCATTTTCTACATGGGCATCAACGTTGGGGCATTCCTTGCACCCTTGGCGTGCGGATATCTGGGACAGAGGATCAACTGGCACTTGGGATTCGCTCTGGCGGGCGCCGGCATGCTGCTGGGACTGACGCAGTACGTGGCAGGGTCAAGGCACCTGGGAAAAGCGGGATTACCAACACAAAGGAATAAGAATGTGCCACGCACGGCGGTAACCAAACGGCTTGCTTTTCTCTTTGTCGCCGCCGGCGCGCTGGCTTTAGCTCACGTTGCCGGCTTGGTCCGCTTCACGGCGCAAGCACTTTCAGACGCCTTAGGGATCTTGCTGGCATTCGTCGTTGTTGGCTTTTTCGTTTGGGCGCTTTTCCTCGGAGATTGGACTCGCGAGGAACGCCGGAGACTGATCGTCGTAGGTGTGCTTTTTCTCGCGTCAACGATTTTTTGGGGCGTCTTCGAACAGGCCGGATCCACACTCAACCTCTTTGCGGAGCGCAACACGGATAAGACCATCTTTGGATTCTCCTTTCCGGCAAGCTGGCTTCAGTCGTTGAACGCTCTGTTTATCGTCGCGCTCGCACCGGTGTTTGCGTGGCTGTGGATGCGACTGGGGCCTCGTGAGCCCTCCAGTCCGGCGAAATTCGCCTGGGGGCTGACGGCTGCGGGGCTGGGATTCCTCGTGCTCGCCGCGGGAGCTTCCTTAACCGAAGAGGGTATTCGGATAAGTCCTCTGTGGCTCGTGGCGGTATACCTGCTTCACACGGCAGGCGAATTATGCCTGAGTCCTGTAGGCTTGAGCGCTATGACCAAGCTCGCTCCGGCCCGTATTGGAGGGCTTGTGATGGGAGTCTGGTTCCTTTCCATTTCGGTCGGTAACTATATTGGCGGACGCATAGCCGCCTTGTACGAAGCCCTCCCGCTTCCGGCGCTGTTCGGAGTCGTGGGCGCAACCGCTGTCGGCGCCGGGATGATAATGGCCCTGCTGGCAGGCCCCATTCGTAAGCTGATGGGAGACGTCAAATAATGGATATCCCAGCGATCCAGGCGGCACTCCGCGATGAGAGGCTGGACGGATGGCTGTTCTTTGACCATCACCGGCGTGATCCTTTAGCGTACCGCATTCTCGGGCTTCGGCCGCCGCGGGAGCCCACACGGCGCTGGTACTACTTGATTCCTGCTGATGGGGAGCCGCAAAAGCTGGTTCACCGCATTGAAGAGGCCATGCTCGACTCGTTGCCCGGCAAAAAGCAAACGTATTCGAGCTGGCGGAGTCAAACCGAAGCCCTCCAGCAGATCCTGCATCGATGCCGACGAGTAGCGATGCAGTACTCGCCAAGATGCGCCATTCCTTATGTTTCGATGGTGGACGCGGGAACGGTAGAACTTGTCAGCAGCTTCGGGGTCGAAGTTGTCAGTTCTGCGGATTTGGTCCAGTACTTCGAGGCGAGGTGGACCGAAGCCAAGCTCGCCGCCCACCTGCGCGCCGCCGCAATTGTGGATGAGGTGCGGGATAAAGCGTTCCGGCTTGTCGCGGAGAAGCTCTCAACTGGAGACACGACCACCGAGTGGGAGATAAAGAACTTCATCCTGGAACAGTTCTGCAAGCGGGGTCTCGTCACAGAGCATGGCCCGATTGTGGCCGTCAATGAAAACGCCTCCGACCCGCACTATGAACCGCAGCAAGACCGGCACCGCCCAATTCGGCGCGGAGACGTTTTGCTGATAGACTTATGGGCAAAACTCGACGAGCCAGGTGCGGTTTACTACGACATCACCTGGACCGCCTACTGCGGGAGAGAAGCACCCTCCGAAGTGGAAAATGTCTTCGACGCTGTTCGGGGGGCACGCGACGCCGCCGTGGCATACGTGCAGAAGGCTGTGGACGAAGGGGACCCGCTCCGCGGATTCGAAGTAGACGACGTAGCACGACGGTTCATTTACGAGCGAGGTTACGGAGAGTATTTTATTCACCGGACAGGCCACTCGATTGGAGAAGACGTCCACGGAACGGGCGCCAACATGGATAACTTTGAGACGCACGATGAGCGAAGGATCATTCCGTGGACATGCTTTTCCGTTGAGCCGGGGATTTATTTGCCGCGATTCGGCGTGCGGTCGGAGGTGAATGTCTTCGTGGGAGAACACGAGGCCAGGGTGACCGGAGAAGTTCAGCCCCGGCTGCTGCTGTTATGATCCTGAACGTGCGGGCGGCAGGCGTGCTGGTTTTAGCGAAACTGGTCGCGGCGTCGGCGTCAACCCCCGTGGCGGACGTGCAGCTCGCCGATGGCCATGGGGTGGTGGAATGGCTCTCGCCGTCCACGTTTCGCATTTGTCGCGATTGGGGAGAGAGCAGACGATGTCCCCCGCCAAGGGCGTCGCAGCAAGTGCAGGTCTTGCGCGCCGAGACGGAAACGAAAATCCGATTTGAGACCCGCTACCTGCGCGTCGAACTGGATAAACGAACGTGGGCGGTGGAGGTCTGGGATCGCGAGGGGGTTAGTATTCTGGAGGAACCGGAGGGGCCGAAGCCGACCTCGACTGGTTCCTCCGTAAGGCGCCGGGCCGATCTCAAGGAACGCTTTTACGGGCTCGGAGCGCGGACAGAAGCCAGTGTCAACCTGCGCGGTCGCATCGTCGAGTCGGATCGTCCGTTCTTGATTTCAAGCCGGGGCTTCGGAGTATACCATCCGAAACCGGCTCGATACGTTTTCGACCTAGCGGCCTCCGCTCCGGACGAGTGGTGCGTCACGGCATTGAACGAACCCGTATTTGAATACTGGTTTTACTACGGCCCCACCCCAAAGGAGATTCTCGAGGAGCACAGCGAGGTCGAGACTCCGCCGCCACCTCTGAGGCGGTGGGAACTGGGGATCCTGCAGCCAACCCAGCTGCCTCGTGCAGGCTGGCGGCTGCCTGCGCCCAAAGACTGGGAAAGCTTGCGCAGCTCTATCCTTGCACTGGTTCACGGATCGCTTTCGGGTTTGCTGCTACCGGTGCTTGATCTCGGCCCATATGATACGGCGTCGCCGCTGCTGTTTGAGCGTGCAGCGCAACTGGCGTCCCTTGTACCGATTGTTGTGAGCGGGATCCCGGGCCCCCAAACGAGCGAAACGGCGGATATGATTACGCAGCTCCGCCAGCTCCGCCAGCGCTGGAGCCATTTCTTCCTGTCATATGCAGACGAGATTGTCGGCCGAGGGCTTCCGATTATCCGGCCCCTGCCGTTGCAGTTCCCTCTCGACGAGCAGGCGGCAAACGTTTCCGACCAATTCATGATCGGAGACGAGCTGCTGGCGGCGCCGGTTTATGGCCCCGAGGGTTGCCGAAATGCCTACCTGCCGATGGGGATCTGGACCGAATGGCGCACGAACCGTGTGCACCAAGGCCGCCGCCAGATCGAATTGTGCGCGAGCGACGGCGAGGCGCCGCTACTAGTCAAGAACGGGTCTCTGATTCCGATAGAGTCTGATCAGGAAAAAGATTTATTGGAGCTGCACTATTTCCCAAAGCTTGCGGCTGAATTCTTCTTGGTGGAGCCGGAGCTCAATGATTACACGCAGCTTCACGCGGCGCCGGCCCTGGATTCGCTACGACTCGAGATAGAGTCCAAGGTCACGCGCACCTACGAGTGGGTTCTTCACCATGTCTCGCGCGTGCGGCAGGTGACGAGCGACGGGAAAGCCTTGGTACTGGTTCCCGACCGAGCCGTGCTGGGGAACGGAAAGTGGACGCAGGAAGCCGAGAACTTGAGGGTGCGGATACAGGTAGCGGCGGGGAGCACCCGGGTGCTTTACGTCACTTTTTGAGCATCTTTGAGCTCGAGGGGTTGCGCAGTCGCCCCCGGCATGATAGGCTTTTGCAGGGACACCCAGTGAGGAGGTCGGGCATGAAACAGAGGGGTTGGATCCTGGCGGGGCTGTTGACCGCCGGAGTGCTGAGTGCGCAATCGCAGCCCGCGCCGACGCGGACGCATCTGAAAGTGGGCGATCTAGCGCCCGATTTCACCCTGCCTTCCACTAATGGCAAATTCACGCTGTCCGATTACCGCGGCAAGAAAATGGTCGTGCTGGCGTTCTTTTCGGCAGCGTTCACAGGCGGTTGAACGAAGGAGCTCAACGCGTACCAGGGTGGTATCGCGAAATTCGAAGGGATGGATGCTCAGGTCGTGGCCATCAGCACGGACATGCTACCGACACTCCGCCACTGGGCCGAGGAGATGAAACTCACTTTTCCGCTCGCCAGCGACTTCATGCGTGAGGTATCCAAGCTCTACGGTGTTCTGATTCCGGAAAGGGGAATCGCCAACCGGACGACTTTCGTGGTTGATCGCGAAGGACGGATCCAGTATATCGAGGAAGGTTCCAGCGCGATTGACCCGACTGGCGCCGAGCAAGCCTGCACCCGGATTCGCGGCAAATAGGAACAGTCTCCTCCCCGGTGGCCGGCGTCAATCGTCTCTCCGGCCGGCTCTCTTACCGCATCAACTATGGCAGCACTGCAGCCCCGACTCCGTCCCCGGTTCAGCCTGTCCCGGGCAACGCCTGCCGATCTCGCAAATCCGAACAGCAAGCTCGATGCCCGCTTAGTATAGTGTCTTAATCTCTGGCCGCGGCGTAAACTTGCCGAGAGGTTCCAGAAAACGACGCATGCCGCTAGCCATAAAGCCGAGGTCTGTGGTGCATTGGAAGAAACGGAAACCCTGCTTGAGAAATTCCCTGACCTGGTCCGGACTGCCCGCGGGACGGCCCACCACCTTCTGATGACGTTGAGCGGCTTCGACAATCCGCGCCACGGCCTCCCGGTGCCGGGGATGTTGCTGGTCCCCTCGCAGACCCAGGGAGAAAGAAAGGTCCGAAGTTCCAATGAACAGTACGTCCACACCGGGGGTGGAAGCGATGGCTTCGATGTCATCCACGGCGCGCGCCTCCTCGATGATAATTACAACCATCACATTGCGGTCGGCCGAATCGTAGTAGGACTCGGGTTCTGGCCACGTGCGCATTGCCAAGCCGGCCCCGGAGCCGCGACGTCCGAGCGGGGGGTACTTGCAAGCCTGGACCGCTTGCGCCGCCAGCTCAGGAGTGCTGGTGAAGGGAAAGATGACGCCGTGGACTCCGGCGTCGAGAACGCGCTTGGCAGTCCACAGTTCGTTCACCGGAATCCGCGCAAACGGAACGGCGCGAAGTCCCCGTGTCGCGAGCACCATCGCTCGCAGGCTCTCCAGAGTAATGGGAGCGTGCTCCATTTCGATCCAGAGGAAATCGAAGCCCACCATGGCAGCCTGTACCGCCACGTCCGGGCTCGACGTGGTAATGGTGGCCCCCAAGACCGGCTTATCTTCTCGCAGCAGTTGCTTGACGGGGTTTTCCCACGGCATACCCTGCCATTCTACGGCGAAAGGCGGAAAGTGCGGCCGCTACTCCGATACAGGGCTTTGATACAATGCTCCGATCTTATGCATCCTCACAGCCTGAAAGCAGAGCTTGTCGCCGAATTTCTCGGCACGATGGTGTTGATTCTGTTCGGCAGCGGCGTGGTGGCGATGGTGACGTTATTCGGCTCCGGCGCGACGGGGGAGGTTGTAAAAGGAGGCTATACCAACGTCACTTTCGGCTGGGGACTGGGCGTGACGATGGGGTTGTACGTCGCCGGCCGGATCAGCGGGGCTCACATCAATCCCGCCGTGACCGTGACGCTTGCGGTGTTCCGCGGATTTCCCTGGAGGAAAGTGGTGCCGTATTGCCTGGCGCAGACCGCAGGGGCCTTCGCCGGTGCTGCAGTGGTCTTCTGGAATTACCGTCCCGCTTTTCAAAAGGCCGATCCCCTGCTTGAGCGCACCGCGGGGGTCTTCGCCACGTTTCCGGCCTTCCCGGAGGTGCCGTTGGCCGGCTTGTTCGACCAGATCCTTGGCACCGCCTTGCTTGTGCTGCTCGTCCTCGCGATCGTGGATGAACGGAACCAGCCGCTAGGGTCTGGGCTCACCCCTGTAGCCGTGGGACTCGTTGTCGTAGCCATCGGGATGTCCTTCGGAGGAATGCACGGATACGCGATCAACCCCGCGCGGGATTTTGGTCCGCGTCTTTTTACGGTTCTTGCAGGTTTTCGCAACAATGGACTCACCGACGGCACGTTGGTATTCTGGGTGCCTGTTGCCGGGCCGCTGGCGGGCGGACTGCTCGGAGGCTGGGTGTACGACAACCTGGTGCGGCGTTACTTGCCCGCGCGATAAGAAGCCCTGACTGGCCCCCGCTACCATGGGAACAGGCGGAGGGAGACATGAATCTGGAAGCGGACAGTTCTTCTGAGGCCGTGGCGCTTTCTGACGCGGTCGCCGAGTCCCACCTGGCACTTTCGCTGGTGGGAGTCGTGGAGGAAGCCGCCATCGCTGCCGCGCGGACGATGGGACGCGGGGATGCGGAGCTCGCCGACCGGGCGGCAGTGGAAGCCATGCGCGCGGCATTTGAAAAAGTTCCGATCGAAGGCGCCATTGTAATCGGCGAGGGCGAACGGGACGAAGCGCCTATGCTCTACATCGGCGAGCGCGTGGGCGCGGCGGCACCGGCAGGTCTGCGCTGCCCGCGTTACGACATCGCCGTGGATCCGCTGGAAGGCACGAACCTCTGCGCCACCGGTGCCCCAGGAGCCGTCGCGGTCCTGGCCGCTTCCGAGCCGGGAGGGCTGCTGCACGCTCCGGACTGTTACATGGAAAAGATCATCGCGGGCCCTGCCTGCCGGGGCGCCCTGGACCTCGAGGCGCCGGTTGCGGAAAACCTCCGTACCATCGCCCGTTGCCTGGATCGGGATGTTGAGGACTTGGTGGTGATTGTCCTTGACCGGCCGCGCCATCGCAAGCTGGTTGAGGAGATCCGGCAAGCCGGCGCGCGGATCCGGCTGATCAGCGACGGCGACCTCTCCGCCGGTATCGCCGTGGCGGTCCGGGGCGCCGGCGTACACGCTGTCATGGGAACTGGCGGAGCTCCTGAGGGGGTCCTTACGGCAGCCGCCTTGCGCTGTCTCGGCGGAGCAATGGTAGCCCGGCTGGTGATTGACACGCCGGAGCTCGAGGAGCGGATTCAAAGCATGGGCATCCGCGATCCCCGGCGCATTTACGGGGCGCGGGACCTTGCGCCCGGCAAGCGGCTGATCTTCGCTGCGTGCGGTGTCACCGACGGCGCCCTGCTGCACGGTGTGCGCTTCTTCGGCGGGGGCTGCCGTACCCACTCGCTCGTCATGACGCTCGCCTCCCACACGGTGCGTTTCGTGGATGCCGTCCGTCTGGAAGGGCCCCCCGGACCGCGCGGTGTGCGGCTGTATTAGCAGTCCCTGTTACCGCGGCTTGTAGGCAATACAATCGATTTCGACCTTCATTTCCGGCACGACAAACCTGGCTTCAACGGTCGTGCGCGCCGGTTTCTGCTCGCCGAAAAACTCCGCGTAAACTTCGTTCATTGCCGCGAAGTCCCGGCCGTCCGCCAGGAATACGCAACACTTGACCACATCCCGCAGCGAGGCGCCGCACGCCTCCAGAATGCGCTGGATGTTGGTCAAGACCAGGCGCGTTTCGTGGCGGATGTCGCCAAACGAGAACAGGTTCGTGGCCGGATCAATCGGCCCCTGGCCCGAAACAAAAATAAAATCACCTGCCCTCACGGCGGGGGAATACGGTCCGCGAGGCGCAGGCACACCGTCGGGAATCACTCGCTCGATCATTCCAATGGCTCCTGAATCCGGCTATTTTACTGGCTGCGCAGCGGACCTGCGGCGGCGCCGCGGGCGCGTGGCGGATGTGGAAGTGGCGTCTTCGCCGGCGGCAGCGCGCTTCCGGCGAGCCGTGCGGCGTTTCTTCGGCTCCTCGGGCACCGGGGAGGCAACCACAGGAACCTCCAGGTCCGCGGGGGGGTAGAACTCGGCCCCGAGGAACACGAGCAAGCCCCGGTCCTCGTGCGGCTCTATCCTAACGACGAGCTTGTCCTGGGCATAGTTTAAAAACTCAGCGAATTCGCGGAAACCGTATGCCGCTGGGTTGAAATCGGGATGCTCCTGGCGGAACCACGCTTCCACTTCCTCGGCCGGGCGGCCGTTTTCCAGCTCGAGCCGGTGCGTCTCGAGCACGTCGCGCAGCAGCGGGAGCGCCTCCTCCGGATCGAGGACAGGGGCCGGCGGCGCCGCGCTCTTGCGCTCGATGATATAGCGTCCCTCACTCCCGGACAGCTCCACATAACCCGCGTTGCGCAGCTTCTCCACGAACTCCGAAAAACTGCCCGCGCCGTAATCCTTTTCGCTGAAGGCAGGATCGAGCTGGAGCATGGTGGATTTCAGCAGGCCAAGCTGCGGCTGGACCCCTCGCCGCTCCAGCACCTGGAGCGCGCGCTCTACCAGAGGCATGGCGTGGGCCGGGTCCAGGGCGGCCTGCCGCTTCCGCGGCGCTCGCTGGCTCGGCTGGCGGGATGTTTTCTGCGATTCGTCCAGAAGCGATTCGTAGCTGATGAATTCGTGGCAGTTCTGTTGCAGAATCGTGCTGGTGAACGCCTTGCCCCCCAACACGAAAACCGTCTTGCCATACTCGCGCAGCTTGTTGACGAGCGGGATGAAATCGCTGTCCCCGCTCACGATCGCAAACGCGTTGATGTGGTCGTGCGTGAACGCCATCTCCAGGGCGTCGAGGGCGAGGTTGATGTCGGCTCCGTTCTTGTCGCCGCGGGGCGAAGGGATGCGCTGCACCATCTGCACGGCGTTTTCCGCCATCTTGCGCGTGGCGCCCTCCTGACGGCCCCAGTTGGCGTAGGCGAACTTGGCCACCACGTCGCCCCGCTCCTTGAGGGCGTTCAAGGCGAGCGCGACATCGAATTCGCGCCCCAGCGTGGACTTCACGCCGATCTCGATGTTGTCGTAGTCAATGAATACCGCAATGTTAGGTCGTTCCTGCATGGCTACTCTTTCATGCTTGGGCTCCCGGCCCGCTAAACGGCCTGCTTGACCGAAGACCGGATGAAATTCACGATCTCCTGAAGCGAGGCTCCTGGCTGAAACACGGCGGCGACCCCTAACTGCTTCAACTGCTCGGCGTCCTCGTCGGGAATGATACCGCCGACGATCACGAGGACATCCTCCGCGCCCTTTTCCTTGAGCAACTGCATCACCCGGGGCACGATCGCGTTGTGAGCGCCGGAAAGGATCGACAGGCCGATCACCTGCACATCCTCCTGCAGCGCGGCGTTGACGATCATCTCCGGCGTCTGGCGGAGCCCCGTATAGATGACCTCCATACCCGCGTCCCGCAGGGCGCGGGCGATGATCTTGACGCCCCGGTCGTGGCCGTCCAGGCCCGGCTTCGCCACCAAGACTCGAATTGGGCGCTCCATAACCGGCTTACAACACGTTGGGTTCCTGGTACGTGCCAAACACGTCCCGCAGTGCGTCACAGATCTCGCCCAGAGTGGCGTAGGAACGCACTGCGTCCAGCAGGTACGGCATCGTGTTCTCGCGACCTTCCGCCGCGCGCCGCACGGCGTCGAGAGCCGCCTGGACGCGAGTGCTGCTCCGCCGCCGGCGCAGCGCGGCCAGGCGCTCCCGTTGCTTGACGGCCGCCGTCTCGTCAATCTGGAGGATCTCGATCGGCGCGTCGTGGTCGCTCTGGAACGCGTTGACGCCCACGACGATGCGCTCACCCGCTTCGACGGCCCGCTGGTAGGCGTAGCTGGCCTGCGCGATCTCGCGTTGCGGGTAATTCTGCTCGATCGCGGGGATCATCCCGCCCATCCCGTCAATCCGCCGAATGTAGTCCTCGGCGCCGCGCTCCATCTGCACGGTCAGCCACTCCAGATAGTAACTCCCGCCCAGCGGATCCGGGGTCGCGGTCACACCACTTTCATAGGCAATCACCTGCTGGGTGCGCAGCGCCAGCGTCACGGCGTGTTCGCTCGGAAGCGCATAGGCCTCATCGAGCGAGTTGGTGTGCAGCGACTGGCAACCACCCAACACTGCCGCCAGCGCCTGCAGCGTCGTTCGCACGACATTGTTGTACGGCTGCTGCCAGGTGAGCGAACACCCCGCCGTCTGAGCGTGAAAGCGCAGTTTCATGCTCCGCTCGTTGCGGGCACCAAAACGGTCCCGCATGATGCGAGCCCACATCCGCCGCGCCGCCCGGTACTTGGCGATTTCCTCGAAGAAATCGTTATGGGCGTTGAAGAAGAAGCTCGGCCGCGGCGCGAACTCATCCACACCCATCCCGCGCCGCAACGCCCACTCCACGTATTCGATCCCGTCCCGTAACGTGAAGGCCAGCTCCTGCACTGCGGTCGAGCCCGCCTCGCGAATGTGGTAGCCGCTGATGGAAATCGGGTTGAACCTGGGAACATGGCGCGTGGCGAACTCGATCACGTCCGTCACCAGGCGCATGGACGGGCGCGGCGGGAAGATGTATTCTTTCTGCGCGATATACTCCTTCAAAATGTCGTTCTGCAGGGTTCCGTTCAGGCGCGCCCACTCCACGCCTTGCTGTTCGGCCACCGCCAGATACATCGCCCAGATCACCGGGGCGGGCGAGTTGATCGTCATCGAGACCGAAACCTCGCCGAGCGGAATGCCGCGAAACAGCGTTTCCATGTCTTCCAGCGAGCAGACCGCCACGCCGCACTTGCCCACCTCCCCTGCCGCCGCCGGATGATCGGAATCGAAGCCCATCAGAGTCGGCAGGTCAAAAGCGACCGAAAGGCCAGTCTGCCCCTGCTCGAGCAGGTAGTGGTAGCGCGCGTTGGTCTCTTCCGAGGTCGCGAATCCCGCAAACTGGCGCATGGTCCACAGCCTGCCCCGATACATGGTGCGATGGATCCCGCGCGTGTAAGGAAACTCCCCGGGTTCGCCCAGATCACGGGAGGGGTCGAACCCGGCCAGATGCTCCGGCTCATAGACGGGCTCGACCGGGATCCCGCTCAGCGTGGTCACCACTTTGGGCGCCGTCTCCGTTGCGCCCGCAGCTTTCCTCATCTGCCCTCATTGTCGAATTTCGGGGACGGGCGACGCAACACCCAAATCCCGTTCTTGCCTCCGGGAGTTTTCCACCTGCGACCCCGGGTGCCGGGCAATTTCACCCACCCCGCCCCGACCTCCGCCACTGTAACCCTCAGACTTGAATATGCCCGGTCGTAGTTTAAGACTATTATATCCGATTTGGTACGCTGTGTGCACGTCCGGTGCTGGCGCAGCCGCCGGCTGCGGGAGGTTCTATGCCGACCTATGGATGGCTGCTGGATCCCAAGCGATGCATCGAATGCCGGGCCTGCGAGGCGGCCTGCAAACAGTGGAACGGGGTGGATACGGGGACCCGTGTCCGGTGGCGCCAGGTGCGCGTATTCGAGAAAGGCACCTTCCCGGCGGTCTCAACCCAAGCGCTGTCACTCGCTTGCAATCACTGCGATCGCCCGCTCTGCCTCATGGCCTGTCCCGTTAAAGCTTATTACCGCCGTTCCGACGGGGTCATCATCCTGGACCAAACCAAATGTGTGGGCTGCCGCTACTGTCTGAAGTGGTGTCCCTACGGAGCCCCACAGTTCAACCAGCGCACCGGCAAGATGGAAAAGTGCACGATGTGCGCCGATCGCATTGACGCCGCCCTGGAGCCCGCCTGCTCATCTGCGTGCCCGACCGGCGCCCTCCGCTGGGGCAAGTGGGAGGAGATCGCCTCTCAAGGTGTGGATCAGGTGGAGAACTTCTCCACGCCGGTGACGACGCGACCTGCCATTCGCTTCGTCACCGAGCACTGGAAAAGCGGAGAAACGGAGGCGAGAACATGGCACTGAGCCGAAGAAGCTTCTTGCAGATCACCAGCGCCGCGGGAGCCGGACGGCTGCTGGCCTCTTTTGGAGACGTCTTCCGGGCGGCGCAGCCGACCCCGCTCGCGGAGCGCACGCTGATTACCGCCTGCGGCGTATGCGACTCCGCCTGCGGCATTCGCGCTACGGTTCGCGACGGCGTCCTGCGATTCATGGAAGGCCTGCCGGAAGACTTACAAGGCCGCGGTTACCTCTGCCCCGCCTCCGCGCTTGCCTCCGGCCAGATGCGGACCCTGCCGGAAGACTTACAAGGCCGCGGTTACCTCTGCGGCAAAGGCAAGGCTGCGGCGGCCCTTCTCTACGACCCCGACCGGCTGAAGTATCCCATGAAGCGCACCAACCCCGCCAAAGGCCTGGAGGTGGATCCTGGCTGGGTGCGGATTTCCTGGACAGAAGCGCTGGACACAATCGCGGCGCGCTTCCGGGAGGTTTTGGACCGCCACGGGCCTGAGGCCCTGTTGTTCGTCACGCGGCCCGCTCCCGATCTCTGGCTGCGGTTCATGCGTTCCATCGGCGCGGTGAACCGCGTCGATCACATTGACACCTGCTATACCGCAGACCGCATCGTGCAGCGCTACACGGTAGGCGGCAAGAGCTGGTGCAACGATCTTGAGCATGCGCGCTACATCCTGCTGTTCGGATGGGATCTGGTGGCCCGCAACAAACTCGTTTTCACCCACGGTATCGTAGCCGCCAAGGAAAAAGGCGCCAAAGTCGTCTGTTTCAATCCCGAGTATTCGATCACCGCGCGCTTTGCCGATGAGTGGTATCCCATCCGGCCCGGAGCCGATCTTGCCGTGGCGCTGGCAATGATCCATGTGATTCTGTCAGAAAATCTCTTCGACAAGGATTTTGTCCAAAACTACACCAACTTTCCCCAGTATGAGTCTCAGATCCGCCAGCACTTTGCCCAATACACACCGGAATGGGCGGAAGCGGAGAGCGACGTTTCTGCCGAAGTCATTCGGCACCTGGCCCGGGAGTTCGCCACGATGGGACCCTCAATCGCCCCGGCGCACAAGAAAACGCTGTGCGCGAACTACGCCAACTCCGGTCAGCTCTGCCACGCCATCTCGATCCTGAACATCCTGGCGGGAACGATTGACCGGCCGGGCGGCCGCTTCTTCCCGCGATCGGTTTCCATACCTGGCGTCGATGCGATCGTGCCCCCTCCTCCCTACCCGGCCGTCAAAGGGCGCCGCGTGGATGGCAAGGACAAGCTGCCCTTGGTGCTCGAGGATGGGAGCGGCCTGTTCAGCACTCTGGCGGACGGCATGCTGAACAAGTACCCGGGCATGATCCAGGCGGCGTTTATCAACTCCTACAGCCTGCTTTCGTTCCCCAGCCCGCAGCGGATGGAGCAAGCCCTCAAGACGGTGCCCTTCGTCGTAGTGATGGACACGCTCCCAGTGGATGCAACGTCTCTGGCTGACATCGTGTTGCCCTCGATCACTTACCTTGAGGGCAACGACGTGCTGGCTCGCGACTACCATGCCCCATGGCCTCAAGTGATTGCCCGCCAAGCCGTTGTGCCGCCCATGTTTGAGGCAAAATCCATCGGGTTTGTTGCCGTCGAACTGGGCAAGCGGCTGGCGCCGGACTACTTCAAAAACCCGGACGGTTCCTGGATCAGCCCCGCGGCAATCCTCGATGAAAAAGCCCGCCGGCTCGGCTTGGCCGCCAACATCGCGGAGTTCGCTGCGCAGGGGATCTACAGCAAGGAACAGCCTTTCGTGCCCCGGACCAGTTTCGCCACCCCCGGCGGAACGGGCAAGTGCCAGATCTACGTTCCGCAATTCCCGGAAAAAGGCGCCGAGCCTCTGCCCGTATGGAAGAAGCGGCGCGACCTGCCTAGCCCCGAGTTTCCGTATTATTACCTCACGTTCATCCCTGCCGTTCACCGTCGCAACAGCACCGAAAACAACGCCATTCTCCATGAGATGTTCCCCGAGAACGCGGCCATGATCAACCCGGCATTGGCAGCCCGGCTCAGCATCCGCGAGGGGGACCGGGTGCGGATCCGCTCCCGCGCCGGCGCCATTGAACTGCCGGCCCATCTCACGGAAACCTTGCGGCCGGATTGTGTCATGGTCGCACACGGCTTTGGACACCGCTCCAAGCTGCTCAGTCTCGCCGGAGGGAAGGGGGCCCGCGATGGTGAAGTCATTCCTGACTGGTCTGTGGAGGAGATGATCCAGGCCGGAGACTGGTTCGGAGCGGGGGCGATTATGGACGCGGTAGTCAACATCGAACCGGTGCGCGCGTGACGACCATGCCTCCGGCGGAACTGGCCGGCCGCTACCGGTTTGTTGCTCGAGGCTTTCTCTCTACCGACCCGGAAGTACTCCGCCAGGCGGCAGCCCCTTTAGACCCGCACGAAATGACGTTGGTAGAGGGCGCACTTTCAGGAGACCCGACAGAGCTGGAAAAGGAGTACGTGCGGCTTTTCCTGAGTCCTGCCGGTGCTCCCTGCCCGCTGTGGCAGTCCGCCTACAGCGAAGAAGGCATCCTCATGGGAGACGATCACGCCAGCGCCTTGGAGTGGTACCGCGCTCACGGCCTCGAACCGGCTCACGACACGGAGCCTGCCGACCACGCCGGACTACTGCTCGCATTCTACGCTCACATGCTCGAAAGCGGTCTATCCGCGGACGAGCTTGCAGCGTTCCACCAACGGCATCTGAGCTGGCTGTCGCAACTTTGCGACCGGATCGCGGCGCATGCACAGCACCCGTTTTACCGGCTACTGGCGATCATGACCCGCCAACTGGTGGCGGGTGCCTCCGAAGCCGCTCCGAGATTGCCGGACGGGGGGTCCGGAGCGTGATCACCGTCTTCGAGAGTCAAGCGCCAATCGCCTAGTGTCCCGTCTCAGAAATGTCTTGACCTTTATAAGCAAGTGTTCCATAGAGTGGGAGCAATGCCTCATGCCCCTGTCGCTGGGCCTGTACCTGAATCCACCGGATAAGGCCATCGTGCTGAGCGTGGACGAGAAGAGCCAGATTCAAGCGTTGGACCGCACCCAGCCCACTCTGCCGCTTCGGCCCGGTCTGCCGGAGCGACAGACGCAGCATAATAAGCTGAGGCTTGGAAGAAGCCGCGGCGGCGGGCCAAGGTGGAGTCCCCGGTGCCCGCGGGGGAGTTGTTGCCGCGAGTCGCATTTATCGTGACCAACCTGGAGAACGACAGCCGGGCGGTGGCGCGGTCGTACAACAAGCGCGGCACCGTCGAGCAATGGACTAGAGGCCGAGCAATGGACTAGAGAAGGCAAGGAGGCCGTGAAAACAACCCAGCTGAGTTGCCAATGAGGTGGGGCTGTGGTTGACGTAATCACGTACAGACTCGAGAACCTGTGGCGCCGGCTGGCGCCACAGCTGCGCGTTGGCAGATGGTCGCTGACCAGCCTGCAACAACGGCTGGTCAAGACGGGCGGCTGGCTGATCCCGCATGCGTGGTATTGCTGGCTCCTGCTGGCGGAGGTCATCGGACGCGGGCTTTTCGGAGTCCTGGTACGGCGGATCGATGCCTTACCGGCGGGCTAGCTGGGCAAGGGCGGAGCAAGCAAGATTAACGGCCGGTGCTGAGCGGGGAGTGTCTCCCTCAATCTGCTTCGGACCGCAGTTTTCAACGCTGGAGCTGCCCGGGTGCCGAAGCACCCCATTCGCCGCCACGCCCAAGCGGGAGGCGCGCAGAACAACGATATGTGATATATCCAGGTAGAGTTTCGCCTATCACGAGCTGCCGCGATAGCGCCAACTGGTAAGCTTCCAGCGCTCCATTCCATCTACCACAGCGACGTAGAAACGGTACATGGTTTGAAGGAGCTGGAGTTTTGTGAGCTGGAGCGGTTTCGGGGACGGTCGCGGGACCTTCCCAATCAGGCCTACAGCTACCAGTTGTATTTCAACCTGCTGTGGCGCAATCACAATCAGAAAGGCGCCACACCGGACGAGCTGCGCGCCGCCCGGGCGCTCATCGTAGACCCCAAGTTCTTCTTGGTGCCCGCGGTCCTCATGTCCTCGGTGCGGCGGGTTCAAGCAACGGGCGCGGCAGCCGTTGTCGGTTTGTACCACCCGGTGGGCGACATCGAACCCGCAGCCGCGGAAGTGGTCCAGCCAGCAGTCGGGAAACGGTAGCGCGTAATTGGAGTCGTTCACCGCACTATAAGCCAGCCGGAGGGCGCCTTGCGGAACGATGCGCGCCGCCGACTGATAGCGGGCAGACCGAAGGGGATCAGCTCGCGCTAGCCGGCTAAATCGCTCAGGTGTTTGACGGGGCTCTGCAACAAGCCGAAGGCCGGCGCTGCAGCTTGGCGGGCGCCAGTCTGCGGGCCGACGGACAGGCCTCTTACGGTAGGGCTGCATCCCGACGGGCGGAAGATGCGGCCGGTGACACGCGTCGAGCACGGCAAATTGTATGCTGCTCGAGCTGTTGAGGCGGAAGCGGCTTTGGTCGCGAGTTTCCCGCACCCGTTCCTCGACCTCGGGCGGGGTTTGGGGGGGCCGAGCCCCTTCAGAAGGTGCTGCCATACTTGAGGAAGCACCGCTGCCACGTGCACACTGTCTGGCGCGAGCCGCCCAAGGCCGCGGGACGAATGCCATGGTGGAGCGCGGCTTAGACTCGGCGCTACCGCAAGTCGAAGCCTGGATTGTCGGAGCGAGTCATTTCATCAGTAAAAAGCGTACGAAAATTCGCCTCCGGCGCGCTCGGTCTTCGCCCACGACATTTTCTCGAGGAACCATATCGTGCCGTTATGTTTTTTGGGGAACCCTCAAGCCGGTTTTCAGGTGACGGAGAAGGGCCTGCGACGCGCCCGCACCTT
The DNA here is from genome assembly GCA_035575135.1 of Bryobacteraceae bacterium. Classification (GTDB taxonomy): domain Bacteria; phylum Acidobacteriota; class Terriglobia; order Bryobacterales; family Bryobacteraceae; genus JANWXD01. The sequence goes on from DATLYE010000053.1 coordinate 109,732, forward strand.
GTCCTGAAACTGCTTCCAGGTCTTAGAAGGCCCGAAGCCGGGGTGCGTCAACATGTGCCTGGATAGGAAAACAAAGAACGATGGTGACGTAAAGTCTCTTGTGTAAAAGCGGGGAGGGTGTAAGGTTGGTTTTGAAAGGGCAAGACCCGGCAGGGCTGGAAGAGGTTTTGGGAGCAGCAGTCGCTCAAGGAGCGGGACAGCTACTTGCAATCGGCCTGGCATGAGCGGGTGGATCCCGGCGAGCAGTGCGACTACCGCAACGGGTCCCAGGAGCGGGACTATGTGACGCGGCTGGGGACGATCCGGCTGCGCATGGCCTGGGCGCGGGGAAAGAACTTCCTGCCCACGGGTTGGGAGAAGTTCGAGCGGTGGCCCGAAGAGGTGGCGAGGCTGATCCGGGAGGCGTTTCTGCGAGGCATCTCCACGCGGCAGGTGGGGCGGATCGTGGCGACGTTCACCGGGGAGCCGGTCAGCGCCCAGACGGTTTCGAAGCTGACCCGGGAACTGGACCAGGCGGTGCGGAAGTTTCA
>DATLYE010000054.1:0-55429 GCA_035575135.1 Bryobacteraceae bacterium
CGGATGCGTGCTGCTGGCAGGCCTGTTCCTTTACGCACTCCTCCAGCAAGAGCGCCGGATCGGGGCATTTGTAGCAGGTGCAGCCGGTCCGATTTTGCTCTTGTGGTTCTACCAGTGGCAGAGTTTCGGCCACCCGTTTTATCCGGCCCAACACTGGATGCCTGCCGTACATTGGAGCAGCCAAGGGTATCAGGGATTTGGCTGGCCGCAGCCGGACATCCTTTTGGCTTCGCTCGGAGACTATCGCTACGGTTTGTTCACAAGCAGCCCGATATTGTTACTGGCTTTTGCAGCTCCCTGGGTCTCGCGCAGCCACGTCCGTTACGTGAGCGGGCGCGAACTCATATTTCTGTTTGGAGTTTTTTTGAGTTCTTGGCTATTTTACGGAGGCGTCCATTACTCCAGGCTGCAATTTAATACCGGCGTGCGTTACCTGACGCCGCTGTTGCCCTTCCTTTTTGTTCCCCTGGCGCTCGTGCTCATCAGGCTGCCCCGCAGCGTAACGTACCTGCTCGGCGTAGCTTCTCTGACGCAGGCATGGTGCATGGCGATGTATCGCGACGTGGAGCGAGGCCTGGGCGTCCTGGAGCCGGTGTTTCACGTGTTTCTTGGCGGATTCCAACTCCCGTGGCTCACAGTCATTTCTCGAATCGAAGGACTAATCGAGGAATATGCTCCTTCGGGCCCTTCGCCGCTGCCCCTGTTCGCCCTGACGGCTGCCGTGCTGTACGCCGTCTGGAGGAGGCCCGGCGCCGCATGAATCCGCCTCGCTTGCTGCCCCCTGTACTTGCAGGAGCTGCGGCGCTGCTGGCCGCGGCGGCTGCCGTGCTCTCACCGAACCGCATTGCAGCCCTGCTCGGCGTTGAAGCTCCGGGCGGGCTCGCATGGGGACCGGCCTTGTTCCGGCTTCTGCTCGTGGTGAATGCGGCGATGTGCCTGGCGGCTGCCCGGATCGCGCGCACCCCTTCCGCTGTTCCGGCGGTGCGCGGTACTGTGCCGCGGACACCCATCTGGGCGTGGATGACACTTGGAGGCCTCACGCTCGCAGCTGGCGCGCTGCGGCTTTACGGGCTCGATTTGCCGCTTTGGGTGGACGAAATTTTATCGCTGCGCGAGTTTGTCCGCAAGCCCGTTGCCGAGATTCTCACGCTTTTCCCCAACCAGAATCAGCACATGCTGTATTCCCTGCTGGCGCGCGGCTCCATCCTGCTGCTCGGGGAAAGCGCAGCGAGCCTCCGACTGCCGGCTGTGCTCTTCGGAGTGGCCAGCTTGTGGCCTCTGTTTCTGCTCGGACGGCGTTTGCTGGGCGTGCGCGAGGCGCTCCTCACCTGCGCTCTGATGACGTTTTCCTACCATCATGTGTGGTTCTCCCAAAACGCCCGGGGCTACAGTGCCTCGCTGTTTTTCACCTTATTGGCCACTTGGCTTTGGCTGGAGGCGCTTGAGAAAAACCGGCGGCGGTGGTGGGCCGCCTACGCCGTGGCTTTGGCCGGCGGATTCTGGGCTCAGGTCAGCATGGCGTTTGTAGGCGCGGCGCACTTTTTGTGGTGGCTGTTTGCCGGCCTGAGAGCGCGCCGGTTCCGCTGGTCCGCTGTGGCGGCGTGGGCCGGCGCCGCCGGTCTGACGCTGCAATTCTATGCCCTGTCTTTGCCGCAGTTTCTCACGTCTGCCTTACATGAGTTCTCGCCGGAGACGGAATGGACCAATCCGGCATGGTTTCTCATCGAGACGTTCCGCAGCCTCCAGACCGGGTTCGCCGGTCCGCTGGCTGTGCTTCTGGCTGGAATTCTGACGGCTCTCGGGTGGATCCGGGTCTGGCGGCGCGAACCTTCTGCGGCCGCCGTTATGGTCTTGCCAGGGCTATTGGTGGCCGCTACCATGTTCGGTTTGCGGCACAATCTCTGGCCCCGGCTGTTTTTCTTCCTGATGGGATTTGCTCTGCTGTGCCTGATTGCGGGAATCGTGGCCGTTCCGGAGGTCCTTTTGCGCCGCCGGGCGGAGCGGACCCGCCGGGCCGCCGGTGTGGCCGCCGCTCTGCTGGCGGTCACGGCGTCCGCGGCGACCGTGCCTCGTTGCTACATACTTCCTAAGCAGGACTTCCCTTCCGCCCGGGACTACGTGGACAGTTTGCGGCGACCGGGCGATATGGCGGCCACCGTTGGGCTCGCCAATATCGCGATGAACGGATTCTATGCCCCCCACTGGCGCGCCATCGAGACCGCAGACCAGCTGCGGGATCTGCTGCAATCTGATCGGGAGATCTGGCTCGTCTATACCCTCCCCGCTCAGATCCGCGGATTCCAGCCGGGGATTTGGGCGATCATTCAGCAGCAGTTCAAGCTGGAGCGCGCCTTCCCGGGGACTCTCAGCGGCGGCGAGGTCTACGTTTGCCGCCGAAGCCGAACTGCATGAGGGGATCCATGGAGCCGGTCAGCGTGGTGATTCCCGCTTTCAACGAAGAGCGCGGCGTGGGAGCCGTAGTCCGGGACGTACGCGAGCTGCTCGAGGCCAAAGGCATCCCCGGGGAGGTCCTCGTGGTGGATGACGGTTCGACCGACGCCACGGCGCAGGCCGCCCTGGAGGCCGGTGCGCGCGTGCTCCGCCACCGCAGCAACCACGGCTACGGCGCCGCCCTCAAAACCGGCATCGCCGCCGCCCGGTACCCGGTTGTAGCCATTCTGGACGCCGACGGTACTTACCCGATCGAACCGCTCCCGGAGATGCTCGAGCGCCTCCGGCGAGCCGATATGGTGGTCGGCGCGCGCGTGGGGCCGAATGTGCGCATCCCCTTCGCCCGGCGGCCCGCCAAATGGGTCCTCAACCGCTTGGCCAACTATGTCTCCGCAGTGCGCATCCCGGACCTCAACAGCGGACTGCGCGTGTTCCGGCGGGACGTCGTGGCGCAGTACTTTCCCATCCTGCCGGATCAGTTCAGCTGGACGACGACCATCACCTTGGCCATGCATTGCGACAACTACGCCGTCGCTTATGTGCCGATCTCATACCGCGAGCGCACAGGCCGCTCCAAGATCGTGCCCTGGGACGCCGGCAGTTTCCTGGTGCTGATCCTCCGTATGGCGATGCTGTTCCGTCCTCTGCGTGTGTTCTTGCCTCTGGTCGTGATCTGCTTGCTATACGGCGTCGTGAAGATGTCCATTGACCTCACGCGGGACCCCAATATTTCCGCCTCCGCGCTGCTCGCCTTTATGAGCGCCCTGCTGTTGCTGCTGATCGGAATGCTGGCCGACGCCCTGGCGATGCGGCTGGGCAAGCTGAATGCGAACCTGGTCGCCGGGGTCGAGAGCCGGCCGGTGGATCGTCTCGAAGGCCCCCTGCCGGAGGACGTGAAGGAGCGGTGATGGATCCTCTGCGCGCGTACCTGGGCTAACAGGCCGTGTCCAAAATAGGCGGAACTGTTGGAACCGGAGGGATGGGACCGGACGCCCGGCCTGTAGGCAAACAGCCGCCACAGGAGCGCGGTCCCGCGCTCCGGGAAACCCTCAGGGCTGAAGGAACAGCGCGAAGAGCCGCCAAAGGGCGAAAAGCAGTTCCACGGCCCCCTCGCTGGCCGCCTTCGGCTTGCCCGCTCCATAGAGCGCCCGCAGCAACAGCGCCAGATTGCAGACCATCGCTTGCAGCAACAGCTTCTTGTGTACGCTCGCCCGGCGGCGCACCGTCAGGCGCCGCAAGCCCCACTGTGGAACTGACGCGCAAAGTTCCGCTCGATCTTCTGGCCTCGTTCCGCCTGCAGCCGCTTGCCCCTTGCCCCCGCCGATCCGCCGCCGGTTGCCGTGCACCGCCCGCCGCTCGGCCGTCCGTCCCCGCCACCGGCGCCGCCCCCAGCAACATAGCTGTGCACCCCCATGGTCTCCAACTCGCGCAACACTTCGTTGCTGTCATGCCCCTGTCGCCCACCACCTCCCTGACCCCTTCCAGATCCACCAGCGCTTCGCAGAACTAGTCAAAGCCGGCCTGTTCGGGAACCTGATTCGGCTTCCGGTAGCACGGATGTTCCGGCACTTTGACCCGCTCGACGCACTACAACAGTGCGCGCTGCCGCAGGCGGTGTCTACCCATGGCTATGCCCCATCATAATCTGAAACATTTCCCGCATGAAAATGCTTTCTGCTCAATTCAGACACACTTTCCTAAGACAGAAACTCGAGATAGGACCGCTCTTCTCACGCTCACATTCGCCCCCCTACTACCAAGCCCAAACCCGCGACACACCGACTGGCCCGGTGATCCGAAGCAACTCCCGCTCCCGCGCAAACGGCACAGCCCGCGAATACCGTCTCAGTGACGCTCACCGCCGAGGTAATGGTAGACCGAAAGCGCCTTGATCTCTAACACCTCACCCACCACCAGTCGTGTCTCCATATCCACCGCCAACCACCTAAGACCTTCCACGCCAGTTCAGTCGATCGCCCGCTACGTTTTTGAAACAACCGCCGTCAGCACATCACAGTCGCGGGCTATACAACTCCAGCCAAGCCATATAATTCATCAGCCCCCACAAAGCCCGTCCATGATCCGCTCGACCGGCAAGGTGTTCGTCAATCAGCGACTTCACGACCTCGGCCCTGAAAATACCCGTCTCACTTACGCGCTTGGGTGCACAGTACCTCAACAGGATGTCATAAAGCTCATTCTTCAACCATCGCGAGTACGGCATCTCCAAGCCGACCTTCTTTTTCTTTAGAACGCCCGCGGGCAATATGCCCTCCATAGCACGCCGCATAATATGCTTTTTCCGCAATCCTGGAAGCTTTAGTCGACTCGGCACGCGAGAAAGAAAATCAGTCAGCTCGTGATCAGTCATCGGGACACGAGTTTCGAGCGAATGGGCCATACTCATACGATCATTCTTGATCATCAAGTCATCCGGCAAAAAGACAAGACAGTCAATCGCTAATAGTCGACTTAATTCATCATTAGCGTTTACATCGTAAAAAACATTCAAAAAGTGTCTAATCGAAGGCTCTAGTTTGAAATGTTCTAGAAACGATTTACTATATAGTTCCGCCTTCTGGGCTTCCGTCAACACAATCCGCCACCACAGATGCGCTTCGGCCGGGGGAAGGTCTACACCGGCCAAAAAACGCTTGAGTCTGAATTCGAGGCTAAGCTTCTTCTCGGAAACGGGAAGTCTATTGACCAAAGGCTGAACGAAACCTTGACGCAGCCATCGAGGCACTTTCCGAAACCAACGTGCCATTTTGTAAGCCGCGTATGTGTCGTAGCCAGCAAAGGCTTCATCACCACCTTCGCCGGAGAGAAGCACTACAACTTCACCTTTCGCCCGATCGCACACACAGTACGTCGGTATCGCCGAGCCATCGGCGTAAGGTTCGTCGATAAACCGAAGATATGTCGGAAATAACTGCCGCACCACCTGGGGCGTAACGACGACCTCCCGATGAACGGTGCCAAAGTGGCGCGCCACCAAACGAGCATAGGGCAGCTCATTGAAACTGCGGTCCTCAAACCCGACGGAGTACGTGTGAATCGCGCCTTTCATCTGCCGCGACATGAGGGCCACAAGCGTGCTGGAATCCATTCCACCCGAGAGAAGCACCCCAATAGGGACGTCGGCGACCAGTTGCCGGCTCACCGCTCTCTCCAGGAGATCTCGGGTTTGTTCGATAGCCCACCTTTCAGAGATGGATTCGTCGGCTGTAAAGGAAGGATTCCAATAGCGCCAGACCGTCGTCGCTTCGTCCGCGCCGACCGATATACAGTGCCCCGGAGGAACCTCCAAAATTCCCTCAAAAGCAGTCTGCGGTCCCGGAATGTAATCAAACGTGAGAAAATCATGTAGTGCCTGTGGACAAATTTTCCTTGGCACCCGCGGATCCGCCAAGATTGCTTTGATCTCCGAGGCGAAGCGAAAACAATTTCCGTCTCGCTGATAAAATAGGGGCTTGATCCCATACCGGTCGCGAGCAAGGTGGAGTGTCTGCTTCCGGACATCCCAGATGGCTAAGGCGAACATGCCGTTGAGTTCTTCCAACAAGCGCAGACCGAGGTCCTCGTAGAGATGAACCAAGACTTCAGTATCAGTCCGTGAGCGGAACGTGTGACCGCGCTCTGCAAGTGCGTGCCGCTGTTTCAATTCCCGAAAGTTATAGACTTCACCGTTGTACACCAGCTGGACGGTGCCGTCCTCGTTCCCCATGGGCTGAGAACCAGCAGGCGAGAGATCAATCACGGACAGACGCGTGTGGCCCAGTGCTACGTGCCGGTCAAACCAGTGGCCAAATGCGTCTGGCCCACGATGGCTTAACTGCGCAGTCATCTTACGGACCACCGCACAATCGAGACCATCAGCGCCTTTGAAACGCAAGATCCCGACGATCCCACACATCTAAGCTAGCGTAACAGCCTTGCTGCGTCCAACGCAAGCTGTCTTCAATGCCAAGTTTTCCTATCCAAGCACATGGTGACCCACCCCGGCTGCGGGTGTTCGGTTCCAAGACCTGGAAGCAGTTCCGGGAAAAGGTGCTGGCCAGGGGGAGGTGGTGTTTCCGGAGTCGGAGCGTAGCGCAGGCGAAGGAAACACCGCGGCCCGCCGACCCTCCTCCCTCACCTGAGAATTGGCTTGGAGGCACCAGGGAAAAAGCCACAAAGGCACGAGGATGTTTCGGCGAGAAATCTTGGGTGGAACTCCATCTTTCCGGACGTGATCCTTGTGCCCTTCCTATTGTGAAATGATTCACCGCCACAATCCAGGCTTCGACTTGCGGTCCAAGCGGCGCTCCGGCACGGCATTCGCCCCCGCCCGCGCCTCGGGCTGCTCCAGCAATACAGTGCGTACTTGGCGGCGCTTCCTCCTAATCAGCTGGACGTCGCCTGCCGGTTCACCCGCTCGGCATCGTTGAGGTGGTCCTGCCCCGCCAGCGCGCCATAGAGAGGCTACCGAATCTAGCCCGCGGTGCAAAACTGGCGTTCTTGCCGGAGCGGAAGTCAACCAACGAGAACCCGAGCTGGTCCCGCAATTCCGACCTCGGGAAATGACGACTACTGCCGGAGGACCAAGCGCTTCATCCCGCTGGTCTGGTGACAAACGTAAGCTCTCGGACCGCGCGCCGAGCGCGGCCGGCCTCGGAACGGCGGCGTAGCGGATCTCTAAAGCGGCGGGGGAAGCTTCAGGGAAGCCTTGCTGAGAGCCTTCTGGAGCATCTCTACAGCCTCGTCCTCGGAGATTCCCCGGGAGATGGCCAGCTCGGCCACCAGCAGATGCCGTGCACGGTCCAGCATCTTTTTTTCGCGGAAGGAAAGCGGCTTGCTCAGCTGCAGCACCAGCAGGCTCTTGAGCACCTCGGCCACCTGCAGCAGACCGCCCGTGCGCATCTTCTCGCAGTTCTCTTTGTAACGGTTTTTCCAATCCCCATTGCACCGGCACACTCCCTGCGCCAGGAAGCTCAGAACCCGGCCGATTTCGCCGTTCCGGGTCACCTTTCGCAGCCCAATCTCCTCCACATGGGAGAACGGCACCAGTACGGTGGTGCTGGAGGAGTTCAGCCGCAACAGATAAAACCGCTCCGTGCGGCTTCCGAAAGGCCGGACGCTGATGTTCTCGATCGTGCCGACGCCATAGTTGGGATAGACGACCTTCTCTCCGATTTGAAAGAGCATAGTTTGCTCCTTGGAGCTGTACACTCCAAACGGGTTGTTTGTCGCCAGAAAAACCGAAACAAAATGCTAAGCTGAAAAGATTCGAAAGTCAACAGAAAAATCCATCCAAGTCGTTGAAAAACGACATTCGAGTGGAGCAATTGGCGAAGAAAAAGTAAAACGAGAGTCCTACCGCGGCCGCGGCCGGTGATTCGGTACCACTTCGTCGAGGTGTAGCGCCTGCGAGACCGTCAGCTGCCCTGTTGCACCTTCCGGACCAGATTCCGGATGAACCCCAGGTTCCGCCGCATGTCGTCGCTCACCGACCCCGAGGGCGATGAGGTCTCCAGATTGGCGAAACCCGCAAAATCAATGTCGGCCATGGCCGCCACCACCGCGGGAAAGTCAATCTTGCCCTCTCCCAAATAGTGCGGGTTGTCTTTGAGGTGCATCTGGCAGATCCGCGCTTTGCCGAGCCAGCGGATCTCTTTGACCACGTCAAAACCGTTGTTGGTCGAGTTGCCCACGTCGTAGTACACGAGCACGGCGTTGGAGCGGCTCCGTTCCATGATCCGCACATTGTCCTCGGCCGAGATGGTGTTCTCCAGACCGAGGATGATGCCCGCCTTCTCGGCTTCCGGGGCCAGTTCTCGCAGGACGTCGCCGACGAATTCCATTTCCTGACGCGTGGTCAGCGCTCCTTTGCCGAAAAACGGAAGCAACATCACCCGTGCGTTCAGCTTCTTCGTGATCGGGATGCCTTCCGCCACCCACTTCTGTCCCAGCGGATCGTTCTTGAGGTAGTTCACATGCAGGATGTCCAGACACGTGCCGGCGACCGCGATGCCGTGTTTGCGCGTCTCGGCGAGATATTGCTCCTGAATTGCAGGATCCGCCAGAGGCAACCTTCCTTCGACCGGCTTCCTCCCGAGGCTGACTTCGACGCCGTCGAAACCCAGGCCGGCCGCAAGCGCTACGGCCTCGATCTTCCCGGTCTGGCGCAGGTTCCAGTCCGTCACGCCGATTTTCAGGCCTGCCAGCCGCTTCGCCTGGAGCACCGCTCCGGGCGCCAGGGCGAAAGCCGCGCTACGCTGCAAGAAAGATCTTCTCGAAAATGACATCCGTCGCCTCCTTCCAGACTCCGGCCATTATACAAACGAAAGCGAGCGCCTGAGGCTGGCCGGCGCAGCGGCAAAACCCGTTGCAAAGGCCGGCCGCGCGAAGTACATTACAGGCATGTCGCATGTCGCATTGATCCGCGAAGCGCTGGCTGCAGGGGACGGCATTGTCCGTCTGGCCCCGTGTTGGGTGCCGCGCTCTTTTCTAATGCCTGGAGGCCGTCTCAAGCTCGATCCTCGCGATCTCTACGCACTCGGCGCGCACCGCGGGGGAATTGACGAACGCTGGTTCGCCTCCACGACGAACGCCGATAACGGGCCGGGCACGCCGGAGGACGAAGGCCTCAGTTACATGGAGCTCGACGGCCGGCGCGTCCTGTTCAAAGAGGCGATCGAGACCTTGGGCGATGAGTTCCTCGGTTCCGATGTGATGCGCGAACAGGGCGGCTGGAATCTGCTGTGCAAATTTTTCGACAACCTCGGTCCCATCCCCCACCACATGCACCAGCGCGATGAGCACGCACGCCGCGTGGGACGCAAGGGCAAACCGGAAGCCTACTACTTCCCGCCGCAGTACAACTTCAAGGAGAACAACTTTCCCTATACATTCATGGGCCTGGAGCCCGGCACGACCAAAGAGGACGTGCGCCGCTGTCTGGAGCGCTGGAACGAAGGGGACAACGGCATCCTCTACCACTCGCGCGCCTACAAACTCAAACCCGGCACCGGCTGGCAGATTGATGCCGGCATTCTGCACGCCCCCGGATCGCTCGTGACTTACGAGCCGCAGGTGAATTCCGACGTCTTCGCCATGTTCCAGTCCATGGTGGAAGGGCGCCCGGTGCCCTGGGACCTGCTGGTCAAAGACGTGCCGCCCGAGCACCATCACGACCTGGATTACATCATCGAGATGCTGGACTGGGAAGCCAACGTAGACCCTGAGTTCGCCAAACACCGGCTCTTCACTCCTCTGCCCGTCAAGCCAGAGGCAGAGATGCTCGAGGAAGGCTACTCCGAGAAGTGGGTGGTCTACTCAACGCCCTTCTACTCGGCCAAAGAGCTGACCGTGTTCCCCGGCCGGACGGTGAAAATCCGTGACGCTGCGGCCTACGGGCTCATCGTGGTTTCCGGGTGGGGCACGGTCGGCAAGCTGGAGGTGGAAACGCCCACGCTGATCCGCTACGGGCAAATGACCAAGGACGAACTGTTCGTCACTCGAGCGGCGGCTGAGGAGGGGGTTCTGGTGACGAACCGCAGCGACCGGGAAAACCTGGTCATGCTCAAACATTTCGGCCCGGGCAACCCGGATGCTGCTTCTCTGATCCGGCGATGAGGTTCGGGGTCAACACCCTGCTGTGGACTGCGGGTTTCGGCCGCGCAGATCTCGATCTGCTTCCGCGCCTGAAGGAGCAGGGCTTCGACGGCGTCGAGATCGCCACTTTCCGCTTCGACGGCTTTCCGGCGCCGGAGATCCGCAGGGCCCTCGAGCAATACGAGCTTGCGTGCACTTTCTGCTCTGCGCTGACCGGAGAGCTCAGCCTGGTGAGCGAAGATCCCGAGGTGCGCCGCCGCGCTCTGGCCTTTCTGCGCCAGGGCGTCCAGACCGCCGCCGAGCTCGGCGCGGACATCATGGTGGGGCCCTATTGCGCCCCCGTCGGTCAGCTCGTGGGTCGCCGGCGGACCGCGGAGGAGTGGCAACGCGCCGTCGAAGGGCTCCGTGCCCTGGCCGAGACGCTGGAGAGTTGCGGGGTGACGCTCGCGATCGAACCGCTCAACCGCTTCGAGACTTACTTCCTCAACACCACCGCGGACGCCGCCGCCCTCTGCGAAGAGGTCGGCCATCCCCGCGTGGGTGTGCTGTTCGACACCTTCCACGCCAACATCGAAGAAAAAGATATTGCCGCAGCGTGCCGCGGTCTGGGCCGGCATCTCCGTCACGTACATGCCTGCGAGAACGACCGGGGAATCCCGGGCAGCGGCCATGTCGAGTGGGAGGCATTGTTCCGGGCGCTGCGCGATGTGGGCTACGGCGGCTGGCTCGTCATCGAAAGTTTCGGCTTCGGGATTCCCGAAATCGCCGCAGCGGCCTGCATCTGGCGCGATCTGGCTCCCGCACCGGAGGCGATCGCCTTCGAGGGTCTGCGCTTTCTCCGGCGGCAGGCATCGGGGCCGGATTCAGCATGAACGCAGGCGTCGGGGGCTGGCGCGCCTCACAAGCAGTAGAGGAGTATGCGCCGCTTCAGTGACACCCCAGGCACCGGAACCGGCGTCCGTGGCACACAGCGCAGGACTGCTTGTCAAGCTGCATCTTCCCACTGGCGTGAGAATCGAGAAAGTCCGGCGTGTGCGTGGCGGGACGCAGATCCCGTCCCGGCCCGTGGCAATACTCACAGCTGAACGGCGGCTCAATCCGTGAGTGACATACCAGGCAGTCCGCCATGTGAGGAAAGGCTTCCGCCGTGACTCGATCCGAATCCGCCAGACCGCGATGGCAGGCCGTGCACACGTTGGCGCCCTCAAGCTGCGCGCGCAGTTCCCCGGGTGTGCCCAAGTAGGTCTTCTCCTCGAGCGCCCGGATCAGCGCCGCAGCCACGGCGGCTCCGAGCCGCACGTGCACCGCATGGTTGAACCGCGACAGTTCCACGGCGCGGGGCAGCTTGATTCGAACGCCGTCACGGTGACAGGGCGTACAGCTTTTTCTTGCCGGCAGGTTGTTCTCTTCCAGCCGCGTGCTCGCAGCGGCCGAAGGGTGACACGCCAGACAGTCCGGCTTCAGCTTGAGATGTGTGCGGTGAGAAAACGGCGCACCGGCAAGCCCGCTTGCCGTACAGGCTGCCGCAATCAGCCCTTGTACCAGACGCGCCAAATCTTGTTGCCGCCGTCCTCGGACACGAGCAGGCTGCCGTCGGGCAGCTCCAGCAGACCCACCGGCCGGCCCCACACCTCGCGTCGCTCCGGTGCCAGCATCCAGCCCGTCAGGAAATCCTCTACGGGGCCGCTGGGCTTGCCGTTACGGAATGGCACGAATGCCACAGAATAGCCAACGCGCCGGGCGCGGTTCCAGGAGCCGTGAAACGCCAGAAACGCGCCGCCGTGGTAGCGTGCCGGAAACTGCTTGCCCGTGTAAAAGATGAAGTCCAGCACGGCCACGTGCGCCTGGAGGAGGACGTCGGGTACGATCGTCTTGGCCACCAGATCAGGGCGCAAGCCCTTGTTGCGCGGGTCTTCGTTGGGTCCGATGTAGGCATACGGCCAGCCATAGAAGCCGCCCGGCTGGATGTGCGTGAAGTAGTCCGGCACCAGATCGTCGCCAAGTCCGTCCCGCTCCTGCACCGCCGCCCAGAGCACATCCGTTCCCGGATACCACCGCAGCCCGATGGGATTCCGTGTCCCGGAGGCGAAAATTTCGTGCCCGGATCCGTCAGGGTTGAAGCGGTTGATCGCGGCACGCATCGGAGGCTCGCCCGGCGAGACGTTCGAGCGGGAGCCGATCGCTAGGTACATCTTCTCACCCTTTCGATCGAACAGGACCGTGCGTGTCCAGTGACCGGTGCCGAAGTCGCGCATGGACACAACCTCCTCACCCGGCCCGGCTGTCATCGTCTTGGCGTCGTAGGGATACCGCTTGAGCGAGGTGGTTTCCGCTACGTACAAATACTGCTTCCAGAAAGCCAGACCATAGGGCCGGTCCAAACCCGTAATCAGCTTCTTACGCGCCTCCGGCCTGAAGTCCCTATCGCGGTCCACCAGGACATACACCGAGCCGCCGTTGACGCTGTCGCTCACCAAGACCTCGCCGGATGGTCCGAGCAGCATGAACCGCGGGCGTTCGAAACCTTCGGCGTAAACCGCAATCTCGAAACCGGCCGGAAGCCGCAGCTGAGCTCCGTCCGGCCGCGAAATCACGCGTGGTGGGTTCATGGCAGACGGAGAATGGTACGGCGGCGGCAGCTTCACCGGCGCCTGCCAGGCAAGCAGAAACGCCCCGGCAGCACACGTCAGGACGGGCAGGACAAGCCTCATTGTGTTCCTACTCCAAAAGACCGAAACCTACCAGTCTACACAATGAGAGCGGCAGGCCGGGCGGAAGGCCTGCCGCTCGTGGCAGATCCCGGAGCAGGTTGGCCGGACCGCTTATGCTTCCGCCGTCTCGGCCCGCGCCGGCGCGACCGCGCCCAGCGTTCCGGACACGCTCGGCACGCTCAAGCCGCCGCTGACCGGCGAGGGTGCAAAATCCGGGTAGGCGTTAGCTCTATGCTCACCGAGATCCAGGCCTGCGATTTCCTCTTCGGGGGAAACGCGCAGTCCCACCGTCGCCGCAATGGCTTTGAACATCAGCAAGCAGACAGGGAACGTCCACAGGAAAGCCGCCCCCACGCCGATCATCTGCGTCACGAGCTGCGCCCCCAGGTTATACGGTTGGCCGGTGAACAGGTTCTCGTGGAGAAGCGCCGCCGAGATGGTCCCGAAAGCGCCGCAAACGCCGTGGACGGAGATGGCGCCTACCGGATCGTCCACTTTCACTCGGTCGAAGAAGAGCACGCTGAAGACCACGATGACCCCCGCCAGCACTCCGATGATGACCGCTCCGACGGGCGTCACAGTGGCACAGGGGGAAGTGATGGCTACCAGTCCGGCCAGGCAGCCGTTCAGCGTCATGCCGATGTCGGGAACCTTGAACTTCAGCCACGAGGTGAACAACGCACCCACGGCCCCGAGACAGCCCGCTAGCAGGGTGTTGACGGCGATCCGAGCCTGCAAGCCGTTGGCGGCCGTGGTCGAACCCGGGTTGAATCCGAACCATCCGAGGAACAGAATGAACACCCCCAGCGCCGCCAGCGTCAGGCTGTGGCCGGGAAGGACACGCGACTTGCCGTCCTTGGCGTACTTGCCGATGCGCGGGCCCACGACGAGGGCGCCCGCCAGAGCGGCCCATCCCCCCACCGAGTGCACGACCGTCGAGCCGGCAAAATCAATGAACCCGCGCCGGGCAAGCCATGCTCCCGAATCGGCGTTTCCGGCGTGAAGCAAATTGCCCCATGCCCAGTGTCCGAATACCGGATAGATGAACAGGCTGATGAAGAAACTGTAGATCAAGTAGCCGGCGAACTTCGTACGCTCCGCCATGGCGCCCGAGACGATCGTCGCCGCGGTGGCGGCAAACACCACCTGAAACAGCCAAAACGTGTAGCCCCAATGGCCGTCCGGAGTAGAGTTGTCAAAGTTTACAAAGAAATGGGACCATCCCGCAAAGCCGTTACTCAGCCCGAACATCAATCCGAAGCCTACGGCCCAAAACGCCAGGCCCCCCATACAGAAGTCCATCAGGTTTTTCATCATGATGTTGCCAGCGTTCTTGGCACGCGTGAAGCCCGTCTCCACCATGGCGAAACCCGCCTGCATGAAAAAAACCAGCGAAGCCGCCACGATGGTCCAGACAATATCCGCCTGCTTCTGAACCGCTGCAATGGCTTCCTGGAGTTCCCGAGCGCTCGGCGCGGATCCTTGGGCCAGGGCGCAGGTCGCGCCTCCGGCCGCAAGCACCAACATTCGTGACACGGTCTTTTTCATCACGAGTAATCTCCTCTCCTCTACCACTACCCGCATCGTTTCCTCTCAACGCTCCGGCCCGAAATACGCCACAAATCCCGCAAGCAGCGTATTCTGGTGCTTGAAGACGCCCGGCGTCGCGCCGCGATCGAAGAACGGCTGATCGGACCAGTCACGGCGGTATTCCAGCCGCGTCAGCACACCCTGCGCCATCCTGAACTCCCCCGTCAGCGTAAACTCCTTGAGCTTCTGAGGAGTGCCCGTCGAAAAACCATCGGCGTCATGAAACCATTCCAGCCGCGGCGCAATGGCAAACCACGAATTCACGGCAAATCGTGCCGCCCCGGCCACACCCACCCAGCGGCTCTTGGAGAACTCCACCGGAACCGCGTGCCGCAGCAGGTGCGCTCCCTGGTCTGTGCCATAGTCGAAGTTGATATAGAAACTGGCGCCGGGGT
This sequence comes from Bryobacteraceae bacterium, assembly GCA_035575135.1. GTDB lineage: Bacteria > Acidobacteriota > Terriglobia > Bryobacterales > Bryobacteraceae > JANWXD01. The sequence continues at coordinate 14,744 of DATLYE010000054.1, forward strand.
GCGGTGTCACCAGCAACGTCGTGTCATACAGATGCCGATAACCGCGGTTCACGTCCGCTTTCTCCGGCCCCACGTAATAGTTATGCGTCCATGTAAGTTTCGAAGTCGTCACTGTGCCGGTGAACCCCACCGTCTTTCCGGTGTTGTTGTCTTCTACGTTGTTCCAGCCGTTCACCAGAGAGACCCCGGCGCTAAAGTGGCTTCCGAGAGGCATCGTGACCCTGGCGCCGAAGTGGTAATACGGGATTGCCCAGGCGAACAACAGGGATCGCGAATAGTTCCAGTTGCTGTGGGTCTCTATCACCTCGGCGCCTGCGTTCGTGACGAACTTCCCGAAGTCCAGCTGCAATCCTTTGGCTTTTGGCGGCTTGTAACTGACAAACGCCTGCTCGATGTTGCGGAAGATCTCGGGCCCCGTCTCCGAACCGTGGATGAGATCGAACGCGCGGCCGAAACCCAGATCCACGCGAAATCCCAAGGGATCCGGGCTGTGCTCCATGACCAGCTTGGCCATGTTGAGGCTGAACTGGTTGGCCTTGACGTCGAAATTGCGAAGCTGGTTGGTGCGCGAATCCGGATGGTTGAAGTTCAAGCTGTAGTAACCGTCAATCAGCCCGCTGAAGCTGATGGGACCCACCGACCATTCCCGCGGCCCGTTAGCGTCCGCGGAGGCCGAGGCAGAGCCATCCGCCGATGGCGCGGTTTGCGCTGCCGCCGAAAGGCACAGCAGAGCGACCAGAGCCGCACTGGAGACACACTTAGTGCTTACCATACGAAACTTACCTCCTCAAACCGGGATTTTCGAATTCTCGGTGAGCGCGGACGTGGGGCTACCGATCTGGTCTCATTGTACGGCACCAACCCTCGGATGCGCCAATAGAAATTTTGGATTAGGGCGATAGAAACGTTGCGGGATGCACCCAGCCCGTTTCAGTGCATCATGAATATGAGTTTGCCGGGTCGCAGACTTCCTCCGGGTGGAGTATGGAAACTATGGATCTTCGACGTCTTGGTTTGCTCTGGTTGCTTCCCGCAGCGGCGTTCGCCCAGCAGGCGGGAATGGAAGCGAAACTGGCGGAACTGGAAAGCGCGGTTCAGGCCGCGCAGACTGCGGGCGATAACGCCTGGATGCTGGTGAGTTCGGCCCTCGTGCTGATGATGACGGGTCCCGGACTGGCGCTGTTCTACGGCGGTTTGGTGCGCAGGAAAAACGTTCTCGCCACGATGATGCAAAGTTTTGTCCTGATGGCGCTCATCACCGTGTTATGGGCGCTTGTGGGCTACAGCCTGGCCTTCGGCGAAGGAACGGCCTTCGTCGGAGACCTGCGCTATCTCCTGCTGAACGGAGTAGACGGCCGGCCGAATGCGGATTATGCGGCCACCATCCCGCACCAGTCCTTCATGGTGTTCCAGTTGATGTTCGCCATCATCACGCCCGCCCTGATCGCCGGCGCGTTTGCCGAGCGCATGAAGTTTTCCGCCCTGCTCGTGTTCATGACGCTCTGGGCCCTGGTGGTCTATTTCCCCATGGCGCACATGGTCTGGGGCAAGGGGGGTCTGCTCAATGCGTTCCTGGGCGGTTCGATCCCGTGCTTTGACTTTGCCGGCGGAACCGTCGTGCATATCACCTCGGGCGTGTCGGCGCTGGTGTGCGCCCTTTACATCGGCAAAAGACAGGGATATCCCAGCGAAGCCATGAAGCCGCACAATCTGGTGCTGAGCTTCATCGGAGCCTGCCTCCTGTGGGTAGGCTGGTTCGGGTTCAACGCGGGGAGCGCGTTGGGTTCCTCCGCCCTGGCCAGCAGCGCCTTCGTGGCCACGCACTTCGGCGCCGCGGCCGCCGCCCTGGGGTGGCTGCTGGCCGAGTGGATTCGTAACGGCAAGCCAAGCGTGCTCGGAGCCATTTCCGGATCCGTGTGCGGGCTGGTGGCCATCACCCCGGCCTCCGGCTTTGTCAAGCCCATCCCGGCCCTGGTGATCGGCTTTGTCGCAGGCGTTGTCTGCTACTTCATGGTGGCCAGTGTGAAACAACGCTTCGGCTACGACGACTCCCTGGATGCTTTCGGCGTACACGGAGCGGGAGGTACCGTGGGCGCCCTGCTGACCGGTGTGTTTGCCACCAACGCGGTCAACAACGCCCTGAAAGACGCGGCCGGTAATCCGCTGCCCCTCGGCCTGGTGGACGGCAACCCGGGACAGATCCTCAATCAGGCCGCCGGCGTCCTGATTGCCTGGGTGCTGGCGGCCGTCGGCACTCTCGTCATCTTGAGAATCACCGACGCGCTGGTCGGAGTGCGCGTCGCTCCGGACCACGAGATCCAGGGACTCGATCTGAGCCTGCACGGCGAGGAGGCATACAACTTGGAAGCGTAGCCCCATGGGACAGGCGGCCAAGCAAGAGGTGCGTACATGAAAAAAATCGAGGCGATCATTCAACCCTTCAAACTCGAAGACGTCAAGGAGGCCCTCAAGACCATCGGCATTGACGGCATGACGGTCTCCGAAGTGCGGGGCCACGGCCGGCAGAAGGGACATAAGGAGGTCTATCGCGGCCAAGAGTATGAGGTGGATCTGCTGCCGAAGGTCAAAATCGAGATGGTGGTGCCGTCGGCCCGCGCCGAGGAGGTCATCCGCACGGTGATCCAGTCCGCGCGGACGGGCAAGATCGGCGATGGCAAAATCTTCGTCTACGACGTCGCCGAGGCCATCCGCATCCGCAACGAAGATCGTGGCGAGGCAGCTCTCTAGCCCGGCCGGTGACCTGCTGCGGCAGCAGTTCCTGGCCAGCGGGGACGCACGATCCGTAGTCGCGGCGCGCACCAGTGTCGTCGAGGAGGCGGTTCTGGAGGCCTGGCGGGACCACCTGGCCCAGCCGTTCCCCGCGGGCCTGGCCGTGCTCGCCGTGGGCGGATTCGGCCGGCGCGAGCTGTTCCCTTTCTCCGATGTGGATCTGTTGCTGCTGGCTCAGACGGAGCCGCGCTCCCAGCCGGCGCGGGATGCCATTGCCGGGTTCCTGCGAAGCCTCTGGGATAAGGGTTTGCGTGCCAGCCACTCGGTGCGAACCCCGGCGGAATGCTGCCAGCTCCACGGGCAGAACCCGGAGCTGAACGTCAGCCTGCTCGACGTCCGCTTCCTGGCGGGCGAGGAAGAACTGTTCGAGCACCTGCGGCCGCGGCTGGCGCGTTTCGTTCACGCCGAGCGCCGGGCTCTGGCCCGGCACCTGTGCCGCCTCGCGCGTCGCCGCCACGCACGCTTCCAGGACACGATCTACCATCTGGAGCCCAACATCAAAGAGACCCCGGGCGGACTTCGGGACCTGCAACTGGTGCGCTGGTTGCGCCGGCTCCGCTCCGTGACCCGAGAAGAGCTGGCCGACGAGCCCCTGCCCTCGGAGCTCGAGCCGGCAAGGAACCTTCTCTGGACTTTGCGGTGCTTCCTGCACTTCCAGGCGGGCCGGGACCAGAATCTCCTCACTTTCGACGCGCAGGAAGAGCTCGCGGAGCTGCCCTTCGCCGCCGGACGCGACCCGGCGGCCTGGATGCGGGACTACTTCCGGCAAGCGCGCTGTGTCTACCGGGCGGCTGTGCACGCCATGGAAGAGTGGGAGTCTGAGCAAAGTTCCCTGTTTGCGCAGTTCCGGGACTGGCGTTCCCGGCTGTCCAACCTGGAATTCAGCGTTTCGCGTGAGCGCGTTTATTTCAAGGCGCCGAACACCCTGCAGCAGGACCCGGCTTTGGTCCTGCGACTGTTCGAGTTCACGGCTCGGCACGGCCTGCGGCCTTCTCTGGATTCCGAGCGCCGCATTGCCGAGTACCTGCCGCAGTTGGCCGAATGGTTCCGTCGCGGACAGCCGCTCTGGTCGGTTTTCCGCTCGCTTCTGTCCCTGCCGCACTTTCCGCTGGCGCTCCGGGCCATGCACGAAACGGGGGTTCTGGGGGCGCTCTTTCCGGAGTGGGCCGAGATTGAGTCGCGTGTGGTCCGGGATTTCTACCACCGTTACACCGTGGACGAACATACCCTCGTCAGCATCGAAGCGCTTGCCGGCCTGCCCCAGGCGGATGATCCTCTCCGGCGCCGCTTCGCGCTGCTGCTTGAGGAGGTCGAGGACCGCTCCACCCTGCTGTGCGCGCTGCTTTTCCACGATACCGGCAAGGGCCTCCCGGGCGTTCCCCACGTGCCGGAGTCCGTCCGCCTGGCCCGGCAGGCCCTGGAGCGCATCGGAGCTCCGGTTCCCGTCACCCGCCAGGTTTGCGGGCTCATCGAGCGCCATCTCGATCTGTCCACGGCCATGAACACTCGCGACCTGGAAGAACCCGCGACCGCGCACTATCTGGCCGGGCGCGCCGGAACGATCGAGGAACTCAAACTCCTCACCCTGATGACTTACGCCGACGTCAGCGCCGTGAACCCTGCCGCCATGACGCCGTGGCGGCTGGAGCAGCTCTGGCGCGTCTACGCCGTGGCTCACAAGGAGCTCACGCGGGAACTGGACGCCGAACGCATCCAGCAGCCGGAGGCGGACTCTCCCGAAAAGACGGCCTTCTTGGAAGGCCTGCCGACGCGTTATCTGCGTACGCACGGCCCCGAGGACATCGAAAGGGATTTTGAACTCTACCAGCGGGCGCTCGAACGCGGCGTTTCCCTCACGGTCGCCCGTCGCAACAGCTTATATGCCCTCACCCTGGCAGCCCGCGACCGGCCCTTCCTTTTGGCTTCCATCGCCGGCGCCCTTTCCGCATTCGGCATGAACATTCTCCGGGCAGAGGCGTTCGGGAACCGTCATGGAATGGTGCTTGACACCTTTCTGTTTGAGGATCCCAATCGCACCCTGGAGCTCAACCCCAGTGAGATGGACCGGTTCCGCCTGACTGTGGAGCGCGCGGTGTTGGGCAAGGTGGACGTGCGGCAGCTGCTGGCGCGCCGGCCGCCCGCTGCTCCTTCCGGCCGGCCCCGGCTCCGCCCCGCCGTCACCTTCGACTCGGAACTTTCCCCCACCGCCACGCTCATCGAAGTGGTGGCGGAAGACCGCCCCGGCCTGCTGTACGATCTGGCCTACACGATCTCCTCGGCCGGGTGCAACATCGAGGTGGTCCTGATCGATACGGAGGCCCGTAAGGCCCTCGATGTGTTCTATGTCACCATCGGCGGACACAAGCTCTGGCCGGAGCACGAGACCGCGCTGCGCGAAAAACTTCTGCGCGTCTGCCAGGCCTGAGTTCTGAATTTACACATTTTTCGCCCGTCATTTTACATAATTTTCTATCCGCCGGATACTAGAATAAAGAAGCATCGAGTGACTCTGCAGACGCGGCACTTTTGTGAACATCCCGTCGAAGATATCTGGGCGAAGGAGCAGAATCCATGAAACCGGCGCCGAGGAAGCACTCTGCTTTGCATCCGTCTAGGCCTGGTGGGCTGGCATTGAGCTCCGTTTCGAGCGGGGGCCTAGCTGTTCCTGCCCGCACGCCTCGCCTACCCCTCCGATGCTCCGGAATTTCGCGACGTGCGGGGCGTCGGCGCCCGCCTCGACCACCTTCTCGAAGCGATTCGGAGGCGCATAACAGGTGAGAGCCCCCCTCGCCCGCTGGATGGTTTTCAGTTCCGTGGCCGCGGCCGCGAGCTTTCCGGCGCAGCCTCTCGAATTCCCCCACAACACGCACGTGGCCGCGGGACTGGAGTGCCGCGATTGCCACACCGGCGTCGAACGCCGTGCCGCGGCCGGGATCCCTTCTCTGCGAAAGTGCATGCTGTGCCACGCGCGCATCGGTGCCGGACGGCCGGGAGTCGAAGCGCTGCGCAAGCTGGCCGCGGACCGGCGGGAAGTGCCCTGGCAGCGGGTTTACCAATTTCAGCCCACCGCGCAGGTCAAATTTGTCCACGCCGCCCACACGCGCGCCGGCATCGAGTGCCGCACGTGCCATGGCGCCGTCGAACAGATGACCGTGGTCCGCCCCGTGATCCGCCACACCATGGGAACCTGCCTTGCTTGTCACCGCCAGCGGGGCGCCAGCACCGAGTGCGTCGCCTGCCATCTTTGAGGGAAACCGGATGGATCGCCGTGACTTTTTCCGCCTCGTGGGAACCACCTCCGGAGGGATAGTGACCGGCGCCTGCGGCAGGCGGTCCCGGGAGATCCTGCCGCTTCTGGTGCCCGAGCGCGAGGTCGTCCTCGGCGAAGAGCAGTGGCGGCCGGCAGTCTGCCAGGAGTGCTGTGCCGGATGCGGCATCATTGTGCGCCTGATGGAGGGCGAGCGGATCGTGGATACGCCTCAGGGCAAGGCCCGTGAGCGCATCGCCGTCGTCAAGAAGATCGAAGGCAACCCGCTCGACCCGGTGAGCGGCGGTCGGCTGTGCGCACGCGGACAGGCGGCCGTGCAGTCGCTCTATCACCCTGACCGCCTGCGCCAGCCGATGCGGCGCACAGGGCGGCGCGGTGAGGCGCGCTTTGAGCCCGTTTCCTGGGAAGAAGCACTCGCCGGAACCGCCGCCCTCATCGAGAAGGCGGTGGCGGACCCGGCCCGCATCCTCTGGCTGGGACCGCCCCTGGCCGGTACGCGGTCGTTCACGGTGGCGGCATTCCTGGCGGCGTTGGGCGCACCGCCCGCGAGCACAATCGGCCTGGGTGATTTCACCGTCGAGCGCAAAGCCGCCGAGCTGGCCTTCGAATGGAGAGGTCTGCCCGTGTATGAAATTCAGGATGCCGATGTGGTCCTCAGCATCGGGGCCGACTTCTTGGGCGGTTGGGTTTCGCCCGTATTCTACTCCCGGCGGTTCGGGCAGATGCGCCAGGGCCGGCCGGGCCGTCGCGGGCGCTTGATTCACGCCGAGTCGCGCTTCTCGCTTACGGCCGGCGCCGCGGACGAGTGGTTACCGGTCCGGCCGGGCGGCGAACAGGCCTTGGCGCTAGCGCTAGGCCACGTCCTGGCTGCCGACAAACTGGTGCGGGACGAGCCGGCGATGCGTAGGCTCCTCGAAAGTTTTGCGGCGGCCGATTTCGAGGCCGCAGTCGAGCTCGCGGGGATCCCGAGTTCACGAATTGCCCACGTTGCTCGCGCTCTGGCCGGAGCCGAACGGGCAGTGGTGCTCGCGGGCGCCTCCATCGTCCAGACCAATTCGCTCGAGGCAGTGGTGACCGCCAATCTGTTGAACTGGCTGCTCGGGGCCGTCGGTCGTGCCGGAGGCGTCTTGCCGCCGGCCGAACCGCCGGATCCGGCCCTCGAGCAGGCCCGACCCCGGTTTGACAACTTCCTGTCGCGGCTGGATGCGGCGCAATTGGTGCTGCTCGATGGCGTCAACCCTGCCTACGCCCTGCCGTCCAGCGTGCCACTGCTCGAAAAAGCGCCGGCTGTTGTCAGCTTCACGCCGTTCCTGGACGATAGCGCCGCTTACGCCGACTGGATTTTGCCCGATCACGCTTGGCTTGAGAAAGAGAGCGTGCTGGTTCCTCCGGTGAGCCCTATGCCGGCAATGAACGGATCGGCCGCGCTGGTCCAGCCCCTTCATGGGACGCGGCCGCTGGAGCAGATCCTTGTCGAGTTGGCCAAACGGCTGGGCAAGACCGTCGAAGCCGACAGCGCCGGGCGGGCGTTCGAACGCGCCTTTGCCCTCCGAAAGCCGGCTGGCGAGTGGGAAACGGCTGCGGAGTTTCGGGACCTCTGCCTGCGGCAAGGCGGCTGGTGGGAAAGCGCAGGACCCCAGATGCCCGCCAAGGCACCGCCCGAGCCGCCTCCATTCACCCCCGCGGAGTTCACTGGGGATCCGGCGGAGTTTCCTCTGCACTTTTTGCCGTATCCGTCGGTCCAGTTCGGCGAGGGCTCCGGCGCCCACTTGCCGTGGTTGCAACAGCTACCGGACCCGGTTTCGAGCGCCATGTGGGGCCTCCCCGTCGAGGTCGACACGGGCACGGCACGCCGGCTGGGACTCGCTACCGGGGACATCGTTCGAGTGGTGTCACCTCAAGGCGCCATCGAGGCACCGGTGTACGTGAACCCGGCCGGGCTGCCCGGCGTCGTGGCGATGGCGTGCGGCCAGGGACACAGCCACTACACGCGGTATGCCTCGGGCCGGGGAGCAAACCCGCTTGCGCTCGCGGCGCCGGCCGTCTCGCGCGGCTGCGGAGTTTTTGCCTTCGGCGCCACCCGCGTACGGCTGGAAAAAACCGGCCGGCGCGGGGGCCTGATTCAGTTTTCGTTCATGGACCGGGAACCCGCGATCGAGCGTCGCTAAGGAGGATTTTGCATGGAACAGAAACGAACCCGGACGCCGCGCTGGGCGATGGCGATCGATCTGGATCGCTGCACGGGCTGCGAAGCCTGCGTCGTCGCCTGTCACGCCGAGAACAACCTGCCGCTGTCGACTCCCGAAGAAGCAGCCAAGGGGCGGGCCGTCCACTGGATTCGTGTGGACCGCTACTGGGAAGGTGAGTTCCCTGACATTCGCTTGAAATACATGCCGGTGCTGTGCCAGCACTGCGAGCACGCCCCCTGCGAGCCAGTCTGTCCCGTTTACGCGACCTACCACACCGCCGACGGACTGAATGCGCAGGTCTACAACCGCTGCATCGGCACCCGCTACTGCGCGAACAACTGCCCTTACAGCGTGCGCTTCTTCAACTTCTTCGAGCCGGTCTGGCCCGCACCGCTCTCACTCGGTCTCAATCCCGACGTAGCGATTCGGCCCGGCGGCGTCATGGAAAAGTGCACCTTCTGCGTCCAGCGGATCAAGCGGGCACGGCTGGAGGCGAGCCTCGAAGGCCGACCGCTCCGCGACGGCGACGTTCAGCCCGCCTGCGCCCAGTCCTGTCCGGCCGAAGCCATCGTCTTCGGAGACCTGGCCGACCCGGACAGTGAGGTTTCGCGCCGGGCCGGATCTGCCCGTAGCACCCGTTTGCTCGAAGACCTTGGGACCGAGCCCAAAGTCTTCTACTTGTCCCGGTTGAGCTCGCGCTGATGGACCGCACCGCCGACCCCACCTCTGTTCTGGGTCCCGAGCGAGTCGCCCGCAGAGAACAGATCTTCGCGGACCTGCTTGGCCCGCTCGAAAGTGTCGGGCGCCGGTGGGTCTTGGCGGCGACCGTCTCGGGAGCATTCGTCGCGTGGGCAGCCTTTGCCTGGGCCTGGCAGCTCCTTCACGGCATCGGCGTAGCCGGCATCCGCCGGCCGGTCTTTTGGGGGTTTTACATCGTCAATTTCGTGTTCTGGATCGGCATCTCGCACGCGGGCACGCTGATTTCGGCCATCCTGCGCCTGACCGGAGCCACCTGGCGCAAGCCGGTTACGCGAGCCGCCGAAGCCATCACCGTGTTCGCTCTGATGATCGGCGCCATGTTCCCGATCGTCCACCTCGGCCAGGCGTGGAAGTTCTACTGGCTGATTCCGTACCCCAACCAGCGACTGATCTGGCCGAACTTCCGCTCGCCCCTTCTCTGGGACGTAACCGCCATCTTCACCTACCTCTCGGCCAGCTTCCTGTACCTCTATCTGCCCCTGATTCCGGACCTCGCGTTGCTCGCCGGTCGCTCGCGCGGCCTGCGCAGGCGCCTCTACCGCCTGCTCTCGCTCGGCTGGCAGGGGAGTAGCCGTGAATGGCACGCCCTGGAGCATGCAATGAAGCTGATGGCGGCCGTCATTCTGGCCATCGCAGTCTCCGTGCACACGGTGGTGTCCTGGGACTTCGCGATGGCGATCACACCGACCTGGCACAGCACGATCTTCGGTCCGTATTTCGTCGCAGGCGCCATCTTCAGCGGCATCGCCGCCCTGGTCATCGTGATGGCTGCGTTACGGCGGTTTCTGGGTTTTCAAAGCTACCTCCTCCAGGTCCACTTCGACAACCTCGGCAAGTTGCTGCTGCTGATGAGTCTCGTCTGGACATACTTCACCGTCGCGGAATACCTGACCATCTGGTACGGCAAACAACCCGCCGAGTATGTGATCCTCCAGGAGCGCGTTTACGGCTCGTATGCACCGTACTTTTGGGCCATGGTGACACTGAACTTCCTCCTTCCGTTCCTGTTGCTAGGCGTCAGGCGCTGGCGGACCATCGGCTCAGTCACGCTGTGCGGGTTCACCGTGTTGGCCGGGATGTGGATCGAGCGCTACCTGATCGTGGTCAGCACGCTGAGCCGGCCGCGCCTGGCTTCGGCCTGGGGCTCCTACAGCCCCAGCTGGGTCGAGATCTCCATTACCGCCGGAACGTTCGCCGGCATCGTACTGCTGTACCTGGTATTCTCCAAGCTCTTCCCGGTGATTGCCGTTTGGGAGTACGAGGATGTATCTGGCCGCCCGCTTTGACGACGAAGATCTGGTCGCCCCCGCTTGCCTGGCGCTCCTCGAAGCAGGCTTCCCGGCGCGCGCCATCGAGGTATTCTCCCAAAGGCCGGTCCGGTTACCCCAATCATTCGCCCCTCGCCCGAGTCGGATGCCGCTGATTGCCGTGCTCGCCGCTGTCGTCAACGGCGGTCTGGCCACGGCCTTCATGTTCTATACGCAGCGTGACTACCCCATCGTGACCGGCGGCATGCCTCTGCGCTCGTGGTGGGCCACGGGCGTCATCACCTACGAGCTGACGATGGCGGGTGCGGTGGCGGGTCTGGTTCTCGGCTTTCTGTGGGAGTCCGGGCTCCTACGGCGGAGGCGGGCGGCGGCGCCGGCGCCCGGGGAGCATGCCGTCATCCTGCGCCTGGAGTGCTCCCCGGAAGACGGCGCGGCTGTGACGGTCCGGCTTCGTCAGCTCGGCGCCAGGGACGTGCGGCCGCTTGAGGAGGCGGAATGACTTTCGGCTTGCGTTGGGCCTCCTGTTGTTGACCGGCGCCGTGGCCGGAGCCGCTTCGGTCCCACCTTGGGAGAACCGCTCGCGGCGAGTCCGTGATCTGTTCCTCGAGTACTGTTCAGTCTGCCACGAACTCTATAAGCCCAAGAGCTCGAAGATCGGTCCCAGCCTCGCCCGCTTCAAGAAACTGCCGCCCGAGCGCGCGCGGCCGTTTCGCGCCTACATCATGACCTTCATCCGCGGCGGCACATCGAACATGCCGGCGTTCGGCCGCATCCTCACCGAAGAGGAGATGCAGCTACTCGCCGACTATCTGCTCACAGCGCCGTAGGCCGGCTCGCCAGACTTGCCGCGGCAGCCTGAGCGCCCGGAACTTTTACGAACGTTCCGTCGAACATATTGGGGTGAGGGAGCAAACCTTGATGCAACCGCCGGACGAAGACCGCAGGAATTTCTGTGTGGCCTGCATCTACGCACTATGGGGCGTCATCACCGCCGCTTTGGGGGTCCCGGCGGCGGCCTATCTGCTTGCCCCTCCGCGGGCACGCCGGGAAAGCGACTGGGTCGAAGCCGGTGAAGTCGCCCGCCTCCCCGTCGGCGTCCCGGAAGAGGTCGTTTTCCGGCGCATCCGGCGGGACGGATGGCGCGTGGTAAGCGAGAAGGCCTCGGCGTGGGTTATCCGGCGGCACGACGGCTCCCTCACCGCCTTTGCCCCGCAGTGCACCCATCTCGGCTGCGCCTATCAGTGGGACGAGCACAAGCAAAACTTTTTGTGCCCCTGCCACGCCTCGACCTTCGATCTTGAAGGGAACGTGCTCTCCGGTCCGGCGCCCCGCGCACTGGACCGCTACGCTGTCCGCCTCGAAAAAGGAAAGTTGCTCCTAGGGCCGGTCCAGTCTTCCGGGAGTGGGGCCGCGTGAGGCGAACCTTCGCAAGGCTCTTGGGCTGGCTGGAGCACCGCGTGGGGCTCGAAACCGCGGCCAGAAAGTTTCTTTACGAAGACGTGCCCGCCTCGAGCGGCTGGCCGCAGGTCTTCGGCAGTGTAGCCCTGTTTCTCTTCCTGGTGCAGGCCTTCACTGGAATTCTGCTTGCGTTCAACTACGCGCCCACCCCCGGTGACGCCTACAACAGTCTGCAGTACATCATCCGGGAGGTAACTGCCGGCCGGCTCATTCGCGGACTGCACCACTGGGGCGCCAGCATGATGATCATCGTGGTGGTGTTCCATATGACTCAGGTCTTTCTTTGGGGAGCCTACAAAAAACCGCGCGAAGCCACCTGGATCGTAGGCGTTGTTCTCTTGTTGATTACGCTCAGTTACGGACTCACCGGGTACCTGCTCCCTTGGGATAACCGCGCCTATTGGGGCACCGTTGTAACTACACAGCTTGTCACGAAAACTCCGCTGATCGGGCCCTATCTTGGACGACTTCTCGGGACGGATGGCAATATCGGAGTCGTAACATTCACTCGCTTTTACGCTCTTCATGTTCTTTTGCTGCCGCCGCTGACGACGTTCCTGATCGCACTCCACGTGTACCTGGTCCGCAAACACGGCGTCACCCCTGCGCCGGGCGACGCGGCGCCCCGCAAGAAATTCTTTCCGGAACAGGTCTTCAAGGACACCGTAGGGATTTTTGCAGCGTTCGCGGTCCTGTTTTTGCTCGCCGTGGTCGCCGAGGCACCTCTGGAGCGGCTGGCGGACCCCACCGACACCACCTACATCCCGCGCCCGGAGTGGTATTTTCTGTTTCTATTCCAGCTCCTGAAACTGTTTCAAGGCCCTCTGGAGGTGCTAGCCAGCACCGTGCTGCCCATGGCCGCCGTGGCGGCCCTTTTTGCCGTGCCGTTCGTCGACCGCAGCCGCTTGCGGCGCGTGACCGAACGCACGGCGGCCTTAAGCCTTGTGGCGCTGGCCGGGGTCGCCTGGACAGGTTTGACCGTCGCCGCCGTCGTCACGACTCCGAGGCCGACCCAGGGCAGCGCAAGCGGGGGCGTGAGCGAGTGGCAGGCCCTTTCCCCGGAGGAACTCGCCGGGATCGGCTATTTCCGCCGGGAAAATTGTGCCGCCTGCCACACCGTGGGGGAAGGGGGCGCGAAAATCGGACCAGACCTGGCCCACACGGCAATCCGCAAGGACGCTGCGTGGATGATTGCGCACTTTAAGAATCCGGCCGAGGTCGTTCCGGGCAGCTCGATGCCCCCGATCCAGCTCTCCGACGCCCAGCTGAATGCTCTGGCAGCCTTCCTGCTTCAGCTGACGCCACGCAATGCCCGGGCGCTCATCTCCGCGCCCGATTTCGCGGTGGAAGGCGCGATGATCTATCAGGCGAACCGCTGCGGCGCCTGCCACATCGTCAACGGCGTAGGCATGAAAGTGGGCCCCCCGCTCAACGGTCTCCGGGCCCGCCGCAGCCGGGAATGGGTGACGGCACACTTTGTGGATCCGCAGAAGCTCTCGCCCGGGTCCATCATGCCCCCCTACCGCTTTTCCCCGCGTGAGATGGAGCGGATCACGAACTATCTGATGGCGCTGCCTTGAGGGAAGACGCCGTTTTCGGGTCAGATCCGCGCAGCCAGAGAGCAATCTTGCGAGCTCACCGTACCGGTTTGTACAGTTTGGCAAGGCGGCAAGGCGGGACGCCGGCCCAGTACAGCCCCTGGATGATCACCCAACTCCAGAATGTGGCCAGCAGCCCGCCGTTTTGCCAGCGGCGCGGTGAAACCCAGATGGGCTCGCCCAGGTGCACGACTTTCCCCATCCGCAACAAACGCCGCGCAAAATCGTAGTCCTCCAAGACAGGCCAGGGCTGAAAACCGCCCAAAGCCTCGAATGCGCTGCGACGGCAGAAGATGCCGGAGTCGCCGTAGAACCATCCGAGCCGCGTGCGCCACCGGTTCAGACAGCTCAGGATTCGTCCGATCCGGTCATCTCCGCCGTAACGGATATCCAGATTTCCGCCGGCGACTGCGGGGTCGCGCAGGCAGTTCCGCATCGCCTCCAGAGCCCCCGGCCCGACACGCACATCCGCGTGCAGAAACCACAATATGTCGCCGGAGGCAACGGCGGCGCCCGCGTTTAACTGCACGCCGCGTACTGCCGGTGTGCACACGGCGCAAGCCGCACTCTGCGCAATCTCCCGGGTGCGGTCGGTCGAACCGCCGTCTGCGACGACGATCTGCCCGTCGTGAATTTCGCGGAGATGGCGCAGGAGATCGCCGATTAGACTTTCTTCGTTGAAAGTGGGGACGATGATTGAAACTCGCACTTCGGGCCTGACGCGTGCGAAAGCTCTCTGCGGCCTGGATCGACAAGCCGCCGTATGCTCGCCTGGTACGGAGATAAATTCCGAGCGGGCCCTTGCGGCGGCCCCTCCTAGAAACTCAAGCGCAAGCCGAAGCGGAACTGACGCGCGTCCACGCCGTCCCGGCCGAGGTTCGTGGTGTTGAGAATCTGCATGAAATTCCGGCTCGTCACGCTGCCGTCCGGGTTGGCGAAGTGCGGTGTGTTGGTGAAATTGAACGACTCCATCCGAAACTCCAGCTTCCATTGCTCGCTCAAGGCAAACCGCCGGAAGACGCTGAAGTCCCAGTTCACGATTCCCGGCCCGCGCAGGCTCATGTAGCCGGCCGTACCCAGCCGCACATCGGTCACAGCGGCAAACGCAGTGGGGTCGTAGAAGAACTGACCGCGGCCCGCCCCGCCGATCTTTTGGACCGTGGGTTTGATCTGGTCCGCACGCTGTGTCGTGCCGGGCAGATTTAGCGACGTGCCGGGAGCGGTCACCGTGAACGGCGTGCCGCTGTAAAAACTGAGCAGGTTGTTGACCTGCCAGCCGCCGAGCACCCAGGAGGCCACGCCCCCTTGATTGAGCCAGCGCTGCCCGCGGCCGAACGGAAGATCCCAGACCGCGGTGATGTTGAGCATGTGCGGGCGGTCGTAGTTGAGCACCGTCCGGTTCTCGCGGAAGAAGATGAGGGCGTTGGTCCCGTTGGGCCCTGAGTCACTGTTAACGTTGAAGCCGATGACTTTAGACCACGTATAGGTGGCGCCTACCTGCCAGCCGCCGCTGAATCGTCGCTCGAGCGTGGCCTGCAGCGAATCATACTGCGTGCGGCCGGCCGGCGTCACGAGCGTCGTTTCCGCCGTGCGGCCGAACGCCTGGCGTAGCGGGCGCCCCGCCTGACCCGCGCCGGGAACCTGCCCGGCATTGATGTCCAGGTAAAGTAGCTGCCGCACCGACCGCGTCGCCACATAACCCGCCTGTGCCGTAAATCCGTGCGGAAGCTGCTTTTGGAGCGTAAAGTTCCACGACTGCACATAGCCCCGCCGGAACTTGTCATCCACGGTGATGGCCACAAACGTACCCGGGATGTCAATCACTCCGTTGCCCAGACTGGGCGGGACAATCGGCGGAATGCCATTCTCAATGCGGCCCGCAGGCTGGAAAGAATTCTCCGGTGTGATATTGAGAATCAGCAAAACCGGATAGTTCGTTCGGAACGGCCGCTGGAGCGAGAACGGATCGTAGCTGATGCCGTATCCGGCCCGGATCACGAACGTGTCCGTCGCACGGTAGGCCACGCCCACACGCGGCGCAAACAGCTTCCGGCTCACGTCTACGCCGCAATCTTCCGGAACTTGTCCCACGCCGCAGATTAACATCTTGTTGTTGCGAAAATCGTACCGCTCCAGGCCGCGTCCCACGCGTGTCGGAAATGGGTAGTACTCCCACCTCACCCCGTAGGTAAAGGTGAGCCGCCGAGTGGCGCTCCAGCGGTCACGGAAGTACCAGCTGTAGTTCCATTGCCTCGTGTTGTACTCATCCGGCACCTGGTTGATTTTTCCGATCCCTGTGGACAGCCCGAGCAAGAAGGTCGAATAGGCATTGAACTCGTTCGGCGCCGGCCCCCCATTCAAAGCTGTGGGGCCTCCCGCAAAACTGAAGCCGCCCTGAGCGCCGTGTAAGGCTCCCGGCGCCTCCGGCTGCGTGTGGTTCATTTCGGTCTTGTAAAAGTCAAATCCAAAACGAAACTCGTGGCTGGAACGGGTCCAGCTGAGGTTGGCCACATACTGAAATTGAGGATCCCGGCGGAAATAAGGCATGAAGGCATTATCGATGCCAAGGTTCGTGAAGCCGCTCACCGAAAACCGTGGCCAGCCGCCCTCGAACCGACGCGGTCCGTTCGTGCCCGGAATACCAAGAAAATCTAACCCGAGCTTCTCGTCCAGGCGGGACTGTTCTACAGCCGTGCCGAACTGCGTCCAGCCAAAATGCGCATCCAGCACGACACGCGGGCCGAGCAGGTATGTTCCCGCGAAGGTCAGACTGTGCGTGCGGCCGAAACCCTTTCCGGGGTTGCCGCCGGCGCCGGAGATTTCCGGACCACCCAACGCTCCGAACATCTCCGGATTGATCATGTCGTAGTTCAGAATGCTGTACCGCCCGAACAGGGTGAGCTTTTCGTTTACCAGCCAGTTGATCTTGGAGTCGGCCCGGTGCCGGTCAAACAGATACGAAGCACCGGCGAGAAAGTTGTTGGTTGCGAACGTATCTAGGACGCCGGGAACATTGGGCAGCGGAGTTAGATCCGCCAGTTTCCGCGTAATCGGACTGATGCGGTCTGCCGGGATGATATTGTTCGGAAAGGGCGTGCGGTTGCGACCTTGAAAGTCGCCGGTGAGGGGATCATAGATCAGTCGCGGACTGGAGCCTCGTAAAGCTTCGCTCATGTCACCGCGCTTCATGGCCGCCGTAGGTACGGTGCCGAAGCGCCGCGCAAACTCGCGATTGAGCGAGCCTTCGTAACTCACAAAATAGAAAACCTTGTCCCTGCGGATGGGTCCGCCCAGGGTGCCGCCGAACTCGTTGTTCACCAGCTTCGGGTTCCGTTCGCCCTGGGGCAGAAAGAACGGCTTGGCGGCCGTCCGGCTGTTGGTGTGGTACTCGAACAGCGAGCCGTGCAACTTGTTCGTGCCGCTCTTGATCTGAACGTTGATGGCGGCGCCTCCGGCCAGACCCTGCTCTGCGTCGAAGCTGTTAGTCACAACGTTCACCGCCTCGATGGACTCCAGAGTGGGCACAAACGACGTGATGTGGGGGAGCCACGGGTTGTTGTTGCTGGCGCCGTCAATCCGCGTGTTGTTAATGCTGTAACTGACGCCGTTCACATTGAAGGTCAGCGCCCGGGAAGGATTCGTCGGCACTGAATGGGCATTGGTCGGCGGGCGGAAACCCGGCAGCAACCGGAACAGGTTCTGGTAGTTGCGCCCAGGCGGCACCGGAAGATTTTCCAGCTGCGTTCGCGCCAGTTCCGCCTTCACCTGAGCCGTGTCCGCCTGCAAGACCGCCGCCTCCCCGGTGACCGTCACCGTTTCCGTCACCGTGCCCAGCTCCAGCACGATGTCCACGCGGCTGACGACGTTCAAACTGATGGGAACCCCGCTGCGGCCGAACGTCCGGAATCCCTCTTTTGTGACTTTCAAGTCGTACGTACCGGTCTGAATCGTCGGGAACGAGTATTGGCCGGCCTCGTTGGTCACCGTCTCACGCACCTGACCCGTCTCCTTATGCGTAGCCGTGACCCTGGCCTGAGGCACGGCGGCTCCGCTGGGGTCGGTGACGTTGCCCACCAGAGAGCCGTACAGCACCTGTCCCCACGCCGGCCCGGAAGGCCCGGCGAGCAGAGCAAGGGAAACAGAAAAAGCGGCCGGAAGTCGCATGTTTGGATCCCTCCGTCTTTTTGGGGAATATGTTCGCTCACTCGCCCCTTTGAGTGACGTTACCTCGCTGTGATTTCACAATTGTTACAGAATCCGGCTACGCGCCCTGCTTGCTCGCTCCACCTCCGCAGCGTCGACAGACTTGAAACTGCCCGCCCCGGCTGCGTATCATGTCGCTTGCAGGAAACCAAACCGCTTTCAAGCCCCATACCGGCCGGCGCCATCACCTACGGCGAAATCCACCAGCAGCCGGAGACATGGCCGGAGACGATGCGCCGGATCCAGGCCGCAAAGTTGGCGGCGCTTCCTCCCCCGGTTCTGACCGGTGCCGGTACCTCGTTCTTCGCTGCCTTGGCGGTGCAGGCGGCGTGGCCGGGATCGCGGGCAGTCCCTTCCACCGAGCTGTTCCTGGATTTCGACGAGCCGTTGCAACACCGCCGCCTCGTAGTCTCCTTGGCCCGCTCCGGCGACAGCCCTGAGTCGGTCGCCGTCGTGGACCGCATCCGCCTCCGGCGTCCTGAGGTCCGCCACATCGCGCTCACCATCAACCCGGAAGGCAAGCTGGCCCGCCACCCCGGTGTCGAAGCAGTGCTGCTGGATCCGCGCGCCAACGACCGCGGCCTGGCCATGACGAGCTCCTTTACGAACCTCGTGCTCGCCGGCTGCCTGCTCGCCCGTCCGGAAGAAACGGCTGCCGCCGTGCCTGTGCTTTGCGAGGGAGCCCGCGAGATGCTGGCACAACACGAGGCGGCGGCATGCCTTGCAGAACGTCCGCCGGCTCGTGTGGCGGCTCTGGCCTCGGCGCCTTTGCTGGGCGCAGCCCGCGAGGCATGTCTGAAAATCCTGGAAATGACCGGTGGGCGAGTGGCCACCCTGGCTGAAACCTATCTCGGCCTCCGCCACGGTCCCATGAGCTTCCTCGAGCCCGACAGCCTGGTGATTTGCTTTGTATCCTCGGATCCGCGCCTGCAGCGCTATGAAACCGATCTCGTGGAAGAGCTGCGCTCGAAACGCCTGGGGCGGCTCGTGGCGCTTGCGCCTGCCGGCACCAGGCGCGAGCCGTTTGATCTCTTTCTGACAACCCGCGCCTCTGCCCTGCCCGACTGGCTGCGAACGCCTGTGGAAATCATCTTCGCGCAGCTGCTGGCCTGGCACCTCAGCGCACGCCTGGGACTGGATCCCGACAACCCGAGTCCCTCCGGCGTCATTCACCGCGTCGTTCAGGGCGTCCGCATTTATGAGGACTGACGGCAAACTGGACGTGATTGTCGCCGGTGACGTCAACGCTGACCTGATTCTGACGGAAGTACCGCCGCTTGAGCTCGGCAAGGAGAAGCTGGCGCGGGATATGGAGCTGATACTGGGCGGATCCAGTTCGATCACCGCATTCAATTTGGCCTGCCTCGGCCTCAAGGTCGGATTTGTCGGCGTGGTGGGTGAAGACTTCCTGGGTCGCTTTTGCGTCGAGAAACTGCGCTCGGCCGGGGTGGATGTGAGCTGCTTGCACCGTTCGGGCCGCTGGAAAAGCGGCCTGACCGTATGGATGACACGCCGCGGGAGGCGCGCGGGCGTCACGTATCCGGGAACCATTCAGCTGCTGCGCGCTTCCGACGTGCCGGCCTGGTATCTGGAGCGAGCCCGGCACTTGCACGTCGGCGCCTATTTTCTCCAGAAGCGGCTGCAGGCCGGCGCGCCGGCCTTGTTCCGCCGCGCGCAGCGGCTCGGCCTGACGACATCTCTGGATTGCAACTGGGATCCTGCCGAAACCTGGGATTCCGGCATCCGGGAAGTGCTGCGCTCCACGGACGTGTTCTTCCCGAACGAAGATGAAGCTCGCAGATTGGCCGGACAACGTGACGTACGCCGGGCCGCGGAAGCACTCGGACGGCTGGCGCGCATCGTCGTGGTCAAGCGCGGAGAAAAGGGCGTCTACGTGCACAGTCCCGAGGGCGCTTTCGAAGTCCCGGCCTTGCGGACTCGCGTTGTGGACACGACCGGAGCAGGCGACAGCTTCAATGCCGGTTTCTTGTCGCGATTCGTGCGCGGCGCTCCGCTGGGGGAGTGTGCGCGGGCCGGAGTGGAGGCGGGAGCCCGCGCTGTCACCCGCGTGGGCGGAACTGCGGCTTTCGAAGAGCCATGAAAGACACACTGCGAGGCGTCGCCGTGGTGGCGCACGGCGGCGGACCCACTCAAGTCATCAACGCCAGCCTGGCCGGCGTCATCGAAGAGTGTAGCCGGCATCCGGAAATCACAGCCCTCTACGGCGCACGCCACGGCATTCTGGGCGTGATCGGGGAATCGTTCATCAACCTGACGGAACAGGATCCGGAACTGGTGCAGGCCATCGGGCGCACGCCCGGCTCCGCCATCGGCTCCTGCCGGAGAAAACTCTCCCCCTCGGATTATGAGCGCATCCTGGCGGTGTTCCGCGCCCACGACGTGCGCTACTTCTTCTATACCGGCGGCAACGATTCGATGGACACGGCCTCGCAGATCTCGCGCCTGGCGCGGGACAGTGGCTACGAGCTGCGGGTCATCGGCATTCCCAAAACCATTGACAACGACCTGGCCGAGACGGACCACTCCCCCGGCTACGGATCTGCGGCGCGCTTCATCGCCCATGCCCTGCGCGATATCGGCGGCGATAACTGGGCGCTGCCGACGCCCGTGACCGTGGTGGAAGTCATGGGGCGGAATGCAGGCTGGCTGGTCGCAGCCACGTCGCTGGCCCGTCACGATCCCGACGACGCTCCCCATCTGATCTATCTGCCCGAGCGGCCGGTCTCCGAGGACCAGTTTGTCGCCGACGTGGAGTCCGTCTACCGGCGCCTGGGCCGCGCCGTCGTGGCCGTCTGCGAGGGCCAGACCAACGAGAAAGGCGAGCCGTTTGGAGCGGATCTGATCCAGGCCGACGGCTTCCAGCACAGGCTGGCCGGCAATCTGGCCCATGTGCTGGCGCAGCTGATCACGCGCCGCCTTGGCTTGCGCGCCCGCAGCGAGAAGCCGGGCCTGCTGGGACGGTCTTCGGCGGCCTACATCTCGGAGACCGACCGCCTGGAGGCGTGGCAGTGCGGACAGGCGGCCGTGCTGGCCGCCACGGGCGGCGTCACGGACCGGATGATTACACTGGTGCGCGAGTCCAGCCGCCCCTACCGCGCGAGCACCGGACTGGTCGCGCTCGATCAAGTGGCCAATGTGGAACGCCGGTTCCCCCTTGAATGGATTGACCCGTCCGGACACGATGTGCTGGAGCCGTTCCGGGAATACGCCGCGCCCCTGGCAGGCGCCATCGAACCCCGGCCCAAACTCAAAGACCTCCCGGTCCGCCGCCGCCTCGGGGATTGAATCTGCTTGGCGCACGGCGGTTTCTTTGCGTTAGGATGGGCACATGTGGAACCGACGCAAAGAACCGGAAGAACCGGCGTCGCGTCCCACGGCGCCGCCGACTGCTGCCCAGTTGACCAAGGAGGGAATTCCGATGAGCACGATGCCCACGCGGATTGCGGACGCGGAAGCGCCGAAGGGCACGGCACTGATTGGCAAGTCCGTCGTCATCAAGGGCCAGATCTTCAGCCGTGAGGATCTCTACGTGGACGGAGAGGTGGAAGGGACTCTGGAGCTTCAGGACAACCGCCTGACCGTGGGTCCTCATGGCACGGTCAAGGCCAACATCAAGGCCAAAGAAGCCGTCATCATCGGCACGGTGCACGGCAACATCGAGGCGGCCGAGAAGCTGGACATCCGCAAAGACGCCAAGCTCGTCGGCGATGTCAAGACCGCGCGGATCGTCATCGAAGACGGTGCGTATTTCAAAGGGTCCATTGACATCACGCGCGGGGAAGCCCCAAGGCCGGCGCCGCGGCCGCAGCCGGCCGCGGCCGGTGCGCTCTCGGCGTCCGCTCCGGCGGCCGATCCGAAGCTCTGACGGTCGCACCGAGACCAGCTGCTGCAAGTGGTGTCCCGCTTGAAGGCGTGGTTGTTCGGATCCGGCGCCCATCCCCGCCCCGAGGTTAACGCTCCCTCCGTGCCGCGCCTCGAAGGGGCCGAAGCTCCCCACCACTACGATCGCCAGAGTCATGGCTTGGCGGAGTTCCTGTCCCATCTGCGGGACTGCGAAGGATTGGCGGTGCTGGATCTTGGCGGTGTCTCCCAAGCCAACGTCACTGCGATCACGACGCTCGGGCACCGGATTCACACAGAAGACGTGCGGCGCACGCTGGACCGGCTCTTCCCCGCACCGCCGGCAGAGGAAGTGGAGGCAGCCACGGTTCAACGGTTCTTGTCGGATCATTTCGACTTCCCGGAGCAGAGTTTCGACGGGGTTCTGGTCTGGGACCTGCTCGAGTTTTTGCCCTCACCGATTTTGGAACGAACCATCGAAGCGCTCCACGACGTGCTCAAGCCCGGCGGGCACCTGCTGGCCTTTTTTCACGCCGAAGCCCGACCGGGGGCGCTTCCCGTCTATTCGTTCCGGATCACCGGCCCGTCCAGTTTGTCGTTGGAGCTGAGAGGCCACCGGCAGCCCGCCCGCTTGTTTAACAACCGGGGCATCGAACAGCTGTTTGGCCGATTTCGTTCCGTAAAGTTTTTCCTGGCCCGCGATCACCTGCGCGAAGTCGTGGTCACCCGCTGAGGGCCGCCGATCCTTTACGGTCTCCCGAGCCGCTCGACGACAGCCGCAGCCACGTCGCCCGTGGTGCTCCTGCCTCCCAGATCCGGCGTGCGCACGCGGCCCTCGGCAAGCACGGCAGCCACGGCCTCTTCGATGGCTCGGGCCGCCTGCGTCTGGCCCAAGTGCTCCAGCATCATCGCACCCGACAAGATCGCCGCCACGGGATTCGCCACGCCTCGCCCGGCAATGTCGGGCGCCGAGCCGTGTACCGGCTCGAACATGGAGGGATACCGGCGCTCCGGATCCAGATTCGCGCT
Organism: Bryobacteraceae bacterium; assembly: GCA_035575135.1. Taxonomy (GTDB): domain Bacteria; phylum Acidobacteriota; class Terriglobia; order Bryobacterales; family Bryobacteraceae; genus JANWXD01. Next base: position 37,167 of record DATLYE010000054.1, read on the forward strand.
GGGAGCCAGCCCGATGCTGCCCGTGACCGCCGCTGCCAGGTCGCTCAGGATGTCGCCGAACAGATTGGAGGCGACGACCACATCGAACGTTTCCGGCCGGCGGACAAAGTTCATGGCCGCTGCATCCACCAACAGGGATTCCGTGCGAATGTCGGGGAACTCGGCCGCCACCTCCCGGAACACCCGGTCCCACAGCACCATCCCGTAGGCCTGAGCGTTGGATTTGGTAACCGAAGTGACGCAGCGCTTGCGGTTGCGGCGCACCGCCAGCTGGAACGCGTACCGGATCACGCGCTCGCAGCCGCGTCGCGTGAACACCGCCGCCTGCACGGCGATCGCTTCGGGGTGACGCTCGTGGAGGAAGCCGCCCACCGGGGCGTATTCTCCCTCCGTGTTTTCCCGCACGATCACGAGGTCAATCTCGCCGGGTCCGCGGCCCTTCAGCGGCCCTTCGACACCCGGGTACAACACCGCCGGCCGCACATTGGCGTACTGGTCGAACGCCCGGCGAATCGGCAGCAGCAGTCCTTGCAGCGTCACATGATCGGGAATCTCCGGGTGCCCCACCGCCCCGAGCAGGATCGCATCGAAGGGCCGCAGAATCTCGAGAAACTCCGGCGGGGCCATGCTCCCGCTCCGGAAATAATGTTCCGCCCCCCAGCCGAATTCTTCAAAGCGAAGCTCGAAGCCGAACTTCCGTGCGGCTTCGAGCAGCACACTCCTGGCTGCCGGGATCACTTCCGGACCGATGCCGTCGCCCGGAATTACAGCGATGGAATAGCAGGCCATGTTAGGATCGTGCCGAGCAGGAGGTAGCCATCATAGCAGAGTGACGCTGGAATCCATGTTTTCGCTGCGGGGCCGCACCGCGCTCGTCGCAGGCGCCAGCCGTGGGATCGGGCTTGCAATTGCCCGGGCCATGGCGGCCGCCGGGGCACACACAATTCTCGCCGCACGCTCGCTCGAAGCCCTCGAACGGGAGGCGGCGCAATTGCGCACAGCCGGCTATCAGGCAAGGGCGGCACGCCTGGACGTGACGGAGCCGGCTTCCATCGAAGCCCTCGCCGCCGGTCTGGAGGAAGTACACATTCTCGTGAACGTTGCCGGCACCAACATCCGCAAGCCCTTCCTCGATTACACGCCCGAAGAGTACGACTTTCTGCTCGCCACCAATCTTCACGGCCTCGTGGAACTGACCCGGCGGATCGGGCGCCGCATGATCGAGCAGGGGGCGGGCGGCAAGGTGATCAACATCGGCAGCCTCATGTCGGTGCGCGGCCTGCCCTACCTGTCGGTTTACGCCATCACCAAGAGCGGCCTTGCCGGGTTGACGCGTGTGCTGGCGGCCGAGTGGGCGCCGTACCACATCCAGGTCAATTGCATCGCCCCCGGAATGATCCTGACGGACCTGAACCGGGAAGTGTGGCAGCGGCCTGGGATGCGGGAGTGGCTTCGCGGAGTCCAGGCCAACCCGCGGCTGGGCACACCGGAGGATGTGGCGGCCGTGGCCGTTTTTCTGGCCGGCCCGGCCTCCGACTACATCACCGGCCAAGTGATTGCTGTGGACGGCGGCTACACAACCACGGCCGCATGGCCCTACCAGCCGTAGTTCCGTCGCTCACGATAGTGCAAAAATCCTGTTCCCCCCACGCGCGTCACGGGGCATACTAGGGACAGGCAGTAGCCAGTACTTTCCGGAGGTGACCTCATGCCGATCAAGACGATCCTGGGGCTGTTCGGTGGCGTCAAACCCCTGACGGTAAAACAAGGTCTCGCCGTTCTCGAACGCGACAAGTATCGCTGCCAGTATTGCGGCCTGGACGGACTGGCCAGCTTCGAGAACTATCTGGTCATGACGGTGGATTTCGTCGTGCCCCGGGCGCGCGGGGGCAAGAAAACAGGCCGCAACCTCGTGGCTGCCTGCCGGCCCTGTAATGTCATCAAAGGACAGCGGGTCTTCAAGACCTTCGAGGACGCCAAGGCCTATGTTTTAGAGAAGCGCGAAGAAATCCGCAAAGTGTGGGAGGAGCGAACCGCGAAGCTGAAGGCCACGGCCTGAGGCCGCCCTCCGCCGAACACTCACTCGTCACGGTTGCCGCCACGGACGCGGCGGCATTAAAATCGTGCCGGTGCGTGGCGCCCGGCTGATCGCCTGCCGGGCGGCACAACCGCATTACGAGCCCGGGAGACGGTCATGAAAAACTGGAACGTCGCAATCCTTATGCTGGCGCTGTCTGTGGGGTCGGCCGCGCAGGACTACCGGGGTGCCGTCCTCGGCCGCGTGACAGATCCGAGTGGCGCGGCGGTGGCGGGGGCCAAGGTGGCTGCCGTCAACGAAGCGACCAACACCATCGCCACGGCTCAGACGGCTGCCGACGGTGCTTACTTGATCCCTTTCTTGATCCCCGGAAGATACCGGGTCGAAGTGGAGGCTTCGGGCTTCCAGAAGTACGCCCAGAGTGGCATCACCGTCAGCGTTAATTCCCAGGTTCGCGTGGACGTGACCTTACAGGTGGGCGCCATCACGGAGTCGGTCACGGTGACGGCGGACGCTCCCTTGCTGGAAACCGCCACCGCCACGATGGGCCAGGTGGTGGACCGCCGCAAGGTCGAGGCCATGCCGCTCAACGGGCGCATGATCTTTATGTTGAACCGGCTGGCCCAGGGCGTGATCTGGCAGACGCCGACGTTCGGCGCCACCGGCACGTCCGGTCTGCGTCCGTTTGACAACCTGGGCGGTTCCGCCTGGTCCATGAATGGAGGTCGCCTCACGTCCAACGAGTTTCTGCTGGACGGGGCGCCCAATTCCACGCGGGGACGCTACAACTTCGCACCGCCCGTGGACGCCGTTGAGGAGTTCAAGATCCAGACCAACAGCTTCGATGCACAGTACGGGCGCACGGGCGGGGGCGTGGTCAACATGACCCTCAAGTCAGGGACCAATGACCTCCACGGCCAGATGTGGAACTTCACCAAGTACGGCATGTGGAACGCCAACAACTCGCTCAACGTGGCTACGGGACGTCCCAAGCCGCCCCAGCAGTACAACCAGTACGGGGCCACAGGTTCCGGCCCGGTGTACCTGCCGGGGCTGTACAACGGCCGCAACCGCACCTTCTGGATGTTCACCTGGGAAGGTCTGCGCGAGCGCGTGCCCTTCCCGATCACCACCAGTGTGCCGACCGCGGCCGAGCGCGCCGGGGACTTCAGTGTGGCCTACCGCGACGGCGGACCCTTCGACATCTACGATCCCCTCACGACCCGCACCGATTCCTCCGGCCGTCTGGTGCGCGATCCCTTCCCGCAACGCCGAATTCCCGCATCGCGGATCCATCCCATCGCCGTCAAGGTCCTGGACATCTATCCCCTGCCCAACGTGCCGAATCAGCGGCAAAACAACTTCGTCAACCCGGTCAACAAAGGAATCTATAACTACAATGCGGAGGTCGTCCGCATTGACCACGTGCTCAGCGAACGGCACAAGATCTTCGGATCCTTCTATCGCAACCACCGCGACGAGTTTCGCTCCAACAACGGCCTGCAGGGCACGTTCGCCAACCAGGGCCAGTGGCCCCAGACGCGCAACAATCACGGCTTCATCGCCGATTTGGTCTCGACCCTCTCGGCCACCAGCGTATTCAACGCACGCGTCGGGTTCACCCGGTTTCTGGAAACCAACTTCCTGACCGACGTTCGAAAGTTCGATGCGAGCACTTTGGGCTTCGTTCACCTTCCCGGGCCTTATCTTCCGGTCTTTAACTTAGATCAGTACACCACCATCGGGGTCGGCAACCAGGGCGTCAACACGGCGGACAACACCGCAAGTGCTCAGGCAAATTACACGCGCACCTACTCGCGGCACACGCTCAAATACGGAGGGGAGTACCGGAATATCCGATCGAATCCCGTTACGACTGGGACCGAAAACGGCGAGTTCACGTTCAACCGGGCCTTCACCCGCCGGGACGTCAACACACAGGATGCAGCTTCCGGACACTCCGTAGCAAGTCTTCTGCTGGGCTATCCTGCCAGCGCACAGATCGGAGCGGGCCAGGCCCGTGCCCAGCAGTGGCATTACCTGGCGTTTTTCATCCAGGACGACCTTCGGCTGACCTCGCGACTGACCGTCAATCTGGGATTGCGCTGGGACTACGAAAGCCCCGTCACCGAGCGCTACAACCGGCTGGTACGGGGCTTTGCCTTCGACCAGCCCAGCCCGCTGGCGGAGCAGGTCCGCAACGCGCCAGGCGCCTCGAACTGCCCGGCGTGCGCGAACCTCAAAGGCGGGCTCTTGTTTGCCGGCGTGAGCGGCGCGCCCCGAGGCCTGTTTGATCCCGATCGCAACAACTTCCAGCCCCGTTTGGGAGCTGCTTACCGCCTGACGAACCGGACGGTTCTCCGGGGCGGCTTCGGAATGTATTATTCGCCCACCACGCAGTTCGGACCTCAGACCGGCTTTTTCGTGCCGACCAATTACATCGCCAACGACCTGCAGGGTCGGGCGGGAGTACCCGAACTGGGCGTCAACACCTTCGCCAACCCGTTCCCGGCCGGGCGGACGCCTGCTCCGGGGGCCTCGCTCGGGCTCATGACTCAGGTGGGACAATCCGTGAGCTTCGATGACCCCAGGCGCGTCGTTCCTTTCATCTACCAGTTCACGTTCGGGATTCAACAGCAGGTGACGCCGAACCTCGTCGTGGAAGCGGCCTTTGTGGGCAGCCGCACCCGTAAGCTGCCGGTGGGCAAATCCTTCAATTTCGTTCCCCGTGAGGAACTCGCCAAAGGAGTCTCCTACCTGCAGCAGGTGGTTGACAATCCGTTCGCCGGCCTGCTGCCGGGCTCGGCCTTCAACGGACGCACCGTGCAGCGCCAGCAACTGCTCCTGCCCTTTCCTCAGTTTTCGGGCACCCGTGGCGATAACAGCCCGACCGGCGGCTCGGTGCAGAACTCGAGGTCCATCGGAGAGAGCTCCTTTCATTCGTTCCAGCTCCGCGTCGAAAAGCGGCTTTCGGGCGGCGTGACCTTCATCAGCTCCTATACGCTTTCCAAGAACATCGAGCGCAACAACTTTCTGAATGCGCAGGACACCGCTCTGGTGCGCCAGTTGACCGATTACGACCGCACCCACGTCTGGGTCTTCAGCGGCGTGGCCGAACTGCCCTTCGGGCGGGGCAAGCGCCTGGGGTCGAACGTCCCGGGTTGGGCCAACCACCTGATTGGCGGCTGGCAGTACGTCTGGATCGCGAACGTCGGATCAGGAAGACCGCAAGATGCACCCGGAGGAGTGGAACCCTTAGGCAGCCCCGTCGTTCCGAACCAGAGCCTTGATCTCTGGTTCAACAACTGCTACGTGGACACGAGCGGCAGGCCCAGCGCACAGTGTGCGGCCAACAACCTTCAGCCGGCATGGCGCGTGCGTCCCGCCGGCGAACTCCGCACCACCCCGAACCGCTTCAGCAACATTCGCGTGCCGGTCAAACCCATCTTCGACATGTCGCTGCACAAGCTGATCCGCTTTAACGAACGCACCTATCTCGAGTATCGGTTCGAGACATTCAATACGTTCAATTCCGTGATCTTTGCACCGCCAAATACGGATTTCTCTAACGCCAACTTCGGCAAAGTGCCGCAACCTCGGGCGCCGATTTACTTTCCAAGAAACTTGCAGATGGGTCTCAAGCTGTATTTCTGAAGGGACCGGCGGCCTGGAAGCCGCGAAAACAGTCGTCGCCGCGGCGGCCAGGAGTCAGGAGCCGTATTCCTTCGCGTTCTCGGGCATCGAAAAAATCACTTTACGGTCCGGCACGCGCTCGCGCAGCAAGGCCAGTTCGTCGGAGCCCTCGGCGAGAGGCAGCGCCACCTGCCCGCCCGCCGCCGCAGAACGGCACATGGCCATCATGATCTCGAAACCCTTGTAGGCCGCTCCAAAATGGCAGGGATGGATCTTGCTTTCGTCGTCGAGCCACTCGGCAATCTGCCGTATGTACGGCGGCATGTCCAGGTCATAATTCATTGAGCCGCCGCCAGACCAGGACCCGCTTTTGGTCACCGCCCGCCAGCCGCCCCCGGTCAGCACTTCGGCGAAGCCGTCGGTGCCCTGCGCCCCGATCCGGCACTTCCGCCACCAGTAGCTCACCTCGGGAACATCCGGCGCCCCGGCGCCGCATTCCACCACGCCGTGCACGCCGTTGGCGAAGTGAATGAATCCCGCAAGGTAGTCCGGCGACGGGTGAACGTCGTCCAGTTTGCCCCGTCCCGCCGCCTGGGCGATTACCCACTCGGCCTCGGAGTCGCCGTTGTACCAGCGCATGTAATCCACTAAGTGCGAGAGCATGTGCATCAGCCAGCCGGTTGCCGTCCCATACACGGTGTGGATGCGGCCTAACGCCCCGCTGGCAATCACCTCTTTGACTTTACGGTAGTGCTCGCCGTAGCGGTGCTGGTGGCTGACGACCGCCTTGACCCCGCTGTCATCCAGCAGCTTCTTGATGCGCATGCCTTCGGCGCTGGTGAGCGCGACGGGTTTTTCCATGGCGATCAGCCGGGCCCCGGCTTCGATTCCGATCCGCACCATCGGCTCGCGCAAGTTGGGCAACGTGCAAAAGCAGAACACGTCCGGCTGAACGGCCCTTGCAACCTCCGCAGCATCCGTCCCCTTGACGGGGACACCCAGCTTCCCGGCCGCCGCATCCAGGCGGGCGGGATCCACGTCGCACACACCCGCCACTTCAAAACGCCCGTCTGCCTGGAAGGCCTGGGCATGATGCATCCCGCGCTTGCCGAGGCCCACCACGACAACCGTGTACTTGTCTTTGCGGGGCATGGTTTCAGTTCACCGTGCGATCCCACTCGAGCAGGACCTCGATCACGTAGTCCACCTCCTCCTCGGTCAGCTCCGGAAACATGGGTAGCGAGATGCAGCAGGCTGCGTTGCGTTCGGAGTTCTCGAGCGACCCTACGATCCGCGCGGGCTTACCCCACGGGTATCCTTCCTGCTGGTGGATGGCGATCGGGTAGTGGCACTTGGCATCCACGCCGTTGTCGTTCAGATACTCAAGCAGCGGATCACGGTGTTCCGGCCGCTTGGTCTCGATCACATAAAGGTGGTAGACGTGGCGGTAACCGGGCGCTTCGTAGGGAAGCGTGATATTCCGGGCGCCCGCCAGACCGGCGGAGTACCGTGCCGCCCATTTCCGCCGCAACTCCGTCCACTCCTCGATATGTTTCAGTTTGGCGCTGAGCACACCTGCATGGATGTCGTCCAGGCGGCTGTTGAACCCGAAGCTGTGAACGGACCGCTTGTCGGAGCCGTGATTGCGCAGCTTGCGGATGCGGCGGGCCACCTCGTCGTCATTCGTCAGGACGGCCCCGCCGTCGCCGAATGTTCCCAGGTTCTTCTGTGTGATGAAGCTCGTGCAAACGGCGTCACTCAGTTCGCCGATCCGGAAGCCGTCCCCGCGCGCGCAGATGGCCTGGGCGTTATCCTCGACGACGAGAAGATTGTATTTGTCCGCAATGCGGCGGATGGCCTTCATGTCGGCGCACTGCCCGTAGAGATGCACCGGTACGAGGCACTTGGTGCGCGGCGTGATGGCCGCCTCGATCTTGGACGGGTCAATGCAGTTGGTCTTCGGATCCGAGTCCACAAACACCGCCGTGGCCCCGGCGATCCAGATCGCCTCCGCCGTGGCGAAGAACGTGTTCACGGTCGTGATGCACTCGTCGCCGGGCCCGATGCCGAGCGCCAGGAAGGCCAGCCACAGCGCGTCCGTGCCGTTGCCCACCCCGACGGCGTGCTTCATTCCGTGAAACGCGGCAAACTCCTTCTCAAAGCGGCTGAGCATGGGTCCCATGACGTATTGGCCGCTCTCAAGAACCTCTCGGATGTTGGCGTCAATCTCCGCCTGGATGTTGCGGTACTGCCGCACGTGCCCGTAGAAAGGCACGGTCATTTTCGTCTTGATCATTGCCTGCTCCTGGGATGTATGCGTAGATTTCCAAGTGTAGATTTCCGCCGAGAGGCGGTGCAAGTGAAGGCAATGAGGGCGCAGGAGGCCGGTCCGCCGCCTCGCGGGGACGGCCACCGGTCCCGCGGCAGCCGGGCCCGCGCACGCCCTGTCTATACTGTGTTCTTCAGCCGGAGGACCCAAATGCCCGAACTCGTTCGCCGCGATTTCTTGAAACTCGCCGCCTCCACGGGCTGGCTGGCGCCCGGAGGGGCGTCGCCCGCCGCCCAACCGCCTCTCCCAGAGGGCATTCCCCTGCGTTTCCGCCAGATTCACCTGGACTTTCACACCAGCGAGCACATCCAGGACGTCGGCGCCGCTTTCGACCCTGACGAGTTCGCCGGCCTCCTCGTGAAGGCGCACGTCAACTCAGTCACCTGTTTCGCCCGATGCCACCACGGCTGGATCTACTTCGACACCAAGAAACACCCTGAGCGCCGACATCCCCATCTCAAGCGCAATCTGCTGGCCGAGCAGATCCAGGCCTGCCACCGCCGCAACATCCGTGTGCCGATTTACATCACCGTCGAGTGGGACCACTACTCGGCCACGCATCATCCCGAGTGGCTGGTGCTCGACGAGAAAGGCTATCCGACCGGCACTCCGCTTTATGAGCCCGGCTTCTACCGCAACCTCTGCCTCAACTCTCCCTACCGGGATTTCCTGCGGGAGCACGTCGAGGAGGTGCTGACCACGCTCCCTGTGGACGGCATTTTCTTTGACATCGTCCATCCTCGCGAGTGCAATTCCCGCTGGTGCCGTGAACGGATGGAGAAAGCGGGCCTGGATCCCACCCGCCAGAGCGATCGCCTCCGCCATGCCCTCGAGACCGTGAACGAATTCAAACGGGAGTTTACGGCCTTGGTGCGCCGCTATCATCCCAAAGCCACGATCTTCTACAACTCGGGGCACATCGGGCCGCGCCACCGGGCCGTGGCGCGCTGTTCACACATTTCGAACTGGAGTCGCTACCGAGCGGCGGCTGGGGTTATTTGCACTTTCCCCTTACGGCGCGCTACAGCCGGACCCTCGGAGTCGAAGTACTGGGGATGACCGGGAAGTTTCATACCTCCTGGGGCGACTTTCACTCCTACAAAAACCGGGCCGCCCTTGAATTCGAATGCTTCCAGATGCTCGCCCTCGGCGCGAAGTGCTCGGTCGGCGACCAGCTACACCCCTCTGGCAAGATGGACCCGGTCTCCTACGAACTGATCGGCGCGGTTTACGCGGAGGTGGAAAAGAAAGAGCCATGGTGCCGGAATGCGAAGCCGGTCACTGAGATCGGCGTGCTCAACCCCGAAGAGTTTGCGCCGACTTACCAGCGCACGAATTACCCCTCCGTGTACGGGGCCGTGCGGATGCTCCAGGAGCTGGCCTACCAGTTCGACGTGTTGGATTCCCAAAGCGACTTCAGCCGCTACAAACTGATCATCCTGCCCGACGAAATCCCGGGAACGCCGGAACTGGCAGCAAAGATTGAAGACTACCTTCGAGCCGGGGGCAGCGTGCTGGCCTCCTTCGCAAGCGGCGTGGAGCCGGCCAAAGGGCAGTTCGCCACGCCATCGCTCGGCGTCCGTCTGAAGGGCGACGCCCCCTACAGCCCGGATTTCATCCTGCCCCGGGGCGTGATGGCGCGCGGGCTGCGCGAGACCGAATACGTCATGTACCTCCGCGGCAAAGAGGTCGAACCGCTGGCGGGCAGCGAGGTGCTGGCAGAAACGGTGCTGCCCTACTTCAACCGCACGTGGCGGCACTTCTGCTCGCACCGCCACACGCCCTCGGCCGGCAAGCGAGGCTACCCGGCGGTGGTGCGGAGCAGCCACGCGATCTACTTTGCGCATCCGGTCTTCACGCAGTATTACCGCAACGCGCCGCGTTGGGTGAAGGCTCTGGTGAGCAATGCCATCGCCCTGTTGCTTCCCGAGCCTTTGTTGCGGTTAGAAGCGCCCAGCTCCGTCATCGCCACCATCAACGAACAGGCCGGGGAAAACCGCTGGGTCGTGCATCTGCTGCATTACATCCCCGAACGCCGCGGGCAGGACTTCGATGTTATCGAGGACGTCATCCCGCTCTATAACCTCAACGTCTCCGTGCGTGCGCCGCGGCGCGTTTCACGCGTAGTGCTTGTGCCGGAGGGGAGGGCGGTTCCTCACGAGGTCCGCGACGGCCGCGCGCATTTCACCGTGCCCCGCCTCGCCGGCCATCAGATGGTTGCACTGGAGTTGGCCTGATGCGCGCCGGCGGAGATGGCGGCGCCAGCATCTCTTCGAGAACCCGGCCAACCGAGCCGCTCGGGGTTTCCAACTCCAGCAGCGTGGCCAGCGTAGGCGCAATGTCGTTAATTGCCACCATGCGGTGATAGTAGCCCGGACGGATCCCCGGGCCCATGAAGATCACCGGCAGGTGGGTGTCGTAGCTGTAAGGGCTTCCGTGTGTGGTGCCCTTTTGAAGGAAGATCCAGTAAGGCTCGAGCACCGTGATCACGTCCCCCGAGCGCCGGAAATGAAACCCGTTGGCCACGCGGCGACTCACCCGGTCCATGGGCAGCCGCCCCGCTTCCAGTTGCGCGCGCGTATATACGCGCGCCACATGCGCCACACGCCGCAGAGCTTCCGCCGCCGTCTCCTGCACTTCCTCCGGCCGGAGACCTTTTTGCCCGATCAGCTCGTTGTTGAGGTAGAAAGAGCCGTAGGAAGCATCGAGCACCCAGTTCCCTGTTCCGTAACGCTGCGCGAGAGCCTGCTCCACAACAGCGCGGAGATTTTTCTCGGAGATCCGGCCCCCGGGCATCCTCCGGGCGGCCTGCAGTTCCGGAAGCGGAGCCACACCGTGGTCGGAAGTGAGCACGATCAGAACGTTGTTCAGGCCGAGCCGCTTGTCCAGGAAACGGAAGAAGCTCTCGAGCGCCTGGTCGGTGCGCACCGAGATGTCGCGGACTTCAGGCGAATCCGGCCCCGCGTCGTGACCGACGCGATCATTCGACGAGAGGCTGACGGACAACACGTCCGTTGCATCCCGCAAGCCCAGCTGCTCGGCCTCCACCGCCCTTTCGGCGAACGCAAGCAGCAGTTCGTTGCCGAACGGGCTCCTTTCGACGGCAGCGTAGAGCGATGTGCCTGCGGCCTGCGGCAGTTTTCCCAGAAGGCTCCCGCCGGAAAGAGCTTTCCACTCGGCGCCGGCATAGCGCTGCACGGCGCCGGAGGAGTTAAAGTCTTTCACCCAGGCCGGAAGCTCCGTCATATAGTAAGTGCTCGAGATGAAATGGCCGCTGCGTTCGTCAAACCAGTAAGCGGCATCGGCGGAGCGCCCCACGCTCAGAATCGCGCTCCGGTCCTTGAACGACACGCCGATGACACGCGGCCTTCCGCGGCCCGCCATCTTCAGTTCATCCGCCACGGTGCTCACCAGCAACCGCCGCGGGGAGGCTCCCTCACCGGAGGCAGCCCCCACCGGCTTCATCTCCGCATCCGCCACGGACGTCACCCGCCTGCCGGAGTCGCGGTCGTACCACTCGTTGGCCACGATGCCGCTCAGGGACGGCGTCGCGCCCGTGAGGACCGTGGCGTGGCCCACCGCCGTCACGGTCGGAAAATGTTCCAGGTGGGCGTTCGTGAACACCGCGCCCTGGCGTATCAGGCGCTCAATGCCACCGGTGTATTCCGAACGGAAGCGTGTGAGGTAGTCGTAGCGGAACTGGTCAACGACAATCAATACGATCAACTTCGGCTGGACCGCCGGAGCGAGCGGGGCCAGTAACAACAGAAGCGCCAGAGACAAGAACAACCTGCAAGGCATTTCTTTATTGTCCCAACTCATGACAGGCGTTGCAGGCCAGTGTAGCGCGCGTTGCGGCGTGGCAGTCCATGCAGGCTTTCATGGTCAGCGGGGCCGCGATCGGCCCGCTTTCCTGGCCAGAGGCTCCCGTATGGCAGATGTCGCACTCGACTCTGGCGGTGTGCCGCGCATGACTGAAAAAGACGAAATCCGCCTGGCGCACGCGGCCGGCGGAAGCAAACGGCGTGGCGTTGGCAGGCTGCCCGGCCAGGCGACGGATGAGAGGCCGGTCCGCGAGCACCGCACGATGGCAGCTCAAACACTCGGCTACGGACGGAAGCCCGGCGCGCTCGGCCTTCCTCGCAGCGGGGTGGCATGCAACGCAGCGAAGCTTCAAAGCGGCGTGACGCTTGTGAGAGAAGGGAATCTCTCCCGCAGCGGCCGCAATCATCACGGCAGCGAGAAAGCCACCAAGTGGTCGGTATACTCGCGGTTGTATTTGTTCCCTCCTCCGGCCGCGATGACCACGAACTGTTTGCCGGTCCTGCGACCGAGAAATGTCATGGGCGTCGCGTGAGCGCTGGCGGGCAGCAGGTGGCTCCAAAGCTCGCGTCCGGTATCTTTGTCGAAAGCGCGGAAGCGGCGGTCGTTGGTGGCGCCGATAAAGACCAGTCCGCCGGCGGTGACGATGGAGCCGCCGATGTTGGGCGCCCCGGTGGGCGGCAGCCCTCGCGACCGCAACTCGTCCACAACACCCAGCACCACGCGCCAGCGGAACTCGCCGCTCGCCAGATCAATGGCCGTCAGGTGTCCCCACGGCGGCTTTTGGCAGGGGTAGAGGTTCGGGTCCCAGAACCGGGAACTCTCCGTGCCCGGTCCTTGGGCGCGGTAGGGGATGCGGGCGCCCTCGGGGCGCTTGACCATGCGGTAGACCATGCCCACGTCCATGGAGTTGACGTAGAGCGTACGCGTTTCCGGGTCGAAGGAGGCCCCGCCCCAGTTGGCGCCGCCATTGGTGCCCGGAAACAGAATGGTGGGCTTGAGCCCGATGGGCGTGTACAGGCTGCCGAGCACGGCGCCGTCCATGAGTTTGGCGCAAAACGCGCGCGATTCGGGCGTCACATCGGTGAGCTCATCCGGCCGCATGCTCTGCCGGGCAAAAGGAGGCGGTTTCACAGGGAACGGCTGCGTGGGCCAGGCCTGTTCGCCCGGCACTTCGCTCGGCGGCACGGCGCGCTCTTCGACGGGAAACAGCGGCTCGCCCGTGACGCGATGGAACAGGAACAGGAAGCCGGTCTTGGTGACCTGCGCCACGGCCGGGATGTCGCGCCCGTCGCGCCGCACCGTGACCAGATTGGGCTGGGCGGGAAGGTCGTAGTCCCAGATGTTATGGTGCACGGTTTGGAAATGCCAGAGGCGGCGGCCGGTGGCGGCTTCCAAGGCAACCAGCGAATCGCCGAACAGGTTGGCGCCTTTGCGATCGCCGCCGTAGAAGTCATAGGAAGGCGAGGTCAGGGGCACGTAGACGATGCCCCGCTCTTCGTCCACGCTGAGAATGGACCAGGCGTTGGCGCCGCCGCGGTCTTTCCAGGAATCGCCTTCCCAGGTGTCATGACCGAATTCGCCCGGACGCGGCACAACGTGGAAACGCCACACGAGACGGCCGGTCCGGGCGTCGAAGGCGCGCACATCGCCGCTGGGCCCTTGCGGCTCTCCGTCGGAAGTGAGCGCGCCGCAGATCACGAGGTTTTTATAAATCGCAGGCGGCGAGGTCAGGGAGTAAGCGCGGCCGGGGTAGCTGTCGGCCACTCCTTTGCGCAGGTCTACAAAGCCGCCCTCGCCGAAGGAGCGGACCGGACGGCCGGTGGCGGCCTCGATGGCAAAGAGCCGGCCGTCGAGCGTGCCGTAGAACAGCCGCCGGTCGTTCCCATCCGACCACCAGGCGGCACCGCGGTTGACAAACAGGTTGTAGGGCCTGCTGCGGTCGATCGCGGGATCGAAGGTCCACAATTCGCGGCCGGTTTCGGCCTCCAGCGCGATGAGGCGGCAAAAGGGCGTGGTGACATACATCACGCCTTCGATGACGAGCGGCGTACACTCGAAGGCGCTGCGAACCGGATAGCGGGCGCCGTCGCTCCAGTCACCGGTGCGGTAGATCCAGGCGACCTTGAGCTTCCCGACGTTGCCACGATGAATCTGTTTCAGCGGGGAATATTTCGTGCCGCCCGCATCCCCTCCGTAGTAGGGCCATTCCTGCGCCGCCGCGCAGGCTCCCGCTATGACCATGGCCAGAAGCGCACGCATGGAAAAGACTCATTATGGCGCAGGGCGTCCGCGTCTATGATGGAGGGGTCGCAGGAGGTTCGCCAGATGACGCGCCGAGAATTCATGCAAACGGCTGCGGGAGTGCCGGCTCTGGCTGCGGCGCCGGCCGGCGTGGAGGAATGGTTCGACAAGCCGATGCGATGGGCGCAGCTCGTGCTGGTCGAAGACGACCCGGGCAAGTATGACCCCGGCTTCTGGCTTGACTATTTTCGCCGCATCTGCGCAGACGCCGCCTGTCTGAGCGCCGGGGGCTGCGTGGCATACTATCCCACAAAAATCCCGTTTCACCACCGCAGCGCCTGGATGGGCGACACAGACCCGTTCGGCGAACTGGTGGCGGGCTGCCGGAAGCTGGGGATGGTCGTCATCGCACGAACGGACCCGCACGCCACCTACCAGGACGTCTTCGAAGCCCATCCGGACTGGATCGCGGTCGACGCCGAGGGCCGGCCGCGCCGCCACTGGGCCTCTCCCGAAATGTGGGTGACCTGCGCGCTCGGACCGTACAACTTCGAGTTCATGACCGAGATCCACAAGGAGATCGTGTCCCGGTACCAGGTGGACGGGATTTTCACGAACCGCTGGGCGGGCTCGGGGATGTGCTATTGCGAGCACTGCCGGCGGAACTTTCGCGACTGCTCCGGACTCGAACTGCCGCGGAGCAATGATCCGCGGGATCCGGCGCGGCGGCATTACCTCCGCTGGCGGCAGCAGCGCCTGTTCGAGCTTTGGCGGCTGTGGGACGGCGAGATCCGCAAGATCAACCCGCGGGCCCGTTTCATCGCCAATGCCGGCGGCGGGGCGTTGAGCGAGCTGGACATGAAAACCATCGGAGAGCTGGCGCCGACGCTGTTCGCGGACCGGCAGGCGCGCCGCGGTCTGACGCCGCCGTGGGCCGCCGGCAAGAACGCCAAAGAGTACCGCGCCACGCTGGGGCGCAAGCCGATCGCGGGAATCACCAGCGTGGGACTGGAAGAGCCGTATCGCTGGAAGGACTCCGTGCAGAGCCCGGCTGAGATCCGCATCTGGATGAGCGACGGCGTGGCAAACGGATTCCGGCCGTGGTTCGTGAAGTTTTCCGGCACACTTTACGACCGCAGGTGGCTGAAGGTCATCGAGGAACTGTACACACGCTACGCGCAATGGGAGCGTTACCTGCGCAACGAAGCCCCGCTGGCTCGCGTGGCCGTGGTGTACTCGCAGCAGACGGCCTGGTATTACGGCGGCGAGCAGGCGCAGCAAAAGGTAGAGGACCACATCCGCGGCGTCTACCATGCGCTCGTCGAGGCCCGGATTCCGTTCGAGATGGTGCACGACGGCCTGCTCGATGAAGCACACACGGCGGGGTTCAAGCTGTTGATCCTTCCCAACGTCGCGGCGCTCTCCGAGGCCCAGTGCGCGCAGATCCGGGCCTTCGTCAAACGGGGCGGCAGCGTGCTGGCGACGCTGGAGACATCGCTGTACGACGAGAACGGCGAGCGGCGGCAGGACTTCGGTCTGGGTGACCTGTTCGGAGCTCGCTTCGGCGGGCGCCTGGAAGGGCCGATGCGAAACGCATACCTGCGCATCGAAGCGGAGACGCGGCATCCCGTGCTGGCGGGGCTCGAAGATGCGGGGCGAATCATTCACGGGGTGTGGCGTCTCGAGACCGCGCCACGGGACAAGCTCGCCGTGGCGCCGCTCACACTGATTCCGTCCTACCCGGACCTGCCGATGGAGAAGGTCTACCCCCGCGTGGCGAAGACTGACCAACCCGAGCTGTACGTGCGAGAGCTGGGCACGAGCCGCGTGGTGTATTTCCCCTGGGACGTAGACCGCACCTTCTGGGAGGTGATGTGCGTGGATCACGGCCGTCTGCTGGCGAACGCGGTACGATGGGCGCTCAATGAGGATCCGGTGGTGGAGGTTACGGGACCGGGGGTGCTGGAGGTGACGGTGTGGCGGCAGCGGGATTCGATGACGGTGCATCTGGTCAACCTCACGAATCCGATGATGATGAAAGGCCCGCTGCGCGAGTTGGTGCCCGCGGGTCCGCTGGAAGTCCGCCTGCGGTTGCCAGCAGGGATCCGGGTGCGTGGGGTGCGGCTGCTCGCGGCGGGAACACGGCCGCGCGCGGAAGTATCCGGCGGCTGGCTGCGGGTGAGAGTTCCGGCGGTTGCGGATCACGAGGTTGTAGCCGTGGAGGTGTAGCACGGGGCGCGGAGATCCCCGCCGCTGCGGGTAACGGGCCGGACCCGCATTCTGGGTCGGAGGGTTTGACTGGGGGAGCAATACGGTCGGAGTTCGGAGCGTGGCTTCGTTTGGTCAAATTGTCTAGTTGCGGGCTGTGGAGACCACCCGCGCTGCCGGCTACTGGCTAGTCTGGCACACGCAAGACCTCGTGGGTTTGGGTTCGTTTTTGCAAGACGGCCACACCCAAGGCCGCATCGCCGGGCGAGCGCACCTCCCGACCAGGTATTTGGGTTGGTTCGAACACCAGGTACCAGTGGGGCGCGCGGTTCGAATCGCGGCGAGTGGGACGCCGAAAGATAGCGAACCACGCATTCGCCCGCCGAGACCCGGGGCACGGCCAGCTCCGGTTTGTTTTGTCGACACGCGATGGCGACGGTGGAGCCGTGGACGGCCGGGACGGCCGCCTGCCACAGCATTTGAAGCCCAGAACGAGACGCATGCTTTGCATTGACGCCAGGGCCCTGAGCCGCGGCTAGTCTTCCGGCACCTGTCTGCAGCCTATCCTCGACCTGGCAGACCCCACCTGCCCAACACTGTCGCGACTAAGCCCTCGCCAGAGCCCCAACGCCCTCCGGCCCCGGCATCCCCTCGCCCCGAAAACGAGCAGCCGCCTAGCCCTGGCGGCTTCCGCGACGGATTTCGGCGTGCACATGATCGCGCGGCTTCAATGGGGCCGCGACCTAGGAGTCGCGGAAATGGCATGGGGATATTGGAGCCAAAAAACGGGGAGCCCGGCTTCAATGGGGCCGCGACTTAGGAGTCGCGGAAATGATCAGGTAGCGGCGAAAAACCGCGCCTGGTTCAACGGCTTCAATGGGGCCGCGACTTAGGAGTCGCGGAAATGGCTTGCCCGGCGTCGCGGGATACCCGCAGAAAGGAGGCTTCAATGGGGCCGCGACTTAGGAGTCGCGGAAATGTGTCCAGCGGGTCGAGGAGGCACTATGGGAGACATGCTTCAATGGGGCCGCGACTTAGGAGTCGCGGAAATACTGTAACGTATCCCTCTACGTGGCACACCGACTTGCTTCAATGGGGCCGCGACTTAGGAGTCGCGGAAATACGAATCCTCGAGGGTCAGCGCCTGACGGCCCAGTTGCTTCAATGGGGCCGCGACTTAGGAGTCGCGGAAATAGCAGTGGGGCGAGTATTGCCCCCCGTCGCAGCTATCGCTTCAATGGGGCCGCGACTTAGGAGTCGCGGAAATACTGTCTTCCAGCTCTCCCGGCAGACCAGTCGGCTAGCTTCAATGGGGCCGCGACTTAGGAGTCGCGGAAATGTTGGGAAACTGTCCCAATGCCCTGAGAATCCCCGGCTTCAATGGGGCCGCGACTTAGGAGTCGCGGAAATGACGGACCACAACGACCTGTGGCTGTTCGGCTCACGCTTCAATGGGGCCGCGACTTAGGAGTCGCGGAAATCCTCTCTGTGTGGCGCGATTGTGGTATAATTGAGGTATGCTTCAATGGGGCCGCGACTTAGGAGTCGCGGAAATCAGCCCTCTGGCGCGGATGGTCATAGTCGGCAGATTGCTTCAATGGGGCCGCGACTTAGGAGTCGCGGAAATTGCCAATGCCATAATTGATCCAATAGCAGCATGCACGCTTCAATGGGGCCGCGACTTAGGAGTCGCGGAAATTCAACCCCGAAGTCCCTGAGTCCTTGGCGGAAGCGGCTTCAATGGGGCCGCGACTTAGGAGTCGCGGAAATTGGACGTTCCAATAACAGGCGCAACTTAGCTTGCTCGCTTCAATGGGGCCGCGACTTAGGAGTCGCGGAAATTACGGTACGCCGCGCCAGAGATAGCGCCGCATCCCAGCTTCAATGGGGCCGCGACTTAGGAGTCGCGGAAATTGGACGTTCCAATAACAGGCGCAACTTAGCTTGCTCGCTTCAATGGGGCCGCGACTTAGGAGTCGCGGAAATTAC
>DATLYE010000055.1:0-34072 GCA_035575135.1 Bryobacteraceae bacterium
CCTACGAGGCGCACAAGCCGTACCTCATCGCCCGGTGGGAGGAGGCGGGTTGAGCCGCGCGGCAGCTCGCTAGGGGGTCTGATCGCCTGTCCGGCGTTCCCAACCCGGCTTGAACAGCGGCAGATAGTGCTCCGGGCGGTAGGGGTGCCGCTGGATCTCTTCCAGGTTCAGATCGGTTCCCAGCCCCGGCCGCTCCGGGATCTCAATGTAGCCGTTGACGACCTCCACCGGATGCGTGACGATGTCGCGCTCCCACGGCTCGTTGAATTCGTCGAAGATTTCGTGGAGGAAAAAGTTGGGGATCGAAGCGTTCAATTGCACGCACGCCGCCGAGCAAACCGGTCCCTGGGCGCTGTGCGGCGCGATCACTCCGTAGTGCGCGTCCACCATATCGGCGATCTTGCGCGCGGCAAACAGGCCGCCCACATTGAGCGGCTCCGGCTGGAAGATGCTGATGGCATCGTGCTTGAGCAGTTCGGCGAACTGCTGCTTGTTGGACAGGCTCTCGCCCGTGGCGATGGGCACCGGGCTGCGCCGGGCGACTTCGATCATCGCCGCGAGGTTGGTGTGCGGCACCGGCTCTTCGAACCAGGCCGGACGGAAAGGCGCCATAGCTTCCGCCAGCTGGAGCGCCGTGGCTACGTTGAACCGGCAGTGTCCCTCGATGAGAATGTCCACGGAAGGTCCGACGGCTTCGCGCACGGCGCGGATGATGTCAATGGAGAGGTCGAACTCATACGGGGTGAGCGTGCGCCAGTTGCTGCCGAAGGGGTCGAACTTGAGCGCGGTATAGCCGCGCGCCACCACCTGCTGCGCCTTTTCGGCGAAGCTCTCCGGCTGCCGCGGACCCCGGTACCATCCGTTCGCGTAAGCGCGGAGTCTTTCGTGACAGCGGCCTCCCCAGAGGTTGTAGACCGGCTGATTGCACGCCTTGCCGATGATGTCCCAGCAGGCCATTTCGATGGCGGCTACGGCGCACATGTGGACTTGCCCGCCTTCGGAGTACACGTCCCGGATCAGTCGCTGGGAGATCACCTCGACCTGGAATGGATCCATCCCGACCACGAAGGGTTTGAGTTCATGGATGGCGGCTTCCACCGTCCGGGCGAAACAATTGAGCGTGCCCTCGCCGACCCCGTAGATCCCTTCGTCGGTTGCGACCTTCGCGAAAAGCCAGTTTTTCCACGGATTGCCCGCGATATAGGTCTCGATCGAAACGATGCGCATGTAGCCTTCAGCTCCCGGCGGCGTATTGCTTGTAAAGCGACGGAATATCGGCGGTGCGATAGTCGCCCGGATGGATCACCACGCGGTATCGGAACCGCAAGGACTCTCCCGGAGCCAGCGTCAGGCTGCCGTCCTGGTTCTTGTCGTGGAGGAAATCGCGCAAGCCGAAAATATTGGCCGCAAACAAGCCGTAGGCGCGGGCGTGCCAGAAGGTGGGATGGCGCGGATTGCGCGGGTGATCGAAAACGGCCACGCCGAGTTTTTCGCCTTGGAATTCTCCGAAGTAGTCCACCCAGGCGGCGCGGCTGCCCCAGACTTCTTTTTCCGTCTGCTTGCCTTCCGAGCTGACCATGCGCCCGGTACGCGGCGGCGAAGCCGGAGCGCGCGCGTGCGGCTCCTCGAGCCACGGTGCAAGCCGGATGGCGAAGGTTCCTTCTTTGGTGTCGCCAAACTTGACTTTTTCCGACGCGGTCAGAGTGATATCCAAGTCGAGGATCCGCAGGCTGGGGTGCGAGTGGAACATCATCCGCCGCCCCTCGACCAGCAGCACCTTGCCTTGCGGATCGCGCCACTCGAACTCTGCCGCGATCACGCCCGAGTGCGGGCCTTCTTCTACGCTGCGGATCTGCTTCAGCACGACGCGCCCGAGGTTGGTGCGGCGGGCGTTCGGCTCATTGCTCCAGAAATCGGCGCCGTTGACATCGCCGTGGGTGAACCACAGGCCCCGGTGGTGCGGGTGATCGTAGGCCTCTCCCTCGACTTTTTGCATGGGGTACAGGCGTGTGACGATCGTCCCGGAAGCCGCGCGGAGCGGATGCAGATACGGTTTCGGCGTTTCGGGGCCGAAAAAGAACTCGGTGAAGGGCTTGCCGTCAATCTCCACGGCGATCCGGTCGGCGTGCCGCGCGAACTTCACTTGGGCGCAGAGCGGAAACGAGAGCAGGACGAGGGCTGCGTGCCGCGCTTTCATGTCCCACAGTATACTGCCGCCCTTGTCAGGGCGTCCGGTTGGCCAGGAGCCAGAGTGTGTAGCCGATCGCCGGGCAGCAGGCTGCCAGGAGAAAGGCCGCCTCCCAGCGGCCGTGATCAATCAGACGGCCGAAGAGCGGCATGACGCAGGCCACGGTGGCGGACCATGAGCCGGCTCCCAAGCCCGCGATCCAGCCTGCATGCGCGGTGCTGAAGACCCCGGTGGCGTAGCTCAACGACAGAACAATGAATCCTGCCGCGACAAACATGGCGGTGAACATGAGCGCCATGGCGAGGGCCGGGGAGTGAGCCCAGGGGATCGCTGCCAGGACGAAGCCCGAGATTGCCAGCACGGTCATCAGTCCGGACACGGCGCCTGCGGCCGAGCGGCCCGCCGCACGCCTTCTGTCCGACAGCCAGCCCCAGAAAAAGTAGCCCGCCTCCCAGCCCAGCGGAGGGATCCACAGCAGCTTCCCGATGAGCGCCTGCGAAGCGCCAAGGCGGCGATCCAGAAACAGCGCCGCCCCGTAAAGAATGAAAGCGATGGGCAAGGCACCCAGCGCGTAGGCGGCCATGAAGCTCCACAGGCGGGCGTCGGACCAGCGCGGAGGGTCGGCCGTGGCGGGTCCTTGCGGTTTGTGGCGCTCGCGCAATTCGGGCCTCCGGCTCACCAGGAACCACACGGCGAGCCAGCTCGCGCCGATCAATCCGGTGAACCAGAATGCGGCACGCCATCCGTGCCACAACGCGACCGGCGTGATGATCAGGGGAGTGAGGATCGCCCCCAGAGAGCCGCCACTGTAAGCCACCGCCACTCCGCGGGCGCGCTGTGACGGTGGGAGCGTTTGGACGACCGTCCGCATGCCGCCCGGGAACGTGGCTCCTTCACCAAAGCCGAGGCAGGCGCGCGCTACGGCAAATCCGAGGAAAGTGGAGGCCAGAGCATGGGAGGCCGAAGCCAGGCTCCACAAGGCGACGGCCACGCTCATGCCGGTGCGCAAACCGAAGCGGTCCAGCCACCGCCCCCAGACCGGGTTGCCGAGCATGTAGGCGACGGAAAACGCGGAGATCACCCAGCCGTACTGCTCGGCGCTCAAACCCGTTTCCCGCAAAATGGTGGGTGCCAGCAGGGCGAGCGTGTTGCGGTCTATGTAACTGATCAGGGAGACCGCAAGCATCGCAAGCGCAGGGATCCACTTTCGGAATTCGCCTGTCCGGGCGGCGGCCTGCGGCGTCCGGAACCCTGGCTCCATCCGGCTCAGCCGTCCCAGCGCCGGAAGGCGAGCACGGCGTTGAGGCCGCCGAAGGCGAAGGAGTTTGAAAGCGCGTATTCCACCTCCGCACGCCGCGCCTGATTGGGCACGACGTCCAGGTCGCACTCCGGGTCGGGCTCCAGGAAGTTTGCCGTGGGCGGCAGCAGGCCGTGGCGGAGAGCGAGGACGGTCGCGGCGGCCTCAATGGCTCCGGCCGCCCCCAGCGTGTGGCCGTGCATGGACTTGGTGGAACTCACCGCCAGGCGGTCGGCGTGAGGACCAAACACGGCGCGAATCGCCGCGCTTTCGGTCGGGTCGTTGGCCTGCGTGCCGGTTCCGTGGGCGTTGATGTAGCCCACCGCCTCCGGCTCGAGGCCCGCGTCTTCCAGCGCCGCGTCCATGGCCTGGACCGGACCCTCCACCGAGGGCTGAGTGATGTGGTAGGCGTCGGAGGACATACCGAAGCCGACCAGTTCGGCATAGATCCGCGCACCACGCGCGCGAGCGGCTTCGAGCGGCTCCAGCACCAGCATGGCGGCTCCTTCCCCCAGGATCATGCCGCGCCGGCCCTTAGAGAACGGCCGGCAAGTGTCCGGAGAGACCACGCGCAGAGCCTCCCAGGCTTTGAGGTTGCCGAAGCTGAACGGCGCCTCGCTGCCCCCTGTGATGGCCAGATCGGCCACACCGTCGCGCACCATCCAAAAGGCCTGGCCGATTGCGTGGTTGGCCGAGGAGCAGGCGGTCGAAACGGTGAACACCGGACCGGTGACGCCCAGTTCGAGCGAGATCTGGCTGGCCCCTGCATTGGCCATGATGCGGGGAATGGTCATAGGGTGCACGCGGCTGCGGCCGTCGCGGTAGACTTCCGCGAAGGCGGCGTCTTCGGTGGTCTGGCCGCCGACGCAGGAGCCCGTCACGACGGCGGTGCGCCGGCGGAGCCCGCCGTTCCACTCCACGGCGGCGTCGCGAACCGCTTCCCGGGCCGCCACCACGGCGAACTGCGCAAACCGGTCGAGGAAGTCCATCTCCCGTTCTTCAAAATGATCCTGCGGCCGGAAATCGCGCACCTCCGCCCCGTTGCGAAAGCGGAACTGCGAACAGTCCACCGACTGAATGGGCCCGATGCCGCTTACGCCCGCCGAGAGCCGCGCCCAGAACTGCGTGGAGTTGTGACCCAGGGCGGAGATGACCCCGATTCCGGTTACGACGACCCGGCGCTTCATCCACCCAGTTTACGTGGCTTGTTCTCCGAGCGGTTGCGCGCCCCCCTGCGAGCCCGCCGCCAGCAGCCTTGCGATTCCTTCGATGACCTGGCGTACGGTACGGATCTCGCGCGCGTCCTCGTCGGGGATGTTCACGTTGAACTCCTCCTCCAGTGCAAACAGGACGTTGACGGCGTCCAGCGAATCCATTCCCAGTTCCTGAAAGGTGGTTTCCGGAGTGATGGTTTCCGGGGAGACGCGATGCGTCTTGGCAATCACCCCAATGACGCGCCTGGTGAGCTCTTCAGCCGACATAAAACACGCACACGGTAGCAGAGCCGGGACGGCGGTTGCAACCGCGAAGACGATCTGCCCACCCGCCCAGGGCGGCCCGGCGACATTTCACCCTCTCAAGTCGCATTCCCGTCGTGACAGCTCGGCAATCACAAAAAAAGAGCCGGGCGCTGGTCAGGCGCCCGGCTGAGGAGCACCCACGAGCCGCTCGGAGGCAACGGCCCGTGGTTGTGGAGGAGAACCGCTCAGGCTAGAAGCCCTCCATGACCCAAACTGGCCACCTCCCAGCCTGAAATCCGATAACGCGCCAACAGCGGCGGCAACAGCAAATCTAACACATTGGGCTTGGCCGACCGAAAGCAACCCGGCGCCGAGACCAGCGGCACCTGGTCTTTGTAAGCCAGCAACAGCAGGTTGCCCGGTTCCACCGGCGCCAGGAACTTCTCGATGTGGCATCCAATGCGCTCAAAAGCCCGGCCGACTTCATCCTGAGGTCCGGCCGGCGCGGTTGTGGAGGCAACCAGAACCACCGTGCTCTTGCCGCGCAACAGGTGTTCGAGCGCCTTTGCCACGGTGGCTTCTTCCTCCAAAACCGCCAAGGCATACTGTGGCGCCACACCGTAGCGCTCCAGCCTCTGCCGCACTATATTTTCAAATAGCTGCCGCGCCCGGTCTCCGTTAATCGGGTCCGTGTAAACGACCCCTACCACCGGATGCGCGATCGGGCGCGCCTGGAGAATCGGCCCTCGTTCCCGAAGGATTGATACTATCGCATCGAGCTCGGTCTGGGCAACCGCAAACGGCGCGCTTTTTACCGTGGCAATGCGCTGACCCGCCCGGGCGAAGCTGAAATTTTCCACCGTTGCGATCACGGTGCTGGAGGTGCAGTTGATTTGCCGCAGCAAGTCCTCGTCCACCAGCACGCAGCAGTCGGCGGTGGCGGTGAGGTTGGCCCGCCCCGCCGGGGCCAGCCGGATCTCGACACAACCACAGGCGATCTCGGCCGCCACCGCCATGGCGGCGTCGTCTTCGCCCACTTCCCCTTCGTCCAGTTCGGTCACCCAAACCCGCTGGAGGCCTTCCATCTCCAGGAGCCGGATGTCTTCCTCGCTGATCAGATGTCCCTTGGCCAGCAGCTTCTTTCCGCAGGGGCGGAATATTGCGGCGCTGAGCACCTTGCCTGCCGACTCTCTGACATCTACCGTTTGAGCCCTCATGGCGTTCGATTCCGTACCGTCACTGCCTGCGGATTCGAAACCATCCGCATTATACGCAGTGTTAGTGCGAAAACCGCCGTCAATTTCTCAGTGGATCAGGGGGTCTTTTGCGGGTAGGGGAGATACTGCATTTGCGGGGATCAGGCGGGCCATCGCAACCCACTGCAGCCAAAGGGGTTCTCCGGTTGGGTTCGTTTTGTCAAAATTTGCGGGCAGGGGAAATACCGCCTGCTTGGTTCGGGATTGGCGGCGGCAAGTCTATGAATTCTCCGGTCCGGCTGCACGTTCCCGACCGCCGTTTAATGGCTTCAGAACCGGTAACAGCACCGTTTCTTCGGCGGGTTCAGCAGGCACCGGTACGGCAGTTTCCTCCGGGACCAGCAGCTTGCGCATGGCGATCTCATCGCAGCAGTAGAACTTGGGGCAGCGCAAGCAGTCCTTCCAGACTTTGGAAGGCAGCAGGCCGCGTTCGACTTCTGTGAAACCCAGTTTGTGGAAGAAACCCGGAACGTAAGTGAAGGCGAAAATAGAGCGCAGTCCGTGCCGGCGGGCCTCGGCCTCCAGGGCCTGAACCAGTTGCCGGCCCACGCCGGCGCCTTTGAAGTCGGGATGCACCGCCAAAGACCGTATTTCCGCAGAAGTCGGGCCGTAGAAGTGCAAGGCGCCGCAGCCGACGATCTCGTCTCCCGAGCAAGCCACGAGGAAATCACGGATGTTCTCGGCCAGTTCGGATTCCGTACGGGGCAGCATGAGGCCTTGCGCGGCGTAGTCATTGATGAGCCGGAGCACCGGGCTGACGTCCCGCAGCAGCGCGCTGCGGACCATGACGTCTTTGACTTTGGATGTGCTCATGAGAGTGTCCCGCCGGCCACCAGGCGGGTGCCGAGCGGTTCTCCGGCCAGCAAGCGTTCCAGCACTCCGGCTTCGGCGCCGGGCGCGATGACCACCTCCGGCACGCCGGCGCCGAGAGCCTGCGCGGCGGCGGTCAGCTTGGCCTGCATTCCGCCCGTCGCCACGCCGCTTGCAATCAAGCGTTCGGACTCTGCCAGGGACAGCACGGGAAGCACGGTTTGATCGGCAGCCCGAACTCCGGGGACATCGGTCAAGAAAATCAGCCGGCGGGCGCCGAAGGCGGCGGCGCATGCCACGGCCATCTGGTCGGCATTGACGTTGAAAATGCGCCCGCGCCCGTCGCCGGCCACGCAGGCGATCACGGGGAGGTAACCGCGGTCCGCGAGCAGGTGCAATAAGTCTCCGCGCGCCCTGACGGGCCGGCCGACCGCACCCCAGTCTTCTCCGAGAGGTTCGGCCTCCACCAGCCCGGCGTCCACCCCGGTCAGTCCCACGGCCTGCGCGCCGACTTCGAGGAACGCCGCCACCAGCTCCGTGTTGACGGTGCCGGCCAGAACGCACAGCAGCGCCTCCAGAGTCTCCGGGGTGGTGACGCGGAGGCCGTCGCGGAAGCGGCTCTGGATTCCCTGTCGCTCGAGGTAGCGCGTCATCTGCCGGCCGCCGCCGTGGACCACAGCGACGGCAGTCCCGGCCCGGTGCAGCGCAGCGATTTCCTGGGCCAGACGGCGGCGAGACTCCGCAGTGTCGAGCAGTGTGCCGCCGATTTTGATGAGGGCTCTCACAGCAGGCCTTCCGTCTCCGGCAGCCCCAGCATGAGATTCATGTTTTGCACGGCCTGTCCGGCGGCTCCTTTGACGAGGTTGTCAATGGCGGCGACGACAACGGCGCGGCCGGTGGCGGCGTCGGCCTGCACGCTGATGTCGCAGAAATTCGTGCGCGCCACAGAGCGCAGGTCCGGGGCCTGTCCGTCCTCATACAGCCGTACAAACGGTTCGGTCCGATAACGTTTCTCGTAGATGGCAAGCAGTTCGCTGCTGCCGGCGCCGGAGGCGGTGCGGAAGTAGATGGTCTCGAGGATTCCGCGGTCCAGGGGGAGCAGCTGCGCGGTGAAGCTCAGCTCGTGTTCGTGAAGTCCGGAAATCATCAGAATCTCCGGCACGTGACGGTGGTTCAGGATGGCGTAAGCGGAAAAATTCTCCGTCACTTCGCAAAAACTGGTCTTGAGGCTGGGCTTCCGCCCCGCTCCGCTCACTCCGGACTTGGCGTCGCAGACGATGCCGGCGCTGCGCTCCACCACCCCGGCTTCGAGCAGGGGCCGCAGGGCCAGGTTGGCCGCCGTCGGATAGCAGCCAGGATTCGCCACGAGGCGCGCGCTGCGGACCGCTTCACGGCAGAACTCCGGCAACCCGTAGGCGGCTTCCTCCAGGAGCTGCGGGTGGGTGTGCGGCTCGCCGTACCATCTCTCATACGCTTCCGCGGTGCGCAAGCGAAACGCCCCGCTCAGGTCAATCACTCTGGCGCCGGCCTCGAGCAGCCCAGGCGCCAGTTCCATGGAGACCTCGGCGGGTGTGGCCAGGAAAACAATGTCGAGTTTTTCGCTGCGCACGGCGTCGGCCGTGGCGGGGATGGCGGGCGGTTCGGGCGCACCGCGCGGCCGGGGTCGCGGCGCCGCATCCGCCCGGTGAACGAGCAGCCACGGCTCGGCGTGCGGATGGCGCGTCAGGATGCGGACGAGTTCCGCTCCGCTGTAGCCTCGGTAACCGATGATGCCGGCGCGGACCTTCATGATTAATTATTCGGTGATGTGAATAAATATACCACGCCGGGTGTGGGCTGCGGGTGCGGGGCCAGGCTTTGGTTAGAGAAGCGCAAACCGGGCACGGGTAGAATGAGAGGCGTGACGCTGAGCTTCACCGAGGCGCGCCGCCTGGTGATTGAGACCGTACGGGCGAACCGGCGTCCTGCGCCGGTGGAGGAAGTGGGCCTGCTGGAGGCCGCAGGCCGTGTGCTGGCGGAACCGCTGGTGGCGGACCGTGATTTTCCGCCGGTGGCGCGCTCCATCCGGGACGGCTTTGCGATCCGCTCCTCCGACGTGCCCGGTGAACTCCGCATTGCCGGAGAGGTCCGCGCGGGAACGCGTTTCGAGGGGGTGCTGCGGCCCGGGGAAGCAATCGAGATTATGACGGGCGCACCGGTGCCTGCCGGCGCTGATGCAGTCGTGATGGTGGAACACGCCACGCGGCTTGGAGACCGCGTTCGCATCGAGCGGACCGCGGAGCCGGGCCAGTTCATCAATCCGCAAGGCGCCGAGGCGCGGCAAGGCGAAATCCTGCTGGGTCCGGGCGTACGTCTCGGCTTCGCTCAAATCGCTCTGGCGGCCTCGGTGGGCCGCACACAGCTGCGGGTCTTTGCCCGGCCGCGAGTGGCGATTCTGCCTACGGGCGACGAGGTGGTGCCGGTCGAATCATCGCCGCGGCCGTTCGAGGTGCGCAACTCGAATGCCTATTCGCTGGCCGTGCAGGTGGCGCGCGCGGGCGGGATCCCGCAGATCATGGGGGTGGCCCGAGACAACTGGGAAGACACCCGGAGAGGCATTGAAGGCTGCCTCCGGATGGATCTTTTGTTGCTGTCGGGCGGCGTGTCGGCGGGCAAATACGACGTCGTGGAGCGCGCCCTGGCGGATCTCGGCGCCGAATTCTGCTTTGACCGCGTGCTGATCCAGCCCGGCCAGCCGCTGGTGTTCGGGCGCGTGCAGGGAGTCTTCTTCTTCGGCCTGCCCGGGAATCCGGCCTCGACCATGGTGACCTTCGAACTGTTCGCCCGGGCGGCGGTCGAGCTGCTGGGGGGACTGGAGGAGCCGGAGCTGCCGGTCTTCCGGGTGCGGCTGGCGGAGGACTTCCGGCACAAGCCGGGACTGACGCGCTTTCTGCCGGCCCGGCTCAGCACCGACGGCACCGAGCTCCGGCCGATCCCCTGGCGCGGCTCCTCCGACGTTCCCGCCATGGCACGAGCCAATGCCTGGCTGGTGGCCGATGCGGACAGAGAGTGCTGGAAGGCCGGCGAGTTCATCGGCGTGGTGGTGCCATGAAGAAGCTTTCCCACTACGACCGTTCGGGCAGCCCTCGGATGGTAGACGTTTCGGCCAAGCCGGAGACGTTGCGGACCGCCCGCGCCCAGGCGTTCGTGCGCATGCCGCCGGCCGTGCTGAAGCGACTTCACGACAACCCGAAGGGCGATCCGCTGGAAATCGCGCGGATTGCCGGCATTGCCGCCGCCAAGCGGACTGCGGAGCTGATTCCCCTGTGCCACCCTCTGATGCTGACACACGCCGACGTGGCGTTGGAAACCGAAAAACATGGCGTGCGGATCGTGGCCAGCGCCACCGCCAACGGCCCCACCGGAGTGGAAATGGAGGCGCTGACGGCGGCCTCCGTGGCAGCGCTCACCGTGTACGACATGACCAAGGGGCTTGACAAGTCCATCGAGATCCAAGACATCTACCTGTTGGAGAAGACGGGTGGCAAGAGCGGTGACTACCGTCGCGGAAGGAGCAAGGGGCGATGATCCGGGCGGCCGTGCTGACCATCAGCGATTCCGTGTATGCCGGCAAGCGGGACGATGTCTCCGGCCCTGCGGTGAAGAGCCGGCTGGAGGAACTGGGCTGGTGCGTGGCCGTCCGCGAGGTGCTCCCCGATGACGAGGAGCAGATTGCCGGCCGCTTGCGACAGCTGGCGGATGAGGGCCAGGTTGCAGCAATCTTCACCACGGGCGGTACTGGCCTGGCGGCGCGGGACGTCACGCCGGAGGCCACGCGACAGGTGATCGAACGGGAGGCGCCGGGGCTGGCCGAGTGGATGCGCATGCAAGGGCGCCAGTCCACCCCGCTGGCTCTGCTATCGCGGGCGGTGGCGGGAACCCGCGGCCGTGTGTTGATCGTGAACCTGCCGGGCTCTCCCCGCGGAGCCCTCGACTCGCTCAATGCTATCGTGGATGTAGTGCCGCACGTGCTGGATTTGCTCCGCGGCCATACCGATCACCCGGAGAGCCTGGAAACCGACACTGGGCAAGGGACGTCCCGAGCATAGGCGATGCGGATTGTGGGTTCCATCCTTGCGGTGCTGGCCGGGAGTTTACCGGCAGCGTTTGCCCAAGACACGCCCGACCAGGTCTTTCGCGCCACCGTCAATGTCGTGATCGCTCCGGTGACGGTGACCGACCGGGACGGCAATTACGTCACCGGGCTGGAACCGCATCACTTCCGGCTGCTGGACAACGGCAAACCCCAGGACATCAAGGTGGACGTCTCCTTCATCCCGATTTCGCTCGTCCTGGCGGTGCAGGCTAACGCGGCCATGGAAGAGATGCTGCCCAAGGTGCAAAAGGTCGGCTCCGTGCTCCAGCAGCTCGTGGTGGGGGATCAAGGTGAAGTGGCCGTGGTCGCCTTCGATCACCGCATTCAAACCTTGCAGGACTTCACTTCGGATCCGGACAAGATCATTCAGGCGCTTTCCAAGCTCCGGCCGGGCAGCACGAGCAGCCGCATGATTGACGCCGCCACGCACGCCATCCGGATGCTGTCGCGGCGTCCGAGCAACCGAAGGCGCGTGCTGTTGCTGATCAGCGAAACGCGGGACGTGGGCAGCGAAGGCAGACTGCGGGATGCCATCACCGACGCGCAGCTCCACAACGTGCTCATTTACACGGTGAACGTGCCGCACGTGGTGACGCTGTTCACTTCCAAACCCCAGCCTCCGCGCCCCGATCCGTTCCCGCCCACAGCCCGGCCGCTGCCCCCGCATGTGCCGCCCACGCCGGAGACGGTGCGGGGAACCATCGGCAGTGAAGGCCGCTCGGGCAACCTCATTCCGCTGTTTGAAGAGATCTTTCGGCAGGCCAAGGCGATCTTCGTATCCAACCCGGCAGAGATCTTCACGAAATACACCGGCGGGCGGGAGTACTCCTTCACGACGCAGCGGGACCTGGAGCGCGTTCTAGGGCGGATCGGCGAGGAACTGCACAGCCAGTACATCATCAGCTACACGCCCAACAACAAGATGGAAGCGGGCTTCCATGAAATCGAGGTGCAGGTGCTCGAAGGGAGCACAGGCCGGATTCGCAGAGATCTGAAAGTTCTGACCCGGCCGGGCTACTGGCTGGCGGCGGTTCCGGAAGGCTGAGAGCCCCGGCTCCGGAACGCGAGCGCCGCAAAGGTCACGACGCTCTGCTCGTCAATGTTCCACTGCTCGTAGCGGAGCAGCTCGCCGCGCGCCTGCGGCATCGCCTTCAGGAAGGTGTACAGCGCCGAGGCGCCGCACCATTTCAGGTCGTCGCGGTTCTGCTGCACCAGTTCCCAAAATCCTCCCGCGTCGCCTGCGAGAACGCGTTCGACGCGCTGGCGGTCGCGGGCCGCCACGACGGCCATGCCGTCCTGGTTGGCGCGAGCGGCGAACGGGTCCCCATAGCGGCGGCCTACGTGAGCCATGTCAATGCCCAGCACCCAGAGGAGCCGGCCGCCTTCTTGCGCCGCCAAATCTCCCAGCGCATTCAGGAAGCGGCGCACGCCGTCATCGTCTTCGGGCCTGCCGCCTTCGGTGAGGCTGCGGCTGTACGGGCCGCACAGGATGGGCAGGATCCGGATGTCGCCCCCGAACAGGTATTGGAGGAAGACGACCTGGAACTCGACGGAGTGCTCCACGGCGTGGCAGTAGTCTTCCATCACTACGGCGGGCCCGCCGTCGCGCGCCAGCCGGTCCACCAAGGCCGTGTCGGTAACTGCCGTGCCGAGCGGTGTCACATAAGGCTTGCGCGTGAGCCCGAATTTCTCCGGCGCTCCGTAGTGTGAGGTTCCCAGGATGACGAAGGTGCGGTCTTCGCAGGCGGAGCCGAGCGCCGCATACGCGGCCTGGTAGCAGCGCCAGCCTCCGGCCGGGCTGACGTGCGGGGCCGCGATGGCAACCAGTCCGGGACGAGCCTGAGGGGCGCCGTCCAAGTATTCCGCCAGCGTGCGCCGGAGCGCGTCCGGTTCGTCAGGGTAGGCCGAGCCTGCGTGCGCGGGCGGCCGGACCGGCGACTCGCGGAAGGCCCGCTCTCGCTCCTCTTTCAGGCGCGCATAGACTTCGTCTTCCAGGAAGCCGGCCTTGCTCAGCGATTCGACCAAGTGCTGCTGCAGCTCGCTCACGCGCAGGTCCCCGGTGAGCCGCACCAGCATCTGGCGGAGATCGAGCTCGGTGCGCTCTCCGTCGAAGCACTCCAGACACGCCACGAGCGGCGGCGGGATGATCAGGGTGACGTCGGAATACTGGTAGGCGTCGCGGATGAGCAGCCCCGGCCGGTCCGGCAACGGCGAAGGCATGAAATCCAGATTCGTCCGGAGCCTGGGAAGTTTCCGCGCCACGATTCCATTCTACCGGCGCCGATAATGAGAAGGATGCTGCGACGCACACTGACGTTGTTGACCGCGATCGTGATGGTGTTGGCTGCGGCGCCTCTGGAGGGCGCCTTTCGCGCTTCCCGGCATCTCGATGCAGTGGTTCAGGAAGCCATCGAACGCGACGAAATTCCGGGAGCCGTGCTGTGGGTGGGACACAAAGGCGTGGTGGTGCACCGGAAGGCGTACGGATTTCGCGCGCTGGCGCCGCGGCGGGAACGCATGACCCTGGACACGATTTTCGATGCCGCTTCGCTGACCAAAGTCGTGGCCACGACGTCGGCGGTGATGAAGCTGTTCGAGGCAGGCCGGCTGCGCTTGAACGACCGCGTCACGCGCTACTTGCCCGAGTTTCAAGGAGGCAAAAGCGAGATCACGGTGCGGGATCTGCTCACGCACTTTTCGGGGCTGCGGCCGGACCTGGATCTGGAGCCGGCCTGGAGCGGCTACGAAACCGGGATCCAAAAGGCGCTTGTGGATGCGCCCGTGGCTCCGCCGGGGACGCGGTTCATTTACAGCGACATCAACTTTCTTCTCCTTGGGGAGATCGTCCGCCGTCTGAGCGGCAAACCGCTGGACGCCTATTGCGGCGAGACGGTCTTCCGACCCCTCGGCATGCGCGAGACCATGTTCCGTCCGCCGGAGCGACTGCGGCGGCGCATCGCCCCCACCGAGATTCTGCCGGGCCAGCGCCTGCCGCTGCGCGGTGTGGTGCACGATCCCACGGCCCGGTTCATGGGCGGGGTGGCGGGACACGCCGGGATGTTCACCACGGCAGCGGATCTGGCGCGTTTTGCGGAGATGATGCTCGCCGGGGGGCGCCGGGGCGGCGTCCGGATCTTCAGTGCGGCCACGGTCGAGAAATTCACCACGCCGCAGTCACCACCCCACCAGCCGGTGCTCCGCGGGTTGGGCTGGGATGTGGACTCGCCCTACTCCGGCAACCGCGGCGAACTGTTTCCGCTCGGCTCCTACGGACACACCGGCTTCACAGGGACGTCGTTATGGATTGATCCGGCGACGCAAACCTACGTGATTCTGCTGGCCAACAGCGTGCACCCGAAGGTGCGGCCGGCGATCACGTCCTTGCGCAGCCGCGTGGCCACGGTGGTGGCGGCGGCGCTGGACATCCGCGTTCCCGGAGTCCGTCTCACCGGATACAACGAGACGCTGGTGGGCTCCGGATTGCGGCGCGTCGTGGCCCGCAACGCACAGGTACTCACAGGGCTGGACGTGCTGGTCGAGGAGAAGTTCGCGCCTCTCAGGGGACGGCGCGTCGGCTTGATCACGAATCACACCGGCCTGACGCGGGACGGCCGGCGCAATGTGGACGTCATGCTGGAGGCGGGCGTCAATGTCACTGCGCTGCTGTCTCCGGAGCACGGCATCGGCGGAACCGAGGAACGGCCGGACATTCCTCACAGCACCGATCCCGCCACGGGCATTCCCATTTGGAGCCTGTACACGGCCGAAGGGCGGCGGCCCACGCCCGAGATGCTGCGCGATGTGGACGTGCTGGTCTTCGACATCCAGGACATCGGCGCCAGATTTTACACCTATGTCACGACCATGGCCTACGCGATGGAGGAAGCCGCCCGGCATGGCCTTCCGTTTTACGTCTTGGACCGGCCCAATCCGCTCACCGGTGTGCGCGTGGAGGGACCCCTGCTGGACAAGGAGTTGTTGTCCTTTGTCGGCTATTTCCCGCTGCCTTTGGTGCACGGGATGACGGTGGGAGAACTGGCGCGGCTGTTCAACGGCGAGAATCGCGTCGGGGCGGACCTGCATGTCGTGACCATGCGCGGCTGGCAGCGGGGCGACTGGTTTGATTCCACGGGTCTGGTCTGGGTGGATCCGTCTCCGAACATGCGCAGTTTCAACGCCGCCCTGCTGTATCCGGGGGTGGCGATGCTCGAGGCTTCGCCGAACTACTCGGTCGGGCGCGGGACGGACGCTCCGTTCGAGCAGGTGGGTGCGGACTGGATCCGCGGGCGAGAGCTTGCCGCCTATCTCAACGCAAGATTCCTTCCCGGAGTGCGCGTCTATCCCACGCGTTTCCGGCCTGCGTCCTCACGCTTTGCAGGTCAATGGATCGAGGGGGTGAGATTTATCGTGACGGACCGCGAGGCGTTCAGCGCTGCACGGCTGGGGCTTGAACTCGCCAGTGCGCTGGAGAAACTGTTTCCCGGACGGCTCGTGCTCGACGCGAATCGTTCCCTGATCGGGAATCTGGCCGTCCTCGAGGCGCTCAAAGCGGGGGAAGATCCGCGGCGCATCGAGGAAGAGTCGTGGGCAGCGGTGAAGGAGTTCCTGAAGCTACGCGAAAAATATCTGCTCTACCGCTGACGCCAGCGCAAAGCTCCAGCGTGCGATTATGCGGCCGCAGCCTTGGCCGAGGAATCGCTCTTTGACCGTTTCCCGGACTGTTTCAGACGCTTCCGGGCCTCCACCATCCATGCAGGCGGTCTTCCACGCCGCCTGCCACGTCCGCGAGCGAGCCGCTCCAGGCTCAGAATGGCCTCTTCGATTTGTTCTCTCTCCTGACGCAACTCCGCCAGGATTTTCATCACATCCATGGTCGGACTCCGAGACTCATAATCGGCGCCGCGAAGGTTCTGAAATCGAAACAACCGGTCGTGCGCGACAGCCCTTGCAACTAGCTTTTTAGCGCATTTTCGAACGAATTTCAAGGGCTTTGTTCTAAATTCCGAACGAATCGTGAGGTTCAGCAGTACTAGTCCCCTGCCCATAACCTTCGTCTCCGCCAGAAATAGAACGGTAGCCCGGCCAGAATCAGCGTCAGGCCGATGGCGGATTCGCGCGGCGAGTGGAGCAGCGTAGAGAACACAACGCTGGCGGCTCCGGCGGCGAACAGCAACGGGAGCATGGGATATCCGAGGCTGCGGTAGGGACGGATCAGATCCGGTCTTTTGCGGCGCAGGACGATCACGGCGGCAGCGGTCATTCCGTAGAAAATCCAGCTGGCGAAGATGACGTACGTGAAAAGCTCGCGATAGCGTCCGGTGAAAATGAGCAAACACGCCCAGAGGCTTAAGACGAGAATGGAAACCGACGGCGTGCGGTGTGCGGGGTGAATTTTGGCCAGAGGGCGGAAGAAATATCCGTCGCGCGCCATCGCATAGGGCACGCGAGATCCGGAGAGAATCGAGCCATTCAAGGCCGCGAAGATCGAGACCATCGCGGCCAGGCTCACGGCGCCGGCGCCGTAGCTTCCCAGCAGGCGCCGCATCATCTCGGCCGCCACGCGTTCGCTCCGCGCGACGGCTTCGGCCGGGAGGATGTAGAAATACGCCGCGTTGGTCAACAAATAGATCAGCATGACCGCGAGCGTTCCGAAGATCAGAGCCAGGGGGAGGTTTCGCTGCGGGTGGCGGATCTCGGAAGCGACCATGCTGACGTTATTCCAGCCGTCGTAGGCCCACAGGGCCGCAACCAGCGCGGCAAAGAACCCGGTCCATCCTCCCGCGGCGGCGGTTGTGGAACGAAAATGCGCGACGTTGCCCTGACCGGAACCAAGCCCGATGACGATGAGGGCCGCCAGGAGTCCCAGCTTGAGGGCCGTCAGGGCGACCTGAACGCCACCTCCGAAGCGGACTCCCAGGTAGTTCACGCCGGCCAAAATCAGGACCGCGAGGGCCGCGAAGAGCTGGCCCCAGCGGATTTCAAGCGGTCCGCCGCCGGGCCCCACCGGGTAAGCGAGCGTCCAACAGACCTGTTCCAACTGAGGCTCGAAATTTGCCAAATAGACAAAGAAGGCCGTGGCGAGCGTGGCCACCGAACCGCTCTTGGCGACCCAGGTCTGTGTCCACCCGTACAGAAAACCCCAAAGGGGACCGTATGCTTCCCGCAGGTAGACATATTCTCCGCCCGCCTCCGGCATGGCGGCGGCGAGTTCGGCGTATGCCAGCGCGCCGAACAGCGAGAGCAGGCCGCCGGCAACCCAGACCAGAAAGACCAGCGGGACCGACCCCACGGCTTCCGTCATATCTTTTGGCACCAGGAAAATCCCGCTGCCGATGATGGTGCCGACGACAATGGCGGCGGCGCTCCAGGTGCCGAGCGCGCGGCGGAGTTGCGGCGCGCCTGCCTCTTCAGTCATGAACGGGCTCCTTGAGGGCGACGGCGGTGATCCATCCGGCCAGGAAGGTGGTCAAAGTGCCGATGAGCGCGTACCAAGTCCAGGCAATCGGAGTAAACGCCTTCACGTAGACCATCACGAGCAGGCCGGCGAGCATCCCGACCGTAGCGGCATTAGCCCCCGCCCGGCGCGTGAGCAGGCCGAGCAGAAACGCGCCGAGCAGCGAACCGTACAGCACTGAAGCAATAGAAAGACCGGCTTCGAGCACGGGTCCCCACTTCCGCGCCAGCCAGGCGATCAGGAGCATCACGGCTTCCCAAAACACCGTGACGCCCCGCGCCAGGCGCAGCGCAGAGGCATCCGAGAGCGAATTGCTTCCGCCGGCGGAGGCCAGCGGACGCCAGAAATCCATCACCGTCGTCGAAGCCAGGGCGTTGAGCGTGGCGCTGTGAGTGGACATGGCGGCTGCCAGGATGGCCGCAATCACAAGGCCGGCGACGCCGGGCGGCAAGTAGCGCCAGACAAACTCGGGATAGATCCGATCGGCAGGATGCGGGGCCGCCAGACCGGCGGCGCCGTAGAAGGCGTACAAAGCCACGCCGATCAGCAGGAACAGTACGAACTGCAGGAAGACGACGACCCAACTGGCCAGCAGAGCCAGCCGGCTGTCGCGCAGATTCCGGGCCGCCAGCAGACGCTGCACGATCAGCTGCTCGGCGCCGTGGCTGGCGGTGCTCAGAAAGCAACCGCCCAGAAGCCCTGCCCAGAAGGTGTAAGTGCGGGCGAAGTATTCGCCGGAATGCGGCAGGGAAAAGTCGAAGACCTGAAACTTGCCGGCGGCGTGCCCGGCTTCCCAGATCCCGTGCCAGCCCTGCGGCACCAGTTGCGCCAGCACCAGCAGGCTGGCCACGGCGCCCGCGATGTAGAGCAGCATCTGCACGACCTCGGTCCAGATGACGGCCTTCAAGCCGCCTTCGAACGTGTAGAACAGCGTCAGGCAGATGATGAGCAGAATCGAGGCGAACTCTCCGGTTCCGAGCACGATGGAGACCACGAGCGAGATGGCGAACACCCGGACGCCTTCGGCCAGCGCGCGCAACAGGAGGAACGCCCCTGCGGTCAGCCGTCGCAGGCGCGCGCCAAAGCGCCTCTCGATCAGCTCGTAAGCGGTATACATCTCGCCCCGGAAATAGTGAGGCAGGAAGAGGGCGGCGATGACGATCCGGCCGAGCAGGTAGCCGAAGACGACCTGCAAAAAGCCGAAGTTCCCTGTGAACGCCAACGCGGGAGTTCCGATGACGGTGAGCGTGCTGGTCTCGGTGGAAACGATCGAAAAGGTGATGGCCCACCATGGGGCGGTCTTGCCCCCGAGGAAATAGTCCTTCAGCGTGCGCTGGGAACGGCGGAAGCGCGCCCCGAACCAGGTAATGCCTGCCAGGTAGGCGAGGATCACCGCCAGGTCGAGGGCGCGCATGGAAAAGGGGGATTCTAGCACAGGGCTGCCGGGAGGCAGGCCGAAGGGAGCGGGGAAACAAGATCAGAAGGAAACGCGTCTAAGCGGTTGCGGGGACCAAAAGGACTTCGTTATACTCCCCAAGTGCGCGTTCGGGTGTGCCCGGCGGCGGAACTCCCGGCCGCAAGAATTTTCCTAGAGCCCATCGCAGGAGGCCCAGCGTGGCGGTGAGATTGTTGAAGAACGTCACACAAGTGGCGATCGTCGCCCTTCTCGGAGTGGGAGGCGCGTTGGCCCAGCAGGGCGAGAAGCAATGGAAGGACCGCGCCGAATACGACCTGTACGTGGCCATTACCAAGGAGGCCGACAACAACAAGAAGCTCCAGATCCTCAACGAATGGAAGCAGAAGTATCCGCAATCGGCGTTTGCCAAAGAACGGCTTCAGTTGTTCCTGGTCACTTACCAGGCGCTCAACCAGCCGGCGCACATGGCGGAAGCCGCGCAGGAGATCCTGGCGATGGATCCCAAGGATTTCCAGGCGCTCTACTGGCTCACGCTGCTGACTCCCACGCTGGGCAAGTCCACGCCGGATGTGCTTTCCAACGGAGAGAAAGCTGCCAAAGGACTGCTGGCGGTGCTCGATGAGACGTTCGCACCGGAGAAGCGACCCGCCACCACCAGCGAGGCCGACTGGAAAAACGCGCGGAAAGACAGCGAAGCCCTGGCCCATAAGACGCTGGGCTGGATCGCCATGGTGCGGAAAGAGTACGAGCAGGCCGAGCAGCACTTCGTCAAGGCGATCGAGCTGCAACCCAGCGCCGCCGCACTTCCCACTTTCCGTCCCGGGGACGTCGCCTACTGGATGGGCACCGTGCTGATTGCGCAGAAGGTTCCCGAAAAGCAGATGAAAGCGCTGTTTCACTTTGCGCGAGCCGCTAGCTACGATGGTCCCGGTTCGCTGAATCCTCAGGGACGGCAGGACGTCAACAAGTATCTCGAAAAGGTGTACAACGCGTTTCACGGCTCGCTGGAGGGACTGGACCAGATCCGGCAGATGGCTCGCACGCACCCGCTGCCGCCGCCGGACTTCAAGATCAAGAGCGCCGCCGAGATCGCCCTGGAAAAGGAGGAGGAACTCCGCAAGGCCAACCCGATGCTGGCCCTGTGGCTGAGCGTCAAGAAGGAGCTGACGGCCGAAGGGGGTGAGCAGTACTTCCAGGAGCGGGTCAAACAGGCCCTGTTGCCCGGCGATGCCGTGCCGGGAGTCACGAAGTTTCGCGGCAAGCTGGTGGCCGCCAAACCTCCGCGCAATCCGAAGGAGCTCGTACTGGCGATCAGCGACGCCACGACTCCGGAGGTCACCTTGCGGCTGGACGAGCCCATGACCGGAACGGCGGAGCCGGGAACGGAGATCGCGTTTGCCGGCATCGCCATGGAGTTCACGCGGGATCCGTTCATGCTGACCTTCGAAGTGGAGAAGGGTCAGGTGGAGGGATGGCCTGCGCCGGCACCCAAAAAAGCTCCGGCCAAGAAGAAGGGCAAGAAATCGTAACGGGCGCGGGAGCCGGTCCCGGCTAGGTTTCTCCGAGGGCTCGCTCGAGGTCGGCGGCAAAACCCCGCAGGCGCCGGAGCTGCTCTTCCGTGGCGGGGAGGCGGTGCTTCTTGGTGACGAAGAACGCCTGATTTTCCTGCCACACCAGCACGGCGAATCCCTGCTCGGTGAGAAGCCCCGGGCTGCCCGCCGGCCCCAGTGCTTCTTCTCCGCGCACCACAAGCGCCGCGAAGCCTTCGCGTTCGCACAACACGTGGGTCCCGGCTTCCCCGAGAGGGACAAGCCGGATCCCGGCCGCACGCAGGCGTTCCAGCTGGTGTGCCAGCAAAGCAGGACGGCTACATCTTGTAGCGGCCGAGGTCTTCGTCATTGAGTCCCTCGAGCCAGCGGCGGAGTTCTTCGTTGTTGACTTTCTCGGAGACCGCGCTGGCCGCCTTGGAGGAATTCAGGACGGAGTCCTCGACGTAGATGGGGCAGTCCAGGCGGAGCGCGATGGCCAGCGCGTCGCTCGGCCGGGAGTCCACGCTGATCAGTTTGCCGTCCTTTTCCAGCCAGATCACGGCGTAGAAGGTGTCGTCCTTGAGGTCGTTGACCACGACCTTGCGGATGCCGGCCTCCAGTCCCGCCAGCATGGATTTGATCAGGTCGTGGGTCATGGGACGCGGAGTCGAAACCTTCTCGATCTCGAGTGCGATGGCGTTGGCTTCGTAAACGCCCACCCAGATGGGCAGGATCGCGCTGCCGTTGACGTCCTTGAGGATCACAATCGGCATGTTGGTGACCGGATCCATCATCAGACCCCGGATCTTCATTTCGACTTCCATGATCGTCCCCCTTCTGCCATTAGACCAAATCCGAGCCGGCCGCGCCTCAGTTCACCGCCTCGCCCGCCAGCGAATTGGGGCCCGCCCGCGTCACGCGGACGTTCAGGTAACGGCCCGCCAGACCGGCGGCGGGACCGCCGGGATGAGTGAAGTTGAGAACGCGGTTCTGAGAGGTGCGGCCCACCCACTGTCCGGTGGCAGGATTGTAGCTCTCCACGAGGACCTCTTCGACGCGTCCGACCAGCGCCGCGTTCCTCCGGAGCTGGATGGCGCGCTGGCGCTCCTGCAGGATCATGAGCCGCCGCGTTTTCTCCTCCTCGGAGACCTGCCCGTCGAGGGCGAGCGCGGCCGTGTTCGGTCGTGGCGAGAACTTGAAGCTGAAGATCGAGTCGTACTCTACTTCCTCCAGCAGCGACAGAGTCTGCTCGAAGTCCTCTTCGGTTTCGCCAGGGAATCCCACGATGATGTCGGTGCTGATGGCGATGTCGCGCGGGGACTGCTTCAGCCACTCGATGCGCCGCAGGTAGTCCTCCCGGGTGTAGAGCCGCTGCATGCGTTCGAGCACGCGCGTGGAGCCGGACTGCACGGGCAGGTGGACGTGATTGCACAGCACCGGATGGGAATTGATCACGTCCACAATCTCCCGCACGAAGTCCACCGGGTGGGAAGTGGTGAAGCGCACGCGGCGAATCCCCGGTACTTC
This sequence comes from Bryobacteraceae bacterium, assembly GCA_035575135.1. Taxonomy (GTDB): domain Bacteria; phylum Acidobacteriota; class Terriglobia; order Bryobacterales; family Bryobacteraceae; genus JANWXD01. Next base: position 22,074 of record DATLYE010000055.1, read on the forward strand.
GGCGACATGCCGCAACAGGGTGGCGAAATCCCAGCCGGCCGGGGAAGGATCGCGGTAGCTGTTGACGTTCTGGCCGAGGAGCTGGATCTCGGTGTAGCCCGCTTCGGCCAGCTGGCGCACCTCGGCCAGGATGCTGGCGCTGCTGCGGCTGCGCTCGCGCCCGCGCGTGAAGGGAACGACACAATAGGCGCAGCTCTTATCGCAGCCTTCGATGATGGTGATGTAGGCGCGGAACGGATTGTCCCGGCGCGTGAGCGGCGTTTCGAAGGTCTCGTCGGTGTCCAGGTCGAGACCCGTAACGCGGCGATCGCCGAGCTCGATCTGCACGAGCAGATCGGGCAGTTTGTTGTAACTGGCGGAGCCGCAGACCAGGCTGACGTGCGGAGCCCGCTCGAAGATGCGTTCGCCTTCCTGCTGGGCGACGCAGCCGAGCACGCCGAAGATCTTGCCGTTGCCGGACCGCTTGAACTGCTGCAAGCGGCTGAACACCTTCTGCTCGGCTTTGTCGCGGATGCTGCAAGTGTTGTAGAGAATCAGGTCGGCCTCTTCCGGCGTGGCGACCTGCCGGTAGCCGCGCGCCAGCAGTGTGCCCACGACTTTCTCCGAATCGTGGACATTCATCTGGCAGCCGAAGGTTTCCAGGTAGAAGGTTTTCATCCGGGCGGCTTGCTACTTATTATAGCCGCGGTTCAGCGCCCCCGGGCCCGCCGCATCTCTTCGGCCATATGCCGGATTTCGGTAAGGTCCCGTTGCATTTCGCTCCAGCCGTACCAAAGAGCGTAGTCCGGGTTGGCGTGGAACGTGCCCTGGAAGGTGCGCATGCGGTGTTCCAGGTGCATGACGAAGAGCCGTTGTTCGATGGGCGTGGGCGCGTCGTGGAACGTGAGCAGATCCGGATAGGCGTAGGCGTAGTTTTTGGGTTTGGTGAGGATGCCGTCCCGGTACAGGCCGGCGACGATTTCGATGGCCTGGGCCAGCAGCCGGTCCGCTTCCCTGATCATCTGGTCGCCCTTTTCCAGTTCCGCCCGGGCGAAGTTGGCCGAGTGGCACTGGTTGCAGGTCCGGATCATTTTTTCCCGCTCGCTGCGCCACTCCTCTTCGGTGAGCCGCGCCACTTGGGCCTGTTTGACCACTTCCAGACGAGCCGTGGGTTTGCCGTCGGGATCGAGCACGCCCAGAGCTTTCAGAATCGTAGTCTGATCGGCCGCCCACTGTTTGTCTTGCGGCAGCGGGAGCCGCACCGCCAGGAAACCCCATGCCGTGCGGACCTCGTGGTTGCCCTCAGGCATGTGGCAGGTTTGGCAGGTGGGAGCCGCCGTCTCCTTGGGCAGCACCCCGGCTTGCTTGAGCAGGTAGCGGACCCCGTGTTTGGAGGCCGAGTACATCTCCCACTGGGGATGGTCGAAGCCCATGTGGCAGGTCTGACAGGCCTGGGGCTGGCGCGCCTCGACGACGGAGAAGGTGTGGCGGGTGTGGCAGGCATCGCAGGAGGCCAAACCGAAGCCTGCGCCGTTGCGCTTCAACTCGCGGATCTCGGCTTCGGTTTTGAGGCCGATCTTGTGACAGCCGCCGCAGCCCTTCATGCCCTCGGTCATGGCCATCGGCTGCCAGTGGAAAGTGGGCATGGCTTTCATCGCCGCCCAGCCGAAGGCGTGTTTGCCGCGCTTGAACTGGGCGACCTGTGTGGCGTGACAGGTTTCGCACGTCTCCGGGGTTGGGATGCGCGCCTCGGCCACATCCTCGGCGGAAGTGTGTTCCCCGCCATGGCAGACCGCGCAGTCCACCTCGTTCTGGCTGTGCTTGCTGAGCTGCCAGTCGGTGACAATCCCGGGCGTAACCTTCTTGTGGCATTCGACGCACCTCTGTGCAAAGAGCGCGCTGACGGCGGTAAGCAAGATCCCCACGGCTGCGAGTGTGCGAGTCATTGCCGGCCTCCTGGTCGTCAGTGGACACATTACCATGAAAGCTTATGCCGTCCGACGCCGATCGGTCGAATCACAGTCTCAGCCGGCGGGAATTCGTCACCGCGCTGGGCGGGTTCGCGGCCACCGCCCGCGGGCAGGAAACTGCGGCATTTCGTAGCGCCTGGCCGGCGGATATCGAGCGGCCGTGGGCCGGTCCCGAGTACTGGACCAACCCGCTTCAGGACTGGCGCATCCGGAGGGGCCGGCTGGAGTGCTTCGTGGCGGGAGGGGACCGCAACGTGTTTCTGTTGACCCGCGAGATTCTGCCCCGAGCGGGCGAATTCGAGACGCGCGTCACGCTCGGGCGGCTCGAGGAAGACGCCTTTCCCCTCGGTGAAGGGTATGTGGGGTTCCGGGTCGGGATCCGCGGTTACTTTCGCGATTACCGCGACAGCGCCGTGCGGGGCGACGGTCTGAATGCCGGCGTCACTGCAGATGGAAGACTCTTCATCGGCACGCCGGAAGAGGGGAGCGCGGCGCTGGGCGCGCCCCTGGAGCAACTGGAGCTGTCTCTGCAGGCGGCCGCCTCAGGGACAGGTTACCGGCTTACGCTCGAGGCGCGTTCGCCGGGCGGGCGCCGGATCGCGCGGCTGGTGCGCGAGCAGGTTCCGGCCGAGTGGCTTCCCGGCGGCATAGCGCTGGTGTGCAGCTCGGGCCCGGTACCGGCATCGCCCCGGAGGTCCGAGTTGACTCCGGATTTTGCCCCCAGGCCGGGCACGCAGCGCGGCGGTACGCTTCGGTTCTGGTTCCGCGACTGGCAGGTTTCCGGCAGCAAGGTGGCGGCCTTCGAGAAGCGCGCCTTCGGACCGATCCTGTTCACGCTCCACACCCTGAGCCGGGGCGTGCTCAAACTGACAGCGCAGATGGCGCCCGCGGATGAACCCGGGCGGCAGGTTTTGCTTCAGATCCGGAAGCAAGGTGGTTCCTGGGAGACCATCGCCCAAGCGCCTGTGGATGCGCTCTCCCGCACCGCGACCTTTCGAGTGGCCCACTGGGACGACACGCGCGACACGCCCTATCGCGTGCTCTACTCCATGCGCGACGGCGCCGGCCGGGAAACCGAGTACAGTTTCGAAGGCCGGATCCGCAAGGATCCGAAGGACAAGCCGCAGATCGTCGTGGCAGCTTTCACCGGAAACAACGACTTCGGTTTTCCTCATGCGGACGTCGTGCGGCACGTGAGTGTTTTCCGGCCCGACCTGCTTGCGTTCACGGGCGACAACATCTATGAGCGCGTGGGCGAGTACGGCACGCAGCGGGAACCGCTCGCCGCCGCCGTCCTCGATTATCTGCGCAAGTGGTATCTGTTCGGCTGGGAATACCGGGATCTGCTCCGGGAGATTCCGGCCATCGTCATCCCGGACGACCATGACGTCTATCACGGCAACCTCTGGGGGGCCGGGGGCCGCCGTGCCGAAGGTACCGGTTTTGAGGGACAGGATCAGGGGGGCTACACCATGCCCGCCGAATGGGTGAACATGGTTCAGCGCACGCAGACCAGCCACCTGCCCGATCCCTACGACCCCACTCCGGTCGAGCAGGGCATCACGGTGTATTACTGCGAGCTGCTCTACGGCGGCGTGAGTTTCGCGGTGCTCGAAGACCGCAAGTGGAAATCGGCACCCAAGGTTCTGCTGCCTCAGGCGCGGATTATCAACGGCTGGCCCCAGAACCCCGCCTACGATGCGGCGCGGGAGGGGGACGTGGCGGGCGCCGAGCTGCTGGGACGGCGCCAGGAGAAGTTTTTGGAAGCATGGGCCGCGGACTGGTCCGGCGGGGCGTGGATGAAGGTGGTGGTGTCCCAGACGCTGTTTGCCGACGTGGTTACGCTGCCCCGCGGCACCACTTCGGATGCGGTGACGCCCAAGCTGCGGATCCTGAAACCGGGTGAATATCCGGACAACGAAGAGCCGGTCATGGATCACGATTCCAACAGCTGGCCCCAGACGCCGCGCAACCGCGCCTTGCGGCTGATGCGCAAAGCCTTCGCGCTGCACATAGCGGGCGACCAGCACCTGGGGAGCACGATCCAGTACGGCATTGACGACTGGAATGACGGACCGTGGGCGATCTCGGTGCCCTCGGTGGCCAACGTTTTCCCCCGGCGCTGGTTTCCTTCACGGCCGGGCCGGAACCGCAAGCCGGGCGCACCTCGCAACACCGGAGAGTTTCTCGACGGATTCGGCAACAAGATGACCGTGCACGCGGTGGCGAATCCGATCCAGGTGGACGCAGACCCGCCCGCATTGCACAGCCGCGCGCCGGGCTATGGGGTCATCACGCTGGAGAGGGCGACGCGGCGCATCACGCTGGCCAACTGGCCGCGCTGGGTGGATCCTTCGGCAGCCGGAGCCAGGCCGTATCCCGGCTGGCCGATCGTCATCGAGCAGCTCGACAACGGCTTTCCTCGAACCGGGCCGGCTCTGCCTCCGCTGCCGGATGCGAGCTTCGACGACCCGGTCGTGCAGGTTGTGGATGAGCTTTCCGGAGAGATTGTCTATACGGTGCGCATCCGCGGCCGTCGCTTCCGCCCGCGTGTGTTCCGGCCCGGAGTCTACACCGTGCGCCTGACGGACCCGGATCGCGGCATCGTCAGGGAACTGCGCGGGCAAAGGACCAGGCCCTGAGCGGCGCGATGGGGAGGGCGCCGAAACGATGCAGACCATTCGATTGAAACACACCGATCTGAGCGTGTCACGCGCCTGCCTGGGCACCATGACCTTCGGCGGGCAGACGGACGAAGCGGCGGCCGGGCGGATTGTCGCGCGGGCTCTCGATGCCGGCATCAATTTCTTCGACACCGCCAATATTTACCATCAAGGGCGCTCGGAGATGATTCTGGGGAAGGCTCTGGGCGCCCGGCGCAAGGATGTGATCCTCGCCAGCAAGGTCCGGGGCAAGATGGGCGAGGGAGCTGACGAAAGCGGCCTGTCGCGGCGGGCCATTTTCCGTGCCATCGAAGACAGCCTGCGGCGCCTGGGCACCGACTATCTGGACATCTACTACTTGCATCAGCCCGACTACGACGTGCCGCTCGAGGAGACGCTGGAGGCGATGGAGGAACTGGTCCGCCAGGGGAAGGTGCGGTGGCCGGGCAGTTCCAATTACGCAAGCTGGCAGGTGGTGCGGATGCTGTGGCTGGCGGAGAAAAACGGCTGGAGGCCGGCGTGGGTCAGCCAGCCGATGTACAACCTGCTGGCGCGCGGCATCGAGCAGGAGTTCCTCCCGATGGCCGGGGAGTTCGGCGTCTCCACGGTCGTCTACAACCCGCTGGCCGGCGGGCTGCTGACGGGCAAGCACCGGCCGGAAGCTCCCCTTCCCGGAACGCGCTTCGACGGCAACCAGATGTATCTGGATCGCTACTGGCACCCGGCTTACTTCGAGGCGGTCGAGAAGCTGAAGCAGATCGCCGAGGGGGCGGGCCGGTCCCTGGTGAGCCTGGCGCTGAACTGGCTGCTGCATCACACCCGAGCGGACTGCATCATCCTGGGCGCTTCGCGCCTGGAACAGCTCGAGCAGAACCTGGCGGCGCTCGAGGAAGGTCCGCTTCCGCCGGAAGCCGTGGCGGCCTGCGACCGCGTCTGGGACGGGCTGCGCGGGGTGACGCCGAAGTACAATCGCTGAGGCGAGGTCCCGGGATGCGAACTCTGCTGCTGGCGGCGGCGGTTGCCGTACCCGCCGCCTCGCAAGTTACGATTCCGCTGTTCCAGCCGGGCAAGCTGCGGGCCCTGATTTTTTCGGGACGCAACAATCACGACTGGCGCGAGAGCACCCCCTTCCTGCGGAATCTCATGGTGGCAAGCGGCCGCTTCGACGTGCGCGTGGTGGAGGAGCCGGCGGGGAGCACTGCCGACACGTTGCGCGCCTACGACGTTCTGGTGCTGGATTACAACGGTCCGCGCTGGGGCGCCGCCACCGAGCAGGCGGTGGAAGCGTTCGTCCGTTCGGGCAAGGGCCTGGTCGTGCTGCACGGGGCGGCGTACGCCTTCCACGGGTTGCCTGTACTCGGCGACCGGCACGTGCGGACCACGATCCTCGAAGCTCCTTGGCCGGAATACGCGCGCATGATCGGCAGCGTGTGGTCGCTCGATGAACCGCGCACAGGCCACGGGGAGCGGCACTCCTTCCGGGTGCGCTTCACGGACCGGGAGCATCCGGTCGCGCGAGGGATGGAGCCGGAATTCTGGGCCACCGACGAGCTGTACCACAACATGCGGATGCGGCCCGAGGCCCGCGTGCTCGCCGTGGCCTACGATGATCCGAAAATGGGCGGCACAGGGAAGGATGAGCCGGTTCTGTGGACGGTGGCCTACGGCAAGGGCCGGGTGTTTCATTCCACTCTCGGCCACGATCTGGCCGCCATGTTCGAACCCGGCTTTGCCACCACCTTCCTGAGGGGCGCGGAGTGGGCCGCCACGGGTGCGGTGACCCTGCCGGCGTGGGTGGATCCGGGGCGCCCATCGGGGGTGCGGACGCGAGTTCTCGTCGTCACGGGAGGACACGATTACGACACTTCGTTTTACACGCTCTTTGAGGGCCATCCGGATCTGAGTTGGGATCACGCTCCGTCCCAACGCGAAGCCTATCGCAGGGACTTGCGCCCGCGGTACGACGTGCTGGTGCTCTATGACATGCCGAAGGAAATCGGCGAAGTCGAGCGAAAGCACCTTCGGGATTTCGCCGAAAGCGGCAAGGGGATTGTGGTGTTACACCACGCCATTGCCGCCTACAACGACTGGGAGTGGTACTGGAAGGAGTTGGTCGGCGGCAAGTACTTGCTCAAGCCGGAGGCGGGTCGCCCGGCTTCCACGTACAAGCATGACGAGGAGCTCTTCGTCTCTCCGGTCGCGCAGCACCCGGTAGCGGCCGGCGTAGGGCGCCTGCACCTTTGGGACGAAACCTACAAGGGCCTGTGGATTTCACCGCACGTCACGGTGCTGCTGCGCACGGATCATCCGCTAAGCGACGGGCCGGTGGCCTGGGTGAGCCCGTACTCGAAATCGCGCGTGGTATACATTCAGCTCGGCCACGATCGGTTGACGCACATTCATCCGGGCTATCGCAAGCTGGTGAAGAACGCTGTGGACTGGGCGGCGGGCAAGCGTTAGACGCCGGCTCCGGACGCGGGCGCATCGCCGGCGCGGGCCAGGCGCGATATGGCGTGCACGAGGCGGCGGTAGGGAATGGCCTCGAGGCTGTCGAAGGGGATCCATTCGCCGTCGCGAAAGCTCGAGTAGTACCAGCGGGCCAGCAGCGCCAGATGCTCCTGCCGCTCTCGGACGGTGGTCTTCTCGGGTGCGAGCGAAGCGGCAAGGTCTCGCAACCGGGAGTCGAGGGAGACGCTTCTGCCGTCGGGCGGCTGGAGCGGAAACGGACGCGGCGCCTGCCAGGTTCCCGCAATCAAGAACCAGAGCAAGACCGTCATGGGTGCGGCGGCGCGCGTGACGGCGACGCCGTGCAGGCGCTCGACGTCGCGGGCCAGCTCGTCGCGGAGTCTGAGCGTTTCCTCGATCTTTTCGAGCGTGCGGTGCTGGCGGGCGGCCTCCTCGAAGTTCAGCTCTTCGCTCAGCTGGTCCCGGGCGCGCGTGACGCTGGCCTGGAGCGAGCGGCCGTCCGTCCTGAGGAATTCCATGACGCGGGCCACCTCGCTGCGGTATTCCTCTTCGGTAACTGCGGCCTGACAGGGCCGCAGGCACAGGTTCATTTCACCGTAGATGCAGCCCGGATGCTGGGGCGAGGGGTCGAGATCTTCCTCGCAGCGGCGGATCTGGAACAGATCGAGGAAGCGGTTTTCGAACTGTTCGGCTGAGGCGCGGTTGCGGAAGGGGCCGTAATAGAGGGCGCGGGCGCCGCTCAGGCGCGTGGTGATCTGACAGCGGGGAAAGCGGTTGGAAAGGATGAGTTTCACGTAGGGGGGCATGCGCAACTTCAGCAGGCTGACGTAGGTCTGGGGGAAGTGCCGGCGCGCCCACGCGTACAGCACGAGACTGGTTTCCAGCCGGGAGGCGGTGAGGCGGTATTCGATCCGGTGCGCCAGGGGGCGCAGGTAGAGAAGCCGGCCCGGCTGGGCGCGTTCGCCGAGCAGGCGGCGCAGGCGGCGCTTCAGGGCCGTGGTTCGCGCCAGATAGGGGCTGCCCTCCCGGGGCCAGATGAGAAAGACGGCGGGCGCCTCCGGCGCCGCTTCAATGGCCGCATCGAGGAGGGATGCATTGCCCCCGACCTCGATGGTGGCGTCCGGCAGCAGGCCCTCCATGCCTTTCAGGTTCGCACGAAGCGCGGTGGGGTGAAGCAGCGCCGCAGTGGAACCGAGTACCCTGAGCCTGGGGTGGGTCACCATGTGCCTGGATAGGAAAGGGGCCCGTTGACAGCGTCTGCACGTTTCGGCTATGCTGAGGTAGGTTTGGCGAGTTAGCTTAAAAGCTCCCGTGTGAGTGCTGTCGGCGGACAGCTCGCGCGGGGGCCGGCCCCGAGGTTCCGGCGGATCGTCAAGCCGCCGGAGCATGGGCTTGTCCGGAGTTACCCTCGCACATCACATGGAGGCGCCGGAGACGGCGCGTCTGTGTTCGAAAGGGCCGCAGCGGACTGCGGCCCGGGGTTGGAACAACAGATCCAGTTTGGGACTGAGGAAAACTCGTGCCGACGTTTAATCAGCTCGTGCGCAAGGGCCGGAAGCGTCCGCGCTACAAGACCGCGAGCCCGGCCTTGCAGGGATGTCCGCAAAAGCGGGGTGTGTGCACGCGAGTGTACACCACCACGCCGAAGAAGCCGAACTCGGCGCTGCGCAAGGTGGCGCGCGTGCGGCTGACCAACGGCATCGAGGTGACCACATATATCCCGGGCGTGGGGCACAATCTGCAGGAGCACTCCATGGTGCTGATCCGCGGAGGGCGCGTCAAGGACCTGCCGGGCGTGCGCTACCACGTGATCCGGGGCACCCTGGATGCAGCCGGCGTCGCGGACCGCAGACAGGGCCGGTCCAAGTACGGCGCCAAGAGGCCGAAGTCGTAAAGCCATGCCACGCCGACGAAGACCCGAGCCGCGGGAGATTGCACCGGATCCGGTTTACAACTCCACGCTGGCGGCCAAGTTCATCAACTGCATGATGTGGGACGGCAAGAAGACCGTCTCCCAGCGGATCTTTTATGAGGCCATGAGCCGGATTCAGGAGCGCACGGGTGAGGATCCGCTGAAGCTGTTCAAGAAGGCGGTGGAGAACTGCAAGCCGGTGCTGGAGGTGAAGACGCGGCGCGTGGGCGGGGCCAACTACCAGGTCCCTGTCGAAGTGCCGCAGAACCGCCGCACCAGCCTGGCGATCCGCTGGCTGATCCAAAACGCCCGGCTGCGCCCTGAGAAGGGAATGCCGGAAAAGCTCGCCAATGAGCTCGTGGATGCCGCCAACATGCGCGGCGGCGCCATCAAGAAGAAAGAGGATGTGCACCGGATGGCGGAGGCCAACAAGGCCTTTGCGCACTACCGGTGGTGATTGGAACGATGCCCCGTACGGTTCCCATCGAACGGATGCGCAACATCGGCATCATGGCGCACATTGATGCCGGCAAGACCACCACGACCGAGCGCATCCTCTATTACACCGGCCGCACTTACAAGCTGGGCGAAGTGCACGAAGGCACGGCGGTGATGGACTGGATGGAGCAGGAACAGGAGCGGGGCATCACGATTACGTCCGCCGCCACGCACTGCGAGTGGCGGGACTACCACATCAACATCATTGACACGCCCGGCCACGTGGACTTCACCGCGGAAGTGGAGCGCAGCCTGCGCGTGCTGGACGGCGCCATCGCGGTTTTCGATGCCGTAGCGGGCGTGCAGCCGCAATCGGAGACGGTCTGGCGCCAGGCAGACAAATACCGCGTGCCCCGCATCTGCTTCATCAACAAGATGGATCGCGTGGGCGCGGATTTCTTCCACTCGATCGAGACGATCATCAACCGCCTCCACGCACGGCCGGTGGCCATCCAGATTCCGGTCGGCCGGGAGGAGCAGTTCCGCGGGGTGGTGGATCTGATCGAGATGAACGCCCGCATCTGGCGGGATGAAACCCTGGGGGCCAAGTACGACGACGTGGAGATTCCGGCCGAGCTGCGGGAGCAGGCGCAGGAGTACCGCGACAAGCTCGTCGAAGCCGTGGCGGAGACCGACGAGCTTCTCTTTGAGAAGTACGTTCACGGCGAGCCCATCAGCAACGAGGAGCTGCGGCAGGGCCTGCGCCGGGCCACCATCGCCCAGAAGCTGTTCCCGGTGCTGTGCGGCAGCGCCTTCAAGAACAAGGGCATCCAGAAGCTGCTCGATGCCATCGTGGACTACTTGCCCTCCCCGGCCGACATTCCGCCGGTGGAAGGCCGTGCGGTGGACGATCCCGACAAAGTTCTGGTGCGCCACGCTTCCGACAGCGAGCCGTTCTCCGCTCTGGTCTTCAAGATCATGACGGACCCCTTTGTGGGGCAGCTGGCGTTCCTGCGCGTGTACTCCGGCAAGCTCAGTTCAGGCGACACGGTCTACAACGTTTCCAAGGGGCGCAAGGAACGCATCGGCCGCCTGGTGCGCATGCACGCCAACAAGCGCGAGGAGATTGACGAAGTCTTCGCCGGCGACATCGCGGGCGCGGTCGGGTTGCGGAGCGTCACCACGGGCGACACCATCTGCGATGAGCGGGCGCCGATCGTGCTCGAGTCCATCGAGTTTCCGGCTCCGGTGATCCAGCTTGCCGTCGAACCCAAGACTAAAGCGGATCAAGAGAAGCTCGGGACGGCGATCGCCAAACTGACGCAGGAAGATCCCACCCTGAAGGTCAGCACGGACCCGGAAACCGGGCAGACCATTCTGGCCGGCATGGGGGAACTGCACCTGGAAATCGTCGTGGACCGGATGCTGCGGGAGTTCGGCGTGGCGGCCAGTGTGGGCAAGCCCCAGGTGGCCTACCGCGAGACGATCCGTACGGCAGCCGAGGCGGAAGGGCGCTTTATCCGGCAGACCGGCGGGCGGGGCCAGTACGGCCATGTCAAGCTGCGCGTGGAGCCGCTGGCGGATCCCATGGGCTTCGAGTTCGTCAACGCCGTCGTGGGCGGCGTGGTGCCCAAAGAGTTCATCCCGGCGGTGGAAAAGGGCGTCTCGGAGGCTCTGGAGGGCGGCGTGCTCGCCGGCTACCCCATGTCGGGACTGCGGGTGACGCTGTTTGACGGCAGCTATCACGAAGTGGATTCCTCGGAGATGGCCTTCAAGATCGCCGGCTCCATGGCGGTCAAACAGGCGGCCGAGCGGGCCAGGCCCGTGCTGCTCGAGCCGGTCATGAGCGTGGAAGTCGTCGTGCCGGAAGAGTACGTGGGCGACGTGATCGGCGACATCAACGCGCGGCGGGGCCGCCTGGAAGGCATGGAACTGCGCGGCACCTCCCAGATCATCAAGGCGCTGGTGCCGCTGGCCGAAATGTTCGGCTACGCCACCGAATTGCGCTCGCGCACGCAGGGGCGCGGCAGCTTCACCATGCATTTCGGCCGCTACGAAGAGGTGCCCGGACCGATCGCCGAAGAAATCATCAGCCGGGTGCAGGGAAGGGTTCCCAGCTAATCAGGAGAAACAGGAGAGTCCATCACTATGGCCAAGGAGAAATTCGATCGCAGCAAGCCGCACGTCAACGTAGGGACGATCGGGCACATTGATCACGGCAAGACGACGCTGACGGCGGCGATCACGCGGGTCTTGTCGAAGAAGAACCCGCGGGTGAAGTTTCGGAGTTTCGACTCGATTGACAACGCGCCGGAGGAGCGGGCGCGAGGGATCACGATTGCGGTGGCGCACGTGGAGTACGAGACGGACAAGCGGCACTATGCGCACATTGACTGTCCGGGGCACGCCGACTACATCAAGAACATGATCACGGGGGCGGCGCAGATGGACGGGGCGATTTTGGTGGTGGCGGCGCCGGAGGGGCCGATGCCGCAGACGCGGGAGCACATTTTGCTGGCGCGGCAGGTGGGGGTGCCCTACATTGTGGTGGCGCTGAACAAGGTGGACATG
>DATLYE010000056.1:0-62248 GCA_035575135.1 Bryobacteraceae bacterium
TTCGTTGGTGCCGCTCTTGGTAGCCACCGTGACGGCGGCGCCCCCCGCCATCCCCTGCTCGGCGTCGAAGGAGCCCGTGGTGATGCTCACCGTGTCAATGGACTCCACCGGCGGCACGTACACCATGTGGTGCGGCAGCCACACAAACACGTTCATGGCGCCATCCACCCGCGCGTTGTTCATGTTGCGCGCCGTGCCGTTGATGTTGGTGGTGAGGGCGCGCGCAGGCGTGTCCACCACCGCGTTCTGGAAGTTGGCCGGCGTGGCCCCGGGCACCAGATTGATCAGACTCTGGAAGTTGCGGTAGTTCGCCAGCGGCAGATTGCTGATCTCGCGCGTGGTGATCTCGGCCCGCACGTCGGACTTGTCGGTCTGCAGCACCGCCGCTTCCGCCGCCACCGTGATCTGCTCCGTCACGCCGCCGACTTCCAGCTTCAGGTCCACACGCGTCACGGCATTGATGGCCACGTTCACGCTCTCACGCGTCACCGTGCGGAACCCTTGGGCGGAAACACGCAGATCGTAAACGCCGGGCAACACGTTGACCAACGAATAGCGTCCCGCCGGGTCGGTGGTGGTCTCGCGCGTCAGACCCGTCTCGCGGCTCACGATGGTCACCGTAGCGTTCGGAATCACAGCTTCACTCTGGTCCACGACCGTTCCGACGATCGAGCCGTAAAGCACCTGAGCATGCGCGGGCTGGACAAGAACCCAGCCGGCCACGACTACGCTGAGCAACAGGCAGCGTCTCATCTCTGATCTCCCTAAGCGTGTTCTGCGGGGCCCGGAGGCCTCTATTTACGTGTGCACCACTTTCTTTCCGTTGTCAAGACCCCAACCGCGCAAGGTGTCCAAAGCACGCACGCTTGCCTCAGGATGTCTCGCTGGCGCGGGAAAAGCAGGAACGATCGGTATAATAAATTTGATCCCGCAAAAAGACTGCCAGCACTGTTCCGTCATGCCGAACCAGCTGTCCACATGGTGAGAGAGAACTGGCTTGGTTTGCTGCCGGTCATCATCCCTGCGGCGGTGATTCTTATTGTCGTCATCCTGGAGGCCCGGCGCTGGGCGCAATCACGGAGACGCGAGAAGGAGATGGCTCGGGCGCTCAGCCGGTATTTGGAGCGGCAGTGAGCACGGTGATTTCACGCCGGAACGAAGTTGCGCGCTGGGATTTCAGCCCATAGTCCAGCCCGCTCTTAAGCTGCCAGCCGAATGCCGCGCTGGGCGGGAATGAAATCCAGGAGCTGAAAGCTCTGCCGCAAGGCACGCCAACTTTCGCCGCGCTGGGCGATGTGATTCTCCCGGATCGGGCCGAGCCAGCCACTGGCGGCGCGCAGGTAGGGAATCTTCAGCGGGTCCACCCCCATCAGACGCGCACATGTGGCGTCCACTGCAGGCAGGTTGGCCCCGAGCACGATAACCCCCGCGCGCCTGGCCGTGCCCATGATCGGCCCATCGCCTTCCATCCCTACGATTCCGTCCACAATGGCGAGCTGCGGAGCCACCGTCGCACAAATGTCCACGATGGACTCGTGGATCCCCTCCTGGTGGAATACGTTCTTGGGCCAGCCATACACGTTGCCGGGCATCACCCCGAACAAGTTCTTCATCGAAAGCGTGACACCTGTCCAGTGGTGGGTTTTGAGCTTGGGCATGGAGACGATCAGATCGGCCTGACGCAGAGCGAGCGGCAGCGCCAGCGTTTTCAGCTTCGTCCGGCGTCCGCGATTCGGCGCGGCGAAGAACACGTCTGTGTTTAGGTCGAGGAACGGGATGCGGTCCTCCAGGAGGACCTCGGCCAGTCCGGATTCTTCGAGCACGAACAGGGAGTCACGCACGTGCCCGGCGCCCTCGGCGACGATTACCTGGGCCGCTCCCAGCCTGAGGAACGTCTCGGCCGCCGCGCGCACCAGCAAGGGGTGGGTGTTGACGTGGGCTCGCGAGCGATCCGGCTCGACCAGGTTTGGCTTGAGGAGCACCCGCCTGCCCCGAACTCGCTCGGGCCCCCAGCCGAGTTCCGCAAGAGCTCGGCGCAGCAGGTCTGCCAGAGGACCATCGTAGCGGTCCGCCTTGCCGACAAACACAGTGGCCCTGAGACCGGCCTCGTGGGGGCCCGTGTACCACCAAGTGGCGCTCAGGCCTGCGGCGGCCCCTCCGCCTGCAACCTGCAGGAAGCGGCGCCGGGATGGCTTGCGATTGTGGAGTTCTTCGGGCATCTACCCTTCTTTTCGGCCGGTCAGTCCCCCGGGTGAACGTGCGGCCAGGAGCAATACGGCGAGGGAGGAGGTTTCGTAAGGTCCAAAATGCGCTTCACGCTGGAGCGTTTCTTCAATCCAGGCATCGGCTGCCGCGGGCCGCACGTCCCAGCTGGCCAGGCCGAGAAGGCCCCATCCCAAACTCAACGGCGTGCGGATCCTGGTGAGGATTCGCTCGAGGTAGCCGAGCGACGGCTCCACCGTGGCCCGGTCCGCCAGTCCGGCCAGTGCGCAAAGTGCCACGCCGGTCGTATCCGGAAGCGGACGCAACGACTGGCCGAAGACGGTAGTGTTTCCATAGTTCCAGCCGCCTCCCGGCAGCTGGCGGTCCCGCAGCATTCGCACGGCTTCCGCGATACGCGGGTGGGAGCGGTAACCGGCCCGGCATAGCGCCAGCACGCATAGTGAAGTGGGCGTAACCCAGGAATGCGTTCCCAGCACCCACGGCCACCCGCGCAGGCTCGTGTCGTGACCCACGGGACTGTCCGATTCTCTGGGTTGGTGCCGACCGGTGTGAGACAGCAAAAACTGCGCCGCCTTTCGGAGCCGGTCCGCGTCCGAGCCGGCCGCAAGCCAGGCAAGCATGACCACCGGCGTGGGCCAGATCACATCTGGTTGATCCGGCGCAAGCGGGATTCGCCCGTCGGCAAGCTGGCGGTGGGCCAGCCACGCCAAGGATGAGCGTACGTCTTCCCGAGGTGCGCCGCAGGCGACCAGTGCGAAGGCCGCCCACGCGGTCGAGCCGGCTTCGGCAGCTAACGAAGGCCGGCTGCCGAATCCACCATCCGGCTGGCGCCGCTCGCGCAAAATCTCTAGTGCGCGCCCCGGCTCAATCGCCACAACGCTCAGTTTAGCTCAGACGACAAGAACGCTGCCTTGAGTCCCGGTCAACCGGGTGAGGTGACAGCGGCACCAAGCACGGAGCCAAGCAGAGCACTTGTTGCGAACGTAAGGTAGCGTCCGGCGTGCTGGCGGATCAGGCTCAGGACCTGCTCGACGTCGGAGTACTGCATGGGTGTGCCAGGCTGAAGCCGCCAGAGCCATTCGACCACCGGAACGAGCAGCACGGCAGCCACGGCCCAGCGCCACGGCCGATCCGGGGCAAGCGCCCCCAACACGCAACCCAGGCTAAAGAAAGCCCCGCATTGCACCAGAAGACGCGTCCACTCCGAAGCAAGCGGAACTACAAAATCCGGGACCCGAACTGCCATGGCTCCCGCAAGGGCGCCAAGAAACCACAGGAGCAAGTCTCCGGCTGGCAGCCAGTCTTGCCTGCGCCGCACGGGCATCTCCCCAGCACCGTCTGATCCAGCATAGCGCGGCGCAGCGGCGGGCCGGGCTGCGTCACACATCCCGATCGGCGAAAATGGTTGCCGCATGGCGCGATCCTATGACGTAATTGTGATCGGGGGCGGCCACAACGGATTGGTCGCGGCAGCCTATCTGGCCCGGGCGGGGCGCAAGGTTCTGGTGCTCGAACGGCGCGAGTTAGTCGGCGGGTGCGCCGTTACCGAACCGCTCTGGCCCGGCTTCCGGGTTTCGACCGCGGCGTATCTGGCCAGCCTGCTTCACCCACGCGTGATCGCCGACCTGGAACTGGAACGCTTCGGATATCGCGTGGACCCGAAAGATCCGGCCTTCTTTTCTCCCTTCCCTGACGGCCGGCACTTTTTCATGTGGCAGGACGGGGGCCGCACTGTCGAGGAAATCGCCCGCTTTTCCAAGCGCGACGCGGAACGATATCCGGCCTATGAAGAACATCTGGACCGCTTGGCGCGCATTGTGGAGTGGCTGCTGCTCAAGACCCCGCCGCGCTTGCCCCCTAAGAGCTTCGGCGACGTCGTGGACTGGCTGAAGCTCACGGCGCGACTGTACGGGATCGGCCGGCGGGAACTGGCAGGACTCGTCAAGATCTTTACCCAAAGCGCCGCCGGATTTCTGGACGAGTGGTTCGAGTCCGAAGAGCTGAAGGTAACCCTCGTTACGGACGGCGTCATCGGCGCAAACGGAGGCCCCCAATCGCCCGGCACGGCGTACATCCTGCTGCATCACTGCATGGGCGGCGTGGGAGGCAAACGCGGCCTGTGGGGCTTTGTGCGAGGCGGGATGGGCGCGGTGGCCGAAGCGATGGCCGCCGCGGCACGACGCTGGGGCGCCGAGATCCGGACGGGCGCCGCGGTCGAACAGATCCTGGCGCGGGACGGGCGGGCGCGGGGCGTGACGCTAGCCGGCGGTGAAACGGTCGAGGCCGATGTCGTTGTTTCCAATCTTGACCCGAAGCGGACGTTCCTTGAACTCGTCGGGGAGCGCGAGCTGCCTGAGGAATTTGCTGCGGGGATCCGCCGCTACCGCTGCGAAGGCACCTCGCTGAAGATCAACCTCGCTCTCGGCGGCTTGCCTGAGTTTCGGGCTCTGCCCGGCGCGCCGGGGCTGCAGCACCGCGCCACCATTCATATCTGTCCGTCCGTTGAGTACGTCGAACGAGCCTGGGATGACGCAAAATACGGGCGGCCGTCGGCACGCCCCATGCTGGAGCTCACCATTCCCACCATGTACGATCCTTCGCTGGCGCCGCCGGGGAAACACATCATGGGCGTCTTCCTTCAGTACGCACCCTACACGCTGCGCGAGGGAACCTGGGACGATCTGCGCGACCGCTACGCCGCGCAGGTCCTCGATCTCCTCGCGGAATACGCTCCCAATCTTCGCTCCATTGTGGAAGCCTGCCACGTGCTCACACCGCTGGACCTGGAGCGGACCTTCGGCCTGACGGGAGGGAACATCTTTCACGGCGAGATGAGTCTGGATCAGATGTTCGCCATGCGCCCGGTGGCGGGCTGGGCGCAGTACCGGACCCCCATCCGGGGTCTCTATCTCTGCGGCTCGGGCACGCATCCGGGCGGCGGCGTCACGGGCGTTCCGGGTCACAACGCGGCGCGGGAAATCCTCCGCGATGGGATCCGTTGACGGCTGCCGCTCGGGGCGGCTCACGCAGAGAGCTGTTCTGCCTGATCTTCGAACTGCGCCAGGAACGCCAGAAAGGAACGCGCGGTGCGGTCGAGGTTCTCGATCGATCCGCCTCCTTCGAGGACGGCACACATCTCGTAGGCCACGTAGCCGGTATAACCCGCCTCGGCGAGGCCTCGGAAGAACGCCGCATAATCCACTTCGCCCCGGCCCGGGGCGACCGCACGAACCAAGTCCGGCTCCTGGCGGAGGTAGTTGACGAGCTCGGGTTCGTAACGGAAGCGCGGAAGACGCACATAGTCCGCCACCGTAGTCCAGGCGAGGAAAGGACCCACGGTTTTGACCGCATCCGTAAGCGCCTGCCCGCTCAGGCCCTGAAGAAACGGAGACCACGCATCGAACGCGGCTTTGCAGTTGGGCTCGCCGACCTCCCGGAGCAGCCATACAAGCTGATCGTGGTGCAGGCACAGGTCATGATGATTCTGCACGAGTAATGTGACGCCATGCCGGGCCGCAGCGCGGGATGCGAGGCGAAGTCCTTTGACGAGTTCATCGTACTGGGCGTCGTACGGTGCGCCGGAACGCTGGTAGCCGGTGAAGATGCGGAGCCGTGTGGTGCCCAGATCCTCCGCGAGCCCGGCCAGCACCTCGACGTAGGCGGCGTTCATTTCCGCAGACGGGATTCCCGGCCGGTTGATTCCGGCCGTGAAATCGGTGTAGCCCATCAATCCCGCCAGTTCGAGCCCGAGGCTTGCGATGCGCTGGCGCAACTGGCGCCGGGCCGCCGCGTCGTAATCGAGCGGAGAAACGTGCGGTCGCTTAGCGACCAGCGCAACCGCCGGATAGCCGAGTTCGGCGGCCTTATCGAGAAAAGCCTCCGGCCCGAGCAGGGAGTGCCCGGGCCAAGCCCCGGCGTAACTGACGGAATGCAAAACCGGTTTGTAACGTCGCACGGGCTCGTCCGGACCTGACAGTATACGCCCGGCCGGACGCCTGCGAGAGCGCCCCGCTCAGAAGCGCAGGCGTAACCCGAACTGCATCGTACGAGGGCCGCCGACAGTGTTGGTGATCGTGTTGAATTCCGAGTCGGAGAGGTCCCCGGAAGGAAGAGCGAAGTTCACGTGGTTGAATACGTTGAACGCCTCCCAGCGAAACTCGAACACGGCGCGTTCCGCGAGACGCGTTTCCTTGGAGACGGCCAGGTCAAAGCGCATCTGCCGCGGGCCGCGCAGAACGTTGCGACCAAGGTTCCCGAAGCCGCCGCGGGGTGAGCTCAAAGCGGAAGCATTGAAGTAGGCAACCGTGGGGTCCGGCCCCTTGCGCCGAAGATCCGCCAGTGTGGCGCCGGGCGCAAGATTGGGGCGACCAAAACCCAGGCGAAACAGCCCGCCGGAACCGGTATCCAAAGCCGCGAGCGCGGCGGGAGTGTTCGCCTCGGGTTCGGGATAGAAGATCGAAAAGGGCGCACCGCTCTGCGCTTGCACGAACCCCGCCAGCTGCCATCCCTGTTTCCACCGCGACCGCGCGGCAAAGCCGGGCAGTTGCCACGAGTAACTCAACGAGAAGCGGTGTGTGCGGTCAAAGTCGGAGAGGGCGCGGTTGGCGCGGAGGTCGCGCTGGTCACCCTGAACGACGAAGCCGGTGTTCGGCACATCCGGGCGGCCGCTGCCCGCGGTCGAGCCGGGGTCGGCGGAAGAAGTATCCATGGACTTGGAGAAGGTATACGCTCCCCGGAACTGCAAGCCGCGGGCAAAGCGCCGGTTCACGGCCACCTGGAGGCCGTGATACGTCGAATTGCCGTTGGACTGGAGTAAGAGCGCCTCGGGGATGTTGAAGCCCAGAATCGGCGCACGAGCTTCAAACGGTATCATTACAGAGGTCGTCGGCGAAGGAGCCGGTCTGCCAAAGTTCAGGTTGATCTTACCCGTCAGAGGATCCGGGAAGCCGAAGGCCTTGCCCAGGCCTCGCTCCCGGGCCGTAGCTCCCGGATTGAGAGGGCCGCGGGGCGCGCCGGCCGCAACATAGACCTGATTAAACCGCTCGTAAATATAGTCCGGCGTGGCAGGGTCGTTCAGGTCGTAACTTTGATTGAAAGCCAGAGCCTGGAGTAACTTGGTTCCCTTGGTGCCCAGATACCGCAACTCGAGCATCGTCTCTCGCATGAATTCGTACTGCAGGCCGAGGCTCCATTGCTGTACGTAAGGGGTCCGCAGCCCGCGATCCACCGCACGGAACTCGAACGTCTCCGCAACATTGCCGAGCACCGGCTGGCCCGTGGAAGGATCGATCGGGTTCAGGGAACCATCGGCCCCGCGCATAACCCCGGTACCGTCGCGCAACAGGTAGTTTCCGGAAGGTTCGCCCGTGAAGGTCACCCGCATCGGCAAGTAGCGGTGGAACGGCAGGCTCGGATCCTGCTGCGAAAACGCGCTGCGCATCGGGACGCGGCCGGCGGGATAGGTCACCTCGATCTCGCGCAGGAACGGGTAGTTGCTGAAGACCGTGTTCATGAAGGCGGCCGAAGGCCGGTCGAAGAAGACCCCGTAACCGCCCCGCACCACCAGTTTGCCGCTCGCCAGTGGGGCAAAGGCAAAGCCGAACCGCGGTTGGAAGTTATTGAGATCCTGCCCGTTCAGAGTATGCTTGTTCGCCGCGCGCCGCGACGCTTCGATGGCGCCGTCCGGGGCCGGGAAACCCGTGGGACGTACATTGCTCGGCACCAGGAAAGCGCTCGCGGGATTGTCCGGATCGGTAACGGCCGTAAGGTCCAGGTTGCCGATGCGCCCATACTTCTCCACGGGCCAGCCGAACCACTCCCAGCGCAATCCGAGGTTGAGGGTCAGCTTGCGCGTGATCTTCCAGTCGTCGGCGACAAACCAGCTCAGGTCCGTCATGCGGAATGCCTTTTCCGTGAGGCCAAACTGAGTGTCCGCCTCCTGAGCCCAGCCCCGAAGCAACTGGTCGAAACTGGCGAACTTCTCGAATTCGAGCCCCTGCTCCTCAGGCAGATCGGTGTTGAAGTAGTGACGTTTCCACTCCGCTCCGACCCGCAGGCTGTGACGCCCGCGAAACAGCGATACAGTGTAGGCGGCGTTGTAGCTTTGCTGTTCGCGCCTGTTGAAGCTGTCGTTCGGGCCGCCGAAGGACAACCTCGGGCCGCGGAACACAAAGTGTGCCAAACGCTCCGTCGCAGGCCGGCGATCGAACAGTAGCGCAGGATTGTTCAAGCCTACGGACTCGTTGGTGAGCGACAGGAAAGGATCGTCGAGCCCGCGGCTGTTCTGAAGCAAGAACAAACCGAATCGGGCTTCCGCCGTCAGATTCGGGCTGAAAACGCGTGTCTGCGACAAGGACAGAGCGCGGGCGCGGTCGTCACGCCGCAGCGTGAAAGGTGAAGTCAGGCTGCTCGGATCCGGAAACGGATCAAAACCGGGAAAATTGGTCCAGAACAATACGCCGCTCATGCGGTCCGCGCTTCCGAGCTGCGCATCGAGCCGCCCGGTGAACTGGTCCTGAAGGAATGCGGCCGGCAGCACGTTACGCACGAGCGTCAGGGGATTTCCGGCAGCGTCCCGGGTGCGGCCCAGGGGCGTGCGTCCCGCCGGGGCGGGAATGACGTAATCTTTGGTGACGGGATTGCGAAGCTGCAACAGCTTTACGGCCACCGGATCGATTTGATCCGGGCTCGTCAGCGAGAAGGCCGGGTTGGTGGCGCGAAAGGCCTGAAACAGGCTCTCAGCAGTACGCTCGCCTCGAATTAGACCCAAGGCGTCCGGAAGGTGTGCCAGGCTCTGAGCGGTTGGCACGTAGGCGGTTTCCGCATCAGTGCGTTGGTAGCCGCCGAAGAAGAAGAGTCGGTCTTTCTTGAGTGCCCCGCCCGCGGCAAGACCCGCCTCCCAGCGCCGCGCTCGAGGTCGCGCGATGCCGTCGCGGTTGTAAAAGAAATCGTTGGCGTTGAAGGCTTCGTTTTGCGCGTATCCGTACAGGGTGCCATGAAAATCGTTTGCCCCGCTGCGGGTGACGAGCTGGAAATTCCCGCCGCCCGAGCGCCCGACAGAGGCGTCATAGAGGCTGGTTTGCAGCTTCACTTCCTCGAGCGTCTCGGGCGCCGGCGCAATGTTGTCGGTAAGGGAGCCTTCGTTGCTCGTGAAATTCGTCGCGTCCACCCCGTTGAACTGTACGCTGTTGGAGGTCGTCCGCAGCCCGTTTACGGAAGGAGAGATGTTTCCGTTGCCGTTGACCAGCGCGGGAGGCAGATCGGCGCTCACGCCCGGGTCCGCCGCCAGCAGGTGGGTGAAGCTGCGCGTCGCGGTGGGCACCTGGAGCAGCTCCCGCGTGTCAATCTGCCGGACGGTGGTCGCCGCATTGAGATTCACCAGCGGCACCTCCCCAACCACCGTCACGGCGCTCTCAATCGGAGCCAGCGACAGCCGTGCCGGTAGGGCCAGCACCACCGCCGCCTCCACCGGCACCTCCTCGTGAACGAGCGGCGTGAAGCCTGAGGCTTCGATCTCCACGCGGTAGCGACCGACGGGGAGAAACCGCACCTCCCATTGGCCCTCGCGGTTAGATCGGACCTCGCGTGCAATGCCATTTTGAACGCCGGTCACGCGAACACGGGCCCCGTCTACCGCAAGGCCCGCCGGGTCGAGGACCACTCCGGACAAAGCACCGGCGGGGCCGGTTTGCGCTGCCGACAGGGCCACCAGCGCCATCCAAACAACAAGGTGAGAAAGTGATATTTTCCTCATGGGCGATCCCGAGCCTCAGGCTAACAGGCGCCCGTTACGAGTCTATGAAAGGCAGATCAAATCTCGATTGGAGTGCGGGCTTTCAGACTTCGGCCATCGAGGCAGCGTCCGCGAAGCTGTACCCGAAGCCACGCACGGAGCGCAGGAAACTGGGATTGGCGGGATCGTCTTCGATTTTCTGGCGCAGTCGCAGGATGTAAACATCCACCGTGCGGTCCGTGACGGCCCGGTCGTGCCCCCACACCGCATCCAGCAGCTGGTCCCTTGAGAACACGACGCCGGGACGGCTCATGAGATGCTCCAGCAACCGGAACTCGGTGGCGGTGAGGGAGATGGGGCGCCCGCGGAGTCGCACCTGACGGCGCAAGCGGTCCAGCTCCAGGTCGCCGGCTCGCAGCAGATTGGGGCCTTGCGGCCGCTCGCGAAAATGCACCTTGACGCGAGCGATCAGCTCCCGCACGAAGAACGGCTTGACGATGTAGTCGTTGCCTCCCAGCTCCAACCCGAGGATGCGATCGGTTTCCGAAGCGCGGGCGGTCAGGAACAGGATGGGGATGTGGGCCAGCTCCGGCTCCGCGCGCACGCGCTTGCAGATCTCCAGACCGTCCGCGTCCGGAAGCATGATGTCGAGAATGATCAGATCGGGTCGTTCGCGCCGGAACAGTTCGACGGCCCCTTTGCCGGTTCCTGCGCCCACCACCAGATAACCTTCCTTCTCGAGGTTGTACTCCAGCAGCGCGTAAAGATCCGCATCGTCCTCAATCAGGGCGATTTTTTTCATAGGCGACCTTTTCTTTTGAAGTTAGTCACGGTTTGGTTACAGATGAATGACACCGGAGTGAATTCCCTGTGAACTGCCGGTCGGCGGAGCCGGGGCCGGTGCATCGATCGGCAGCGTGAAATAGAAGATCGAACCTCTGCCGGGCTCGCTTTCCACGCGCACCGACCCGCCGTGCGCCAGCACAAGGTGCTTGACGATGGCCAGGCCGAGTCCGGTCCCTCCCAGCTCGCGGGAGCGGGCCTTGTCCACACGGTAGAAACGCTCGAAGACGCGTGGCAGATCCTCCGGCGGGATCCCCGGGCCCTCGTCCTGAACCGCGATCTCGATACTGGAACTATCAGCCTGCCGCCGTGCTCGCACGCTCACGCACCCGCCGGGGGGACTATACTTGACGGCATTGTCGAGCAGGTTTCCGAGGATCTGATGAAACGCCTGAGCGTCGCAGAACACCTCCAGGGAGTCGGCAACCGGCTCGAGCTCGAGCCGGATGCTCTTCTTGTCCGCCACGGGCCGGATGGCATCCACGGCGTCGGCCAGCAGCGGCGCCACGCGGTAAGCCGCGAACTGGAAATTGCGGCTTTTCAGCTCCAGGCGCGACAGGGTCAGCAGGTCTTCCGTGAGCCGTCCTAAGCGTTCGGCGTTCTGCCGGATGATCTCGACGAAACGGCGGTTGTGGCGCACATCTCCCAGCGCGCCGTCGAGCAGCGTTTCCGCGTAGCCCTGAATGGAGGCCACGGGTGTGCGGAGCTCGTGCGAGACGTTGATCACGAAGTCCCTGCGGATGCGTTCGAGCTTTTCCAACTCGACACGCTCGCGCGCGAGCTCCTCAGAGGCGGCCTGGAGCTTTCGGCCGGTTTCATTGAGCTGGCGGATCAGGAAACGGAACTCGGCGCCGCCTTGCTCCTCAAGACGCGCGTGGAAGTTCCCGCGAGCCAGTTCCGCGCTCAGCTCGAGAACCCTGGCCATCTGCGCCGCCAGGGAGCGAGCCCAGAACACGGCCACTACGGCAAGAGGAACGAACGCTAAGGCAATCGCAGCCAGGATGCGCATCCGCACCGCCCGGACGCGTTGCTCCATTTCGGAAAGAGGCGCCGCGATCCGCATGACGAAATCACCCGCCGGGATGGCCACATACAGATAGTTCGCACCCACGGTGGGGCTTTTCCGAGTGGCGCGGCCGCGGCGTCCCGCCAGAGCCTGGGCCACCTCGGGTCGCGTACGATGGTTGTCCATTTTCGCGGGATCACCCTCGGAGTCGGCCAGCACCGAGCCGTCGCGGGCAATCACCGTCAGACGCGCGCGAAGGGGGCCGGCGATGCGTGCGATCGCCGCCTGGCTCACCAGCGAGCCGTCGGATGCCGCAGCTCGCGCCAGCATGCGCGCCTCCCGCTCGAGCCGTTCGGCCATGGTCTCCACATAGCTGGATTCGGCCACCCGCGTCACCAGGAAATCCACACCCACCGCGGCGGCGGCAAACAAACCCAGGAGCGCCGCGATGAGCTTCCAAAACAGTCTCGACGCCAACAGGTGCGCTCTCCTCGACGGTTGTAGCTGCTATTGTACGATCTTCCAGGAGGTGCTCATGAAAAGGACTCGCAGAAAATTGCTGCAAGCCGCCGTGGCCGGAGTGGCCGCGACGGGCGCTGCTCAGGCGCAACAGAAACCCGTCAAGAAGGTGCACTATCGCGGAGAGAAGCCGAAGACGACGCCTCTGTTCTCCAGCGCCGTATCCTACGGCAACCTGCTCTTCATCGCCGGAAAAGGCGCGCACTTCGAGGGAGACATCAAGGCGCACACCAAGCACGTGCTCGACGAAATCGAAAAGGAGCTCCTCAACGCGGGTTCCTCCATGGAAAAAGTCCTCAAGTGCAACGTGTACCTCAACGACCTCAAAGACTACCAGGCCATGAACGAGGTCTTCCGGGGGCGTTTCGGACCCGAGCCGCCGGTGCGGACGACGATTGCCGCAGCGGGCGGCATCCCGGGCAACTCGTTGGTCGAAATCGATGTCATCGCGTATATTTGACCGTAGCAGTGCGGGCATGAGCGGGCGCTACGGCGCTTGGGAGGGCCGATGCTGGCAGGCAAGACAATCGCCATTGGAATCGGGCTGATCGTTGTCGGTGTGGCCGGCTACGCGGCGGCCTCCGGTTCCAGCCCGACCGCGCTGATTCCGGCGGCCTTCGGCGCCGCACTGGTCGTGCTGGGATGGCTGGCCTACGAGGATCGCCGCCGCAGGACGGCCATGCATATCGCAGCAGCCGTCGGATTGCTGGGTTTTTTGGGCTCGGTTCGAGGTCTGCTCGGAATCCGGGACCTGGTGACGGGAGCACCCGTCGAGCGGCCGCTGGCGGTGATCTCGCAGTCGCTCATGGCCGTGCTCACGGGAGTGTTCGTGACGCTGTGCGTGAAGTCCTTCATTGACGCCCGGCGCCCGCGCTCAGGGTCCTGAAGCCGAGGCGGGACTTCAGGCCGCGCGCCGCGTTCCGTAAAGGCCCCGGTCCCGTATGTAGGCCAACACGGCCGGCGGCAACCATTCGGTGGGCTCTTCTCCGGAAGCCAGTTTGGCGCGCAACTCCGAGGAGGAAATCGGCAGGGCGAGCGTCTCCAGCCGGTGCACACGAGCGCCCGGCGGAATGTCATATTTGTGACCGGGCCGGGCCACGACGATAAAGTCCACCGCGCGGGCGACCTCTTCCCAGCGGTGCCAGGTGCGAAGATCCGCAAACGCATCGGCGCCGATCAGAAAATACAGTTCGTCACCCGGCTCCAGAGTCGCTCTGACCTTTTCGATGGTGCGGATCGAGTAGCTCGGCGCCTCGCCTTCATCCAGGCGGCAGGGCTGGAACTCCGGCCGTCCCGCGCAGGCCAGCTCGAGCATTCGGTAGCGGTCTTCGTACGGAGCTGCCGTGCCGCCCGCCTTGTGAGGCGGCTGCCAGGCGGGCACAAACAGCACCCGGTCCAGCTCAAATTGCCGAACTGCCTCGCCGGCAACCGTGAGGTGAGCATTGTGGACCGGGTCGAAAGTGCCGCCGAACAACGCGATCTTCATCGCAGCGCGCGGCTCTCCTGTTCCTGGCGGAGGGCAGCCCAGCTTGCCAGCGCGTCGGCCCGGTTGTTGTCCTCATGAGATGCGTGGCCTCGCGTCCACACCCAGCGCGTCTTGTGGCGTTGCATTTCGGCGTCCAGCGCCTCCCATAAGTCGCGGTTCTTGACGGCCTGGCCGGAGGCCGTCTTCCAGCCCTTGCGCTTCCAGCGGGGCAGCCACTCGGTCACGCCCTTTTTGAGATATTCGGAATCGGTCACAATCTCCACTTCGCAAGGCTCCTTGAGCGCCTTCAACCCCTCCACCGCTGCGGTCAGTTCCATACGGTTGTTGGTCGTCATCGGAGCCGAACCGTGCAGCTCCCGCTTGTGGTCTTTGTAGCGCAAAATGCAAGCCCAACCCCCTGGACCCGGATTTCCTTTGCAGGCGCCGTCCGTAATCAGGCGGACTTTTTTCATGCGGCCGACGCCGGAGAGGCCTCCTGCCACCGTTCCAGGAAGCGGTCCACGAGCTCCAGGATTTCCGCCGCTTCACGAGCCTGGTAGATGGCGGCGCGCAGCCGTGCACCGTGGTGCAGCCCGTGGCTGAAATAGCTGGCAAATTGCTTCATTCGCCCGATCAAGTCCGGTTCGTCGCGTTCGATGAGGGCGCAGTAATACGCCCGCATCACGTGCAACCGCTCGTGCTCGGAGGGGACGTCATACCGCCCTGTGGCGACGTACTGTGCGATCTGGCGGAAGATCCAGGGGTTGGAGGCGGCAGCCCGCCCGATCATCACGCCATCGCACCCTGTTTCGGCCACCATCCGCACGGCATCTTCAGGTGTGAAGATGTCACCATTGCCGATGACAGGGATGCTCACGGCGCCCTTCACTTCCGCGATGCGGCGCCAGTCCGCCTTGCCGGCGTAGCCCTGCTCCCGCGTGCGAGGGTGCAGCGCCACGGCATTGACGCCGCAGGCTTCGGCCAGACGCGCCAGCTCGACCGCTACGATTTCCTGCTCGCTCCAACCCGCGCGGAATTTGATCGTGAGCGGGATCGAGATCGCCGCGCGCACGGCGCGCACGATTCGCTCGACATGGCCCAGATCCCGCAACAACGCCGAGCCGCCGTTGCATCGCACGACCTTCTTGGCGGGACAGCCGAAGTTCAGGTCCACGATATCGAACCCGAGCTCCTCACAAATACGCCCAGCCTCCGCCATTGCCTCCGGATCGGATCCGAAAAGCTGCGCCGTGATTGGGTGTTCGTCCGGCTCGAAGGCAAGGTACTCCCATACCCGCCCGGAGACACGGCCCTGCCGGGCCCGCACGACACCGTCGGAGCTGGTGAACTCGGTCATCACCAGGCCGCATCCGCCCATGCTGCGGATGAAGCGGCGGAACACCGTATCGGTCACCCCCGCCATGGGCGCCAGCACGGTGGCCGGGCGGATGCGCACGTGCCCGATTTGGAAATGTTCCGGAAAGCCGTGCATCCCTCACCCATTCTAGCGGGCGGCGGATCGGAAACGAAAACGAGCAAGCAACCGTCTGACAATACACAAACAGTCCGATAATACACAAAAGGAGATTAGATCCCATGAAAGCCATCCAGATCGCAATCCTGGCAGCGCTGATCGTAACGGGAGCGCTTCTTTACAAGGTGTGGCGCGGCCAACAGGCTGAGCAACCGGCGCCCGCTGCCGTCACGCAAACGACGACTCCGTCCGTCGGGACCGAATCCGTGGAGACTCCTTCCCATGAAGCTGCGCCGGCAGTAGCGCCTGCGCCTCGCAAACCTTCCCCCGTTCCGAGCTCTAAGCCCATCCAAAAGGAGCCGGCTCGGGCAGCGCAGACCGCCGCACCTGGGCAGGCACAGACAGAAACGCCGGCTCCGGCAACTCCACCGTCCCAACCCGTGCAGGCCCGTGAGGAAACGGCGGCGCGAACCTCCGCTCCACGCCCGGCCCGGACAGTAACTATCCCTGCAGGAACACTAATCTCAGCACGGCTGTCCGAAACGCTGGAGAGCGACAAAATGCAGCCGGGGGACAGCTTCCTCGCCGTGCTGGACAGCCCGCTGGTCGTGGAAGGCCTGGTGATCGCAGAAAAGGGCGCACGGCTGGAAGGGCGCGTGGTCGAAGTGGAACAGGCTGGCAGAGTGAAAGGCCGGGCGGCCCTGGGCATCCAGCTTGTAAGACTCGAGACGAGCGACGGTCAGCGCGTGTCCATTCAAACCGAAACGTTCCGCAAGGAAGCCGAAGCCACCAAGCGGGAAGACGCAGCCAAGGTCGGATTGGGTGCCGGCCTCGGCGCCGCTATCGGGGCCATAGCCGGCGGCGGCAAGGGAGCCGCGATCGGGGCCGCAGCCGGCGGCGCGGCGGGAACCGGAGCGGTGCTGGCTACCCGAGGCAAGCCTGCGGTAATTCCTGTAGAGACCCGGATTGATTTCCGTCTCAACCACCCGGTAACCATCACTGAGAAGAGGTGAGTTCGCAGGCGGCTTCTCACTGCGGAACGGGCTCCCGCGTCGGCTCCTGACACCCCTGCTAGACTGTGAGGACACCTCGAGATGGGAGCCGAAGCATTCGTGGTCCTGGCGGCCGTCGGGATCGTTCTGATCCTGCTCACCGCCACGCGCCTTCCCGCTGACGCCGTGCTCGTCGCCGCCCTGACGTTCCTGGTCTTCGTCCCTGTTCCCGAAGCCACGGGATGGCGCATGGGGGTCTTGAACGTGTCGGAAGCCTTCTCTGGGTTCAGCAACCCAGGCGTGCTGACCGTAGCAGTTCTGTTCGCCGTGGCTGCGGGCTTACGACAGACGGGGGCGATTGATTGGGTGGCGCAGACGGCACTAGGCCGGCCGGCAACTGTTCGCAGCGCTTTAGCCAGGGTCGTGTTTCCGGCCGTTCCCATCAGCGCGTTCCTGAACAATACGGCCGTGGTCGCCATGCTGGTGCCCGCCATCAGTGACTGGGCCCGGAAGTTGCGCCTCCCCGTGTCGAAGCTCATGCTCCCGTTCAACTATGCAACGGTGTTGGGCGGAACTTGCACGCTCATCGGGACCAGCACGAACCTCATCGTCAGCGGTCTGGTATTGAGCTCGGGCAAGCTGCCCCCACTTGGTTTGTTCGATGTCACATGGATCGGACTCCCGGTCGCTCTGATCGGCTGCTGTTTCGTCTGGCTGGCCGGGCCGTTTCTGCTTCCAGACCGGGGTTCCCCCTCCAGTCAGCTTCGGGAGGCGCGAGAGTACATGGCGGAAATGATTGTCCCGCCCGGCAGCCCGCTCGTAGGAAAGACGATCGAGGAAGCCGGCCTCCGTCATTTGCCCGGCGCGTTTGTCGCCGAGATTGAACGGGACGGCGAAAGCCTTGTCGCCGTCGGACCCGAGCAAAGGTTGAAAGCCAACGATCGCCTGGTGCTCGTGGGCGTCGTGGATTCGATCCGGGATCTCCAGCAGTTGCGCGGCCTCGTTCCGGCCACGGATCAGGTCTTCAAGCTCGACTCGCCGCGCTACCGCCGCCGGCTATTCGAAGCCGTCGTCTCCAATACGTGCCCGCTTGTGGGCAAGACGATTCGGGATGGGCGTTTCCGGAACCGCTACAACGCCGTCGTGCTCGCCGTGGCTCGCAACGGCGAGCGACTCCGGGGCAAGATCGGAGACATCGTCTTGCGCCCCGGCGACACTCTGCTGATCGAAGCCGGTCCCTCGTTTGCCGTCCAGCAACGGGACTCGCGGGATTTTTTCCTGATCAGCGGCGTGGAGCACTCCACACCGCGCCGGCACGAGCGCGCGACGGTGGCTCTGGCCATCCTGGCGGCGATGGTTGTGGCGGCCGCGGCGGGCGTCAACATGCTCGGCGCAGCCTTGGTCGCCGCCTTCCTCATGGTTGCCACCGGCTGCTGCAGCTTGAGTGACGCCCGCAACAGCCTGGAGTGGCCCGTGCTCATCGCCATCGGCGCTGCACTCGGACTCGGGCGCGCCATGGAGGTTTCCGGCGCGGCGCACTCCCTGGCCGCGGCAATTCTGTCGCTTGCCGGCCAGCAAGCGTGGCTCACCCTGGCGGCCTTTTACGTGGCCTCCGCCGTGCTCACGGAGATTCTCACCAACAATGCCGTGGCGGCCCTGATGTTCCCGGTCGCCCTGGCCAGCGCCGAACAACTCGGCGTGAGTCCGCTGCCGTTCGTTATGGCGCTCATGATCGCGGCTTCGGCCGGTTTTGCCACGCCAATCGGCTACCAGACCAACCTCATGGTGTACGGACCGGGAGGCTATCGTTTCGGGGACTACCTTCGGCTCGGAATTCCTCTCGACATCGTGGTCGGTCTCACGACGGTGTTTCTCGTGCCGCTGATCTGGCCTTTCTAAGCTCTGACGCGGCGTCGCGCGCGGCCCTCGGCGCGTTGCGCGGTACAATCAGGCTCATGGCGTGGCTGTGCTTGGCGCTCCAGGAGGGGCCGCGGCTGCAAAGCCTCCTCGGGGAATCCAGTTCGGGGGCTGCCCTGTTTGCGGCCCTCGGCGTGGCGTTTTTCCTCGGGGCCGCCCACGCCCTCACTCCGGGGCACGGCAAGGCCCTGGTCGCGGCATATCTGGCGGGAAGCCGCGGCCGGGTTGCGGATGCGATCTACCTGGGAACGGTTGTGACCATTACACACACGGCGAGCGTTTTTGTGCTTGGCTTCTTGACCCTGTACGCCTCGACGCGGGTGGCGCTCGAGCAGATCTACCCGTGGCTGGCTTTCGCAAGCGGCCTGCTGGTCAGCCTCATCGGCGCCGTTCTGATGTGGAAGCGGATCAAGAAGTGGCGTAAGGGGGACCGCGCCACCGGGCATTCTCACGGCGCCCACGAACATCCGCATCCGCACGTGCACGAGAGGCCGGGCAAGCTGAGTCTGACATCCCTCGGGATTTCCGGTGGGTTGGTTCCTTGCCCCGAGGCGCTGGTGGTGCTGATGATCTCGGTGTCGCTGCGGCGCGTGGCACTCGGGCTGGCCATCCTCGGCGCCTTCAGCCTGGGGCTGGCGGCGGTGCTGATCGCGATCGGCGTGGCCATGGTCCTGGCGGCGCCTCTCATGAGCCGCTTCACCGGGCAAGGGCCGTGGCTCCGTGCATTACCCCTCGGTAGCGCCGCAGTGGTCACAGCCATGGGGTTCGTGATGCTTCTCCAGGCATCACAGAGGCTTTGAAGGCAGCAAGGACGGTTGCGTGCCCGAACAAATCTTCCTGTCGTTGTGGCTCCGGGATTACAGT
This sequence comes from Bryobacteraceae bacterium, assembly GCA_035575135.1. Lineage (GTDB taxonomy): Bacteria > Acidobacteriota > Terriglobia > Bryobacterales > Bryobacteraceae > JANWXD01. The sequence goes on from DATLYE010000056.1 coordinate 19,036, forward strand.
TTCCACAACATGCCGGAGCACTTTCAGAAGCTCCTGGAATTGTTTCCTTTCTCCACGCAGGCCCCCGCGGCGCCGACCATGAAGATTTATGCCATCGAGTATGCCGAGCCGCCGGCGCTGGAACAACGCCTGCCCCCGGGGGCGACGGCGGCGGAAGTCGTCGAAATGGCGCGGGAGTTTTTGCACGAAGACTGCGCCTGCGTGGTCGAGGCGCACTGGGACTTGTGGCAATACGAAGGGGTTTGGAAGCTCCTCCCGTCGCCGGTGACGCTGTCGTGTCACGGACCGCTTTTTGAAAGCCTCGCGGGCGATCACCTGCGGATCGAAGCCGGACTGGACGCCCATTTTCTTCCCCGGCCAGAAGCCCCTGGCCATCTGGCGAAAGTGCAGTCCAATATCCGCAGCCTGTTGCGCCTGAGCCGCGAACTGGAGGCGGGCCTTCCCGTTGAACGGCGGCAGCTATGGACGGAGACAGGCGAAAGTTTTCTCGAGAAGCTGCAGGCTTACCTTGACGAAAGCTGAGGCGCCCGGGCGCTATCCTGCTCGGTCTTCGAGCAGCGCGCGGATGCTGGAGCTCAGTTCCTCGGGCAAGAAAGGCTTTTGCAGGAACCGTACTCGTGCGCGGCAGTGCTCCGGGAGCACGGAAAGATCGAACGGGTAGCCGCTGAGCACGATGGCGCGGAGTCGGGGATCGGTTTCGCAGGCACGCCGGACGAGCTCTTCACCCGATATGCGAGGCAGGGTGAGATCAGCAACGAGAACGGAGAATTCCTGGACCGCCACCAGGCGCAGGGCCTCCTCAGCAGACGTACACACGGCAGCGTCGTAGCCGCACCGCACGAGGTAACCCTGCAGGAGGTTCCGCAACGAAGAATCGTCATCCACCACCAGGATCCGGCCGGATGCCGGGCGCGGGGTCACCATTGCGGCTACCAAAGAGACAGAGGAATCTCACCCGGACTGAACGCGATACCGACACTGGCGTGGTATGTCGTCCTCCGGAACGTGGTTCCACCGATCTCGAAGTTCCTGGCGTCCACCCGCATCGTCAGGTGGGCGCCGCGGAAAATCTGATAACCGGCGCCGGCGCCCGCACGGTAGCTGACGAAGCGTTGCAGTTGCTCGGAAAGACTGCCGAGACGGGAATAGCCTGCCGAGGCCCCCAGGTTCCATTTCCGCAGGCCGGTATAGCTGAAATCCACGCCTGCATTCTCCGCGCCGGAGGTCAAGAAAATGCCGTTGCCGGGGTGGAGGCCGCGACTGTAGTGGAATCCCAGCCGGGAGCGGCGAAAAACGCGCGACAGGCGCAAGTCGCCCCGGCCGACGTAGGTGACGCGGTGGAAGGCTTCCACGCCCGTGGTCTGACCGAGGATCGCCGCCACAATCGGGTCGAGCGTCACCCGCCGCAGCCCCTGGATCTCGAGGCGGAGGGCCCCTACGCGCAGGCCGAAATCCCAGTACCTGCCCAGCCGGGCGGCCCAGTCAAAGCTGGCCCCGTGCGCATCCGCGGAGCCGAACAGGCGCGTGAAGCCAAAGTGCACGTAGTCGTAGTCAAAGCCGATCGCGTGGTTCCGGCCGATGCGGCGCGCTAGGTCGCCGCGCGCACTCCACCCCGCCACTCCGATCAGGGATGCGTGGCGCCGCCGGATGACGAATCCGGTCCCCCCGATGTTGGAAGACCAGTTGCGGCCGAGTTGAAACGTGAGGTCGCCGAGCGTGCTCAGGTAATACGTTTGTGCGTCAAACAGCTCGTTACGCGGCGTCGGTGCAAACGTCGGATCCAAAAAACCTTGGGCGTCAGGAATCCCGAAGCTGCGGGAAAACAGACCCGCCTGCTCGCGCAGCGAAAACACCACCCGGCGCGAGACCTGATGCACGACGCCCAGGCCAAGCTGGTGGTCGGTGCCGTTGAAAAAGGTCCGCCCGGGGTAATGCCGGTAGCCGCCGCGGTAGTCGGCTCCGACCACGGTCCGCCGCCACTGCCGGTAGCCAAGCACGCCGAATTGGACGGCGGCGCCGTAGCGGTTGACCTCCGGAACCCGGCCCTGCGGGTCGAGCGAGAAGGGAGTCAGGCCGCTGTCGTAAAAACCCATCAGGTGCACGTAAGGACGGAGCCGGATCACCTCGCCGCCGCCCCGCATGACCACTCCGCCGCCCCGGCTGAGAATGGTCGGGCCCCCGTACTCGACACGTTGCGCGCTGAGTACCGCCGGCAAACCGACAGCCACCAGCCACGCCCAGCGCCGCCTCTTTCCGCCCCCCTCCGCCTCGTGGGCGCGCGTAGCCCCTCCGCCCATCCTAATGACTCCGCATCCTCCGCACTCGGCCCTCCCGCGGGCGCAATCTTCAGTCTGCCTCGATACTTCCCGGCTGTCAAGCACAAGCCCGCGCACCGGGGGTAAGGTGAAAGGGAACCCCGCAAGGCGGCATCCGGAAGATAAGGAGGCATGATGCAACAAAAGTGGTCCTCTCAGAGAGTGCGAGCTTGCCCGGTGCGGACAGGCTTGGTGGTCTGGCTGCTGGCTGGCTCGGCAGCCGCCGGCGCTGAGCTGCCCGTCCGGCATGTGGTCCTCTACAAGCACGGCGTGGGGTATTTCGAGCGAGCCGGAGACGTGCCGGCCGGCCAGACCGCACAGCTGGAATTTCAGGCGTCGGAGATGGACGACGTGCTCAAATCCCTCACGGTGACGGATGCCGCCGGGCGTCCTATTGCCGGGCTGCGGTACGATTCGAGCGAGCCTCTGGAACGGCAGCTGCAGCGGTTTCCCTTCCGGCTGGCGGGCGGGCAGTCCTTGAGCGCGCTGCTCGACTCCGTCAAAGGGGCCCGGATCGAGATCCGCTTCGGGCCGCAGACGCTGAAGGGAGCCGTGGTGGGCGCGCGCCTCTCGCCGGCCGCTCAAAATCAGCCGGAGCGCGAACTGCTCACCCTGCTGGACGATTCCGGCGAGCTTCGCACCGTAGAGCTGTCGAGTGCCTCGGCCCTGCGCTTCGAGGATCCTGCCTTGGCAGGACTCCTCCAGCAGTACCTCGATGCCGTCAACAGGTCGCGCTCTACAGAGCGCCGCCGCGTGTATATTGACGCAGCAGGTTCAGAACCGCGGCGCCTCGTGGCGGGCTATGTCATCCCGGTGCCGGTCTGGAAATCCACCTACAGGCTCGTGTTCGGGGAAACAGGCGAAGCTCTTCTGGAAGGGTGGGCGATCGTAGACAACACCACGGCCGAGGACTGGAACAACGTCAGGCTGGCCCTGGTCTCCGGGCGGCCGATCTCGTTCGTGAGCCGTCTGTATGAACCCCGGCATGTCTCGCGTCCGGCGGCCGAGCTTGCCGAGGAACGCGCCCAGGCGCCCATCGTCCATGCGGGTGCCATCCAGGAGCGTGCAGCTGCTGCAGTAGGTGGCGTAATCGGAGGTTTGCCGCCGCAGGCGGCCTTCAGGACGCTCTCGGCCGGACCCGCTCCGCCGCCGGAAGCACGCCGCGAAGACGTGGCGAGCTCCATCGTTCCCACCGAAGGACGCGAGCTTGGCGAACTCTTCCAGTACGACTTCGCGCAGCCGGTGACGGTCCGCCGGGGCGAGTCCGCCATGCTCCCCTTTCTGCAGCAGAAACTGGCTGCGCGCAAGCTGCTCATTTACTCCGGCGCCTCCGGCCCTCACCCCACGCACGCGGCCGAGCTGACCAACAACACCGGCAAGACGCTGGACGGGGGTCCGATCACCGTCTTCGACGCGGGCGCCTACGCGGGGGAGGCGCTGATGGAGACCCTCAAGGCGGGCGACCGTCGGCTGATCAGCTATGCCGTGGATCTCGGGACCCGCCTGACCACGCAGTTTGAAAGTGGCGGCGAGGAGCTCCGCGAGGTGCATTTGCGGCGCGGCGTGCTGACCAGTCGCCACGCGCGGAGAGAGACCCGAACCTACACCATCCGCAACGTGGATCAGAAGGCAAAGACTCTCCTGATCGAGCATCCCGCACGCCCGGATTTCCGGCTCGTCGGCCGCAAACCCGATGAGACCACGGCCGCTGCCTACCGCTTCGAAGTCAAACTCGCCCCCGGCGCACTCGAGAAGTTCCCGGTCGTCGAGGAGCGGACCTACGAGACGACTACGGCGGTGACGAACCTTACGCCGGAGCTGTTGATCAGTTTCGTGCAAAACAAATCCCTCCCGGAGGGCGCGCGCAAACAGCTGGAACAGATTCTCCGCCTCAAACAGGCCATCGCCGGCGTCGAGCGCGAACTGCAACTTGCGGAACAGGAGGCCGGCACACTGGCTCAGGACCAGGACCGCATCCGGCGGAATCTCGCCAGTCTGAGCGGCGTGAGCGGCCAGCAGGATCAGGTGCAGCAGTATGCCCGGCAACTGGGCGCCCTGGAAGTCCGCATCACGGCGCTGCGCGACCGCCAGAGCGCCCTGCGCAACAAGAAAGCTGCGTTAGAATCGGAACTCAATTCCCTGATCGAGAAGATGGAGTTTTGAAAGTCGCGCTCGTGGGTTATGGGGCGGTGGGGAAGGCGGTGGCGGCCTTGCTCGAGCGCTACCGCCGGCGTTTTCCCTTCCGTATCGTCGGCATCCACACCGCACGTCACGGGACAGCGTACGATCCAAACGGCCTGCCGCCAGAGCCGCCTTTCGGTCCGCCGGCAGCCTCGGTGCGTGAGTTCCTGGAACGCGCACGGGCCGAGGTGATGATCGAGCTCACGCCGCTGAATCCTGCGACGGGTGAGCCGGCGATCACCCACATCCGGACGGCGTTTGCCTTGGGCATGCATGTGGTCACGGCCAATAAGGGTCCTTTAGCCCACGCCTATGCCGCCTTGGCGGAGGAGGCGCGCCGCGCCCGGGTGGCGTTTCGCTTCGAGTCCACCGTCCTGGATGGGGCGCCCGTGTTCCATCTGGTGCGCTATGCGCTCCCGGGTGTGCGCATTCTCGGCTTCACGGGGGTGCTCAACTCCACGACCACCGTTGTGATCGAAGCCATGCGGGAGGGGCGGACTATGGAGGAGGCGATTGCGGCGGCGCGCCGCCTGGGCATCACCGAAGCAGATGCGAGTTACGATATTGACGGCTGGGACGCAGCAGCGAAGACCGCTGCGCTGGCTAATGTGCTTATGGACGCCCGGATCACTCCTGTGGCGGTGGACACCAAAGGCATCCGGCGCCTGACGCCGGAGCGTCTGGCCGAACTGGCTGCTAAAGGAAAAACGGTGCGGCTCGTCAGCCGGGCGCGGCGCACAGGCTCCTCCGTCCGCCTCCGCGTCCGGGCCGAAGTGCTGCCGGAGACCGACCAACTGGCCGCCGTCCACGGCACTTCCAACCTGCTGTTGCTTCACACCGATGCGGCGGGCACCGTAGGAATCCTTTCGGTGAACCCCGGCCTCCAGCAGACGGCCTACGGAATCCTCGCCGATCTGGCAGACATTGCAGGAGTGCGCGCATGAAGCTCGTGCGGTTTTTGTTTGACGACCAGGCGCACGCCGGCGTGCTGTCCGGCCAAGGCGTGGTGCCGGTCTCTGAGATCAACGCCCGGTGCGGCACCGCCATTCCCAACGACCTACTCGGCATCATCCGATTGGGCGAACTGGAGCCCCTCGGTGAAGCCTGCCGCCTCGAAGCCATTCCCGCCGGAAACGTGAAGCTTTTGCTGCCTTACGAAGTCCCGCCCAAGATCTGGTGCATCGGTCTGAATTTCCGCTCGCACGCGGAGGATCTGGGCACCGAGCAACCGGAGGAACCCGGCAGCTTCCTCAAACCTGCTTCCTGTCTTTTCCCTCCGGGCGGGGAGATCGTCCTTCCGCCTCCCGAAATTTCAAGCGACGTGGATGCCGAAGGGGAACTCGGCGTGATCATCGGGCGCCGGTGCCGCTATGTGCCCGCAGATCACGTTCGCGAGGTCATCTTCGGCTACACGACCACGCTGGATCTGACGGCGCTCGACGTGCTTCGGCGCAATCCCCGTTACCTCACGCGGGCCAAAAGCATTGACACCTTTTTCAGCTTCGGCCCGGTGATCGTCACGGCCGACGAAATCGCGGAGCCGGAGGCGCTGGAAGTAATAACGGAACACAATGGTGCCGTCTGGTCACGCGACTTTGTGCGGAACATGCGGCATTCCCCTTTCGAGCTGGTGCGCTTCCACAGCGACTACTTCACACTGGAGCCGGGGGATCTCATCTCCACCGGCTGCCCGAAGGGAGCGCGCATCCGCGCGGGCGACCGCGTACGCGCTCGCATCGAAGGTATCGGCGCGCTCGAAGCCACGGTCCGGCAGGGCCGGCGCGAACCCCTGTACTAGGCCGCCGTCGTGATAGACTGAAGATTCCGCGATGTTGCGGCGGCTGCTGACCGGGATCAAGCGTTTCATCTGCTGGGATTATCCCCGGGCATGCTGGCAATACGACGTGATGGTTGCGCTGATCCTGGCGTTCGTCTTTTTGACTCCGCGGGAGTGGTTCCGGGACCAGCCACGGCCAGCCAGCGTCGTGCTGGTGCACGAAGAGGACGGCTCGCGGGTGTTCTGGATCGAGCCGCAGTTACTCGGGACGGCCGTTCCGGAACGGCGAAAAGCAGCTGCTGCAGACTTACTGCGGAAACGCACGGGCAAAACCTATCACATCCTCCGCCTGGAGCCCATCTTCGATGCAGAATCGGAGATTAAAGGCTACCTCGCGGTGGTGCGCCACTGAGGATCTTATTCTCCCCGTCCGGTTCACAAGCAAGGCGATTCTGGCCGCCGGGCTTGCCCTGGCGCCGGTTGCGCCAGCCGTGTCTGTGGAGGCGGTGCTAGCTGCGATGGATCGCGCCGCCGGAACGTTTCGCGACGCCGTGGCCGTCGTCGAGCGCGTGGATTACACCGCCATAATCAACGACACCGCGTCAGAGACAGGAACGATGCGCATGCTCCGGCGCCGCCGTCAGGTGCAACTGCGCCTGGATTTCGGCGAGCCGGATGTGCGCACCGTGGTCCTCTCCGGACGCCGGGCGGAAATCTACTACCCCAAGATCCGGACCGTGCAGATTTACGACTTGGGCCGGCAGCGCGAACTGGTGGATCAGTTTCTGCTGCTCGGATTCGGCACCTCCGGCGGCGAGCTAAAGAAAAACTATACGGTGCGAGCGCTCGGAGATGAACAGGTGGCCGGCGTTGCTGCCTCGCGCCTGGAGCTGGTCCCGAAGTCCCAAAAGGCTCGCGAGCACGTCGTCAAGATCGAAATGTGGGTCTCACCGGACGGACATCCCGTCCGGCACAAATTTTACAAACCCTCGGGAGATTACACGCTGATTACGTACTCCAATCTCCGCATTAACTCTGGCATCACCGAGGCCTCTCTGCGTCTGGAACTTCCTCCGGGCGTCAAGCGCGAATATCCGCAGAAGCAGGCCTGAGAAAACGAATCCCAAACCGACTGGAAAATGAAGTCAAGACTGGCATTTGTGGACTGGACACGCGGCCTGGCGGCAGTGATCATGCTTCAGGGCCACGTCTTTCACGCGTTTACGCGCCCGGACCTGCGCAGCGAACTGCCGTACGTGCTCTCGCAGTTCGCCGGCGGGATGCCGCCCGCGATCTTTCTGTTTCTCACCGGCGTCACGCTGGCTTTCCTGATGGACAGTCGCAGGAGGCAGGGGGACGGTCCGGCACGCCGCCTGATGGCCGCACTGCGGCGGGCCGCTTACCTGCTGGCGCTTGCCTTCGCGTTCCGCTTGCAGATGTGGGCCTTCGCCTGGCCGCATAGCCCCTGGACCGATCTGCTTCGCGTAGACATCCTCAACTGCATGGGCTTTACACTGGCCGTGCTTGCCCCCATGGCGTTGTGGGACACGCGCCGACGCGTGGTGGCGGCGGCCGCGGCGGGAGTTGCCATCGCGGGGGCTTCTCCGCTGGTGTCGCAACTGCCCTGGAGCGGAATTCCGGTCACTCTGAAGGCGTACCTGACACCGGATCCTCTACAGTTCAGCTTCTTCCCCTGGGCGGCTTTCGCCGCGTTCGGGCTGAGCGCAGGAAGTGCGCTGCGACTTGCAAAAGCGTCCGGACTCCCGGTTTGGATCCCGCGCATGGCCGTGGCGGGACTCGGACTGATCCTGCTGGGGCGCCTTCTGGCGTATCTCCCTTACTCCCCCTATCCGCAGTCGAGCTTCTGGCTTGACAGTCCCCTGCTGATCTTTATCAAACTGGGCGTCATTCTGATCATCCTGGCCGGCGCCTACTACTGGACGGAACACCGGGGTCCGCGGTGGAGCTGGGTGCAGCAACTGGGGACGACGTCGTTGCTGGTGTACTGGGTCCACACGGAACTCGTCTATGGCCGGTGGTTTTACTTCTGGAAGGCGGGTCTCAACGCAGCGCACGCCGCGCTGGCGGCCCTGGCCGTCATTGTGCTGATGCTGGCGCTTTCGACGGCACGAACGCGATGGAGGGAGCTGCCGCAGCCCTGGCTGCGAATGTTGCCCTCCGACGGCCTGAAGCCTCCCGCGTTGCGCTCAGGCGTCGCCTCGGAAACTTGAGGCCTCAAAGGCCGGCGGGCCGTTCCGCTCCGGAGTTGCGCAGGTAGGGGCCGCGCTTCCCGCTGGGGAGAATGGTCTCGGCCGAAGTGCGCGCGTGCAACAACTGCTGCGGCGTCAATCCCCTGGCCCCGAAAAGATCCGCCCCACTGAAGTCCGCGGCGAACAGGTCCGCTTCGTCGAACCGGGCCCCGCGAAGGCGCGCCCGCGAAAAGCTGGCACTTTTCAACACCGCCCCGCTGAAGTCGCAGCCCTCCAAATCGGCCCCGTGAAATTCCGAGCGCGCCAGATCGGAGCCCTGGCACCGCGCCCGCGCCATCTCCGCCGAGCGGAAGTTGCACTCCCAGAACGTTGCGCCGGAGAGCACCGCTTCGACGAACCGCGCGCGAACAAACCGGCTGAACCTGGCTGAGGCGCCGTACAGCACCGCACCATTGAAGTCTGCACCGGAAAAGTCGCATTCGGAAATCTTGATCTGGTGGAGGCCGGCCGCTGACAACAGCGCGCCCGCAGCGTCGCAGCGAACCATGACCGCCTCAAGGAGCCGCCCCTGCCGGAAATTCGCGTTGCGCAACGTCACCTCAGTCAGCCGCGCCTCGCACAGGGTGATTCCCGGGGCCGTGCAGTCATCCAGCGCTACGTTCTCCAGTGTGGCTCGGGAAAGATCCGCGGCGGCGAGCACCGCTTCTCGCAGATCGGCGCCCTGCAGTTCGGCGTCTTCGAGTTTGCACGCGGACAGGTCGGCCTTACGAAGGCGGCACGAGTGAAAGACCGCCTTGCGGAGGTCCCGCCGGGCAAGCTGCGCCTGTGGCAGCGCCGCGCCGGAAAAATCGGCCCGCTCGCCGGTTTGCTCTCCATTCAGCCACGCAGCATGGAGCGCCAGCATCTCCACCAGTGCCGCCGGCAAGTCCGCCCCGGGCGGACGTAGAGAATCGCCGGATGCCATCCCTTCTGACCCATCGGCCCGGAGGGCGTGAAGCTTTACCGGAGCCGTGGGATGGAGTATTTTGCTTCCGTCCTAGCGAACTACAGCCTCGGGCGGGCGGGGCTTTGACGCAACGACTTCAAGTCGCAGGGGCGCCAGTGTGCCGGTCATCCGCAACTGGTCGCGCCCGCGGGCGAAGGCGAGCAGAAGCCGGCCGTCGCGGTCCGTTTCCCCTTGGCCGAGCCAGGCTTCCGGGTCGGACCACAGCCGCAGGCACGTCAGCCGCAGGTGCGGCTTACCCCACCGCCAGGCAAGGTCGTAGCAGCCAGAAACACTCCGGAAGGGGGCTTCCGGCGCCAGTTCGATGCCGTTGGCGCTGAAGGATCCGCTCACGCTCAGATTGGCGAACAGCTGCGCACCCAATCCGGATGCGCGCAGCAAGCCGTCTCCTTCAAGCACCCCGCCCCGCCAGCGCACCCCGCGAAAGTGGCCTCCTACTTGATAGGCCGGCGCGGGCGGGCTCAAGGTGGCTCGCGCGTAGCCTTCGAACCTGCCGCGCTCCACCTGGGCCGTGACCCAGGTTGCCTCCACGCGGTCTTCATCCCAGAACACGCGGGCCCGGACGTTCCGAAACTCAACGCCCGCGACGACAAAAGAGCCCGCTTCGATCTCGGCCGTGGCGTGCCAGCCGCGCATCCAGCGGAGCAAGCCTTCGCGGCGCAGGCCGAAAGTCCGCGCCAGCAGGCCGCGGGGCCGCGGCAGCGCGGGCTCGAGCAGGCGTTCGAGTTCGGCGGCGGAAATCTCGGCGAAGCGCAACTCGAAGTGGTGCGGGCGCAGGGTCTGCGGCTGATAGCTGTAGGCGCCCTCGATCTCCAGATCCCCGACACGCGCGTGGGCTTTCTCCAGCCGCACGGCGTGCCCGTCCACCACCACGCGGCCCTGCAACGCTTCCAGGGGGAGGGCCAGAGCGGGAAGAATTACGCTCCCGCCGCTCAGCTCCATGGTTCCCGTCCACGCCGGACGGGCGCCTCGCCTCCACCGCACATGCAGCGTCCCCCCCCAGCTTCCGGCCCGGATCCGGGAAAACAACGGCGCCGCGCCGAGCGACGCCAACGGACTGCCCTCGGCGAGTGATCTTGCCAGACTCAAGCCGGTGGCCGTCACCTTCAGGTCGGTATCAAGATCCGGGAGCCGGATCGCGCCTTGCACGGTGACGTGTTCGCCGTTCTCCGCGACCAGTACCGAAGGGAGGATCTGGAGGCGTCCTTCGGCTAAGACCAGATCGAGTCGCGGTGATTCCAGCACGAGCCCTCCCGGCGCGACAAACCGCCCGTCTTCCAGACGGAGGCGGCCTGTCCAGCCCGCGCCGCGGGAGTAGCCGAGAGCGCCGACCAAACGCCCGTCCACATCCAGGGGCCTCAGCCGGAGTCCGGCGCGTCGAGCCATGGCGGCGAGCGGTGCAATCTCGAGACCTTTGCACGTGACCAGAACACCCCAGCGCGGACGAGAATGGTACTCTGAGACCCTCAGCCCAACTGACACACGAGCACCGGCCACGTCGGTGGCCTGCACCTCCAGGCGCCCGGCGGCCAGATCCACTCGTCCGCCGACCCTCGCCACAAACCCCTCAGCGTAGGGCGGCATCGCGTCCCACCAGTGGATTTCTTCGAGCCTCGCCGTCCCGCGGAATTCGAGGTTGAGGGGGGAGCCCCGGGCCTCCAGCTCCGCTGCAACATGCCCGTGCAACCCGGTGTCGTACCCGTAGATCAGCGTGGAGATCTCGGCCAGTTCGCTCCGGTCCACCCGCAGGCGGATCTGGAGGGAACCGGGGAGTTCTCCGCGCCGCCAGCTCCCCTCGGCGCGAATCCGCCCGAACCCATGGCTCGCTCGGTCCGTGCGCGAGGGCGTGCCTTCAAACCGGAGTCGAAAGCGTCCCGCAGCGTCCGGAGGGGCGACTTCGATTTCGCTTTCGGAGAAGTAATAAACCGACTTGACGTCACCAAACTTGAAATTGATGCGCGCACCCGCCACCGAGATTTCCGGCAAATCCCAACCGGCCGCCCGGCCCAACAGATCCTGAACGTTCCAGCGGCCCGCATGGGTTCTCACCAGATTGATGCTGGGTTCGCCCAGCCGCAGGCGCGCAAACTCGAGCCGCCCGCTCCACAGTGAGCGCAGCCGGATTTCGGCCCGCATGGAGGGAACATAGGCCAGCGGTTCCAGACCTGCCGACGGATCGTCGTGGATGACGACTCTCTCCAAGGTGAATCCGGGAGCGGGAAACAGCCTGAAATGCGCCTGGCCGGTTTCGACGGACCTTCCCAGCGAGATCTCCAACGACCTCTGAATCTGGTGGCCGAAACGGCCGGCGCTCACATACGGCACGCCCACAGCGGCCGCCATAAGAACGACAGTTGCCGCCAGGGCCCACGTCCAGTGGCGCCGTCGCCTGCTCATCGGGCTTCAAACCACCGTTTCAACCGCTCGTATGCGGCCGGGTCGTCGGCGTCCTCCAGAATACCGGCATCCTCCACGTCCACGTATGCGGTGGCTTCGCGGTACCTGCGAATCACGTCACGAGCCTGCGCCTCCGCCGGTAAAGCCAGGATCTCACCAAACAGCTCTCGCGCACAGAGTACCGGATGGCCTCGCCGCCCGCCGCAGCAGGGAACGACGATCAGCTCGTGCGGCGCCCGCCGCTTGAATCGCTCGACCAGCCGGGCCACCGTGCCGGCCTGAATTGCCGGATAATCTACGGGAGTGAATAGCACGCCTTCGGAGTCTTCCGGAAGCGCCCTCAAGCCGCATTGCAGAGAACTGAGCTGCCCCAGACGGTACGCGGCGTTGCGCACAAAATGCGCCTGTCGAGCGCGCCGCACCCCCGCCTCGACGTTACTAGCGTCGTAACCCGTGACGACCACGACCGGGCTGCAATGGGCGTGGAAAAGGGCGATCAAGCGGTCCAGGAAAGTCTCCCCCGCCAGCTCCAGGAGTGCCTTCGGGGCACCCATGCGCCGGGACTCCCCCGCCGCAAGAATCAATGCGGCCACACTCACTTAAGCGGCGCCTTCAACCGTTCCGGGACAAAAATGGACTTGGAAAGCTCGCGCCAGTTGGATTCCGCCTTGCGCCGGACCGCGATCATTTCCGCCACCACCGACACCGCAATCTCCTCAGGAGACACCGCGCCGATCTCCAGACCCATAGGAGCAAACACCCGCTCGAACGCGCTTTGCGGAATCCCCTCCTTTTCGAGCTCCTTGACCACGCTGATCACCTTGCGCTTGCTGCCGATCATGGCGATGTAGCGCGCCGGCGTCCCCACAGCCCAGCGCAGCACGCGCATGTCGTCACGGTGTCCGCGCGTCACGATGATCAGATAGCTGTTGCCGTCCACACGGAGCCGCGGAAAAACCTCTTCGTACTCCTGCGCGAAGATCTCGTCGGCTTCGGGAAACCGCTCGCGGTTCGCGAAGCTCTCGCGGTTATCCACGATAATCGTCGCGAATCCGGCGATGTGGGCTACCTTGGAAAGGCTCTTGGAGATGTGGCCGGCGCCGAAAATATAGGCCCGGGGCGGAGGAATCACCGGTTCGACAAAGACGTCCAGCGTGCCTCCGCAGATCAGGCCGCTGTCGTAGGCCGCGTCCTGGTTCAGGTGGAACGTCAGGTGCTTCGGCCGTTCGGTCTCCATCACCTCCCGCGCTGCATTCCAGACTTCCGCCTCCACACATCCGCCACCGACCGTCCCAACGATCGAGCCGTCTTCGCGAACCAGCATCTTGGCGCTTTCATAGCTCGGAATCGAGCCCCGCACCTGCACGATGGTGGCAATCGCGCATTTCTGGCCGAGCTTTCGCAGCCGAACCGCTTCTTCGTAAACGTCCATCCGCTCGAATTATACCGTGCCACGGATCGCGGGCCGGACCAGGCGGCACAGTTTCTTTGGGACCCGCTGGGCCTGCAGTTCAAAGTGATCCCAATGCCTGTCTCATTCAGGTAGGCCAAGGGCAGGCATACGGTTCAGCAGAGCGGGCTAGTCAGAGCTTGCGATGCGTGTGGCTGGGAGGCAGGGATTCGAACCCCGATAAGCAGATCCAGAGTCTGCCGTGTTACCGTTACACCACCTCCCAAAGCGCTTCCACAGCGATTGTAACACGATGGCGCTGCAGTGCTGTGTCCTCAGGAGTTGGCGTCCCCAGCGGGATTCGAACCCGCGTTGCCGCCTTGAAAGAGCGGTGTCCTAGGCCGGACTAGACGATGGGGACCCTTGCTGCGGCTACTGCTACTATAGCCGCCGGCGCGGGATGGCGTCAACTGCTCGCCGCGCTGGGTCTCCTTCAGAGTGTCTTCAGGTAGGCGATCAGATTGTTCTTTTCCTCGTCGGTCAGCATTTCCTTGTACGCAGGCATCCCGTTGCCGCCCGCGTCAATGACCGCGCGAACATTCGCCTCAGTGACCTTCTTTCCGTTGGCCAGCTTGGCTTTCTTGAAAAGCCCCTTCAGGCCCGGGCCAAGCTTCTTCTCTTCACTATCCGCGTTATGGCAGACGCTGCACTGCTCGAAAACCACCTTACCCTGCTCCGCATCCCCCTGCGACTTGCCCTTGCTCTGTGCTGCCGCCCCCAGCGCCAACACTGCGGCGGCCGGAAGCAGCGCCAGGAAAGTTCGGATCATCGCTTCGCCATGCCCTCCTGTTTTAACCTGTCGACATTCCGAAGGTCGCGCTCACGCCTTCCATCGCAGTCTACAATTTTGGCATGCGTCCGGTTATCCTGCTTTTCGCCAAAGCACCGGTGCCCGGGCGCGTCAAGACCCGACTCGCTGCGCACATCGGCGCCGTGGCCGCCGCCCAGGGCCACCGCGCTTTTGTACGCGACCTGCTCGAGCGGCTCCAACTGCTGGCTGACAGCGCGGACCTCGAACTTCACACCGACATTCCTACGGATGCCTGGGCTGATGCGATGGTTGCATGCAGGCTGCAACAGGACGCAGAAAATCTGGGCGAGCGGTTGTGGTTTGCCGGCGCCCGCGGTCTAAGCGAGGGACGGCCGCAAGTCGTCATCGTGGGAAGCGACTCCCCGGACCTGCCCCTCGAGCACATCCGGGCGCTGCTTGCCTGTGCCGCAGATGTAGCGTTGGGGCCGGCCGACGACGGCGGCTTCTACGCGATCGCCATGCGGCGCGCGGATCCCCGGATGTTTCACGGCGTGAGCTGGTCAGGCCCCGAGACGCTGGCGGAGACGGTGCGAGCCCTCGAGCGTTGCGGCTTCAGCGTGGAGCTGGGCCCCCGGTGGTACGACGTGGACACGCCGCAAGATCTGGCCCGCCTGGCCGCTTCTCCTCTCTTGCCGCCGCGCACGGCCCGGTGGCTGCTGGAGCTCCCGGAAGAGTTCCGGAGGCGGCCTACAATGGAAGTATGAGGATTCTCCTGTTCACCGGCAAGGGCGGCGTGGGCAAGACCAGCCTGGCGGCCGCCACCGGTGTTCGCCTCTCGCAACTGGGCTACCGGACGCTGATCATGAGCGTGGATCCCGCCCACAGTCTGGCGGACGCTTTCGACCTCTCCGAGGAGCTGTTCCACGGAACGACCTCCGATCCGTATCCGATTGACGAGCGCCTGGCCATCCAGGAGGTGAACATCCAGCGGGAGATCAAGCGGCACTGGAAAGAAATTTCGTCCTACGTCATATCCGTGCTCCGCACCACGGGCATCAGCGACGTCGAAGCCGAGGAGTTGGCGATCCTGCCGGGCATGGAGGAGCTCAGCGCCATGATGTACGTCAACCAGTACCGGCGCGAACGCCGCTACGACGTCATTGTGCTGGACTGCGCTCCTACGGCCGAGTCCATGCGGTTCGTCAGCATGCCCACGACGCTCGACTGGTACATGAAGCACGTCTTTCCGTTCCAGCGCAGCCTCCTCAAGGCGGTGCGGCCCATCGCCAACCGCGTCTCGCCCGTAGAGCTCCCGACAGACAGCTACTTTGCCAACGTGCAGGAGTTGTTTGCCAAACTGGAAGGCATCGATGAATTGCTCGAGGACCCGGCCTCGACCAGCGTACGGCTGGCGACCAACGCGGAAAAGATGGTGCTGCGCGAGACCCAGCGGGCGTTCGTGTATCTCTCGCTGCACGGACTCACCGTTGACACGGTGATCGTCAATCGCGTGCTGCCTGCGCAAGTCAGCGACAGCTATTTTGACGAGTGGCGCCGCTCGCAGGAGGAGATTCTCAAAGAGATGGAGGAGTATTTCGCCCCCGTGCCGGTCAAGCAGGTGCCGCTGTTTGACCGCGAAGTGCTCGGACGGCGGCGGCTGGAAGTCCTGGCTGCCGTGCTCTATCCGGAGGGCGAAGACCCGGCCGCGCCCCGGCGCATGGACAGGCCGTATACGTTCGAAAAGCGCGACGGGAGTTATCTGGTGCGCTTGCATCTTCCTTTTGCCACCAAGGGAGAAGTCAGCCTGTTCAAAAAGCACGACGAGCTCGTGGTGGAAATCGGCACGCTGCGGCGGCACATCGGCCTGCCGACTTCGATGGCCGCCCTCACACCCACCCGGGCGCGGTTGGAGAATCGGGTTCTGACGGTGGAGATGAAGGAGGTTGCCTCATGAGCGAAAGACAGGAAGCCGAACAGGCACAACCGCGGGTTCAGTGCCTCTGCCTGGGCCTCGGTCCCAGGGTGACCGCGTTGTTCCAGTGCAAGTCCGAGTCGGCGCGGGAGCACCTGCGCAATGCGCGGGTCGAATTTCTGAAGGCGATCCGCACGCTGATCGACGAGCGCATCGAGTACCTGACGCGCGCCCAGAAGAAGGGCACTGCCGTTCCGGTGGAATAGCCCCGGATGGGAGTTCGCAAAGGGGAACTGCGCGAAGGCGATCCGGCGCCGGACTTCGAACTGGAAACCGACGCCGGAGAGCGCTTGCGGCTCTCCGAGCTCCGCGGCCGGAGCGTGGTGCTGTACTTCTATCCGAGAGCCGGCACGCCGGGCTGCACGGTCGAGGCCTGCGAATTCCGCGATGTAACGCCCGAGTTGAAACGCAGGGGCGCCGTCGTGCTGGGAATCTCCCCGGACACGCCGGAGGCGCAGGCGCGTTTTAAGGCCCGTCACAACCTGCCTTTTACGTTGCTTGCGGATCCGGAAAAGAAAGCTGCACAGGCTTATGGCGTCTGGAAAGAAAAACAGTCGTACGGCCGCAAGATTATGGGCGTTGAGCGCACGACCTTTGTGATCGGTCCGGACGGCACGATTCACCGCATTTTCCGCAAGGTGCGCCCCAGGGGCCATGCCCTCCAGGTCATCGAGGCGCTGGGTTAGCCGCGGGTGGGGCGCGGGCCCGGAACTGTGATTGACACTCCTTCGGCCGGGTCTCTATGATGAAATTTCAAGTGGATGCGCCGGATTCAAGCACGGCGCGGGCCT
Organism: Bryobacteraceae bacterium; assembly: GCA_035575135.1. Classification (GTDB taxonomy): domain Bacteria; phylum Acidobacteriota; class Terriglobia; order Bryobacterales; family Bryobacteraceae; genus JANWXD01. Next base: position 35,883 of record DATLYE010000056.1, read on the forward strand.
CAAACGGCAGTCATCGGACTTTCCTGGTTTCCATATGATTAAAGTCGAAGGGCTCACCAAGAGGTACGCGCGAACTGTCGCCGTAGACAACATTTCCTTCCAGGTCGCGAAGGGTCACATTGTGGGCTTCTTGGGGCCGAACGGCGCCGGAAAGACCACCACCATGCGCGTGCTGACCTGCTTTCTGCCGCCCACTTCGGGCTCTGCCGAAGTCGCCGGCTTTGACGTGATGAAGCAACCCCTCGAGGTGAAACGCCGGATCGGTTACCTGCCCGAGTCACCGCCCCTGTATCCCGAGATGGAGGTTATCGAGTATCTGGAGTTCGTGGCGCGGCTCAAAGGCATCCCGAAATCGGAACGCAAGCAGCGGATTGAACAGGCGGTGGAGCGGTGCGCCATCGGCGACGTGCGGGCCAAGCTGATCAGCAAGCTGTCCCGGGGCTACCGCCAGCGCGTCGGCCTGGCGCAGGCGATCATGCACAACCCGGACGTGTTGATCCTGGATGAGCCCACCGCCGGTCTGGACCCCAAGCAGATCATCGAAACGCGCCAGCTCATCAAAGGACTCGCCGGAGAGCACACGATCATCCTGAGCACACACATTCTTCCGGAAGTGGAGCAGACCTGCGAGGAGGTCATCATCATCAACAAAGGTAAGCTTGTGGCGACCGACTCGGTCGAAAACCTGACGCGGCGCCTGCGCGGAGCCGAAGCCGTGGCGGTAGAGGTGGAGGGACGCAACGGAGTGCTGGATCCGGCCGCCGTGCGCCGCCGGCTCGAGCAGGTGGCGGGCGTCAGCCGCGTGATCGAGAAAAGCAGCCGCGACAACCGGTGCTCGTTCGAGGTGGAAAGTCTGCACGGCCGTTCTGTGCGGGGCGAGCTGGCGCGCGCCGTGGTCGAGTCAGGGTGGAACCTGACGGAACTGCGCCCCGTCGCCTATAGCCTGGAAGACATCTTCCTGCAGCTCACGGCCAGCGAAGAGGCCGCGGTCGCCGCGGGAGGTGCGCGATGAGGAACATCTGGACCATCTTCCGCAAGGAGATCAAGAGCTACTTCGCCTCACCCATCGCCTATCTGCTCATGACGGTTTTCGCGCTGATTTTTGGCTACTTCTTCTACGTAGCCACCGCCATCTTCGTGACGCGAAGCTTCGAGTCGCAGATGATGGGCCGCGGCTTTCCCATGGACGTCAACGAGTGGGTGATCCGGCCGCTGATGATGAACGTCAGCGTCATCGGCCTGTTCTTGATCCCCATGATCACCATGCGGCTGTTCGCCGAGGAGAAGCGCTCCGGCACGATCGAGCTGTTGATGACCTCGCCGGTGCGGGATCTGGAGGTGATTCTCGGCAAGTGGCTGGCCGCCCTGGCCCTGTACGCAGGCATCCTGGCGATCTCCGGGCTGAATCTGGGCTTTCTGTTCCTGTACGGAGACCCGGACTGGAAGCCGATTCTGGTGGGCTATCTCGGCTTGCTGCTGCAAGGCGGCTGTTTGCTGGCGATCGGCACCTTCATCTCCACGCTGACGCGCAACCAGATCATCGCCGGGGGCGCCACCTTCGCCGCCTGCCTGCTGCTGTGGATCCTGGACTGGGTCACGGCCTACGAAACCGCCACGTGGGCCCGCGTCATGTCCTATCTCTCCGTCGTGACGCATTTCGAGCCGTTCGCCAAAGGAGTTCTGGACAGCAAGGACGTGGTCTTCTATCTGTCCGTGATGTTTCTGGGACTGTTCTTGACGGCGCGCTCCATGGAAGCGCTGCGCTGGAGGGCATAAATGCGTTTCGAGTGGCTGAAGGCAAGGCAAACCAAATACACGGCGTATCTGACCGCTTACCTATTGGTGATTCTGGCCGTACTCGTCGTGACGAACTGGCTTGCCAACCGGCACAACAAGTCCTATGATGCGACGGCCAACAAGCGCTTCAGCCTGTCGGACCAGACCCAGAAGGTGGTCCGCAACCTGAAGCAGGACGTCCGGCTTTACTACTTCGACCGCACGCGGGAGTTCGAGCGTGCCCGGGACCTTCTGGATCGCTACGACAACTTGTCGCCGCGCCTGAGTGTGGCCTATGTGGATCCGGACAAGAAGCCGCAAATGGCCCGCACGTACGGCGTGCGCAGCTACGGTACGATCTACGTCGAGACCGGCGGCCGGAAGGAAGAGGCCAAGAGCCTCACCGAGGAGGAGATCACCGGGGCGCTGATCCGCGCGCTCAAAGGCGGCGAACGCTGGGTGTGCGTGGTGACCGGCAGCGGCGAACACAGCCTGGAGGAGACCGGGCGCAACGGGTATTCGAGCCTCAAGGACCTGCTGGAGAAAAACAACTACAAGACGCGCACGATTTCCCTGCTCGAAAAAGCGGAGGTGCCGAAGGATTGCACGGTGCTGCTCGTGGGCGGCCCGCGCTATGACTACACGGAGCCCGCCGTGAACGCCATCAAGACCTACGTCGAGTCCGGCGGGCGGGCGCTGATCATGCTCGATCCTCCGCTCAAGCTGGGCAAGGAGGAAATCAGCGAGAACGCGGCGCTCGTCAAGCTTGTGGAGAGCTGGGGCGTGACGCTCAACAAAGACCTGGCGCTCGATACAAGCGGCATCGGACAGTTATTCGGCTTGAGCGAAGTCGTGCCTCTGGTGGCCAACTACGAGTACCATCCCATCGTGCGGGAGATGAAGGAGATCGCCACCGCCTTCCCCATCGCACGGTCCCTGGAGGTCAAATCCGCGGACAAGACGACCGTGGAGAAACTGTTTTCGACTTCCAGCAACAGCTACGCCACAACGAACCTGTCCTCCGGACAAGTCACGATCGATCCGAAAAAAGACAAGAAGGGCCCGCTCGTGCTGGGCGCAGCAGGAACGTACAACGGTACGAGCCAGGGCCGCTTCGTGGTCGTGGGCTGCTCGGGCTGGGTGGCCAATAACATCATCCGCTTCAACGGCAACCGCGACCTGTTCATGAACATGATGAACTGGCTGTCTTCGGACGAGGATCTGATTTCGATCCGGCCGAAGGAGCCCGAGGACCGGCGTCTGACGCTCAGCCGGGCGCAGATGCGCCGTGTCTTCTACGTGAGCGTGGTGGGATTCCCGCTTCTCATCGTGGCGGCCGGGCTCGGCGTCTGGTGGCGCAGGAGGTAACGGGAGAATGCGGATTCGGGGGCTGCTGGTCGCGCTGGTCGTGCTGGCCGCCCTGGGCGGGGCGGTGTACTGGTCCAACAAGGCGAAGAAGGCCGCAGAAAACAGGCCTTCGCCCGATGCGCCGCCGAAGATCCTCTCGATCCCGGAGGATCAGATTCAGGAGATCGAGGTGCATAAGGCGGGCGCCGAGCCCGTGATCGTGCGCAAGGGTGCAGACGGCAAGTGGCAGATGGTTTCACCCGAGGCGTTGCCGCTCGACCAGGACGCCGTCTCCAGCATGGTCTCAACGCTTTCCTCGCTCGAGGCCAGCCGCCTCGTAGAGGAAAAGGCTTCCGACTGGAGCACCTTCGGGTTGGCCTCTCCCTCCGTAGAAATCCGCGTTCGGAAGAAAGACGGCAAGGTGCAGAAGCTCTTCATCGGAGACGAGAGCCCGGCGAGCGGCGCCTACTTCGCCCGCCTGGAGGGAGACCCCCGCGTTTTCACCATCGCCAGCTACAACAAGACCAGCCTCGACAAATCCCCCCGGGATCTGCGCGACAAGCGGCTGCTCACATTTGACTCCGAAAAGCTCACGCGCGTGGAGCTGACCGCGAAAAACCAGACCATCGAGTTTGGGAAAAACGCCCGCAACGAATGGCAGATCATCCGTCCGAGGCCGATGCGGGCCGACGGGGGGCAGGTTGAAGAGCTCATCCGGCGACTGAAAGACGTCCGGATGGACGCCTACGCTACACCGGAGGACGACAAGAAAGCCGCGGCGGCGTTTCCCAAAGCCACACCCGTGGCGAAGGTGCGCGTCACAGACGCCGCCGGAACGCAGGAACTCGAGGTCCGCGTCGAGACGGACAAAGACAAGAACAAAACCTACTACGCCCGCAGTAGCGTGGTCGCCGGCGCGTACAAGATCACCAGCTATACCGCCGAAGGGCTCGAGAAAGGCCTGGAGGATTTCCGTAACAAGAAGCTGTTCGACTTCGGCTGGAGCGATCCCACGCGCATCGAAATCCGCGACGGCGATCGCCGCATGGTATGGGAGAAGTCTCAGGACAAGTGGATGGCGGCGGGCAAGGAACTCGACGGCGGAACCGTGCAGTCGGTGGTGGACAAGCTGCGGGACCTTACCGCCATCAAGTTCCCCGATACCGGATTCACCACGCCTGTCTTCGAGGCTACGGTGACCTCCGATAACGGCAAGCGCATCGAAAAGGTGTTAATCTCCAGGCAGGGCAACAGCTACTTCGCACGGCGCGACAACGAGCCGTCCGTTTACGAGCTGGACGGCAAAGCCGTCGAGGAGCTGCAAAAAGCCGTGCGGGAGGTCAAGGAACGGACACCGGCCAAAACCGACAGGAAAACCTAACCGGACCCTATTGATGATGACAGGCCTCCTCACCGACTTGTACGAGCTCACCATGGCGGCCGGATATTTCGAGGCCGGCAAGTCGGAGGAGAGGGCCACCTTCGAGCTTTCCATTCGCCGGCTGCCCCCATCGCGCAACTACGTGCTTGTGGCGGGCCTGGCGCAGGTGGTCGAGTATCTTCAGAACCTGAGCTTCACGGAGACAGAGCTGGATTACTTGCGCGGGCTGCCCCAGTTCGCCCGGGTGAGACCGGCGTTTTTTGACCGCCTCAGGGAGCTGCGCTTCACCGGGGACCTGTTCGCGGTGCCGGAAGGCACGCCCATGTTCGCGGGCGAGCCCATCCTCAATCTGCGCGCCCCCCTGATCGAGGCACAGATTGCCGAAACGTACCTGCTTTCGATGATCACATACCAGTCCCTGGTGGCGACCAAGGCGGCGCGCATCGTGCAGACCGCCCGGGGCCGCGCCATCGTCGAGTTCGGCACGCGGCGCGCCCACTCGCCCCAGGCGGGCGTGCTGGCCGGAAGGGCCGCGTACATCGGGGGTTGCATCGGAACCAGCAACACCCTGGCGGGGAAACTCTACGGAGTGCCCGTCTACGGCACCGCCGCCCATTCCTGGGTCCTGGCCTTTGAAACCGAGGAGCTGGCGTTTCGGCGATTGCAAAGCCTGCTCGGCGAGCGCACCGTCTACATCGTGGACACGTACGATACGCTGGAGGGCACGCGGACGGCGGCGCGGCTCGGCAGGCCGTTGTGGGGCATCCGCCTGGACAGCGGCAATCTCGCCGAACTTTCGCGCGCGGCCCGCAGCATCCTGGACGAGGCGGGTTTGCACGAGGCCCGGATCATGGCGAGCGGAGATTTGAACGAATATCGGATCCGCGAACTCGTGGAGGCCGACGCACCTATTGACGCCTTCGGGGTGGGTACGGAACTGGCCACGTCGGCCGATGCGCCCAACCTGCCCGCCGTTTACAAGCTCGTGGAACTGGAAACGGACGGGGTGCGCCGCTTCACCGCAAAACTGAGCGAGGACAAGTTCACGCTCCCCGGCGCCAAGCAGGTCTTCCGTTACGCCGACCACGATGAAATTGCGCGGAGCGTAGAATGTCCGAACTGTCCCTCCGACGAGCCGGTGGAGGCGCTGCTTCGTCCGGTGATGCTCAAAGGCCAACTCGTGGAGCCGCTGCCAGACCTCGAAGCGGCACGGACGCGGGCTGCCGCCGCCCTGGCTCGGCTGCCGGAGAGCTGCCGCCGGCTGGAGGATCCCGAGCCGTACCGGATCGAGTACACGCCTGCGCTCCTTGAGCTGGCCGAGGAGGTTCGAAGGAAAAGCGACGGAGCACTGGTATGAAAACGGTCTTCTTCGACGTGGACACCCAGAATGACTTTATGCTGCCGGCGGGCGCTCTTTATGTCCCCGGCGCAGAGGAGATCCTGCCCGCCGTCGCGCGCCTGAACCGGTACGCCGCCGAGCACGGCATCCCGCTCATTTCGAGCACCGACGCCCACTCGGAAAACGACCCGGAATTCCGCCAGTGGCCGCCTCACTGCGTGGCCGGCACGTTCGGCCAGCAAAAGCCCCCGGAGACGCTGCTGGAGCCGCGGGTCGTCATCCCAACCAGCCCGGGTAACTACGCTATCGCCGGCGCGCGCCAGATCATCGTCGAAAAGCAGGCGCTCGATGTGTTCACGAATCCTAATCTCCCCTGGCTGCTCGCGGAGCTGAACCCGGACCGCTACGTCGTCTACGGCGTGGTGACCGAATACTGCGTGCGTTGCGCGGCGATGGGCCTGCTCAAGACGGGCAAGCGCGTGGAAATCGTCACCGACGCCGTCAAAAGCCTCAACGCTGCTGATGCGGAAAAGACGCTCGCGGAGTTTCAAGCTTCCGGCGGCCGGCTGACGACGGTGGCGGCGTTATGTGGCGAGCCGGTGGCAGCGGCGGGCTAAGGCTCCGGGATCGGCACTGACTTGGCGTGGCGCCAGAGTCGCTCCAGATCGTAGTACAACCGCGCCTGTTCGGAAAAGATGTGCACCACGTAGTCGCCGTAGTCTGCAAGAATCCATTCGGCGTGTTCGTAACCCTCGATGCTCAGCGGCACCTGGCCCAACTTCTTCAGTTGCTCCACGATCTCGTCGCTGATTGCCTGGCTCTGGCGCGGATTGTAGGCCGTACAGAGGATGAAGAAGTCAGTGAATGAGGCTACGCCCCTGAGGTCCAGCACGCGGATGTCGCCCGCTTTCTTGGATTCGGCTGCCCGAACCGCAACCAGCCACGGGGGAATCTCTGCCCCCGCCGCCAGATGTCTCACGGGCGAAAACCCCTGTGGTTCAAGCCTCAAAATGCTCTGTAAGGCTGCTCCTCTCTTGTATCGTACTACAATGAGAGCCATGCGGTGCCTGGCAGGAGGACTCCTCCTGGGAGTTTGTTGCGCCGCACCGGCGCCGCAGGATCCGGCCGCGCTGCGTGAAGAGGTGAGGCGGATCCAGTCTCTGGTGGATCAGGGGGCGCTGCCTGCCGTCCGCCTTCACGAAGCCAGAGAAAAGTTGGAGGACGCCGAAGACGAGGCGCTGCTGCGCAGAACACTCTACGGCGGCCGCCTAGAGGACCTCGCAGTAGAAGACGCGGAAGCCGCCGTGGCGGCCGCCAGGCGGCGTTGGGAGCGCCACCAGCGGCGCGTAGAGCAGACCCGCAGAATGGTGGAAGCCGGGGCTGTCTCACGCCTGTCACTCACGCCCGTGCTCGAAGAGGCCGATCTCCGGCGCCGGGCGCTGGATCTGGCGGAATCCCGTCTTAGGCTCGTGCAGGAACTGGCCGAGATGGCGCGCGCCGAGCAGGCGTTGCTGGCGCGCCTCGAAGCGCGAGACGACCGGCCGGCTCCGCTCATCGAGCGTTTTGACGGGCATAGCCTCTTCCGCCCCGGGGACCTTGACTGGATCCGCCGGGCCTTCGAGCAGGAGTTCGCCAAGCCTCTCCCGGTCAGCGCAACCGGGCAGACCGCCGTCCACCGCGCGCTGGGCTTCGACCACTCCGGCCGGGTGGACGTCGCTGTGAATCCCGACGCGCCGGAGGGGGTGTGGCTGCGGCGTTTGCTTCAGTCCGCCGGCATCCCCCACTACGCCGTACGCGGCACGGTGCCGGGACGGGCCACCGGCGCCCACATCCACATTGGACCGCCGAGCGGTCGCCTGGGGGGGCGGCTGAACGCGCGATGACGCAAGCAGCCCTGGAAGTCCTGCTCAAGGAAGAACAAATCCAGGCGCGGGTTCGTGAGCTCGGCGCGCAGATCGACGCGGATTATCCGGAGGGCGAGCCTCTCTACCTGATCGCGATTCTCAAAGGCGCCTGCTTTTTCCTCGCGGATCTGGCGCGCGCGCTCAAACGCTCGGCCCGGATTGACTTCATCGGCATCTCCAGCTACGGCAAGGGCACCACGACCTCCGGGGAGGTCAAGCTCACCAAGGATCTCGACATGTCCATCGAGGGAGTAGACGTCCTGGTGGTGGAAGACATCGTGGACAGCGGGGTCACGCTCAACTACCTGCTGCATGTGCTCGAGCAGCGCAAACCCCGCAGCCTTCGGGTCGTAGCGCTCTTGGACAAACCCGAGCGCCGGCTCCGGCCGGTGGAGGTGGCCTACGTCGGCTTCCGCATTCCGGACCGCTTCGTCGTCGGCTACGGTCTCGATTACGCCGAGGATTATCGCAACCTGCGCGATATCTGCGTGCTGGAATTGCCGCAGACCTGAGCCCCGGGGCGCCCGGGTCTAAAATCCCAGCTCTTTGAGCAGAGCCTCCGCCCGGTAGACTTTGCGCAACGCTTCGATGACCGCCTGGCTTGCGACGTGAATCGAGCGGGCCTGGGCGTCGGTGTAGACAAACCGGTCCGGCAGGCTCTCCAGATTGCCATCGAAGAGAATCCCGACGATTTCCCCGTGGATGTTGACGGTGGGGCTACCCGAGTTGCCCCCGTGCGTGTCAGCCGTCGTCACGAAATTCAGCGGGGTTTGCAAGTCGAGGCGGGACTTGGCCGCAAGCCACCGCTCCGGGAGCCGGTAGGGCTCTTTTCCCGTGGCCTTCCGGTACAGCCCTGCAAAGGTTGTGGCGTAGGGGAGCCGCTCGCCGGCGTCGTTGCGGTAGCCCATGACCGGTCCGTAGGAGATCCGCAGACTGAACGTCGCGTCCGGGTAGTCCGAGGCGCCGTACAAACGAAATCGCAATTGCGCGATCTTTGCGGCGCTGGTTGTCAGCACCGCCTCCACCTGATCCTCGTAGCGCCGCCGTAGTTCCCGTGCCCGCGGCTCGAGCAGCAAAGCCAGCCGTACCATGCCGTCCTCCGACTGGCGCACCGCTTCGACGTTCGACGCCAGCCGTTTGCGCTCTTCCACGTCGGCCAGCCGGCTGGAGTAAACGTACTGCGAGGCCGCCTCAGCCGGGCTCTTTCCTCCCAGCACGGCGCGGACAGTGGGATCCTCGTCCCCGAGCTCCCGCCGCAGGAACTCGAAATAGTCCGCCAGCACGGCGACCTCCATCGAGGGTGTGATCGGGATCGCTGCGTAGAGAGATGCTTCCAGGCTGGGCAGCGCTGCGTCCCGGTACTCTCGCAAACGCTCCGCGTCCGGCTTGCCGCGCTCCTCGGCCAGCCGCACCACGTGCCGCGCGATCCGGAACAGGTCAGAGCCGCGCGTGGCGCCCGCCTCGAGCAACCAGTAGGCTTTGAAATCCGCCTGGAAGGCTCGGTGGGCCGCCGCCACTTCTTCCCACACCTTGCCGAATTCGCGGCGTAGTTCCGGATCCTTGTCTACGGCCGCCCGGAGCTCCTCTTCCTGGCGGCGCTTGAGTTCCATCAGCCTCGGGTCGCGCAGGCCTTTCAGGAAGCCGGTATACGCTTTGTAGCTGTTCTGCTGAGAGAAGAGGTTGTCGCGCGCCACACGCTTGTTCTCAGAGCTCTGAGCCGAATAAGCCTCCAGCGCCCGGATCAGAGACTCCAGGCGCCGGTGCAGTAGCGGATAGGAGACATCCCGGAAAAACTCGAGCTGTGCATAGGTCGCCAGCCGCCCCGTGCTGGCCGGATGGCCGGATACAAACACGAGTTCGCCCTCCTTGACGCCGTGCCGGCTCCATAGCAAATAGTTGGGCGTTTCCGCGGGCCTGCCCTTAGTGTAAGCCCGAAGGAAGGCTACATCCAGACAATAGCGGGGATACGTGAAATTGTCCGGATCGCCCCCGAAAAACGCGATATCCGTCTCTGGAGCAAACACAAGGCGGATGTCGTCGTACTTCTTGTACTGATAGAGGTGATACCATCCGCCCGAGTACAGCGTGACCACCTCGCAGCGCAGGCCCGTCCGTTCCGTGCACTCTTTCTCGATCCGTGCCATGTTCGCCTTCCGCCTCCGGTTCGCTTCCGCCGCCGGAGTTTCGGGCGAAACGCTTTCGTTTACCTGGGCCGTCACGTCCTCGATCCGCTCCAGCACCTGCGCCTCCAGGTCGGGACAACGGCGCTCCTCCGCCTCTGACTGCGCGTAGAAGCCGTTCGCCATGTAGTCGTGCTCCTTGGTGCTGAGTTGCTGGATGCACTCGGAGGCGACGTGATGATTGGTGAAGATCAAACCGCGCGGCGAGACGAAGGACCCGGAGGCTCCTACGCGCACCGAGGCTCGCTGGAGGCGCTCCAGAAACGAATCGGTCACCTGGACCCCGTACTTCGCCCGAATCTTTTCCCTCGGGAAGTGGTTGGGCAGCCAGATCCCCTCGTCCGCCGTGGAGCACAGCGCGACAAGCAGTGTGCCGGCAAGAGCCCGGCAGAAACGGCTTGAAAACAAAAAGAGGTTTATTTTCATAGCGTTACAGGAGAAATGCTCAAGCGCAAATTCCCTTTTGCACCCTCGATGTGCGATAGTGAAAGTAGAAGGAGTTTGCCACTGACAAGTTTGCCATGACGCAGGTCAGCGAGGCGATTGCCCGCTATCACAAGCTTATCCAGTCTCCACCCTATCAGGATCTGGCCTGGGCGGAGGAGCTCCAACACCGCATGCTGGAGGCTCATTTGAGCTCGGGCGGAAGGCCTATCACGCCTTTTCTGCGACCCCACTTCCTCACACGCCGAGGCTACCAGGCCCTCGTGCGAGCCGCCGAAGCTCTGTTTTCGGCCATTGACCGGATCAAGCAGATGGTCCTGGCCAACCCGGCCCTGCTGGCACAGATCGAACTGCTCCCTGCCGAGAAGATGCTGGCCTCGGTGGATCCCGGCTATTCCTTCCTTTCGGTCACTTCGTTGCTCGACACGCACCTCGACAACGGATCCCTGCATTTCGTCAACTATAATTCCGACACCGCTCCCGGCGTGGCCTATGGAGAGGTGCTGGCGGACCTGTTTTACGAAGCGCCTCCGGTGAAAGAGTTCCGCCGTCGCTACAAGCTCACGAAGCTGGGCGGCGCCAGACACCTGGTCCGCGCGGTGCTGGAGGCCTACAAACAGTTCGGGGGGAAGCGAAAGCCCAACATCGGTGTGCTGGAATTTCGCCAGCCGTTCCAGGCCTCGGAGTCGGGCGAGTACGTGTTGCTGTGCGAACTGTTCCGTCGCGCCGGCTACGCAGCACAGGTGGTGTCCCCGGACGCGCTGGAGTACAAGGCAGGCGTGCTCCGCCAAGGTGACTTCACCATTGACGTGGTTTTCCGTCGCGTCAAGGTCCACGAATTTCTGTTACGCTTCGACCTTTCGCACCCGCTGGTCCGAGCCTACCGCGACCGGGCGGTGTGCGTCGTCAACAGCTTCCGGTCCGAGCTGGCCCACAAGCGCGCATTGTTCGCCCTGCTGACGGACGACAGCATCACGTCCGGATTTCCAGCCGGCGAGCGGCGGGCCATCGGGCAGTACATCCCGTGGACGCGCGTGGTGCGCGAGACACGAACGACTTACAAGGGCCAGGAGATTGATCTCGCCGAGTTCATCCTCAAGAACCGCGAGCGCCTCGTGCTGAAGCCGAACGACGACACCGGGGACCATCATGCGGTACGCGGCTGGGAGACGGACCAGACCGGATGGGAGCGTGCCCTTCGCATGGCCACGCGATACACCTACGTCGTACAGGAACGTGTGGAACCCGTCCGCGCGGTTTTCCCGCTTTTCCGCTACGGCGAATTGGAACTGCGCGAACTGCAGGTGGACGTCCACCCGCACGCCTATCTGGGCAAGGTGGAAGGGTGCTCGAGCTGGGTCTCGGATCCGACGGCCAAAGGCTTCTCGAGCATTGCGGGGTTGACCCCGACGTTCATTCTAGAAAGCAAGTAGCCCGACCGGCGGCGGCCCATTGTTGTCCCGGTGGGGTGAGGTTCGCAGAACGAGGCTCCGCAAGGCGTCGTTGCTGCGTTTGTCAACCGCCGAACCGCTCGAAGCTGACCACCGCCCGGAGATTGGCGACGCCCGCCGTGTAGCGCGAATCCACCACTTCAAAGGCGACGGCGTCCTCCATCCAGTCATGCCAGACGCCGTCGGGATCGTGCGAGGCCGCCGTGAGCGTGTACTGTTGCGGACAGAGGTTACAAGGGAAGGAGAACAGCACACGCAGGATCTCGCCGGGCCGGCAGGGACCCAGACGCACGCGCTCCAGTTCCGTGTTCGTGCCGTAAACCTCGAAGCCGATGCGGGTGCGAATCATGATCCCGACCACCGGATCTTCCACAGCCTGGCGGAACCGGACCGTCACGCGCACTGCCACCGGGCGCCCGCTTTCCCAAACCATGGTAGGCCGCTTGCACTCGTCCAGCGTCTCCAACTCCACCAGTTCGGCCCGTCCGTCTCCGCGGCGAAAGGCCGGCTCGAGAACCATCCGTGCCGATTCGCCCCACTCGAGCAGCCGCCTGAGGACGTGACGCCGCCACGTCGCCAGCACGTCCCGCGCGGCTCCGCGGGCCATCAGCCTTCCTTGGTGCAGCCACCAGATCTCATCCGCCGCGGCCTCCAGCAGCGCCTCATCGTGTGAGGCGATGAGCACGGTGGTTCCGCGCCGGCGAAGGCGTTCGATGGCCGCCCGAGCTTGGTGCTTGACGACTGGATCCCGTGTGGCCAGTGCATGATCGAGCAGCAGAACGTCTACGGGGCTGAAATCCAGTTCGTCATCGGGTCGCAGCAGGCGGGCGGCACCCGCTCTCTGTAACTCGCCGGCCACCGGACGGACCAGACCGGCCGCAAGGCGCAGCAGCTCGCGCTGTCCGGCTGCGTCGTCGCCGATCAAGCCGATCACCGCACCGTCCGGCGCTTCCGCCGTGAATTCCGCCAGTGGCGGGTAAAAGACGTTGGCAAAGATCACGCCCATCGCTTATCCAGAATACGCGCGGCGGAGGCTCTCGAGTGTAAGCTCGCCGTCGTTTCCCAGCCAGGCCCGCGCTATGCTATAGCTGATACGAAAAAGCTGGGCGCCCTACGGAGATCAGCCATGAGCAAAGTTGTGCCGCTCGCACTGGCTTTCGCCATCGTCGCGTCCGCCGACGAAAGGCGCGTGGATTTCGATCGCGACATCCGGCCGATCCTCTCTGACAATTGCTTCACCTGCCACGGCCCGGACGAAAAGCAGCGTCAGGCGGCCCTGCGGCTGGACACGAAGGACGGCCTTTTTGCCGAACGATCCGGCTACCGGATTGTGGCCCCCGGTGATCCGGCCCAGAGCCGGCTCTATCAGCGGGTGAGTCATGCCAACAAAGCGTTGCGCATGCCGCCTCCTTACTCCAACCGCAGTCTCACCGAGAAGCAAGTCGAGCTGATCCGAAAATGGATTGAACAGGGCGCACCCTGGAAGGAGCACTGGGCTTATATCCCTCCGCGGCGCCCCGCCCTGCCGGAAGTGCGCAACAAGGCCTGGCCGCGAAACCCGATCGACTATTTCGTTCTGGCGCGGCTGGAGGCCGAGAGCCTGAGGCCTTCCCCTGAAGCGGACCGCATCACGCTTCTGCGGCGCCTCTCCTTCGACCTCACGGGCCTGCCGCCTTCCCTCTCCGAGATCGAAAGCTTCCTCCGCGACCGCTCGCCGGACGCCTATGAGAAACAGGTGGACCGCCTGCTGGCTTCACCCCACTATGGCGAGCGCATGGCGATGATGTGGCTGGATCTGGCGCGTTACGCCGACACGCACGGCTATCACATTGACAGCCACCGCGACATGTCTCCCTGGCGGGACTGGGTCATCCGCGCTTTCAACCGGAACATGCCCTACGACCGGTTCCTCATCGAACAGCTCGCCGGCGACCTGCTTCCCGGCGCCACCCTGGAGCAGCGCATCGCGACAGGGTTCAACCGCAACCACATGATCAACTTCGAAGGCGGCGCCATCCCGGAGGAGTACCTGAACGAGTACGTGGCCGACCGCGTGGAGACGGTCTCTACAACGTTCCTCGGCATGACGATGCAGTGCGCACGCTGCCACGATCACAAGTACGACCCGATTCGCCAGAAGGAGTTCTACCAGCTCTACGCTTTCTTCAACAATGTGGCCGAGGAGGGACTTGACGGCCGCCGCGGCAACGCGCGGCCGTATCTGGAGCTTCCGAGCCCGGCCCAGCGCCAGCGACTTCAGGAACTAACTCAGCTCATCTGCGAGCGCGAGTCCGCGCTGCCCGAAACCCGGATCGCCGAGCTTCAAAGCGAGTGGGAACGGACGCGCCTGGCCACGCTGCCGGCCGACCCGCGGGCGGGCATTGCCGCCCACTACGAGTTTGACGGCAGTCTGGCCGATGTCTCCGGAGGTTACCGTCACGCCACGGTCGTGCGAGGTGAAGTGGCGTTCGGGCCCGGGCAGGCCGGCCGGTCCGTCGAGTTCAGCGGCGAGACTCACGTGCGCTACGGCGACGTCCCGGCCCTGCATGGCGGGCCCTTTACTCTGGCGGTCTGGGTGCGCTATAGCGGCATCCAGCCTGCGGCCATCCTGCACAAGGTGGACACCGGCGGGCCTCGCCGCGGCCTCGAGCTGGCGCTCGATGAAACCATCCACGTGGGCGATCTCAAGCGCGGCGCTTACCTCTACTTTCGCCTGCTGGATGGAAAGGGCGCCTTGGAGGTGCGCACGCGCGAGCGCATCCTTCAGGGCGAGTGGTACCACGTGGCCGTCGTGTACGACGGCTCCGGGCGAGCTAACGGTCTGAAGCTCTATCTGAACGGCGAGCTTGACAACGTAGCAGTGCTCCAAGACAGGCTTCCCAGCTCGTGGGTGGTGGAGGCCCCCCTGGAGACGGGCAACAAGCAAACCGCGGTGCCGTACAAAGGCCGCCTCGACGACCTTCGCATTTACGGCCGGCAGCTCGAGCCCTCTGAAGTCGAGACCCTCGCCATCCACAACCCGGTCCGTTCGATCCTGGCGGAGGCTCCCGCGCGCCGTTCCAAAGAACAAAAAGAAGCTCTGCGCCGCTACTTCCTCACCTACGACGCCCCGGAACCCTTGCGCCGCGCTTACGCTGAGCTGAAGTCGCTCGAGCGCGAAAAGGACGAGCTCGTCAAGAGCGTGCCCACGGTGATGGTGATGGAGGAGCTGGAAGAGCCTCGGGAGACCTGGGTGCTGGCTCGCGGAGACTACCGCAACAAGGTCGAGAAGGTGGAACCGGGGGTACCCGCGGTGCTTCCGCCCTTGCCCAAGGATGCGCCGCGTAACCGGCTGGGCCTGGCGCTCTGGCTTGTTGACCCCTCGCACCCGCTGACCGCACGCGTAGCCGTCAATCACTTCTGGCAGATGTACTTTGGCACGGGCCTGGTGAAGACCGCGGAGGATTTCGGTTCGCAGGGTGAGCCGCCTTCGCATCCGGAATTGCTCGACTGGCTCGCTACTGAGTTCATCCGCACGGGCTGGGACGTTAAGGCCTTGCAGCGGCTCATCGTCACCTCGGCCACTTACCGCCAGAGCTCCCGGCTGACGCCGGAATTGCTGGCGAAAGATCCCGAAAACCGCCTTCTGGCCCGTGGCCCCCGCTTCCGCCTGCCGGCAGAGATGATCCGGGACAATGCACTTGCGGTGAGCGGGTTGCTGAACCGCCAGATGTACGGGCGCGCGATCTTCCCCTACCAGCCGAAAAATGTCTGGGAAGAGATCGCTTACGGAGACGTTTACTCAGCTCAGAAATATGTTCAGGACCATGGGCGGGATCTGTATCGCCGCAGTCTGTACATCTTCTGGAAGCGCACCGCGCCTCCGCCGGCGATGATCCTCTTCGATGCCCCTGACCGGGAAAAGTGCATCGCCCGCCGCGCGCGGACGAACACTCCGCTGCAGGCTCTGGCGTTGCTGAACGACACCACGTACGTCGAAGCCGCTCGCGCCCTGGCCACACGAATGGTTCGCGAAGGCGGCGGGAGCACGGAGGCCCGCGTTCGCTACGGTTTCCGCCTGGTGACCGGGCGCTCGCCGTCCGCTACCGAGATCCGGGCCGTTGCCCGCGTCGTGGAGGGGGCACTGTCCCAATATCGGGCTCGTCCCGAAGACGCGGGGAAGCTGCTGGCGGTCGGTGAGTTCCCTACGCCTCTCAGCCTTGACCGCCCCGAGCTGGCAGCCTGGACCGCCGCCGCCAGCGTGCTGCTGAGCATGGACGAGGCGATAACGAAAGAGTGAAGGCGGACGTGCCCCGTCGGTGCGGGTTGCCGAGACCGTCCGGTGGCAGCGGCTATAATCAACTCAGAGGCGCCATGAAATCCGTCGTTGCCGCTGCGCTGCTCACCGCATGGGTCTGCGCTGCGCGGGCCAGCGACCAGACCGCCTCCCAGGCGGCGCAGGGAGATCTCGACGAGCGGACCCGCATCATCCTTGACGTCACGCGCGTCAACCTCCTGTTTACCGTCACGGACAAGAAAGGCCGGTTTGTTACCAACCTCACCCGCGATGACTTCATCGTCCGGGAGGGCAAGCGGCAGCAGAAGATCCTGGAGTTCGCCGCAGAAACGGATCTGCCGTTGCGGCTGGCGATCCTGATTGACACGAGCAACAGTGTGCGGCCGCGGTTCCGGTTTATCCAGGAAGCAGCGATCGAGTTCATCAACAGCGTCATCCGACCCCATCAGGACAAGGCTGCGATCGTCAGCTTTGATACGGCTCCGGAATTGCAATCGGATCTGAGCGGCGACATCGAACAGCTCGCCAACACGGTCCGGCAGCTACGGCCCGGAGGCGGTACGGCTCTTTACGACGCGATCTTTTACGCCGCGCGTGACAAGCTCATGCAGGATCAGCCGCGGCACAAGTTCCGCCGCGCCATGGTTATCCTAAGCGATGGAGAGGACAACCAGAGCCGTTACTCCCGCGATCAGGCTTTGGAGATGGCGCAGAAGGCGGATGTCGTGATCTATTGCATTTCGACCAACATCTCCCGGGCGGAGACCGACGGCGACAAGGTTCTCAAGTATTTGGCCTCTGAAACGGGAGGTCTGACATTCTTCCCCTTCAAAGTGGAGGACCTGGCGCAGTCGTTTGAGAACATCGCAAACGAACTCCGCCACCAGTACAACATCCTGTACCGGCCGGACCCGCTTCGCACCGATGGCTCCTACCAGGAAGTGGAGGTCCGGGTGAAGGACCGCAAGGACCTGATTGTGCGGGCGCGCAAGGGATACTACGCGCCGAAACTCTGACGGAACTCGCAGGTCCGCACTGCGCTCGGACGCCGTGACCAGCTCGCGGGGCGCGGCGCGCCGGAGCTTGCCTGTCGCACCGGTCAGGATGGCGTCCTGGATCTTCCCACCCGCAGTCGGTTACGGGGCTAGCGGACCGCCATCGTAACCGCCGGCAGACTGGAGGTCCGCCCAACAGTGAGGATCACCGGGACGAAATCGCCAGGCTCGATGTTCCACGGCACGCGAGCGTTCACCTGCAGTACGCCGGAGACCAGGCCCGGAGCCGCGCCCGCGTAGAGAACTTCCGCAACCGCTCCGCCGATCCGCACCGCGACGGGAAGCCTGGGGACCGGGAGGATACCCCAGGCGAGCACGCCGTCCTGGCCGGCCGGGTCGGTCTCACCGGCGCCGGTGGCGAAAATCGAGACGATCGAACCTCGCGGTGCGGGATTGGCGGGCGAATTGACCGTGATACCGTCTTCGTTCAGAATCGCCCCCTGCCCGCGACCGCTTTGATCGAGCGTAAAGATCCCCGGAGCGGAGGACGCGACAGGCAGAAACAGACTCTGAGTGCGCCGGCCCTGATACTCGACTTCGACAAGCGTCACCGACTTCCCCGCCACGGAGAATGGCACGACCGCGCTTGCCTGCTGGGCCTGGGCCGCCACAAGAGGCGCGGCAATGCCGTCAAAGAGAATCCGCGTACCGGCAAGCTGAGTAGCGACGCGCCCGGAGGAGTCCAGTTGCAGGCCGACCGCCGTTTCCGGCCCGAGGTTCGACCCGAACAGCGTCACAATCTGGCCGGGTGCAACGGCACCCGCCTCGTAGCTGGCGCCGTTGACGACGGCAAACGAAGCGGTGGAAGGCCGGCGAAACCGCGCAGAGACGATGTGCTGTCCCCGGACTGTCAGCGCCTGCGGGTTGGTACGGCCGCCCAAGTCCCCTCCCCAAAAGTCAAACACGAAGCCCGTGTTGGGCGCCGCTCGCAATTCGACGACCGTCCCTTCGTCGAAGTAATTGTCGGCGGCATCCGGCGTGCGGGTTACGGTTCCCCCGCTCGAGCTGGTGAGCTCGAACAGATACTGCGTGGTGAAGTTGGCGGTGAAAATCCGCGATTCCTCCGGGGCCGTAATCGCGCGGGATTGTCCGCCGCCGTCGCTCCAGTCACGAAACAGATAGCGAACCGCCGTACCGGTCTGGGGCGTCGTCACTCCGATCGTGTGGCTCGTGCCCGGGGTCCACACAAAGCTCTGGGGTGCAGTGTAGCGCGTTCCGTCTACGATGATCGCAAGCCCCGGCGGATTCGTGGTCACGGTGATCACCGGAGAGCGAGTGAACTGCGCCGTGACCAGGTTCTCGCCCCGAACAAGGATCTCCTTGGGATTGGCGGAGCCGCTTTGCCTCCCGGTCCAACCTAAAAAGGAAAATCCTGCGGCGGGAATTGCTGTCAGCCGGACCATCGAGCGGTTCGTGTAATAACCACCGTCGGGTGCGGGCTCGAGCTGTACGGCCCCGCTGCCGGCAGGCGCCACGTCCAGCGAGAAACGGTGCTGAACCACGAAATGGGCCGTGTACACGGTGATGGAATCCGAGATGGTCACGGTATGTGACTGCGGGCCATCGTCGCTCCAGCGCCCGAAGACATATCGGGTGCCGCCACTTCCTTGAGGAGATTCCACAGCCAGCGAGTGGACGCTACCCGGCGCCCAGTCAAATGACACCGGCGCCGTATACCGGGCGCCATCCACGATCACCTCGAGCCCCGGAGGATTTGTCGCAACGGTGACGGAACGGGCCGGCTGGCCATACATTCGCCGGACGGCGTCAATGTCACCCGCCGAAAGAGTGGCGCCCTCGCCGATGGGAATGCCCGGGGGTATCGTCTCGATGGTGGGCAGTCCGTTGCGGGTAAAGGTCGTCGCCCGGTAATGCATGATCGAGGCGTAATCATAAGGGCCGATATCATCGCCCCGTTCGATCTCCTGATCGAAATTGAAAACATATCGTTTGTCAATGTTTGCAAACAGAATGGTTACGTACCGGTCGCGGTCATTGCGCGACTGCTCGTGCCATAACCCTACGGCGTGACCGATCTCGTGGATGATCGCGGCGGTGCCGCATCCGTCATCCAGGTTAATGCGCTGGGCGCCGCCGACCATCCCCACCGACGAGGAACAGGTGCCCGTCCCGGTCTGGCGGAAGAAACGAACGTAATTGGTCTCGCTCGTGCGTGAAATCAGGCGTATCGGGGTGTTCGCGTTCCAGTGTTGAATGGCGTCGAGCACCCGCTGCGGATTGGGCAGATCCGATTCAATCACGTAGGGGATGACGCCCCCGGGCCAGCGGCGCGCCGGGAGGTTGATCACCGAAGCGTCGCGCCGTCCTGAAGCGGCGATCGCTTCCAGCTCACTTGCGGTTCCCAGAACAATGTCCCCCTCGAACAGGGCCAGCCCCCCGACTACCTCGTAGGTCAGCAGTTTGCCCCGGTGCCAGACGGTGCGAATGTCGGGCCGGCCGGCGGCATGCAGGGCCGCAGCCGACCAGACCAGGAAGGTCCCGAGCAAAACCCTGCGAGACATCTCTCTCATGCTAAGACAACGCCGGTGCGTTTCGGCTTGCCAGCGCAGGGGCTGCGCCAGTATATTCGATACGTTTAGCTGCTCAAGCCCGCAATTCGTCATCGTGAACCACGGCAGCGGCAACCCCGGACCCGGCTGGTGGGATCCAGCTTCGCTCCTTGATGCCGTTGCCGTGCCGGTTGTGGTGCTCGACTCCGCGGGCCGCATTCGCTTCTTCAACCGGGCGGCAGAACAGCTCACCGGCTTTGATCGCTCGCTCCTCCGCGACGCCTTCCTCTGGGAGGCGCTCGTTCCCTCGGGAGACGTTCCGATCCTGCGCAGTTTGCTCGAGGAAGCCTTGGCCCGCCAAGGCCCGGCAGTCCGGGAGATGCAATGGCGTGCCGCCGGCGGCGGCACGCGTCTGATGTCGTGCAGCTGTGTCCCGCTCCCCGGGCCGCCGGCTCAGCTACTTCTGACCGCCTTTGACGCCGGCGAGCGCCGGCGCATCGAGGAAGAACTGCGCACCAGTCAGGAGCGACTGCGCGACGTGATCTCCAACGCCCCGGTCGTACTCTTCGCACTGGATCGGGAGGGGAACTTCCTGCTTTCCCAGGGCAAAGGCCTGGAGCGCCTCGGACTGGCGCCGGATGAAGTCGTGGGCCGTTCGATTTTTCATCTGTACGAAGACCACCCCGCCATCATCGGCAACTTCCGCCGGGCGCTCGCCGGCGAGAGTTTCGAAAGCACCGTCGAGGTGGATAACTTGGTGTACGAAGTATGGTACTCCCCGCTTCGGGACGCCCTATCGCGAATTACCGGCGTAGTCGGGGTGGCAGTGGACGTTACCGCCAGGGCACAGGCAGAGCGGCACTTGCGGCGTCGCCTGGAGCTGGAAAAGCTCATCGCGCGCATCTCGGCGAGCTTCATCAGCCGCGCGCCGGAGTTCGTGGATCAAGGCATCCAGGAGGCTCTGGACCAGGTCGGAGAATTCATGGGCGTAGACCGCACCTATGTGTTCTTGTTCTCCGAAGACGGTGCCAGGCTGAGCAACACGCACGAATGGTGCGCCGCAGGTGTCGAACCGCAGCGCGAAAGCTTGCAAAATCTCTCCGCTTCCGACTTCCCGTGGTGGATGGAGCACCTGAGACGTATGGAGCCGATCTACATCGGCCGAGTCGCTGCGCTTCCGGAGGAAGCCGCGGCGGAGCGGGCGGCCCTGGAGATCCAGCAGATTCAGTCTCTCCTCGTCGTGCCGATGAGCTCCGCGGGGCGGCTTGTGGGCTTCGTAGGGTTCGACTCCGTCCGCGAAGAGAAAACCTGGGATGAGGATGACGTAGCCCTTCTCCAGACGCTGGGCAGCATTTTTACGACCGCGCTCGAGCGCCGGACCGCCGAGCTCCGGCAGCAGCGGCTCGAGGAACAACTCCGCCAGGCGCAGAAAATGGAGGCGGTAGGGCGGCTGGCGGGCGGAGTTGCACACGACTTCAACAACCTGCTGACGATCATCTCCGGCTACGCGCACCTGCTGGCCTCCGGCGAAGTGACGGGGGAAGAAGTTCGCCGGACGGCGGCGGAGATCGTGCAGGCCGCAGGACGAGCCACCGAACTCACCCAGCAGCTTCTCACCTTCAGCCGCCGGCAGGTCCCCGAGCCGAAGATTCTCGATTTGAATCAGTTGATCGCCCGCATGGAATCGTGGCTGCACCGGACCATTGGCGAGCGCGTGGAATTGGATCTCAACTTGAGGCCTGACCTCCCCGAGGTGGTAGCTGACCCGGGCCAGGTTGAGCAAGTGCTGATCAATCTCGCGCTCAACGCCAGGGACGCCATGCCGGAGGGAGGACGGCTCACTATCGAAACGGAGGCCGTCGAGGTGGCGGATCCGCCTCCGGCAGCGAATTTGGCCCCTGGTTGCTATGTACGCGTATCCGTAAAGGACAACGGTAGTGGAATGGATGCGGCGGTGCGCAGCCGGGCCTTCGAGCCGTTTTTCACCACCAAAGCGCCGGGCAAAGGCACGGGCCTCGGTCTGGCCATCGTTTACGGCATCGTCAAGGAGCATCACGGTGAGATCGCCGTGGAAAGCGAGCCCGGTCGGGGGACATGCATCACGATTTACTTCCCCTGTGCGAAATGACTGCCCTGAGGGCGGTGCTATTCTGGCGGGCGGGGACTTATGCCGGCCAATCTGACGCCGGAGTATTTGGCGGCAGAGGAAGAGTACCGCCGGGCTCAGACACGGGAAGAAAAGATTGCCGCCCTGGAGCGAATGCTGGCCACGATCCCCAAGCACAAGGGCACCGAAAAACTCCAGGGGGAAATCAAACGGAAACTGGCCCAACACCGGAAGGAGGCGCCGAAAAAGGGCGCTGCACACGCCGTCCCCTTTTATGTGATCCGGCGGGAGGGCGCCGGGCAGGTGGTGCTGGTGGGTCCGCCCAACAGCGGCAAATCTCAGCTGGTCTGTTCGCTGACGCACGCCCGCCCCGAGGTCGCCGCCTATCCGTTCACGACCCGGATGCCCGTTCCGGGGATGATGTACTTCGAAGACGTCCCGATCCAGCTCGTGGATCTGCCGCCGGTGTCCCCGGAGTACAGTGAGCCGTGGCTGCCCCAGGCGATCCGGAATGCCAATCTGAGCGTGCTCGTTGTGGACCCGACCGATCCGGCGGCGCTGGAACAGACTGAGTTTGTCTTCGGATGGCTTGCCGGGCGCCGTCTGCCGCAGCCCTCTCTGCTCGTAGGCACCAAATCCGATCTTCCGCGGGCAGAGGAAAACTTCGCCGCCCTGGCCGACCTCTACGCCGCCCGGTGTCCTGCCGTCGCCGTATCTGCCCTTACGGGCCGCAATCTGGAGCAATTTGCCCGGTCTCTGTTCGAGGCGCTCAAGATCGTGCGAGTCTACACGAAAGCGCCCGGCAAGAAGCCGGACCTGACAGCACCCTACATCCTCCGGCGCGGCCAGACGGTCGAAGACGCAGCCCGAATGGTACATCAAGATTTCGCGGAGCGCCTGAAGTTCGCCCGACTCTACCGGCCGGATGGCGGCAGCGAGGGCCTCATGGTGGAGCGGCACCATCCGGTCCAGGATAAAGACATCCTCGAATTCCATATCTGAAGACCCGTCCCGGGCATGCCGGTTTACACTGGAGGTGGGAGGCGAGCCGTGGCTGGAACGCGCGTGGAAACCCGGGCCGAACTGGAGACGGCACGCTGGGGC
Organism: Bryobacteraceae bacterium; assembly: GCA_035575135.1. Lineage (GTDB taxonomy): Bacteria > Acidobacteriota > Terriglobia > Bryobacterales > Bryobacteraceae > JANWXD01. The sequence goes on from DATLYE010000056.1 coordinate 58,757, forward strand.
GGGCTCGATGCGGATCACTTGTTGCACGCCTGGCGCATCATGCTGCTGTCGCGCCGGCTGGACGACCGGGAAATTGTCCTGAAGCGGCAGAACCGCGTCTTCTTCCAGATCAACGGCTGCGGCCATGAAGCCGTTTCCGCCGCAGCCGGCGCCGTTCTGCGCGCCGGACACGACTGGTTTTACCCGTACTACCGCGACCGGGCCCTGTGCCTGATGCTGGGCGCCACCGCCGAGGAGATGCTGCTGGCCTCGGTGGGCGCAGCGGCCGATCCGGCCTCCGGAGGCCGCCAAATGCCTTCGCACTGGGGATTCAAGCGGCTCAACGTCGTCGCTCAGTCCTCCCCCACCGGCACCCAATTCTTGCAGGCGGTGGGGTGTGCCGAGGCCGGCCGGCGCCTGAGACCGGACAGCGACGAAGTAACTTTGGTGTCCGGTGGAGACGGCTCGACCAGCGAAGGCGAATTCTGGGAGGCCATGAACGCAGCCTGCCTGGAACGCCTGCCGGTGCTGTTTCTCATCGAGGATAACGAGTACGCCATCTCGGTCCCGATCGAAAAACAGACGGCCGGGGGGTCGATTTCGCGGTTACTCGCCGGCTTCCCCCATCTGCTGCGGCTGGAGGTGGACGGTTGCGACTACGTCGCCTCCTACCAAGTACTGAGCGAGGCGGCGGCCTGGTGCCGACAGCGCCGCGGTCCGGCCCTCGTGCACGCTCACGTGATCCGGCCGTATTCGCACTCGCTTTCCGACGACGAGCGGCTATACCGGCCGGAGGAGGAACGCGCGGCCGAGGCGCAGCGCGACCCGATTCTTCGTTTCCCGGAATGGCTCCTTGCCGAGGGTATTGCCGATCCCCGAACGCTGGAGCGCATCGCGCACGAGGTCGAAGCGGAAATCGAAGCGGCCACGGACAAAGCGCTGCGCGCCCCCGGCCCCGAGCCCGGTTCCGCCCTGCGATACCTGTACTCAGACAAAGTGGATCCTACGTCGGACGCCTTTTCGACGCCGCCGCGTTTTGAAGGCGAGCCCCGCACCATGGTGGAGGAGATCAATCTGACGCTTGCTGAGGAGATGCGACGCGATCCGAGGGTTATCGTCTTCGGGGAAGACGTGGCCGACTGCGGGCGGGAACAATACCTGGACCGGGTCAAAGGCAAAGGCGGCGTTTTCAAGGCGACCGCCGGGCTGCAGCGCGAGTTCGGCTCGGACCGCTGCTTCGACACGCCGCTGGCGGAGGCGGCCATTGTGGGGCGCGCCATTGGAATGGCCACACGCGGTCTGAAGCCCGTAGCCGAAATTCAGTTCTTTGACTACATCTGGCCGGCGATGATGCAATTGCGCAACGAGCTGGCCACCCTGCGCTGGCGCTCGAACAATGCCTTTTCCTGCCCCGCAGTGATTCGCGTCGCCATTGGAGGCTACCTTTCCGGAGGCGCGATTTACCACAGCCAGTGCGGCGAAGTGCTGTTCACGCACATCCCCGGGCTGCGGGTAGTGATGCCCTCCAACGCATTGGACGCCTGCGGGCTGCTCCGCACGGCGATCCGCTGCGACGACCCGGTACTGTTTCTCGAGCACAAAAAGCTCTACCGCGAACCCTACAACCGCTCGCCCCATCCCGGGAAGGATTTCATGATTCCCTTCGGGCGGGCCCGCGTCGTCAAGTCCGGCGACAGCCTGACCGTCGTCACCTACGGGGCCGTCGTACAGAAAGCGCTTCAGGCCGCGGCCGCCGTGGAGAAAAAGAACCCACGCCAGACGGTGGAAATCATTGACCTGCGCAGTCTGTCGCCTTACGACTGGGAGACCATACGCAGGTCCGTAGAAAAGACGAGCCGCGTGCTGGTTGCCCACGAAGACTGCCTGTCCTGGGGATATGGAGCCGAGATCGCGGCGCGCATCGCCGACGAACTGTTCGACCGGCTGGACGCACCCGTGGGGCGGGTGGGCGCCCTGGACACGTGGGTGGCTTATAACCCGCAGCTTGAAAATGAGATCCTGCCGCAACCCGAAGACCTGGCGCGGGAAATGGAGCGGTTGCTGAGCTACTGACCGGGCCGAGCGGCGCCGGCTCGTTGTCGCGGTTCACGCCTCCGACAGTCAAAGCCAGTTAAGTCCGGGCCTTGTATGCCAAGGGAAATAGGTGTATACTGAGGTTTCTGATGTCCTACGCGGGCGCCAGCTTTAGCTTTTGGTACTGGGGCTTTGCCCAGGCCTGAGCGGGTGGCGTTGGCGTAGGGCAGCGGCAGAACAAACGAAACCAACCCACTCGCAAGAGTGGGTTTTTTATTTGGCGCGCAAGGAGATTGGCAAACGCAAAAGCTGGGGAGGCACTACATGATCATTTCCATGAGACCGAAAGCCACACGCGAGGAAATTGACGCCGTCTGCGAGCGCATCCGCGAGTTCGGCTACAAGGTCCACTCCATCCAGGGCGAAGAGCGCGTCGTCATCGGAGCCGTGGGCATCGGGGATGTGACGGCCTGCCTGGAATCGCTCGAGGCCATGCCGGGGGTGGAGAAGGCCGTGCGAATCTCGGCGCCCTACAAGTTCGTCAGCCGGGAGTTCCGGCCGGTCAAGACGCAGATCCGCATCAACGGGCATGAGATCGGCGGCGAGCAGTTTATCGTGATGGCGGGACCCTGCTCGGTTGAGAACGAAAAGCAGATCATGGAGACGGCCGAGGCCGTGGCACGGGCAGGCGCCCATGTCCTGCGAGGGGGCGCCTTCAAGCCGCGCACCTCCCCGTACGAGTTCCAGGGTCTGGAACTCGAGGGCCTGAAGCTTCTTCAGAAAGCCAAACAGGCCACCGGCCTTTCCATCGTCACCGAGGTCATGCGGGACGGCGACGTGGAACTGGTTTCCGAGTATGCGGACATTCTCCAGATCGGCGCCCGGAACATGCAGAACTTCCCTCTGCTCAAGGCGCTGGGGCGCTCGCCCCGGCCCGTCCTGCTCAAGCGGGGCATGAGCTGCACCATCAAGGAACTCCTCATGTCCGCCGAGTACATCGTCGCGCACGGCAACCCCAACGTCATCCTCTGCGAGCGCGGGATCCGTACCTTCGAGACTGAGACACGCAACACCTGCGACATCGTGGCCGTGGCGGTCCTCAACGAGCTTACCCATCTGCCCGTGATTCTGGATCCGAGCCACGCCACCGGCAGGCGCAATCTCGTGCCGCCGCTGGCCCGCGCCGCCGTGGCGATTGGGGCGGACGGCTTGATGGTGGAGGTCCATCCCTGCCCGGAGAAGGCCTTCAGCGACGGCGCTCAGTCGCTGACGATCCCGATGTTCGAAGCGATGATGCAAAGTCTTGCGCCCTACCTGGACCTCTGGAGGGAATCGCGAGCCGCACAGACACTGGCGGCGGTGTAAGCTGGTTGCAGTGCGCCCGAGACTGCATCCCCTCCTGCTGCTGGCGCTCGTGGCGGGGATCTGCGCCAGCGTGATCGGCGGGCTGGCATGGTACCGGGCCCGCAAGACCGCTAC
>DATLYE010000057.1:0-91448 GCA_035575135.1 Bryobacteraceae bacterium
AGCCGGTAGCGGTGGGTTCGTTTGGTCACTTCGCCGGCGTCGGCCAGATCGGGCAGCTCCTCGCCGGTGGCCCGGGCGTAGATCTGGTTGGCGACGCGCTGGGTCTCCAGGGTGCGGAGTTCCTTGAGGGCGCGGTAGAAGGAGCGCTCGGCGCGGGCCTGGTAGCGGGCCAGGGTGTGGAGGCGGGCTTCCAGGGCCGGGTCGGTGAGGGGATCGCGGGCACCGTCGAAGAGTTCGGCTTCGAGACGGCGGAGGCGGCGGAGGTTCCAGGCGGCGGCCAGGAGCTGGTCAAAGACGAGCTGTTCGAGGGTGGTGGCGGGCTGGACCTCGGCTAAGAGGGAGGTTTTCAGGGCGTGGAACTCCTCTTCTTCGCCGGGCAGGACGATGAGGGAGCGGCTGGTGAGGCCGTGTTTGAGGGCGTTTTGGGCGGAACGGGCCTTGCCCTCGGGGGTTTTGGGGCCGGTGGAGAGCCGGGCGTTGGCGCGGTTGGCGGCGAGTTTGGCTTCCGAGATGGCTGCCATGGGGCGAATCTCCTTGGGATTGAAGTTTCGTGAGGGAGCTTTGGCGGCTCCCAGGGCGAGTGTAGCGGCAAGAGCGCGGCTCCGATTGGGCGAGTTCCTGGAAGCTGTTGGGAAGGCGGGAGAAGTGGGAGGGGTATGCGTGTGACCGGGTGTTGCCGGTGCGGGTAAATGCTTGGAGTGACGGGCGGCGGCGTGCGGGTGAGGCGCGGGCTCGTGGGGATGGTTAGGGGATTTCGAGTCTGATCCCGACGGTCATTGACGGGCCGCACCTTGCCGAGCGCGGTGGGCTTCGGGAGGGTCGCGGCGGGGGGCTAGCGGGTCGAGCTCTTCTGGCGGGCGGGGAGGAATTCGTCGCCGGGCCGCCAGGTGGGGAGTTCGGCGAGGTTGGCGGCGTCCAGGCCGATGAGGAAGCCGAAACGGGCGATCTGCTCGATGCCCGAAAAATCCCAGTCCTCGCGGTACTCATCCGAGGGGCGGTGATAGTGCCGGGCGTTGTATTCCTCAAACAGCCGGCGGCCGTAATCCGGCGGCTTGCCGAAAAACTCATCGCCCATCTTGATGGAGAAGGCCGGAATGCCGGCACGGGCGAACGAGAAATGATCGGAGCGGTAATAGAAACCCTGCTCGGGACGGGGTTCGGGCTTGATCTCAAAGCCGATGCGCCGGGCGGCCTGCTCGACCACCGGCCAGAGGGTCGTGCGCTCCGCGCCGCTGACGATGACGTCCCGGGTGCGGCCGAAGGGATAGAAGCCGTCAAAGTTCAGGGCCACGGCGGTCTTGCCTGCGGGGAAGACGGGATGTGCGGCGTAGTACTCGGAGCCGCGCAGGCCTCCCTCCTCGGCCGTCACGGCCACAAACACGGCGGAACGCCGCGGCTTCTGCTCCAGAGCGGCCCAGAAACGGGCCAGCTCGAGCAGGATTCCGCAACCGGTGGCGTTGTCCACCGCGCCGTTGTAAATTGAGTCGCCCGCCACGGGCGTGCCGATGCCCAGATGATCCCAGTGGGCGCTGAAGAGGACCGCTTCGGAGGCCAGCGCGGGATCGCTTCCGGGTACGATCCCGATGACGTTGTGCGTTTCCAGTTCGCGGATTTTCGAGGGAATGCGCGCCTCGAGCCGGACGCCGAGCGGGATGGGACGGAACCCGCGCGTATCGGCTAGCTTGAGCAGTTCGTCCACGGAGCGGCCCGCCAGCGCCAGGAGCTTTTCTCCGGCCTGCCGTGTGATCCACCCGGCGAAGGCCAGGGCGGGCTCGCCGGGGGCGAGTCTGACGTAGGGTTCCTCCCCGCCCCAGGAGTTGCGCACCACTTCCCAGCCGTAGCCGGCGGTTTCATCGGTGTGGATGATGAGGGCGCCGAGTGCGCCCTGCCGGAGGGCTTCCTCGTACTTGTAGGTCCAGCGCCCGTAGTAGGTCAGCGCGCGGCCGGCGAAGAACTTTTCGTCGGCCGAGGGCGGCTCGTTGGTGAACAGCACGACGATTTTGCCGCGCACGTCTGCGCCCGCGTAATCGTTCCACTGAAATTCCGGCGCCACGATGCCGTGGCCGACAAAGACGGCCTCGGCGGTGAATTCCTCGAGCGGGGTCTGCCGGCGGCTGACGCCCACGAAATCCTCGAGCCAGCGGAAATCGGCCCGCTTGCCGCCGCGCCCGGCGCTCAGGCGGGCGTCGGGCTGGGTCTGAATGCCGACAAGCGGGACTTTCTGGAGGTACGTGCCGCTGTCGCCCCCCGGTTTCAGACCTGCCAGAGCGAACTGGGTGGCGATGTATTCGGTGGCGAGCAGGCCGCCGCGCGTGCCGACGCCGCGGCCTTCGAGAAGATCGCTCGCCAGGAAGCGCACGTGGGCGCGAATGCGGTGGCCGGAGATTTCCTGGATCTGCGCCAGGCAGGCGGAGGAGAGTACAAGAACCGCGAGTTTTTTCATAGGCGGCTGGAAACTCCAGTGTAGCCCCGGAGGCCGCGGCCCGCACTTCGGAGGTGCGCCTCCGGTATGCTCAGAGATTGGATTGATGCTGGACGTCGCTTTGCAATGCAGGCCGCCTCTGGATCCGGACTTCGTGCCGGCCGCACTGTGGAATCGCCGCTACCGGGATCTGGTGCGCGCAAGCGGGCGGGCGCGCCCGCTGGCCCTGGCGCTCGAGCGGGGAGACGGGGCGGTATCGGTCTACACGACCGAGGTGTTCCCGCATGAGAGTCCGTGGATCGAACTGAACCAGCGGTACGCCGAACGGCTGCTGAAGTTTCTGCTCTGGCAGCGTGGGGCGTGGCGCGTGACGGTGGCGGGCGATCCGGCCATCGCCGCCTACTTGCGCGAGGTCTACTCACCGGCGGGCGCGCGGGCTTTCGACTATGAGTTCATGGGGGAGCGCGTTTACGGCAAGCCCATGGCGATCGAGAACGTCCCCTTCGAGCAGGCGCCCGGGGCGCGGGAATCGGCGCTGCATCTGGGGGGACATTTCGAGGGGTGCCGCATCGGGTTCGATCTGGGGGGCAGCGATCGCAAGTGCGCCGCGGTGATGGACGGCGAGGTGGTGCATACCGAAGAGGTGGTCTGGGATCCCTATTTCCAGCCGGATCCGCAATACCACTACGAGCACATCCACGACACGCTGAAGCGGGCGGCGGCGCATCTGCCGCGCGTGGACGCCATCGGGGGCAGCGCGGCGGGGATCTACGTGAATAACGAGGTGCGCGTGGCCTCGCTGTTCCGGGGCGTACCGGCCGAGCTGTTTGAAAAGCGCGTGCGGCGGATTTTCTTCGAGCTACAGCAGGCCTGGGGCGGAGTGCCGTTCGTGGTGGCCAACGACGGAGAGGTGACGGCGCTGGCGGGCTCGATGGCGCTGGGGGACAACGCGGTGCTCGGTGTTTCGATGGGCACCAGCCAGGCCGGCGGCTGGGTGACGCCGCAGGGCGGCATCACGACGTGGCTGAACGAGCTGGCGTTTGCGCCGGTGGACTACCGGGCGGAGGCTCCGGCGGATGAATGGTCGGGCGACCGGGGCGTGGGCGTGCAGTATTTCTCCCAGCAGGCGGTGGCGCGGCTGGCGCCCGCGGCGGGCATCGCGCTGGCCTCCGAAATGCCCCTGGCCGAGCGGCTGGCTGCGGTGCAGAAGCTGGCCGACGGCGGCGACGAGCGCGCCTGCCGCTTGTTCCGGACCATCGGGGCGTATTTCGGCTACGCGATCGCGCACTACGCGGATTTTTACGAGCTGCGGCACGTGCTGGTGCTGGGGCGGGTGCTTTCCGGAGCGGCGGGAGAGCACATCGTCTCGGCCGCTTCGGAAGTGCTGAAGAAGGAGTTTCCGGAGCTTGCCGAGAGGATCCGGCTGCACGTGCCGGGAGAGAAGGAGAAGCGCCACGGGCAGGCCGTGGCGGCCGCCAGCCTGCCTGAGATTCCGGCGCGGAGGGAGGACTGATGCGGTTTCATAATCCGACGGCGGATGTGTTCGTGCCGGACGGGGTCGAGTTGCCGGCGGCGCTCGAGCGCACCACGCATCTGTGCTTTTGCGCACACCAGGACGACATCGAGATCATGGCCTATCACGGCATCGCCGAATGCTACGGCCGCCCGGACCGCTGGTTTGCGGGCGTGGTGGTCACCAACGGAGCGGGGAGCCCGCGTGCGGGGATTTACGAGAAATTCACCGACGCGGAGATGCAGCAGGTGCGGCGGCGGGAGCAGCGCAAGGCGGCCTATCTGGGCGAATACGGCTGCCAGATCCAGCTCGACTATACGAGCGCGCAGGTGAAGGATCCCGGCCTGAAAGCGGTTGAGGAAGATATGACAGCCATTCTGCGAGCGGCGCGGCCCCGGGTGGTGTACCTGCACAACCTGGCGGACAAGCACGACACGCACGTGGCCGTCAGCCTGCGGGCGCTGGCGGCGCTGCGCGCGGTGGCGGGAGAATTCCGGCCGGAGAAGGTCTACGGCTGCGAGGTCTGGCGGGATCTGGACTGGCTGCCGGACGAGGACAAGCAGGCGCTTCCGGTTTCGGCCCGGCCGAATCTGGCGGCGGCGCTGGTGGGCGTGTTCGACTCGCAGATCAGCGGAGGCAAGCGCTACGATCTGGCGACGCTCGGCCGGAGGGCGGCCAACGCCACGTATTTTGCTTCGCATGCCACGGATGTGGAGACGGCGCTGACCTTTGCGATGGACCTGACGCCGCTCGTCGAGGATCCCTCGCGCGACGTGGCGCATTACGTCCTGGGGTTCATCGAGAAATTCCGGGCGGATGTGGAGGACCGGCTGAGGCGGTTCGGCTAGTCTTTCAGGTCCCGCCGCCGCTCGCCGTTTTTTTCGAGGGGCGTGACGGGGTCAATAAAGGGCCAGCAGAGCGTGCCGAGGAAGTAGACGCCGGCCATGGCGTAGAGGACCAGGTTCCAGTCGCCGGTGTAGCGGAGGATGTAGCCCGCCACGGGGGGCGCGACAAAGCCGGCCATGTTACCCATCATGTTCATGGACCCCGAGAGGGTTCCGGCGTATTTTCCGCCGACATCCATGCAGGCGCCCCAGGAGCCGGGCATGACCAGATCGTTGAAGAAGCTGGCCAGTCCCATGACGATCATGGCCAGGTAGGGATCCTTGATCTGAGTGGAGACAAGGATCAGGACTCCGGCGCCGAAGAAACCGAGGATGGCCAGGAAGCGGCGCGCCGTGGCCACGCTGCCCATCCAGCGCGCCACCCGGGCGGAGATCAGTCCGCAGAACAGGGAGCCGAATCCACCGAACAGGAGGGGGAAGATCGCGGCCCGCGAACTGCTTTCCGGATCGAGCCCGCGAAACTCCTGCAGATAGGTCGGCAGCCAGGTGATGTAGAAGTACCAGGGATAGGCCAGGAAGAAATACTGGAGCCACAGCAGCCACACGGTCCGGGAGGCGACCAGCTTGCCCCAGGGGACGTCGCCGTGGCCGGAGGCGGTTTTCTCGGCGCCGGCGAGCAAGGCCAGCTCGGCGGCGTTGACGCTGGGGTGGTCGCGAGGGTTGTCCTTGTACCAGCGCCAGAAGAACCAGCACCAGATGAGGCCCAGGGCTCCGAAGAGCTCGAAGGCGCGGCGCCAGTGCATGAACTGGAAGACGAAGATCACGAGCGGAGGGGTGAAGGCGCCGCCCCAGCGGGCGAAGGTCCACATGATTCCCTGAGCCCGGACGCGTTCGGCGGCGGGCAGCCAGGTGGTGAAGGCTTTGGTGAGGTTCGGGAAGCAGCCTGCTTCGCCGGCGCCGAACAGGAACCGGATGACCCACAGGGAGGTCAGGCTCCAGGCCCAGCCCGTGGCGGCGGTGAAGAACGACCACCACAGCACGATGCGGATGAGGACGCGTTTGGGACCGAGCCAGTCGCCCATCCAGCCGCCGGGGATTTCAAAGAGAGCGTAGGCGAGCGCGAAGGCGGAAAACACGTAGCCCATCTCGACGTGGCTGAGGCCGAGGTCCCGGCGGATGTCGGGTGCGGCCATGGAGATGCAGACGCGATCAATGTAGGCCAGGATGGCCAGGGTGACGGCGAAGACGATCACCCAGTAGCGCGCCCGGGTGGGCGTGCCGGCGGCCACAGCGGCTGGTTCGGAGATCATCGAGAGAAAGGGATATCAGACCACGGACGCACGGGCGGGTGCAAGCCTCGGCGGAAGCGGCAGGGGGTTGATCGCCGCCGCGGCGCCGGAACGGGCGGCGGAATCGTGCAGCGCAGGCGGGGCCGGGGTGTGATCTGCGCTACAATGGCGGCGCGGCATGGAGCAGATCGGCCGGTACCGGGTTATGGCCGAGCTGGGGCGCGGAGCGATGGGGGTGGTTTATCGCGCCCTCGACCCGGCGATCGGCCGCACGGTTGCGATCAAGACCATCCGCCTTGCCGACTTCGCGGACGCTGCCGAGCTGGCCCGCCTGCGGGAGCGGCTGCTGAGGGAAGCGCGCGCGGCCGGGGTTCTCTCGCACCCCAACATTGTCACGGTCTACGACGTCGGCGAGGAACAGGGGGTGGCCTGGATCGCGATGGAGTTCGCCGGCGGTCCGACCCTGGAGGAGCTGCTTTCCCGGCAAGAGCCTCTCGAGCCGGAGGCGGTACTCCGGATCTTGCGGCAGACGGCGGCGGCGCTCGATTACGCGCACGGCAAAGGCATTGTCCATCGCGATGTGAAGCCCGCCAACATCGTGATTCAGGAAGACGGCACGGTGAAGATCACGGATTTCGGCATCGCGCGGGATGCGGCTTCGCGCGATCTGACTCATGCCGGCACGGTAGTGGGCACTCCGAGCTACATGTCGCCGGAGCAGGTGGAGGGACGGAGCGCCGACGGCCGTTCGGACCAGTTTTCGCTGGCGGTGATCGCTTACGAGATGCTCACCGGAGAGAAGCCGTTCGCGCGGGAGCCGCTGCCCGCTCTGTTGTATCAGATTGCGCACGAAGAGCCGGCGCCGCCGCAGCACATCAATCCGACGCTCGGCCGGCAGGTGGAGGCGGTGCTGCGGAAAGCGCTGGCCAAGCGGCCGGAGGATCGCTACGAAACGTGCACGGCTTTCGTACGGGCGCTCGAGGGGGCCTGCGGCGCCTCGCCGGGCTGGAGGCCGCTCCCCCGGGGTGCGGGCCAGAGCCTGCCGACGGCGGAAGTGAAGGCCGTTGCGGCAAGGCCGGCGCCGGCTCCCGCGCCGAAGCGGAAGAGACGACTGTGGCCTGCGGCGTTTGCTGTGCTGGCGGTGGCGGCGGCAGCGGGCGGGATCTGGTGGCGGAGCGTATGGTTTCGGTCCGCGACGCCCGCTCCCGAGGTTCCTGCGCCGGCGGTGGAGGTTCCGGAGGTGTCCCAGCGACCGAGCCCGGCGGGTCCGAGGCGGGAGGCGCCGGCCCCCGCGGTTGCACCGGAGCTTCCGGCGGCGGAGCCTGCCGAGGAAGTCGCCGCGCCCGCGACGGAGGAATCCCGGCCGCAGGCGCGGTCAGGGCAGGCGGCTTCCACGCCTGCGGCGAGCGGCGGGGAGGTCTCGGTGGTGCTGGTGCGCACGAGCCCTCCGGGGGCGGTGGTGATGTTCGATCGCAACCCGGCGCTTTCCTGCAAGACGCCGTGCTCGATCTCCCTGGCTCCGGGGCGGCACACGGCTTCGGCCTCGCTTGCGGGCCACCGGCCTGCGATGCGCATTTTCGAGGTGCCGGGGGAAACGGACCTGTTTTTGTACCTGGCTCCGATGACCGGGCAGGTGCAGATCATTTCCGAGCCGCCGGGGGCGGCGATTCTGTTGAACGGCAATCCGCGGCGCGAAACGACGCCGGCGACGATCGAACTTCCGGCCGGACGGCACACGGTCACCGTCGTCAAGGAGGGGCGGAAAGCCGAGCAGGAGATCGAGGTCAAGGACGGCGCCTTCGTGAGGATCAACTTTGTGCTGAGCCCGTGACGCCGCGGCGCTCGGTTCCCGGGCGCCAAGGGGCGGGTTTTTTCCACAGTTCGGCCTCCGGCGGCGTCAAACATGTGTGGGCCCGTGGGCGCCAAGGGTGTGTCTTGTTCTGGCGGCCGGCGTGGCGGCCGGGCAGGATGTGGGACGCGTGCTCGAAGGGATCGAGCGGCGTTACAACCGGGCCCGCACGATTCAGGTGCATTTCGAGCAAACCTACACCGTTCGGGGGAGGCCGCCGCGCACCGAGAGCGGGGAGTTATTTCTGCTCAAGCCCGGCCGGATGCGGTGGCAGTACCGGGTTCCGGCGGGCAAGCTGTTCGTCTCGGACGGCAAGTTCGTCTACCTTTATACTCCCGATACGAACCGTGTCGAGAAGATGCCGCTCAAGGAGACCGAAGACCTGCGCGCTCCACTGGGGTTTCTGCTGGGCCGGCTGGATTTCCGCCGGGATTTCGGGCGCTTCGTTTCGCGGCCGGAAGGGAGCGGTTTGCGCGTGGTTGCCGAGCCGAAGTCGGACCGGTATCCCTACACTCAGGTGGAATTCGTGGTGACGCCGCAGCATGAAATCCGGTATCTGCGGATCCTCGGGCAGGATCACTCGGTGATGGAGTTCCGTTTTGCGGGGGAGAAGGTCAACCCGCCGCTCGATCCCGCGCTGTTCCGTTTCACGGCGCCGCCGGGGGCGGAACTGGTGGAGACGGTGGCGGGCGACGGCCGGTGACGGTTATGGGGGAGTACATTCTCAAGTACGCCGACAGCCGCGGGGAGATTCACCAGGCGGTGGCGGAGGCGGCTTCGGAGCAGGAGCTGCGGGAGCGGTTCACGCAGCAGGGATTTCTGGTGTACTCGGTGCGGCCGCGGGCGGCGGTGGCGGCGCTGGGGCGGCAGATGTTGCCGCGGCGGCGCAGGCTCAACCTGGAAAAGTTTCTGATCTTCAACCAGCAGTTCCTGACGCTGATTCGGGCGGGGCTGCCGATCCTGAAGGCGCTGGATCTGCTGGGGGAGCGGCTGACGGACGCGCGGCTGGGCGCCTACGTGAAGGCGGTGCGGGACGATGTGCGCAACGGGGCGCTGCTTTCGGAGGCGTTCCGCCGCCAGGGGGTGTTTCCGCCGGTGTACGTCACCTCGGTGCTGGCGGGAGAAAAGAGCGGCAGTCTGGCCGAGGTTCTGGAGCGTTACATCTCGTATCAGAAGCTGGCGCTGGCGGTGCGCAAGAAGCTGATGGTCTCGCTGCTGTATCCGGCGGTGCTGGTGCTGCTGGTGATCGGCCTGGTGGTGTTCCTGGTGACCTACGTGGTGCCGAACTTCGCCCAGCTGTACAGCACGATGGCGGCGGAGCTTCCGCTGGTGACGCGCTATCTGATTGCGGTGGGGACGACGGCGCGCAGCTACGTGATTGCGTTCGCAGCCGTGCTGGCGGCGGCCCTGGTGGTGTTCCGCCTGTGGTCGCGGAGCGCGGCGGCGCAGGAGAAGCTGGACCGCCTCAAGCTGGCTCTGCCGCTGGCGGGCGACATCTGGGTGAAGTATCAGGTGGCGCAGTTTGCGCGCGTGCTGAGCACGCTGCTGTTGGGCGGGATTCCGCTGGTGCAGGCGCTCGAGACGGCGGCCGATTCGCTCGGCAGCGGGCTGCTGCGGAAGGCGCTCGAGAAGGCGAAGAAAATGGTGAAAGAAGGCCAGCCGCTTTCGGCGGGGCTGGCGTCCACGGGGGTGTTCCCGAGTCTGTCCATTGACATGATGGAAGTCGGCGAATCCACGGGAGCCTTGCCGAGCATGCTGGCCAGCGTGGCGGAGTTCTACGAGGACGACGTCACCATCCGGATGACCGCGGCGCTGTCGCTGATCGAGCCCGCGATCATGATCTTCATGGGCCTGTTTGTGGCCTTTGTGCTGGTGGCGCTGTATCTGCCGATCTTTTCCCTGGCAGACACCCTGAGGTAAGGGGGAGGGATTCCATGGCGAGCGAGCGTGTTGCGGCGCAGGATCCGGAGCAGGAGGCGGCGGAGGCCCGCGCCCTGGCGGCCCGGTATCGCTGCGAGTTTGTGGATTTGAAGACGGCGCGGATTGATCATGACCTGTTCCGGTCCATCCCGGTGGACCTGATGTTCCGCTACAACTTCGTGCCCATGCGGGCCGAAAACGGGACGCTGGAGATCGCTCTGGCCGACCCGCGCAACCTGAACCTGATTGACGAACTGGCGGTGCTGCTGAACAAGAAGCTGCGGGTCAAGGTGGCGACGCTGTCGCAGATCTCGGAGCTGCTCAAGAAGACCGAGCAATCCCAGCGGGTGCTCGAAGAAGTCACCGAGGGCTTCACGCTGGACGTGGTGGCCGAGGAGGAGAGCGCCGAGGAGACGCTTTCGATTGACCGGCTCACGGCCGACAGCGACATCGCGCCGGTGATCAAACTGGTGGACACGACGATTTTCAATGCCCTGGAACGGCGGGCCAGCGACATCCACATCGAGACGCGCGACAACGAGGTGGCCATCAAGTACCGCATTGACGGCGTGCTGCACTACGCCATGCCGCCCATCGCCAAAGAGTGGCACTCCACGATCATCAGCCGCATCAAGGTGATGAGCGAGCTGGACATCGCCGAGCGGCGCATTCCCCAGGACGGGCGCTTTCGGGTGCGGTACAAGAACCGGCTGATTGACTTCCGGGTCTCGATCATGCCCACCATCCACGGCGAGGACGCGGTGCTGCGGGTGCTGGACAAGGAGTCTCTGAGTGAAAAGTTTGCGCGGCTGAATCTGGACGTGGTGGGCTTCGGCGAGCAGGATCTGGCCAAGTTCCGCCGCTACATCAAGGAGCCCTACGGCATGGTGCTGGTGACGGGGCCGACCGGTTCGGGAAAGACCACGACGTTGTATGCGGCCCTGATGGAGATCAAAAATGACGAGGACAAGATCATCACGATCGAGGATCCGGTCGAGTACCAGATCAAGGGGATCACGCAGATTCCGGTGAACGAGAAAAAAGGGCTGACGTTTGCGCGGGGCCTCCGTTCGATTCTGCGCCACGATCCGGACAAGATCATGGTGGGCGAGATCCGGGACCAGGAGACGGCTCAGATCGCCATCAACGCCGCCCTCACCGGGCATCTGGTCTTCACGACGGTGCACGCCAACAACGTGTTCGACGTGCTGGGGCGCTTTCTGAACATGGGGGTGGAGCCGTACAACTTCGTTTCGGCGCTGAACTGCATCCTGGCCCAACGGCTGGTGCGCGTGATCTGTACGCACTGCAAGCAGCCGGTCCGGTATCCGGAGAGCTACCTGCGGGAGAGCGGTCTGGATCCGGAGGAGTGGGGTCGCGTGACCTTCTACGAGGGCAAGGGTTGCTTTGAGTGCGGCGGGACGGGCTTCCGGGGCCGGACGGCCATCTGCGAGCTGCTGGATCTGAGCGAGCGGATCCGGGAGATGATCCTGGCCAAGCGGCCGAGCTCCGAGATCCGGCGGGTGGCGCGGGAGGAGGGGATGACGTTTCTGCGCGAGTCGGGTCTCGAAAAGGTGCGCCTGGGGATCACGACGCTGCGCGAGCTCAACAAGGTGACGTTCATCGAAGGATGAGGGGATGGGGGTTTGGGAAGGGCTGAGCCGGCTGCTCAAGGATCCACCGCCGGAATTCGTCTTCGAGCTGTCGCCGGCAGGGATCGCCGTGGGGCGCACGGGCAAGCGCGTGGAGACTTCCTGGCGCGCGCTCGATCCGGATGTGCTGGTGGTGTCGCCGGTGCGGGACAATGTGGTGCGCCCGGACGTGCTGGCGGCGCAGGTGCGGGAGCTCGTGCCGGGTAACGGCAGCCGCAAGCGGCGGCGCGCGGCGCTGATTCTGCCGGACTACAGCGTGCGGGTGCTGGTGCTGGATTTCGATGCGTTTCCTTCGGATCCGAAAGAGCAGGCGTCGCTGATCCGCTTCCGCCTGCGCAAGAGCCTTCCCTTCGATGTGGACGCCGCGGCGTCGAGCTTCCACGTGCAGCAGCCGGCGGGACGCAAGGGCGCCGACGTGGTGGTGGCCGTGGCGCCGCTGGAGATCGTGGCGCGCTACGAGGCTCCGTTTCGCTCGCTGGGGTTTCAGGTGGGCTGGGTGACGACGTCGGTGCTGGCGGCGCTGGAGCTGGTGCCGGCCAGCGGAATCCGCCTGCTGGCGAAACGCAGCGGGGCGGTGCTGAGCCTGGCGGTGGCGGAAGGGGGGACGGTGCGGCTGCTGCGCACGATCGAGCTGGCCTCCGCCGAGGCGGCGGAGGCGCTTTCGCACCTGTATCCCACCGTGGCGTTCGTAGAGGACCAGATGGGAGCGCGGCCCGAGAGGCTGCACGTGTGCGGATTTGCGCCGGCGGCGTCGGCCCAGTTCGAGAGTGAACTGGGAATTCCGGTCGAGCCGCTGCGGTCGCGTTTCGGGAGCCCGGGGGAATCCAACGCCGGCCTGCTGGGGTATCTGGAGTCGCTGGAGGCGGCATGAGGGTGCCCATCAATCTGGCGAGCGAACCGTTCCGGCGCGACCGGCCGATGCTGTTTGCCTCGGCCGCGGCGGCCGTGCTGCTGAGTGCGTTGCTGGCGGCGATGGTGTGGCTGGCGTGGTGGGAGCGGGGCGCGGCGGCCGAGACACGAGAGGCCATTGCACGGCTGGAGGCGCACCTGGCCCGGCTGAACGCCGAGCAGGCGCGCCTCGAGGAGACGCTCAGGCGGCCGGAAAACGCCGAGGTCATTGACAAGGTGGTCTTCCTCAACACGCTGCTGTACCGCAAGGGGATCAGCTGGACGAAGATTTTCGCCGATCTGGAGGAAGTGGTGCCGCACAATGTGCGCCTGATCTCGGTGCGGCCGCAGGTGAGCGGGCAAAACGAGATCGTGCTGGACATGGTGGTGGGTGCGGCGTCCCAGGGGCCGGTGATCGAGATGCTGAAGCGGCTGGAAAGCTCTCCGGTGTTCGGCGCGACGGCGGTGCACAGCTCGCTGCCGCCGGCGCAGACGGAGCCGCTGTTCCGCTACCGGATCAGTGTGAACTATGCACAGAAACTGTAGTCGTACCGGGCGCGGGCGATTCCGGCAGGCGGAGGATGCGAGCCGGGGCCCGCAGAGCGACGGGAGGAGGCGATGAAACGAGCCGGCGGGCTGGCGGGCATCCGGAACCGGATCGCGAAGGATCCGCGCCTGGCGATGCGCCTGGTTGTCGGCGTGTTGCTGGCCGCCAACCTGGCGGCGGCGGTGGCGGTGTTCCGGCCGATCGGCGGCTCTCCGGAGGTGCTCCAGCAGCGCCTGGCGCGCCTTCAGGCCGAGGTGCGCCGGAAAGAGGAAACGCTTTCCCGGCTGCGGGCGCTCGCGGCCACGGTGGAGAAGGCGCGCAGCGAGACCGACCGCTTCCTGCACGATTATTTTCTGGACCGCCGCACGGCCTATTCGACCATCGTGGAGGAATTGACCTCGCTGGCGCAGAAGGCGGGGGTGCGGCCGAAGGGAGATTCCTACGTCACCGAGCCGGTGGAAGGCAGCCAGACGCTGGAGATGCTGGTGATCACGGCGCATTATGAGGGCACGTACGCCGACCTGGTTCACTTTGTCAACCTGATTGATCGTTCGCCGCGTTTTTTGACGATTGATTCGCTGCAGGCGGCGCCCCAGCAGGCCACCGGGACGCTGAATATCAGCCTGAAGCTGAACGCGTTTGTGCGGAAAGGGGAGGCCTCGCAGTGAAGGTCGGTGCGGAGCCGAAGAAGGTTGCGATCCTGATCGGACTCGGCGTGGTGGCGGCTTATCTGGTCTCGAGGAATCTGTTCTCGGGGGCGGGGACTGCGGCGGTGACGCCGCCGCGCGCGACGACGGCTCCGCCCGCCGTAACGCGCCTGGCGGAGAGCGGGCTGCCGGCGCCGCCGGAGCGGGAGGCGGTGCGGGCGAGCCGGCGGTCGCTCGAAGAGTTCCGGCCCTCGCTGCGCCTGCGGCGCACCGAGGAGGTGCGGGACCTGAGCGCGATTGATCCGCGGCTGCGGCTGGACCTGCTGGCCCGGCTCCAGCAGGTTCAGCTGGAGGGCGGCGATCGGAGCCTGTTTGATTTCGGCGCTGCCCCGCTTCCCAAGAAGCCGGAGCCGAAGATTCTTCCGAAGGAGCCGGTTGCTCAGGCTCCGCCGGTAGAGGCGCGGCCGCAGGAAGAAGCGCGCACGCCGCCTCCGCCGCCCATCCCGCTGCGGTTTTACGGTTTCACGATGTCGGGGCGGCAGGGTCCGCGGCGGGCGTTTTTCCTGGACGGAGAAGACATCTACGTGGCCTCCGAGGGAGAGATCGTCAAGAAGCGCTACAGGATCGTGCGTATCGGCATCACGTCCGCGGTGGTGGAGGACATCGAGAGCAAGAGTCAGCAGACGCTGCCGCTGGTGGCGGAGGCGGGCTGAGGCGGGAGGTCGGGCCGACTGCCCTGACCGGCGGCCGGGGGAGGACAATCGAGGAAGGCAGATGGAAACGCACCGCGAGAGCGAACGAGGCTACGCGCTGCTGTTCGTGTTTCTGCTGGCCGCCCTGGTGGCGATCACGCTGTACACGGAAATGCCGCGGGTGGCCTTCGAACGGCAGCGGGAGCTAGAGCAGACACTGATTGATCGCGGCGAGCAGTACCGGCGGGCGATCCAGCTGTACTTCCGGCGGTTCCGGCGCTATCCGCCGAACCTGGAGGCGCTCGAGAACACCAACAACATGCGCTTCCTGCGCCGGCGCTACAAGGATCCGATGACGGGAGAAAGCGAGTGGCGGCTGATCCACGTCGGGCCGGGAGGCGTACTGGCGGACTCGCTCGTACGCAAGAGTTTGCAGACCGAGAAGCTGGCGAGCGCCAATCAGTTCATCACGGAGCTCGAGTCCATCGGAGCGACGGCCGTGGGGCAAGGCTCGACTCCGGCGCCCCTGGCGGCGATCGCGGTGCGGCGCGCTGCCGAAGCCGCCTCCGGCACGGGTGGGGCGACGCAGGGAGAAACGCCGGCGAGCGAGGGGGAGAGCGGCGCGGGGGAGCCGCAGCCGGCAGGGGCGGGAGCGATGCCGCCACCGGGTCCGGAAGCGCCGCCGGGTCCCGAACAAACGGGCGCGCCCGGGCCGGTGCCGTTCATTCCATTGCCGCCGGGAACGCAGCCCGGGCAGGTCGCGCCGGGGCAGCCGGGTGTCGGTGGTCCGATCCCGGTGGCGCCCCCGGTGACGCCTTTCCCGCAGCCGCGGCCGGAACGCGAGCCCGGCGCCGTGCAGCCGCCGGTGCCTGTACCCGGGCTTCCCGCGCCGTACACGCAGCCGATCGCACCCGGGGGTCAGGTTGTGGCGCCGGGCGTGAGTCCCGTGCCTGCGCCCGGAGGGGTTGTGACGCAGCCTGCCACCGGCCCGGTGCCGGGCGTGGGAGTCGAGCCGCCGGGCCAGAATCCTGCGGCGGAGCTGCTGCGCCGTATTCTGACGTCTCCGAACCCTCGTGGGTTGGCCACACTGCAACAACAGCCGGCGCAGCCGCAGGCCGGATTCACTCTGCAGCCAGGTATCGCCGGCGTGGCCACCAAGGCCGAGGCGGAAGGGATCAAGGTGTACAACGAGCGGACCAAGTACAACGAGTGGGAGTTCATCTACGACTTCAGCCAGGATGCAGCCATACTCCGGCAGCTGACCCAGGGCGCGCCGGGTCAGCCGGGAGCTCCGGGACAGTCGGGGAGTCCCGGGCAGGCGGTTCCGCCGGGAGTGCAACCGGGGCCGGGCCAGCAGGCGCAACCGCCCGTCCCTCAGCCGGCGCCGGGCTTTGGGCTCCCGCCGGGGCCGGCGCCGCGGTCGGGGCCGGGGAGGAAGTGAGGTGGGTGTGAGCGCCGCTCAACCGGCCAGGCGCGGGCGTGTTGCGGCAAACGCCCCAAGGGCCACCGCCACCCCGGCGAGGGCGTCCACCAGATAGTGGTAGCGCCCGTAGACCGTCGCCAGTGCGATCAGGACCGCCAAGACCATCAGAAAGCGCCAGGCCCAGGGCTTCTCCGGCAGCAGGCGGCGCATGGCCAGCGCCGCAGAGAACGCGCCTGAGACGTGAGCGCTCGGGAACACGCTGGTGTGGATGCCCCAGCCGCCCAGCAGCCAGAGATTGAAGCTGCGAAAGGGGGTCATGAAACTGGGGAGGTCTTCCGTGGGAAAAACGGTTCGCGGGGGTTCGGAAGGAAAGTACGGAAACAAAGCGTAGGCTCCGACCACGGCCAGCACGAAGACGGAGAGAAATCCGGCGGCGCGCTCGCGCCGGCGGTAAAGATACAAAACCGCAAGCGAAAAGTGCGGGATGACGTAGACGAGGGAGTAAGCGATCTCGAGCAAGGACGGCACCACGGGTCCCAGGATCTCGACGGCGGCACGCACTTTCAGGTCGTAGAGAAACACGCGGTCCCAGACGACCCAGGCACGCTCCAGTTCGTAGGTGTGGCGGCTGGGCGCGAACCATCCCATCTCGCGGTAGGCCAGCAGGACCAAAGGCAGGGGAAACCAGTCCCGGACGATGGAGAGGAACTTCCGGCGGCGGAGTGCGTCGGCATAGGCCAGCAGGAAGATGCCGGCGAGGACAGTGACGTTGACGACGAACACGGTCCGGGGCACGGACGCCCGCACCGGGAGCAACTGGGAGACGGCGATGGCGTAGAGGAAGTAAACGATTAGGACGGCTTCCGAAAAGCGCAGCAGGCGCATTGGGGTAGAGTAAAGGAGAACCCAAAATACCATGAAAGCCGCGCGGCGGCGGGTTTGCCCGTCCGAGCGGCGGTTGCGAGCAGACCATGAAAGCGACACGACGACAGTTTTTGCAGTCGGCCGGCGCCGGGCTGGCGGCGGCGCAAGGTCCGGAGGCGGCTTCGAAAATCGCGGCCAACGACACCATACAGCTGGCGCTGATCGGCGCGGGCGGGATGGGTTTTGGCGACGCGCGCATGGCAAGTTCGCTTCCGGGTGTGAAGCTGGTGGCGGCCTGCGATCTGTACGACGGCCGGCTGGTGCGGGCCCGCGAGGTCTTCGGCGCCGACATCGCCGTGACCCGGGACTACCGGGAGGTGCTGGCGCGGCGCGATGTGGATGCGGTGATCATCGCCACGCCGGACCACTGGCACTTCCAGATCGCCGCCGATGCGCTGGCGGCGGGCAAAGACGTGTATCTGGAAAAGCCGATGGTGCAGAAGATCGAGCAGGGCAAGCCGCTGATTGACGCCGCGGCGCGCAGCGGGCGGATCCTTCAGGTGGGCAGCCAGTACGTGAGCTCGGTCATCTATCACAAGACGCGGGAGCTGATCCGGGCGGGGGCCATCGGGCAGGTGAACATGGTGGAGGCGTGGCTGGACCGGAACACGGCGATCGGCGCCTGGCAGTACTCGATCCCGCCGGATGCGTCGCCGGAGACGGTGGACTGGGAGCGATTCCTGGGCCCGGCGCCGAAGCGGCCGTTCGACCCGGTACGCTTCTTCCGCTGGCGCAACTACCGGGATTACGGGACGGGGGTTGCGGGCGATCTGTTCGTGCATCTGCTGAGCGGCCTGCACGTGGCCCTCGATTCGCTGGGACCGACGCGCGTGTTCGCCACGGGCGGGCTCCGGTACTGGAAGGACGGGCGGGACGTGCCGGACGTGATGCTGGCCCTGCTCGACTATCCGGCGACGGAGGCGCATCCGGAGTTCACGCTGGCGCTGCGGGTCAATTTCAAGAGCGGCGTTTCCGGCGAGCAGTTCGGGTTCCGCTTTGTGGGCAGCGAGGGGACGATCCGCGCCGGGGCCTCAGTGGTGCTTTCCAAGACGCCGCCCGAGGCCGAGCCGGGTTACATGATTGACACGTTTCCGCAGGCGGTGCAGCGGGAGTTCCTGCGCCAGTACCGGCAGAAATACCCGGAGCGCCCCGTAACCGCGGACGGGTTGCGCCCGGACGAAGAGCACGTCTTCACGCCGCCGCGCGGCTACAACGCGCACGTGGAGCATCACAAGAACTTCATCGCTGCGGTGCGCAGCCGCAGGCCGGTGGTGGAGGACGCGGTCTTCGGTTTCCGCGCGGCGGGACCCGCGCTGCTGTGCCTGGTGAGTTTCTTCGAGCAGCGCATCTGCCGGTGGGATCCGCGGCAGATGATTGCGAGCTAACCAGGGGAGGAATCGGATGCGGAGCGCTACGCTTTGGAGTTGTGTCTTCGTGGTCGCGCTGAGCGCGAGCGGGCAGCAAGGAGATCCGCGGGAGGCCGGAGTGCTCGATCTGCGCAAGTCTCCGCACGCCCGGCTGCGCAACGTGCCCGTGCGGGCGGTGACGATTCGCGACGGGTTCTGGTCGGCGCGGCAAAGGGTGAATGTGGAGCGGAGTATTCCCACGCTGCTCGATCTGCTGGAAGAGCACGGGGTGCTCGACAACTTCCGGCGCCTGAGCGGGCGCAAAGCGGCGCCGCGGCGCGGCCCGCTGTACACCGACTCGGACATTTACAAGTGGCTGGAGGCGGCCGCCTTCGTGCTCCAGTCCGGGGACCGTCCGGAGCTGCGGGCCAAAGTGGACCGCGTGGTGGAGGAGATTCTGGCGGCGCAGGAGCCGAGCGGCTATCTGAACACCTACTACGTGGACGAGCGCAAGGCGCTGCGCTTCACCGAGGTGACGCGGGGCCACGAAACCTACTGCCTCGGGCACCTGCTTCAGGCCGCCATTGCGCTCTACCGCGGCAGCGGCGACCGGCGGCTTCTGGATGCCGGCATCCGATTCGTCAACTACCTGATGGACAATTTCGGCCGCACCAAGCGACCGCTGTCTTCCGATCACCCGGAGATCGAGCTGGCGCTGGTGGAGTTGTACCGCACCACAGGCGAGCGGCGGTATCTGGAGTTTGCGGCGTATTTTCTCGAGGGCGACGGGGAACGGTTGAAGCTCACACCGCGCGACATCGTCTACCTGTTCAGCGGCAAGCCGTTTACCGAGCGCACCAAACTGGAGGGCCATGCGGTGCGGGCCATGTATGCCTCCAGCGGGGCGACAGATTACTACCTGGAGACCGGCGAGGAGGCCTACTGGAAGACGCTCGAGCGGCTCTGGGAGGACATGACGCGGCGGAAGATGTACATCACGGGCGGCGTGGGTTCGCGAGCGGTGGGCGAGGCGTTCGGCGAGCCGTACGAGCTGCCTAATCAGCTGGCGTATACGGAAAGCTGCGCGGCCATCGGCAATCTGATGTGGAACTGGCGCATGCTGGCCGCCACGGGGGAGGCCCGGTTTGCGGACGTGCTGGAGCGGGCTTTATATAACGGCGTCAACTCGGGCATGTCGCTCGACGGGACACTGTATTGCTACCGCAATCCGCTCGAACTGGTGGGCAATCGCGAGGACAAGATCCGCAATCCGTGGTATTCGACCACCTGCTGCCCGCCGAATCTGGAGCGGATTCTGGCGTCACTTTCGGGTTACTTTTACAGCACCAGCCGCGAAGGGCTTTACATCCACCTGTACGACAACAATGAACTGAACTGGCGGCTGGAAAACGGCGTGGCCCTGCGCCTGCGCCAGACGACGCGCTATCCGTGGGACGGCAAGGTGCGCATCGAGGTCGAACCTGCCTCCGCAACCGAGTTCACGCTGTTTGTGCGGATTCCGTCCTGGAGCCGGCGGACGACGGTGACAGTGAACGGCGCGGCGGCGGGGCCGGCGCAACCGGGAACGTATCTGGCGTTGCGGCGTACCTGGAAGCCGGGCGATGCCGTGACGCTCGACTTCGAGATGACGCCGCGTTTGACCGCGGCCAATCCGCGCGTGCGGGACAGTTTCGGGCGGGTGGCGGTCGAGCGAGGTCCGCTCGTGTACGCCATGGAGGAAATTGACCAGAGGGGCGCCGGCTCGCTGTTCGATCTGTACCTGGATCTTCAGGGAGGCCGGTCTGGGTTCCGGGAAGCCTACGCGGCAGACAAGCTCGGCGGCATCGTGGAGCTGCGTCATGCCGGGCTTGAAGCCGAGCCGCCCTCGGCCACGCGCCCGCTCTATGAGCCGTTTGCGGCGGACGGGAAACTGCGCGGGCGCCCGCGCGAGCTGGTGCTGATCCCCTATTACGCGTTCGCCAATCGCGAGCCGACGGCGATGGCGGTGTGGATTCCGTACCACCGCTGAACGCCACCTCGACGCAGAGTCCGTGACCTCGCTGAGCCATCTGGAGTGCAGCCGCTGCCGGAAAACCTACGAGGCCGGCAAGGTGCACAACCTGTGCGGTTGCGGGGGTCCGCTGCTGGCTCGCTACGATCTGGCCAAAGTGCGGGGGAGCTGGAGCCGGGAGTGGCTGGCGAATGCGCCGCCGAGCCTGTGGCGGTACGCGCCGGTGCTGCCGGTGAGCCGGCCGTCTGCGCTGGTCACGCTGGGGGAGGGGATGACGCCGCTGGTAGCGCTGCGGCGGCTCGGGGCGCGGCTCGGGCTGCGGCAGCTCTGGGTCAAGGACGAGGGTTTGAATCCCACCGGTTCATTCAAGGCGCGGGGCTTGTCGTGCGCCGTGTCCATGGCGGTGGAGCTGGGCATCCGGAGCCTGGCGATCCCCTCGGCGGGCAACGCCGGCGGCGCCCTGGCCGCGTACGCGGCGGCTGCGGGGCTGGAGGCGCACATCTTCATGCCGCAGGATGTGCCGCAGGCGAACTTCATCGAGTGCAAGGCGTACGGCGCCCGGGTCACGCTGGTTGACGGGCTGATCAGCGATTGCGCGCGGCTGGTGGCTGAGGGCGCCGCCGAGGGCCGCTGGTTCGACGTGAGCACGCTCAAAGAGCCCTACCGTGTGGAAGGCAAGAAGACGATGGGCTACGAACTGGCCGAGCAACTCCGCTGGGAGCTGCCGGATGCCGTGCTCTACCCGACGGGAGGCGGCGTGGGCCTGATCGGGATGTGGAAGGCGTTTGCGGAGATGGAGGAACTTGGCTGGGTCGGGCCGCGACGCCCAAAGATGATCGCGGTGCAGGCGGAGGGCTGCAAGCCGGTTGTGGACGCCTTCGAGCGGGGCGAGCCGGCCTGCCGGTACTGGCAGGACGCCTGGACCGTGGCGGCCGGCTTGCGAGTTCCCAAGCCTCTCGGTGACTTTCTAATGCTGGAGATTCTCCGCGCCAGCGGCGGCACGGCCGTGGCGGTCACAGACGCGGAGATCCTGGAAGCGGGCCTGCGACTGGCATCCGAAGAGGGGATGTTTGCCTGTCCGGAAGGCGCGGCCTGCGTGGCGGCGCTCGAGAAACTTGTGGCGGGCGGGTTTTTGGCGGCTTCGGACCGCGTGGTGATTTACAATACGGGCTCCGGTTTGAAGTACCTGGAGGCCTATGCGACGCGTTTTCCGCGCTGGGCGGAAAGCGAGTACGACAAGCTCGGGGGGCTGATCACGCCGCGGTAGGACGCCACCGGCTGAGCCTAGAGGGCGGGCAATTCATAGCCCTTGCGGCGCGGCCGCGACAGCAGGGAGTCGGCCTGTTCGTCTCCGATGAAGCGTTCGGTGGCGGGATCCCATCTTAGCCTGCGGCCCAGATCGCGGCAGATGTTGACGAGGTGGCAAACGGTGGTGGAGCGGTGGCCGATTTCTTCATGCGCGTTGGGCTTGCGGCGCGTGCGGATGCAGTCCAGGAAATTTTCGATGTGGTAGCGGTTCTCGCCCGGGCCCTCGGGCGTATCCGGGGGCGCGTCTTTGAGCAGCTCGGGCGGATCGGCGATGCAGGTGCCGCGTTTGATCTCGATGCGGCCCTTGTCGCCGATGAAGATCGCGCCGAGGTCGGAATGGTCGGGACGGCGGGCGCCGTGGAGCTTGAGCAGCGTTCCGCCGGCGTAGCGCGGGGTGACGGGAGCGTTCCAGGCGTCGGATTCGGGCCAGAGTTCCACGGGTCCGGTGTCGTCGGTTCCCAAGGCGCATTGCACCTGATCGAGGGCATGCGTTCCCCAACCGGTGA
Organism: Bryobacteraceae bacterium; assembly: GCA_035575135.1. Taxonomy (GTDB): domain Bacteria; phylum Acidobacteriota; class Terriglobia; order Bryobacterales; family Bryobacteraceae; genus JANWXD01. The sequence continues at coordinate 21,783 of DATLYE010000057.1, forward strand.
CGCCCCAGGACTGCCCGCCGCCGTCGTAGTCCCACCACCAGGCCCAGCGGCGGTGGAGTTGGGGATGGTAGGGGCGCAGTTCGGTCTGATTGCACCACTGATCCCAGTCCATGCCTTCGGGAACGGGCTGCGGAGGTTTCGGATACCAGCCCTGAGGCCCTTCGAAGTTGCAGGCCAGCACGGTGTGGACTTTGCCGAGGGCGCCTTCACGGATCAGCCGGCTGGCGTAGACGTTGACGGGGATGGAACGCTGCTGCGTGCCGGTTTGCAGGATCCGGTTGTAGCGGCGCACGGCGTTGACGAGTGCGCGGCCTTCGGCGACGGTCAGGGTGAGGGGTTTTTCTGCGTAGACGTCGAGGCCGGCCTGTAAGGCGTGGATGCAGATGAGCACGCGGGCGTGGGTGGTGGTTTCGACGAAGACCGCGTCGAGCTTTTCTTTTTCGAGCATGCGGCGGTAGTCGTGGTACTTGGCCCAGCGCTCGCCGCTCGGCTTGAGTTTGGCGGCCGCGTAGCAACTGGGCAGGTAGCAGTCGGCGAGGGCGACGATCTCCGCGCCCGGGAATTCCTCATGCTCGATGAGCCAGCGGGCGCGGCCGCCGACGCCGATGAAGGCGATGCGGATGCGATCGTTGGCGCCGAACAGGGTGGGGGGGACGACGTAGGGGGCCGCGACGGCGGCCTTAAGCCATTGGCGCCGGTTCATGAGGCACTCCCCTCTCATGCTATGCCGTGGGGCGGATGGGGGCAACCGAGGAGGATGGTCGGGCGGCCTGCGGGGCGCGCTGCGGTATGGTCGAGCCGAGGGCGGCCTGCGGGCAATCCTGCAACATCGTTGGGCCGGGGGCGGGCTTCGGGGTTTCGTCACGCGGTCGTGTTCTAATAGGATTCGAACGAGGAGGAAGCAACGAATGAAGCCAACTGCATGGATGATCGCGGTGCTGATTCTTGGGGCGAGTGTCAACGCAGGGTGGTCCCAAGAAGAAGGCTGGAAGCGCATTTTCGACGGCAAGACGCTCAAGGGGTGGAAGGCCAGCGAGAATCCGGAGAGCTGGAGCGTGGAGGACGGCGCCATCGTGGGCCGGGGCCAGCGCAGCCACCTGTTCTACATGGAGGAGGAATGCGAGAACTGCGAGTTCAAGGCCACGGTCAAGATCAACAAGGGCGGCAACTCGGGGATGTATTTTCGGGCCCAGTTCGGTCCGGGATGGCCGAAGGGCTACGAGGCCCAGGTCAATAACAGCAGCAAGGACTGGCGGCGCACCGGGAGCCTGTACGGGATCGTGGACATCAAAGAGCAACTGATTCCCGACGACACCTGGTGGACGCAACACATCATTGCCGACGGCAACCATATCGTCATCAAGGTCAACGACAAGGTGGTCGTGGACTACGTGGACGAGCAGAACCGTTACACCAAGGGGTACCTGGCCTTGCAGCAGCACGACCCGCAGAGCGTGGTTTACTACAAGGACATCATGATGAAGAAGCTGCCGGCGAAGAAGTAACGAAAAAAAGGGGACACACCAGGCTGACAGAATTTCCGAAAAAAGGGGACACACCAGGCTGACGGAATTTTGGCTAGAGGCCGAGGCGGGTGAGGAGGGCGGTGGGGTCGGGGTCGCGGCCCATAAAGGCGCGGAACAAGGCGGCGGGGTCGTCGCTGTCGCCGCGGGCCAGAATGGCGTCGCGGAAGGCGCGGCCGGTGGCACGGTCGAAGATGCCGCGCTCCTGGAAGCGGGAAAAGGCGTCCGCGTCCAGCACCTCGGACCATTTGTAGGAGTAGTAGCCGGCGGCGTAGCCCACGGGGTTGCCGAACAGGTGGGTGAAAGAGGCGATCATCGCGTAGTCTTCCGGGAGAGGCGCGGGTGAGAATTCCTCGAGCAGGCGCCGGCTCCATGAGAGCAGATCCCGGCCCGGCTCCCAGTCCATGTGCAGGCTCAGATCGAGAAGGCCGAAGCCGAGCTGCCGCATCTGGGCGCTGGCGGCCCGGAAGGTACGCGCCCGTTTCATTTTCTGGAACAGTTCTTCCGGAAGGGGCTCACCGCTCTGCCAGTGCCGGGCAAACAGGTCCAGCGCCTCGCGTTCCCAGCACCAGTTCTCCATGATCTGCGACGGCAGCTCGACGAAGTCCCAGGCGACGTTGGTGCCGGCGAGGGTGCGAATCTCGACGCGGCTGAGGCAGTGATGGAGCAGGTGACCGAATTCGTGGAAGACGGTCTCGACCTCGCGATGGGTGAGCAATGGGGGCCGGTCTTCCAGCGGCGGCGTGAGGTTGCCGCACAAGACCGCCAGGTGGGGCCGGAAGCCGTCCGGACGCGGGCCGCCGGTCAATAAGGCGTCCATCCAGGCGCCGCCGCGCTTGTTTTCGCGCGGGCGCCAGTCCGTGTGAAATCCGCCCAGCAGTTCGCCGCTGTCGTCGTAGACTTCGTAATAACGCGTCCCCGGGTCCCAGGAAGGCACGCCGCAGCGCTCTTCGATGCGGATTCCGAACAGGCGCGAGGCGATTTCAAAGAGCCCGGAGACGACCTTGTCGAGCGGGAAATAAGGCCGCAGTGCCTCTTCGTCGAAATCGAACAGCGCCTTACGCTGTTTTTCGGCGTAGTAGGCGATATCCCAGGGCGCCAAGGGAGGCGCGCCGTCCCCTTCCAGCTCGCGGCGGAAGGCTTCGAGCGCAGCTGTTTCCCGCCGGAAATGAGGCTCAGTTCTCCGCCGCAGATCGAGGAGAAACTCGCGGGCGCGGTCACCGGAGCCGGCCATGCGGTCCTCGAGGGCGTAGTCGGCGAAGTGGCGGTAGCCGAGCAAGCGGGCTTTCTCGTTGCGCAGCTCAAGAATCCGTTCGATCACGGCGAGGTTGTCGAACGTTCCACCGGCGGCGCGGGTGTGGTAGGCGCGCCAGACCTGCTCGCGCACGGCGGCATCGTCCAGATAGGTCATCACGGCGGTGTAGCTCGGGGCCTGCAGCGTGAAGCGCCAGCCATCAAGTCCGCGGGCTGCGGCGGCCTGACGCGCCATCTCCAGAGCGGAAGGAGGCAGGCCGCGGAGCCGGTCCGGATCGGTGATCCGCAGTTCGAAAGCGTTGGTGGCGTCGAGGACGTTTTCGGAAAAGCGGGTGGTGAGGCGGGCCAGCTCGACCTCGATTTCCTGGAGTCGCTGCTTGCCGGCGGGTCCCAGCTCGGCGCCGTGGCGGCGGAAGTCGTCCAGAGTCTTCTTCAGGAAGCGCCGGCGCACACCCTCCAGCCGTGCAGCTTCGGCGGTGGCGGCGTAGTCTTTGATGCGGCGCCAGAGGTCCGGGTCGAGGGGAATGGCTGCATAGAAGGCGCTGACCTCGGGCTGCACGGCATTGTACGCAGCGCGTAGCTCGGGGGAGGTCGCGACGGCTTCCAGGTGGCGGACGACGGCGAAGGCGTCATCGAGAGGCTCGGTGAGCGCATCCAGAGCGCCGAGGACTGCCTCGAAGGTGGTGCCGGCGGAGTGAGCCAGAGCCGCTTTTCGCGAGGCGGCCTGTGCGAGCAGTTCCCGGATGCCAGGTTCGACGTGCTCCGGGCGGATGCGGTCGAAAGGGACGCGGAATTCGATCCGGAGTAAAGGATTCTCTTGCATCTTCGTGTTGGGTCAAGAAGCGCGGGCCGGGGCGCGAGCCAGCAGCCACAGGCCGGTTCCGGCCAAGGCCACGGCGATCCACTGCGCGGCCGACAGCGGCCCGCCGAAGGGATTCGGCTGGTCGTGGGCGCGCACAAACTCGATCAGGAAGCGCGCGGTCGAGTAAAGCAGCAGGTAGAGGCCGATCACGGAGCCGGGGCGGGTGGTGCGCCGGAAGCGGCGCCAGAGGATTACGAAGATGCCGGCTTCGGCCGCCGCTTCGTAGAGCTGGGTGGGATGCAGGGGCACATTGAGGGGCGTGCCGAACAGGCGGCCGGCTTCCGGATTGGTGAAGGTGACGGCCCAGGGCAGCGTGCAGGAGGTTCCCCAGCAGCAGCCGGCGGCAAAGCAGCCGAGTCGCCCGAGGGCGTGTCCGGCGGCGATTCCCGGGGCGAGGATATCGGCCGTTTGAAGGAACGGCATGCGGTGGCGGCGCAGGTACAGCCAGCCGACGAGCAACGCCAGCAGCAAGCCGCCCTGAAAAACGCCGCCGGCCTGAAGGGTGGAAAGAGAGATGATCTCACCGGGCCGGGCGCGGTAGTAGTCCCAATCGAGGGCAATCATGAGCACCTTGGCGCCCACGATGCCGGCCAATGCGCAGTAGACGCCGAGGCTGACGATGCGCTCGGGGTCGGCGCCGCGCACGCGCGCCAGCCGCGAGGCGATTCCCAAGCCCAGCAGGAAGCCGAGCGCGACCAGGAGGCCGTAGGTGGGGAGGAAGAAATCGCCAAACCGGACGAGGTGGGGGAGCATCAGCGTTTCTCCGGGGGATGCGGGGTCCGCCAGAGCGTGACCAGGAGCAGGATGGCCCCGATGGTGATGGCGCTGTCGGCGATATTGAACGCGGGCCAGTGGTAGCGGCCGAGGTGGACGTCTATGAAGTCGGTCACCGCGCCGTGCACCAGGCGGTCGTAGAGGTTGCCGCAGGCTCCGCCCAGCACGAGAGCCAATGCGACGCGCACGGCGCCCGGCTGCGGGCCGCGCTGCCAGAGCAGCGAGGCCACGAAGGCGAGCACAGCCGCCGAGACGGCGATGAGAACCATGGAGCGCCATTCCCCGCCGCCGTCGCTGAAAAGGCCGAAGGCAATGCCCCGATTCTCGGTACGGACGATGTTAAGCAATCCGGGGAGGACCACGTAGGTGTCCCAGGGACTGACCCGGGCGCGGACGAGGGTCTTGGTGGCCAGATCCAGACTGAGGACGCCTGCGGCGAAGACCAAGGCGGCCAGGCGCGGGGAGATTTCAGGCAAGGGCGATCTCCCGGACGGCGGCCGCGCAGGCGGCGCAGACCGTGGGCAATTCCGGATCGGCCCCGACGTCGAGCGTGTACTTCCAGCAGCGCTCGCATTTGACGCCGGAAGCGCGCTCTACATGAACCGCGAGCGTGGTGTCGGAGTGGCTTTCGAGTGAAACCTGGGAAACGATGAACAGGGCGGGCAGCTGGCTCGAATATTCTTCGAGCAGCGGATACAGATCGCTGTCGGCTTTCAGACGGACGTGCGCCTCCAGGGGGGCGCCGATGAATTTTTCCTGGCGCGCGGCTTCCAGGCTGCGGAGCACGCTTTCGCGCACCTCCATGAGGCGCTCCCAGTTGGCGGCGCGGCGCCGCTCGGCCTCTCCGAGCCCGGCCGTGAGCTCTTCGGGCTCCGGGAACAGAGCCAAGTGCACACTTTGGGGGGCCCCGGGAAGATGCGGCAGGTAGTCCCAGACCTCTTCCGCCGTGAAGCTCAGCACCGGTGCGAGCAGGCGCACCAAGGCGTGTGCGATGCGCCAGATGGCGGTCTGGGCGCTGCGGCGCGCCTTTGAGCGCGGCGGCGCCGTGTAGAGGCGGTCCTTGAGGATGTCGAAATAGACGGCGCTCAGGTCCGTGACCGCGAAGTCGTAGATGGCGTGATAGACCCGGTGGAACTCGAACTCACCGTACCAGGCCCGGCAGCGGCGCACCAGATCTTCGGCCCGGAACAGGATCCACTGATCGATTTCGAGGAGCTCGGCGGCCGGCACGGCATCCCGGGCGGGGTCGAAATCGCTCAGGTTGCCCAGGGCGAAACGGAAGGTGTTGCGCAGCTTGCGGTAGGCTTCCGACAGGCGGCTGAGAATGGTCTCCGACATGCGGACGTCTTCGTAGAACTCCACGGAGGCGGCCCAGAGCCGCAGCACGTCGGCTCCGTAGCGGCTGATGACTTCTTCCGGGGCGATGACGTTGCCGAGGGACTTGGACATGGCACGTCCCTCGCCGTCGAGGGCCCAGCCGTTGCAGGCGCATTCGCGGTAAGGAGAGGCTCCGCGCAGGCCGACCCCCACCAGCAGCGAGCTGTGGAACCAGCCGCGGTACTGATCGCCGCCTTCCAGATAGAGGTCGGAGGGCCAGGGCAGGCCATTGTCCTCTGTGAGCACGGCCAGGTGGCTCGAGCCGGAGTCGAACCACACGTCCAGGATGTCGGACTCTTTGGTGAATTCCGTGCGGCCGCATTTCGGGCAACGTGTGCCGGGCGGCAGGAGCTCGGCTGCGGTGCGCTCATACCAGACGTCGGCGCCGTGTTGGGCGAAGAGCTGGACGACGCCATCCAGGATGCGGCGCTCGGTGAGCGGCTCGCCGCAGTGGGCGCAGTAGAACACGATGATCGGCACGCCCCAGATGCGCTGGCGGGAGATGCACCAGTCGGGACGGCCGGCGATCATGTTCGCGATGCGTTCTTCTCCCCAGGCGGGGAGCCAGCGAACCGTGCGGATGGCCTCGAGGGCCCGCCGGCGGAGGTCGTTGCGCTCCATGCCGATGAACCACTGTTCGGTGGCGCGAAAGATGGTCGGGTTGTGGCAGCGCCAGCAGTGCGGGTAGCTGTGGGAGACGACGCCTTCGTGGAGCAGGGCGCCGTGCTCGCGCAGGATGCCGATGACGATGGGGTTGGCTTCCCAGACGGTCTTGCCGATCAGTTCGTCGGGGAGGCGGCCTGCGGCTCCTTCGGCGTGGAAAAAACGCCCCTCGGCGTTGACCGGGCAGTAGGTGGGGATGCCGTATTGCTGGGCGACCAGGTAGTCCTCAAGGCCGTGTCCCGGGGCGGTGTGGACCGCGCCGGTGCCTTGCTCGAGCGTGACGTGCTCGGCAAGAATGCCCGCTGATTCCCGCTCGAGGAACGGATGGCGGAAGCGCGTGCCTTCCAGACGGCTTCCCGGGAAACGGGCGAGGATGTGCGGATCGGGCCAGCCGCACTTTTCCGCGGTCGTTTTCACCAGATCGGCCGCGACGAGATAGACGTCCTCGCCTACGGCCACGGCCGCGTATTCGTACCGCGGATGGAAGGCGATGGCCATGTTGGCGGGGATGGTCCAGGGTGTCGTGGTCCAGATGAGCCCCCAGAGGCGCCGGCCGGCAAGGGATTCCTCCACCAGGGCCGGGTCCGAAAGCAGGGCGAAGCGGACCCAGATGGAGGGGCTGGTGTGGTCTTCGTACTCGACTTCGGCCTCGGCCAGCGCCGTGAGGCAGTGCAGGCACCAATGCACCGGCTTGAGGCCCTTGTAGACGTAGCCACGGTCCAGGAATTCGACGAACGCGCCGGCGATGACGGACTGATAGTGCGGGCTCATGGTCAGGTAGGGCGCATCCCAGCGGCCGAGCACACCCAGGCGCTTGAACTCCTCACGCTGGACGTTGACCCAGTGCTCGGCGTACTTGCGGCATTCGGACCGGATTTCTACCGGAGACATCTGCGCTTTGCGAGGGCCGAGCTCGCTGTCCACTTTGATCTCGATGGGCAGCCCGTGGCAGTCCCATCCGGGAATGTAAGGCGAGTCGTAGCCGGCCATCGTCTTGGACTTGACGATGAAATCCTTGAGGATCTTGTTGAAGGCCGTACCCAGATGGATATGACCGTTGGCGTAGGGAGGGCCGTCATGGAGGACGTACATGGGGCGCCCTCTGCGCGCCTCACGGATCTTGTCGTAGAGCCTGATCTCCTCCCACCGGGCCAGAATCTGCGGTTCCCGTTCGGGCAGATTGGCCTTCATCGGGAAGTCGGTTCGAGGCAGATTGACCGTCTTCTTGAGGTCTACGCTCTTGAGACTCATGGGAGGTTGTTATACTAACATCGTACACGACAGGCGCGGCGGGCCCATGATTGTTCACATTTTGACGGCGGCGCTCGCGGCCGCAGCCGCGCAGCAGGCGGTTGAGACGCAGGATCTTTCCACAGCGGAACGTGCGCTGGTCACCGTTGTGGGACGAGACAGCTCCGGTGCCCTGCGAGGCAGGGGCATCGGAGTGGCGGTCGCACCGGACGGGCACATCCTCACGAGCGCGCATCCGCTGCACGGCGCCGCCGTGGTGGAGGTCACAACCCAAGGCGGCGGCGCTACATTCGCGGTAAAGGCCACACTGGCGGAGTCGGTCCCTGCGGAGCTGGTGCGGCTGGCCGTGGAACCCGCCGGCTCCCTTCCCCACGCTGTGTTGAGCGACCAGGTTCCCGGCTCCGGCCAGCGTCTTTTCCTGCTGATTCCGGGGCGGCGGATCGAGGCGGTCGTCCAGACGGCTCGCAACATTTCGGGTCTGGGAACGGTGCTGGAACTGAGCGCGCGGGCCGAGGGAGAGCCGGCCGGGGCGCCGCTTGCGGACGCCGAGGGGCGCATTGCGGGGATGGTGCTGTGGCGATCCCGGAGCCGGCCCGACACCTACATCGCCGCCGCGGCCGACCTTGTGCAGTCGCTTCACCCGCGCCAGGACGCTGCGGGGCAGCATGCGAAGGCCTGCGGAACCCACGCCGAGCAACTGTACCGCGAGGGCGTGGAACAGCTGGTCGCCCAGCAGTTCGACGAGGCGCGCCGGTACTTCGAGCGGGCCACCGGCTCCGATCCTCAATGTGCGCCGGCCTGGTTCCATCTCGGTTTTGCGTTCGCCAAGCTGGGGCGGCCGGAAGAACGTGTGAACGCCTACCGGCAAGCCATCGCGGTGAAGCCGGACTTCGCCGAGGCGCACTACAGTCTGGGGGTGGTCTATGCGCTGGCGAACCGCCGCTCGGATGCCGTCGAAGAGCAGAAGATTCTCGAGAAGCTCGACGCGGACCTGGCGGCTCAGCTGGCGATGTTGATCGAAGCTGTGACGCACACTGAGCCGCAGGAAGTGCCCGAGACGAAGACGCGCATCTGAAGGGCGGGCCGATTTTCGGGCCTGCGGCGCTCAAGCGGCTCCCGAACACAGTCCGGGGGACGGGGCGGCGCGGTAAGGCTTCCGCTTCCGGTAGCTGCGCGCGAGTTCCAGATAGACGCCCAGGTCGCGATCCAGGTCGGACTGGGTGCCGTCGAAGTAAAAATTGCGGATCGGGATCCCGCCCAAGTCACGGCTCAAGCGCGGGTAGATGGCCTCCGAGACGATGCCGTTCATGCAAGTGAACGGGCTGATGTCTATGATGCCGTCCACACCTTTCCGGGCGAGGTAGACGACCTTGCCGACGTTCAGCACCATCTCGCCCATGGCTCCGTCGGGGGGCAGGTACGGGCGAGCGCACTCGAGGATCTCGTAGATATCCGGCTCCTCATGGCCGGCGAAATCTTCGCGAAACGGTTCGAGCAAGGCCCGCTCGTCCCGGTGCTGGATCTTCCAGCGAATCCATGCTGCGAGGGCCTCCCGAGAGAAACGCCTCCCGGCGAGCTTCAGTTTGCGGAAGCGCTCGGCGCTCGTGTACCAGATCCATTCACTGATGTCGGAGAGCCACGCTTCGGCGCCGTAGCCCTCCAACCGCCGTACCAAGTCCTCGTTGGAGAAAGTGTGGAGGCGGCAAAAGATCTCGCCGACGACGCCGATCAAGGGAGTGGAAGGATCGCGGCTGACCGGGATGGCGCGGAAGCGGTCGCGGCAGCGGATCAGGGCCGAGCGGATGGCGCGGAGTTGCGGGGACGGATCCGGCGGGCTCGCTTCGATGGCCGCGCACAGATGGTCGAGGCATTCTTCGTACACGGCCTCGGTTTCGCCCTTGTTCCGCTCGTAAGGGCGGTAGCGGAGGAGGAGTTTTTGGAGGATGTCGGCCGCCACGAGGGCGCGCCAGCCGGTGCGCACGAAGGGCCGCGCCAGCTCGCCCAGCCCTTCGTAGGCGTTGTCGCTCGAAGGGGAGATCACTTCCGTTTGGGAGTATCCGCTCAGGGCGAGCACACGGCGGAGGTAGGGGGCGTACTGGCCGAAGCGGCAAGGTCCGTCGGCGGTGGGCATGAACAGGACCACGCGCGCAGGATCCACCCCGGGCGTTTCGAGCAGCTTCATGAAATCGCCCACCGTCACCTTGGCCGGATAGCATTCGTCGCCCGAGGTGTAGCGAGCTCCGAGTTCGCGGGTGCGCTCATCGGAGGGCGGCAGGATGTCGGCGTCAATGCCGATGGCGCGGAAGGCGGAAGCGAACGCCCGCGCGCTGCCGTAGGCCATCGGCGGGATATAGACCTTCTTGCCGCGCCAGGGGTTGCCTGCGGCGGGGCGCGCCGTGCTCACTGCGGCCTCCCTGCCGTCTGAGCCGCGGCAGCCGCCCGGTAGCAGCGCAGGATTCCCTTGCTGTCCAGGTAAGCCTCACACCGCGTCATGTAGCCGGCATCGTTGCCGTGCCCGTCGAATTGGAGGACCAGATACGGTGAACCTGCGGCTTCGCGGGTGAAGTGTTTGATATAGGAGTCGGGCCCGCACTTGAAGTTGGAGATGTAGATCAGATGCAGGTTGGGGTGCGCGGCGGCCAGGCGCGCCGCGGCCAGAATTTTGCGGCCCGAGGTCCAGTACATGTTCGGATGCAGGTCGCTCACCGGTTCCCGGCCCGTGACCAGAAAGTCTATGGGGATGACGTTGGCGCCGTAGCGGTGGCGTAGTTTGCGGGGAACGTCGCAGTTCACGTTGCGATCGTAAATGTTGTAGCCCCGCCCCACGAGGATCAGGCCCGGCTCGCCCCAGCGTTCGAGCTCGGCGAGGGCGCGCCGGCCGGCTTCGAGCAGCCGTTGCTGAAACTCGCGCTGCGCGGCGTAGGCCGCATCCGCGGCACGGTCGCTCGAGCGGCGCGAGACGCCCAGCCGCCGCACGGTCTCGGCGAGGCTCTTTTTGACGTGTTCGCGCCCGAGCTGGAAGTGCAGCGTCGGGATCAGGAACTTGTGGGCGTGGGCCTCCAGCCCGGGTGCGCTTCGCAGCACGAACGGCAGCGTCTGGTTCCAGGGGCAGAAGTGGGCGATCCGGTCGTCCTCCGACTCGGCATCGAGCATGTTCGGCACCAGGATATAGTCCACGCCGGCCTCGGCCAGTGCGGCCACGTGGCCGTGGGCGATCTGGACGGGGTAGCAGGGCTGGGCCAGCGCCAGCTCCACGCCGCGGGCGGCGATGGTCGGGTCCGTGGGAGGCGAAAGCACGACCTCGCAGCCGAGCTCGGTGAAGTAGCGGTGCCAGAAGGGATAGCGGTCGAAAGTGGACATGGCCCGCGGGATGCCGATGCGCGGCCCTGTGGCGGCTCGCTCCGCAGTCAAGGCGGTAAGGAGCTCTTCGCGGAACTCGAAGAGGTCTTCGATGACCGGCTTGCGGCCGGTGGCCGAGGGCTTGCGGAAGCGGTCCGAGCATTTGTCGCCCCAGTAGCTTTTCTGCCCTTCGATGTTGAACTCTTTGATGTCGCAGTAGTTGGAGCAGGCCTTGCAGACGAAGTCGCGGGTGGTGATCTTCAGGCGCGACAGATCGTAGCCGCGGAACCGGGTGGGTGCCCCGGTGGCGAGCCACCACTGGCGTGCGATGAGGGCCATACCGATGGCTCCCATCACGCCGTTGTAGGGCGGCACGATGATCTTTTTGCCCAGCAGGCCGGCGAAGGCGGCGGCGACGGCGTCGTTATAGGCCGTGCCGCCCTGGAAGTAGATCACGTTGCCGATGCGCCGCCCGCGGACGACGCGGTTCAGGTAGTTGAGTGCGATGGAGTAGGCCAGACCTGCCAGCAGGTTGGGCACGGTCTCGCCTTTGTGCAGCCAGCCGGTCACGTCGCGCTCCATGAAGACGGTGCAGCGTTCGCCGAGGCGGGTGGGCGCCGGGGCCGCGAGGGCGAGCCGGGCGAATTCACCTTTGATGCTGACGCCGAGTTTTTCGGCCTGCTCTTCGAGGAAAGAGCCGGTGCCGGCGGCGCAGGCCTCGTTCATGGCGAAATCCACGACGACGCCGTTTTCGATGGCGATGAACTTGGAGTCCTGGCCTCCGATTTCGAAGATGGTATCCACCATCTCAGTGCCGAGCGTGGTGCTGACGTGCATGGCGCCGGTCTTGTGGGCGGTGATTTCGTCGTTGACCACGTCGGCGCCGATCAGTTCGGCGATGAGCTCGCGTCCGGAACCGGTGGTGCCCACGCCGCGGATGTCGAGCCGCCGGCCCCAGCGCTGCTCCACCTCGCGGAGGCCTTGCCGCACGGCCTCCACGGGCCGGCCTGCCGTGCGCAGATAGACGTCGTGGATGACGCGGCCGAATTCGTCCATGGCGACCACGTTGGTGGAGACGGAACCGATGTCGAGGCCGAGGAAGGCGGCAATGGGACCCTCGCCGGGCGGGGCGGTGTAGGGCAGCACGCGATCGCGGAGCAGCACCACGTTGTCCATGGACAGCGGGACGGTGTCGCGGGGCCGCGCCTCGGCTTCATGCTGGTTGAGGCGGTGGATATCGCGGAAGGAGCGCTTGCGGCGCTCGGCGGCTTCGAGCATGGCGGTGCCGATGGCTCCGCACCAGGCGTAAAGATCGGGAACGAACAGCTGGCCGGCGGCGAGCCCGAAGGCCTCGCGCAAGGCCTGGACGACACCGCTGTTCTGCGAGACGGCGCCGATCAAGGCCACGGGCGGGACCACAGGCCGGCCCTTGACGATGCTCGCCTTGTAATTACGCGCCACGGCGTCGCAGAGGCCGCGGAGGATCTCGGCAGGCGTGTAGCCCTTTTGCTGCGCGTGGATCATGTCGGACTTGGCGAACACCGAGCAGCGTCCGGCAATGCGGGCGGCGCAGCCGGCGGTGGCCACCACGGCGCCCACCTCCTCGACGGCGTAGTCCATCCGGAGCGCCTGCTGGTCGAGGAAGGAGCCAGTGCCTGCCGCGCACTCGCCGCTGCGGTCGTAGTCCACGATGCCGCACTCTCCGGTCCCGGATTGCGGCTCCAGGCGGATGTATTTGGAGCTCTCGCCGCCGATTTCAAAGATGGTTCGCACCTGCGGATAAAAGGCGGAGAACATCCGGGCGATGGCCTTGAATTCGTTTTCGAAGTAGATGCCGAGGATGCGGGCGATGGTGCGGCTCCCCGAGCCGGTGACACGAATGCCTTCGATCTGCCGTTCGGGGACCTTTTCGTAGAACTCCTGGAGGAGGTTAAAGGCGGCCTCGATGGGGCTGCCGGTAATGCGCCGGTAGGCGGAGATGACCAAGGGGAGGCCGTTCCATTCGAGCAGGCGGAAGGGAGCGCCTTCGCCCGCCAGGCTGCCGAGCGCGACCCGGTCTTCGGGGCCGCCCAAAGCAGCCAGCTTCAGGCTGATGGCGCCGATATCCAGGCCGATGTTGACCGCCATGGCGGCAGCTACGGGGCGATTCCCGGAATATCATACCCCAAAGTCTCTTTATATCCGCCGGTTCGGCGGCGAACGGCTGCCGCCGGAGGCCGGACGGCGCCCGGCGGGCGGTGAACGGGAAGGCGCCGGCTGCTAGACTGAAAACCATGACACGGCCGGTCGCTGTTGGATCAGGGTTTCTGCTCGTGGTGTGTTGGGTGCTCGCGCCGGCGGGCGCCCAGCAGGACGCCTGGCTTTCCAACCGCGAAGTCTTCGCGCTCCTGGACCGCGCCGTGGCGCTGATGGATTCCACGCGGGTTGCGGCTCCGGAGCTGGGCCGGGCCGGTGCGCCGCTCGCGGAAAATGCCCGCCAGGTTCTGGCGACGATGCGGGAGACCCCGGGCGCCGTGCAAAACGCGGCTCTGACCTATCGCTTTCTGCACAACCTGCGGGCCTATCTGGCGGTGGCCGAGGCCGCACCGAAGCCGTTTCCGCTTCCGGAAGAGGCGCGCCGGCAGTTCGTGGAGCTTCGCGAGGCGGCCGAACGTCTGGAAGCCCATTTCCAGGCGCTGCTCGAGCGCAAGGAGGCCCAGTTGCGGAACCCGGATCGCGACAACCTGCGGCGGTACGCCGAGGCGAACGCGAAGCTGGGGCCGCCGGCGCCGGGCAGGCCGCGTGTGGTGTTTCTCGGCGACTCCATCACCGACGGCTGGCGGCTGCACGAATACTTTCCGGATCGCGACTTCGTCAATCGCGGCATCAGCGGCCAGATCACCGGGGAGATGCTGGGGCGCATGAAGGCGGACGTGATTGACCTCAAGCCGGAGGCGGTTGTGGTGCTTGCCGGAACCAATGACATCGCGCGAGGCGTCCCGCTGCCGGTGATTCAGAACAACCTGACGATGATCGCCGACCTGGCGCAAGCACACGGGATCAAGCCGCTGTTTGCCTCCCTGCTGCCTGTCAGCGATTACCACAAGGACGTCAATCCGCAGTATGAACAGACCCGGCGCCGGCCGCCCGAGACGATCCGCGCTCTCAACCAGTGGCTGGAGCGCTTTTGCCGGGAGCGGAATTTCGTGTATGTGGACTATTACTCGAAGATGGCGGATGCGGCGGGGATGCTGGAAGCCAGTCTTTCCGACGACGGTTTGCACCCGAACGCCAAGGGTTACCGGGTCATGGCGCCGATCGTTTTGGAAGCGATCGAGCGGGCGCTGAAACCGGTCCGTCCGACCAGGAAAGGGCGCGCCCGGGGCTAAGAAGCAGGGAATCGCCAGCGGCGGCTGCTTCACGGATCCGGATCAATCCGGGCAGTACTCGGCCGGCAGCGGGCCGCCCTGCACCAGCCGCGCCTTCAGTTCGCGGGCGTGCGAGCACTGTCCGCGGTACTGGAAGCCCGGGCAGCTGCAAGTGACATCGCCCGCCGCGTCGCATTCGAGCAGATAAGAAACGCCCGGTCGAGCCCGAATCAGTGGGGCGAGGAGGCGCAGGCGGTCCTTGCTCTGGCGCGCGGCCGAGCCCTCACCGCGCATGTTGGCCAGCAGCAGCCCCACGACGCGCGCCATTTCCGCGGCCCCGATGCCGGGCCGCACCTCCACGGGCAGCCACTGCCGCAGCTTCGGCGGCAGCGCCAGCACCTGGTCCTTGCTCCGCCTGAGCATGACGCGTGCAACTGTACGGCCAGCTCATCGAGGTTCGACGCCCCGTCGGTGACCCAGCCGTGGCCGTGCGGCTTCGTTCGCGCCACCAATGGGTTCAGTCGGAAGCCCGTGTTTACTCGAGGCCGAACTCGCGCAGTTTGTCATAGAGCAAGCGGCGGTTGATCTTGAGGAGCTCCGCCGCCCGTGTCCGGTTGCCGCCGCTGGCCTGGAGCGCGCGCACGATCATGGAGCGCTCCAGTTTCCGGACGGCTTCGTGCATCCCTTCTTCGAGCGGGATGGCTGAAAACGGATCGGCGGGGCGCAGGCCTGCCCCTTCTTCGACGTGCTCGGGGAGGATCAACCCGCCGCGGCTCAACACGAGCGCCCGTTCCAGGCAGTGCTCGAGTTCCCGGACGTTGCCGGGCCAGGAGCGGGCGCGCAAGGCCGTCAAGGTTTCGGGGGCGAGGGCCGGAGGGGGCAGCTTCAAGCGGGCGGCACAGCGCCGCAGGAGGAACTCGGCCAGCTCCGGCAGGTCTTCCATCCGTTCGCGCAGCGGCGGCACCCGGAGGATGACGACCTTGAGCCGGTAATAGAGGTCCTCGCGGAAGCGCCCCTCCTTGACGGCCCGCTCCAGATCCTGATTGGTGGCCGCGAGCACGCGCACATCCAGAGGAATGGGGGTGTTGGATCCGAGCCGCTCAATGGTGTGATCCTGGAGCACCCGCAGGAGCTTGGCCTGCGTGGCAGGGCTGAGTTCGCCGATCTCATCGAGGAAGATGGTTCCGCCGTCGGCGAATTCGAACTTGCCGGTGCGCCGCTGCAGGGCGCCGGTGAACGCTCCGCGTTCGTAGCCGAACAGCTCTGCCTCGAGGAGCGTTTCCGGGATGCCGGCGCAGTTGACTTTGACGAGCCTGCGGCCGGCGCGGCGGCTGTGGGCGTGAATGGCCTCGGCCACCAGTTCCTTGCCGGTGCCGGATTCTCCGAGAATGAGCACCGTGGATTCGGCGGGGGCCACCTGGCCGATGAGCTTGTAGAGGCGCTGCATGGCGGGGGAACGTCCCACCATCTCGGCCGGATGGGAGGCGGCCTCGAGCCGGTAGGCTTCCAGCTCCTCCATGCGGCGCCGGTTTTCAATCGCCCGAGCCAGCTGGATGCGGAGTTCGTCGAAGTGCACGGGCTTGATGAGGTAGTCGAAGGCGCCGAGCGCCATGGCTTCTATGGCCACGGCACTGGAGCCGTAGGCGGTCATCACCAGGACCGCGGGAGGCGAGGGTTGCGCGCGCAGTTCCCGCAGTACGGCCAAGCCGTCCTTGCCAGGCAACCGGATATCGAGCAGGACTGCGTCGGGCGTTCGTTCGCCGAGCACCCGTAACGTTTCCTCACCGTCTGCCGCCGTGAGGACCTCGTAGCCTTCGTCCTCGAGCAGAGCGCGCAGCGATTCCCTGGCCCGCGCCTCGTCCTCGGCTACGAGTACGGATCCCTTCCGCCTCATGTCTGCACACTCCGCACGGGAAGGCACAGCCGGAACGTCGTGCCCGCCGGACCGGTTTCGAAATCGAGTTGCCCGCCGTGCCGGCCGACGATCTCGCGCGATACGGCGAGGCCCAAGCCTGTGCCGTTCGGTTTGGTGGTGAAAAACGCATCAAAGACGTAGGGCCGGACTTCTTCCGGGATGCCGGGGCCGTGGTCCGTAACCGTAATCACGACCCCGTCATGCTGCGGGGTGCACCGCACTTCGACGGCTCGGCCCGGCGGTGATGCTTCGACGGCATTCAGCAGCAGGTTGAGCAGCACCTGCTGGATCTGGGCCGCATCCACTTCGGCGACCAGCGTGGTTTGGGGGGCGGGGTGTAGTTTCACCTCCACGCCTTTGGGGCGTGCGGACTCCGCGGCCATGCGCACGGCCTGCTCGACGACGGGCACGAGGTCCTGGGGGCGGCGGTCCGCCGGCGCGTCCCTGCCGAAGGCGAGCAGCCGCGTCAAGATGGCGTCGAGGCGATCCACTTGTCCCAGGGCCGCCTCCACGTCCTCCGGGCGGGCGGCGCCCTTCTCCATCCGGCGCCAGAGCAGCTCCAGGGTGAGGCGGAGAGAGTTGAGCGGGTTGCGGATCTCGTGGGCGACGACAGCCACGAGCTTGCCGAGCACGGCCAGCCGGTCCTGGCGCCGGAGCTCGCCTTCGAGTGCGGCGCGGCGGCCGGCCATCTGATTCACCGCTTGTGCGATTTCCCCGAGCTCGCCCGGGATGGCGGGCAGGCGGTAAGAAAAATCCTGCTCCAGGCGGCGGAGGCCGCTACGGATGGTCTGCACTCCGGAGCGGAGGAACAGCCACACGGACAGGGTGCCGGCGATGCCCAAGGCGGCCGACAGCGCCAGTGCGGCGGTCCAGGCGGTGCGCCGGCCGGTTCCGGGTTCGTCCGCCCATGAGATGTGCTTGAGGGTCCAGGCAGCCGCGTCGCTGTCGCCAGCCGGTTCGGCCGCGGCCACGGCCCGGTCTCCGTTCCAGGATGCGGTGCGGGTGACGAGCCTGTTGCGGGCGCGGGCCTGCGCCACCGTTTCCGCGATGAGGGCCTTTTCCTGGGGGCGCGGTTCCTTTCCGGCGGCCCCGGTGGGAAAGACATATCCGGCCAGGCGGCCGGGCGCAAGGTAGAACCCGCCTTGCATTCCTTCGTAGGAGCGGAGAACGGCGGCGGCGAGTCCGCGCAGGGAGATGTCCTGGGCCTCGAAGGGAAGTTCGGCCAGCGCTTCGCCGCCGTAGGCCAGGCGGTCGCGGAACTGCTCGCTCAGTTCGCGGCAGGCGCCGATGGCCTGAAGGCGTGCCTCTTCGAGCAGCTTGCTTTCGGTGCCGCGAACGACTTCGCGCACGAGCAGGAAGGCCAGTGCGAGCGTGGCTGCGGAGGCCAGCGTGATGATGGAGACCTGAACGCGAAAGCTCGCGGGAACGGGCCAGGGCACGGCGGCGTCATTCCAGCCTCGGCGGTTCGGGGATGCGGACCGCCGCTTGGGCGAGTTTCTCCAGGGCGCTGACAATCTCGCCGGCCGCTTCGCCCAGTTTCTGCGCCCGACGGTATTGCCGCGCGTCGTAGGCCCGGCGGGCCTGCTGGTACAGGCTCCGGGCATGCTGGACGTAGAGGTGCGCATCCGGCTCCCGGCTCAGCTCGGCGAAGTATTCGGCCTGGCGGACGCGGAAATAATAGCGCTGCAGGTCCAGGGCGGCTTCGCGCTGGGAGGCGTCCGCCGGCTGCCGTTCCGGCGAGCGGCTCTCGAAGAGCTCTTCGCTCGCCTCGAGCAGGTCGTCGGCGGCGCGGAGCAGGCGGTCAAAGACGTAGTCGTCGGCCCGCGCGCCACGGGCGCGTTCCAGGATGGCGGCGGCTCGCGCGTGCAGGAAATCGTGTTCCGGCGCCGCGCTGGACCGCGACAGACGCCGGTTCAGTTTCCGCGACATTTCCTCGAGTTTTTCTTCCTGCTTGCGCTCGCGCTTGCGGTCCTGCTGCGCGGCGGTGATGCCGCAGCTCACGGCCGCCAGGGCGGCCAAGGTGCAACCGAGCCAAAGAATTTTCACCGGTTCATCTCATGGGATATCAGAATTTCAGCTCGAGGGAAACCTGAAGGCGCCGGGGAGGTTCGGCGGCCACGGGGCGTCCGAAAAATGGGGAACTTTGGTTCCCTACTATTCGCGTTGGATTGACCCGGTTGATGACGTTGAAGGCGTCCACAGCCAGCTCGACGGCGGGCGGCTCACCGCGGCCGTCGCGGCTTCGCAGAGGGAACGCACGGGACCAGCGCAGGTCCAGGTTGAAGGCGCCGGGGCCGCGCAGTCCGTTCCGGCTTGCCCCGGCAGGGCGGTCCAGCGCCCGGCCGTCACGGTTGTCGTCCCGTCCGGTGGTGAGCGTGTACGGCTGCCCGGACGCCGCTTCCACGATCGCACCCAGCGCGAACCAGCGTCCTGCGCGAAGACGCCCGTAGGCCCGGAAGCGATGGCGGCGATCGAAGCTTGCCGGACCCCACTCTCCGGTTAAATCGTGGCTGTCGGCGGGGAAAGAGTCGGGACCGTCGGTGTCATTTTCGCTGCGGCCGAGTTCGTAGATCAGAGCGCCTGTAAACCAGCGCGCCAGTTCGCCGCGCAGGCCTGCTTCCAGGGCATGGGCCGTCAGAGCCGCCGAGCCCTCGATCTGCTGGATCACGGCCGCCGAGGGATCCGGACGGAGGTACAAGGGCGGAAGAGGGGCATTGAGGTCGCGCGAGCGGAGCAGGCCGCGGCCCCGGATGCCCGAATAGTTCAGCGTGAGTGCGGTTTTCGGCTTCAGTTCGAGTTCGATTCCGGTACTGTAGTGCAGCAGCCGGGGCAGCCGGAGTCGTTCTTCGAGGCGCACCACGTTCGGAGGCAAGGCAAGCGGCGAGCCTGCCGCGCGGGGAAACGAGGGATCGAGGATGAGGATTTCGCGCAGGCGCCTGCCATCCAAAAGGAGCGAGTCTTGCACGACGCCGGTCGGGAGGCGGGAATAGTACAGCCCGGAGCCGGCACGCAGGAGCAATTTGGGATGCGGCGACCAGGCTGCCGCCAGGCGCGGAGCGAGGTTTTTATATCGGCGAGGGTGGCTGTGGCCTTCCCACCGCAGACCGATTGCGAGCGAAAGGTTGTTTTGGAGCCGCACGTCGTCTTGCACAAAGCCGGCCATCGCGGTCTTCCAGAAGCGCGCGCGGCCGTCTCCTTCGCGCCGGCTGAAGGAGAAGGGGCGGCCTTCGAGAAAATCTGCCAGCGAAGAGAAGCGAAACACGCCGTCGCGCATCCGGAGGTCCGCCACCGCCCAGCGGGCGAATTCGGGGAACTGAAGCCCGGCGCGGATCGAGTGCCTGCCCCGCGAGGCTGCCCAGGCTTGGCTGAGTTCGATCCGCTGCCGCCGCAGGGTGTAGTCCTGCTGGGCGCCGCCCGCGGTGAATGCATCGAGAACGACCAATCTCGGCACGCCTGTATGCAGGCTGTTCCGGGAGACGTTCTCCGACTCCCAGCGCAGGTGGAGTTCGTGCAGGGCCGCCGGGCCGGCGAGTGCGCGCCAGCTCAGGCGGAGCCCGTGTTCCCGTTCCTGATTCCGGTAGGCGGTCTCGGGCAGGTCAAAACCGCCGGCGCCTGCCAGCGCCGTTTCGCGGTCCAGATCATAGCGCAGCAGCAGTGCGCCGCCGCTCGCCAGATCTTTTCGGAGCGTAAGCGAGAGTTCGGTCTCGCGCTCGGGCTGCGGGGTCTGCTGACTGACCAACCCCTGCGGGGTTCTGGCATAGACGGTGGCCCACTCGTCCTGTTCGGAACGCTCGGCGCTCAGAACGAACGTGGTTCTGGCTCCGAGCGGCAGGGGGCCGGTCAGATGGCCCTCGACGATGCGCCGCTGTTCCGGCGGGCGCTCGGAGGCAAATGCATTGCGGGCGTTCAAGCGGTGATCCCGGAAGACAAACGCGGCTGTGCCGTGCAGGCGGGGCGTGCCTTGGCGTGTGATGAATTCGATGCGCCCCCGGCCGGGGTCGCCGAACTCGGCCGAATACGGATTCCGGTTGATGCGCACTTCTTGGACGGCCGAGCGTGTGACTCCCAGCCGGTTTGTCTCCATACCGTCCACGACCAGCGCCGCAGCCCCGAGGGCGGGATCGAGATAGCGCGCCGCCAAGTTCAGGGGGTCGCGATCGAGCGACGGCAAGCCCTCGAGCAATTCGGGGTTGAAGGCGACGAGGTCTCGATTGGCCTCTGGGTTGACGCTGAGCTGCTCCGGCTCGCCACTCACGGTCATTTGCTGGCGCATCGGCGCCAGGCGCAGCGCGATACGGAGGGGCGCCGAGCCGGGTTCCGCGGGAACGGAGGCGGGCTGGAAATGTTCGTGCCGGACCTCCACCGTGCACGCGCGGCCGTAGATGGCCGGCAGGCGGAAGCGGCCTTCGGCGTCCGTTGTCGTGCTTGCTTCGTCGCGGCCGTCGCAACGCAGGCGGACGAGTGCGGAAGGGACGGAAGCGCCGCTCGGATCGAGCACCCGGCCGCGGAGCTCGGCCGCAACTTGGGTGACGAGCGGAAACGCGGACAGCAGACCCACCACGGGCAGGCGCCGCATGGCACCCCGTAAGGGGGCACGGCGCGGGCCAAACTTCCCGTCGAGGTTACAGTGACTTAGAGCTCGTCACACCCTCGCGGCCGTCCGCTTTCCACACAGGCGCTGTTCGCCCGGCTCACGGGTCCGGTTGCCCGGCCGTGTCTTCCGAGTGAAGCGGCTTTCTTTACAGGCGTACGTACGCCTACCACAGCACCTTGAGTCCGAACTGGATCTGGCGCGGAGTGTTGGCCTGGGAGCTGATCACGCCGAAGGTCGAAGAGGTGACGCTGGTGTTTGGCGTACCGAACCGCGGCGTGTTCCAGGCGTTGAAAAACTCGGCCCGGAACTGGGTGGTGACACGCTCGGTCACGTAGAAATCTTTGAGCAGCGAAAGGTCCCAGTTTCTGACGCCGTCGTTACGGATGTCGGGCGAGTAAGGCGAGTGATTGCCGAAGGTGAACGGCGCCGGCTGGCTGAAGACGCTGGTATCGAAGTACTGGTTGAGGCGGTCCTGAACGCGTCCGGTCTTCCTGCCGCTCCGGCCGTTATTGTTCGGCAGGGTCATGGGCGCGAAGATGCCGGAGGTGTTGCTGGCGGAAATGGCAATCGGAGCGCCGCTCTGGTACGTGACGATGCCGTTGACCTCCCAGCCGCCGAGCAGAAATTGGGCTGCGCTGCGCAAATCGGTGGCGAAGCGGCGGCCGCGGCCGAACGGCAACTGGTAGACGAAGCCCATCACAAAGCGGTGGGCGATGTCGTCGGGGGAAAGCGAGCGGCTGGCGCGCACGTCGTAAGTGTTCTGGTGGCTCCAGCCCGTATCGAGCAGTTTGGACCAGGTGTAGGAACCCTCAAAGAGGAGCCCGCCGGAGAACCGCCGTTTGATCGTGTTCTGCCAGGAGTGGTAAATGGAGCTGCCGCCGGCATCGTACAGCGGGATGATATCGGTGAACTGGGGATAGGGGCGTAGGAGCTGGGCCCGGGCAATGCGTCGTGAAAGATGCACGCCGTTGTTGACGATGCCGAAGAAGGGGTTGTCCACCTGCTCGTTCAAGGCGGATCCGAGAGCCATGTGCTTGGGATCGAGCTGGTTGAGGTTCATCCCGCTCTCGGTGCTGCGGTGGAGCTGGAGTCCGCGATTGCCCACATAGGCGGTTTCGAGCAGGATGCCGCCGGGCAATTCCCGTTGCACCGAGAAGTTCCACATCATGTTCCAGGGCGAGGGCGATTCGTGGAGGAACGCCTGCAAGTTCGCTCCGGCCTGGGTCAGCAAGCCGTCGCGGTGGCCGGGAACGTCGCGGAAACCCTCCGGATAGGGATTGCTCAGGCGGTTGAAGGGTGTGATGCCGTCCACAGTAGTGACCCACAAGTACTCGACGCGGAAGCCGAACGGACCCACGGTTCCCTGCGCCGCCTGGCGCGAAGGGCCGAAGAAATGGCCGTAGCCGGCCCGGATCACGGTCTTGCGGTCCAGCTGGTAAGCCAGGCCGATGCGCGGCGCGAGGTTGTTCAAGTCTTTGCGGAACTGGTGGCGCGGATTGCCGTCTACGCCGACGAAGCGCACGCCGCCGCTCAGGTTGGGGAATCCGGGCACGACGCCGGCCAGCGGCGAGCGGGCGAACGGATCGAACCAGTTCATCCGGTTGTAGCGTTCCGTTCTGGGGAAATCGATCTCGTAGCGCACGCCGAGGTTCAGCGTCAGTCTGGAGGTGACGCGCCAGTCGTCCTGGAAGTACCAGCCGTGATAGAAGCTTTGCGAAGCCACGTTCTTCCAGTTGCGGATCAGCGTATTGCCCGTCGTTCCCGTGCCGAGCAGCAGCGAGGCGATGCTGTTGCCGGCGTTGGCGCTGGCCCGGTTGGGATCCGGTCCCTGGGTGAAGCCGGCGCTGAAATTGAAGGTGCCGGCGGCGCGCGCCTCCCAGACGTTGACGCGGATCAGGCGGCCTTCCCAGCCGAATTTCAAGGCGTGGTCGCCCCGGATTTTGGTGACGTTGGCCAGCGCGGTGTAGGTCATGAAGGCGTTCCAGCGGTGGTCGTTGCCGCCGAGGTTGACGTAGCCGGAGGCGCCGAAGCGGGGGAACATCCAGCGGTCCACCACGGAATCCACGGCGGAAGGCAGCCCGAGGCTCGAGGGCTGGAATCCGAGACCCTGGTTGTCGAACATGAACAGCGATCGGGAAAAGCCGAGGCGCGCCGTCAAAATCGTGGTGGGGCTCAGCGTATTGGAATAATCGAGTGCGGCCGATGGCTGGTGGACGCCTTCATTGACCCGGCCTTCGGCAATGGCCAGTTCCCCCGGGAACAAGGGCGGCGGTGCATTGATGTTGTCGCGCCAGGAGAACCGGCCGAAGAGCCGCTGGGCGGCCGTGAGGTTATAATCCACGCGGCCGTCCAGCTGGTTCTGATCGAAGCGGTGCGCTCCGGTGGCGAAATAATTGTTCCGTTTGGTCACCGGATCGCCGGGCGTGTTCGGTTCCGGGAAGTAGCGGATGACGTTGCGGGCCACGGGATCCTGCATCACCGGAGGGATCACGTTGCCCGGGAACGGATCGCGGATGAAGCCGCTGCCGGAGGGGTTGCGACGCGTAGTGAAGGGGTCGAAGATCTGGACGAGCCGGCCGTTGGAGGCCAGGGTTTGGGAGAAATCGCCCTGGCGTTCAAGCAGCGTCGGCACGCTGGTGGTCGTGCTGGTGAAGCTCCGCTGCCGCAAGGCTTCGTAGCTGGCCAGGAAAAAGAGCTTGTCCCGCCGGATGGGGCCGGCCACGTGTGCGCCGAACTGGTTGCGTTTGAAGCTGCCCAGGGGCTGCCCCAGGCGGTTGGCGAAAAAGTTGTTGGCATCGAGGGCGGAGTTGCGGAGAAACTCGAAGGCGCTGCCGTGCAGGTCGTTGGTGCCCGATTTGTAAACGACGTTGACCACGCCGCCGTTGCTGCGGCCGAACTCCGCCGAGTAGTTCGTTCCGAGGACGCGGAACTCGGCGATGGCGTCCACGGGAGGGAACGTGGAGTTGCCCGAGAAGCCGTTGACGGTGGGGTGGGCCGTGCTGACGCCGTCCACCAGGATGTCGAGCATCGAGGTCCGTGCGCCGTTGATGGCAAAGCCCGTCGTGTAGGTGGAGCTCACACTTCCGGTGACGCCGGGGGTCAGGTAGAGAAGGGTGTAGACGTTCCGCGAATTGAGGGGCAGCGAAACGATGCGCCGGTTGTCCACGACTTTGCTCAAGCCGGATTGGGTGGTCTCGAGCATCGGGGCGTCGGCAACCACTTCGATGGATTCGGTCACTTCGCCCACCTGGAGCGTGACATCCACGCGCGCGTGCCGCTGAATGTCCACCCGGATGCCGCGCTGGAGAAATTTCTTGAACCCGGAAGCCGAGACTTCCAGAGCGTACTCGCCCGGGGGCAGCTCGCCGGCGGCATAGTTGCCGTTGCTTTCGCTGGTGACGACGAGCGTGCGGTTGGTCCCGAGGTGGGTGATTTTGATCTCGGCGGAGGGCACGACCGCGCCGAGGGGGTCGGTGACGGTGCCGTAGATCCGCCCGGTAAAGGACTGCGCAGCGCAGTGTGCGGCCACCAGCGCGGCGGCGACGAACAGACGAAGGACGGTAAGGGACATGGACGTGGCTCCTTTCGGCGCATTGTACCTGCCGGCGCCGGATGGGGTCAAACCGCTGCCGGAGCAAGGCGGCGGCGGCTCAAAAAGCGCTCGATGAAATGGGTGTCCAGTCTGCCGGCCAGGAATTCTTCGTCCTCGAGGATGCGCTGGTGGAGCGGAATCGAGGTGTGGATGCCTTCGATGACGAACATTTCGAGGGCCCGGCGCATGCGGGCGACGGCTTCGGCGCGGTCGCGGCCGTAGGTGATCAGCTTGGCGACCAGGGAATCGTAGTAGGGCGGGATCACACAGTCGGTGTAGGCCGCCGTATCCACCCGCACGCCGATTCCGCCGGGCACGTTGAAGGCGGTGATGCGGCCGGGCGAAGGAGCAAACGTCTCGGGGTGTTCGGCGTTGATGCGGCACTCCAGGGCATGTCCGCGGAGGGTAACGGGCGAGGGGATGAATTCGCGCAAGGGTACGCCCGCAGCGGCCAGAATCTGGCCTTTCACCAGGTCCACTCCCGTGACAAACTCCGTGACGGGGTGCTCGACCTGAATGCGCGCGTTCACTTCGATGAAATAGAGGGCGCCGGAGTCATCCATGAGAAATTCCACGGTTCCGGCGTTGGTGTAGCCCACATCATGGAGCGCCTTGCGCAGGCGGTCGGACATGTCCTGGCGCAGGGCGGGCGTCATGACCGGAGAGGGAGATTCCTCGATCAGCTTCTGGTGGCGCCGCTGGATGGAGCATTCGCGCTCGCCGAACACCTCCACGTTGCCGTGCTCGTCGGCCAGGATCTGGAACTCGATGTGCCGGGGCGCGGGGATGAATTTTTCCAGATAGACGTCGGGGCAGGAGAAGGCTGCGGCTGCCTCCTGCTGCGCCTGGATGAACAGGGAGGGCAGTTCGGAAGCCTCGCGCACCACTCGCATGCCGCGGCCGCCGCCGCCCGCGGAAGCCTTGAGCATGACCGGGAAGCCGATGGCGCGAGCCGCCTCGAGGGCCTCCTCCGCGGAGCGAACCACACCCTCCGAGCCGGGCAGCACCGGTACGCCCGCCGCAGCCATCGCCGCCCGGGCCTTGTCTTTCACGCCCATCAGGCGAGTGACTTCAGGGCGCGGCCCGATGAACTTAATGCCGGAGAGTTCGCAGACTTCGGCGAACTCGGCATTCTCGCTCAGAAAACCGTAACCGGGGTGAATGGCCTCGGCATTGGTGATTTCCGCTGCGCTGATGATCGAGGGGATCTCCAGATAGCTCTTGCTGCTCTTGGCCGGCCCGATGCAGACGGCTTCGTCGGCGAAGCGAACGTGCAGGCTGTAGCGGTCGGCTTCCGAGTATACGGCCACGGTCCGGATGCCGAGTTCCTTGCAAGCGCAGATGACGCGGAGGGCGATCTCTCCGCGGTTGGCGATCAGGATCTTGCGAAACATGGGAGCGGATCCAGCAGGCGCCCGCTTACAGCGGCCGGATGGCGAAGAGCGCTTCGCCGTACTCGACCGGCTGGGCGTTTTCCACAAACCGCTTGGTGACGACGCCGGCCACCTCGGCCTCGATCTCGTTCATCAGTTTCATGGACTCGATAATGCACAAGACCTGGCCGGGCTGGACGGTGTCGCCGATCTGAACAAAAGGCGGTGCTTCTGGAGAGGGCGATTCGTAAAAGGTTCCGACGATCGGGGACTTGACGATGATGAGCGAACTATCCAGGTCCGCCTCGGGCTCCTGCGCCGCCGCTGCGGCGCCAGCGGATGCCGGGGGCGTGTTGTTCGAGCTGCGCTGCGGGGGCAATTCCGCCACGACGGTCTGCGAGGCGGGCGGGGGAGTCCGACGGATGCGCACGCGGCTGTCTCCGCGCTGGACTTCGAGCTCGTCCACACCGGATTCGGTGACCAGCCTGATGAACTCCTTGATCTCTTCGATGGTCATGTTTTCCTGCCGCACCGGCTCCTAGAGCTCCACGAGTTCCTTCGGCACAGGGGTCAGCGTCTCACATCCGGCCGGCGTTACGATTACCGTGTCCTCGATGCGTATGCCTCCAAGCTCTTCGAAGTATACGCCAGGCTCGATGGTGAGCGCCATGCCCGCCTCCAGGCGGGTCACGTCGCCCTTTCCCAGCCGTGGCCGTTCGTGCACTTCGAGCCCCAGGCCGTGGCCGGTGGAGTGAACGAACGCTCGAGCGAGCCCGGCCTTGCGCAAAGTCCTGCGTGCGGCCCGGTCCACGCTTTCGGCCGTGGCGCCGGGGCGCACCGCTTCGAGGGCGGCCTGGTGGGCCTCCAGCACGGCCCGATAAAGATCACGAACCTTCCGGCTGGGGCGCCCGAGATGGAGCATGCGGGTCATGTCACTGGCGTAACCGTCCTCGATAGCCCCCATATCAATCAATAGCAATTGGTTGGAGCCGAGGCAATTTGCCGTGGGGCGGGCGTGGGGGTGGGCGGAGCGGGGTCCTGCGGCCACAATGGTTTCAAAGGCGGGGCGCTCGGCCCCGAGCCGCCGCGCCCGGTAGTCGAGCTCGGCGGCGACTTCGAGTTCCCGCATGCCGGGGCGAATCAGCGGCAAGGTTTCCAGGAACGCCTTGCAGGCGGTTTCCACCGAGCGGCGGATACGGGCGATCTCTTCGGCGGATTTCACCATGCGCCGGTTCTCCACCAGGCCGCCGGCGGGGACCAGCCGCGCCGCCTCGGGCAGCTCCTTGTCGAGTTGCTCGAAGAGGGCGTAAGAAAGATGGGCCGGATCAAAACCGATGCGCCGCAGCCGCAGGCGGCGGATCGAGGCTGCCAAGGGTCCGGTCAGAGGACCCTTGGCCACGGTGATGCGAGAGGCACACTCCAGGGAGGCTTGCAACTTGTAGCGGGGGTCGGTAAAGAGGCGGCTGCCGTCACGAGTGACCAGGAGCAGTGCGTGGCTGCCGGTGAAGCCGCTGAGGTAACGGATGCTGGCGGGGGAGGAGACGATCAACGCGTCAAGGCCGTGCTCGGCCAGGTCGCAGGCGAGCCGGCGCTGCCGCGATTGCAACTCTGCCCGCACGCCGCGTCAGCCCGGCAGGAGCAAAAGCTTGCCGGAGGTGGCCCGAGAGGCCAGATCCCGGTGCGCCTGAGCGGCTTCGGAAAGCGGGTAGGTGCGCTCAATGCGGAGCTTGAGACGTCCGTCCGCGATCCAGTTCAGCACGTCGCCGGCCCTCCAGAGCAGCTCCTGGCGTGTCTGGCAGTAGTGGGCCAGGCTGGGTCTGGTCAAAAAGAGCGAGCCTTTCTGGCTGAGAATCAACGGCTGGATGGGCGGCACCGCACCGCTGGCGTTGCCGAAAGAAACCATCATCCCGCGGGGGCGCAGGCTGTCCAGGCTCTTCTCCCACGTCGCCGCGCCGACCGAGTCGTAGACCACGTCCACGCCGCGGCCGCCGGTCAGGCGCCGGACTTCGGCCTGGAAATCCTGCTCGGTGTAAAGGATGACCTCGTCGGCGCCCGCCTGGCGGGCCAGAGCGGCTTTGGCCGCCGTAGAGGTGGTGCCCAAGACCCGCGCACCGCGCATCTTCGCCATCTGCACGAGCAGCAGTCCCACCCCGCCGGCGGCGGCGTGGACCAGCGCGGTGTCGCCTTCTTTGAGCGGGAAGGTGGAGTGCGTCAGGTAATGGGCCGTCATGCCCTGGAGCATGGCGGCGGCGGCGGTCTGGAAGTCCATGCCGTGGGGGAGCTTCACGAGTTGCCAGGCCGGGACTACCTGGTAGTCGGCATACGAGCCGCGGCACATGGCGTAGGCCACCGGATCGCCGGGCGCCACTTCCGTCACTCCCTCCCCCACGGCTTCGACCACGCCAGCTCCTTCCATGCCGATGGCGATCGGCGGGTCGGCCTTGTACAGCCCGGTGCGGTAGTAAATGTCGATGAAATTCACGCCCGCTGCGGCAATTTTGACGAGAGCCTCCCCGGGCCCGGGCGAGGGTTTGGGGATTTCCACCAGTTGCAATTGCTCCGGGCCGCCGGGAGTTTCCACAACAATTGCCTTCATGAGAGCACCTTTCGCCTGAGATGGACCAGCGCCGCGTACAGCAGCAGATAGACCAGTGTAAACGGAAACGCCAGCAGGCGCAGCGCGCCGGAAACGGCGGCCGCCCCGGTGAGGCCCGAACGGACGGCGACAAACTGGCACACGGTGCGCCAGTTGGTCCGGTCCAGCCAGAAATAGTCTGCATTCTCGTTGACGATCAGGACCTTTACCGGCAGCAAGAGCGCGAGCGCCCACTTCCATTTCGTCATGACCGGCTCGCCGGAGCAGAGCATGACCAGCGCTGCGGGACGGTGCGAGCGGAGGGCGCGCGCCAGGCGGCGGAGCCCGTCGCGGCCGCGGTATTCGTGGATGCGCCAGACGGCGGTGCGCTGCGGGTCCAGACCAGCGGGCAGGCCGCCGTAACAGGTGACCAGATCCACAGCCGCCTCCGGGCCGAAGGTCTGGTGCAGATACGGGAGGACCGCTTCCACGAGATGGCGCGAACCGCTTTCGACCAGGACCAGGCGGCCGGCGCGGGGCACGCGCCGCGTCAGCAAATAACGCATACGAGCGACCGATAGGGTAGCACGGCCGGGACAGATTCGTGCACGCCTGCGCTAATGCGTTGACCCACAGGCACCGATCAGTACGGGGGTCCTCTGAAGATTCCATGGTGTGCGCTCCCGATCGGGGCAAGACGGTGAAGTGGAGCGGGTGGTTGTCCCCCTCGTTGAGCGACTGCTATCTGGTTGCGCTGCTGGCCTGGCTGTTTGCCGCCGGAGCCGGCTGGGAGGGGCTGCTGGCTGACGGCGACACGGGCTGGCACATCCGCACCGGCGATTACATTCTCGAGACGGGCTCGATTCCGCGCCAGGATCTGTTCTCCTACACCCGGCCGGGCGAGCCCTGGTTCGCCTGGGAATGGCTCTCGGATTTGATACTGGCCTGGGTTCATCGCCAATGGGGTTTGCCGGGCGTCGCGGCGTTGGCAGGCGTCGTGATCGCTTCGGCCATGCTGGTTCTGTTCCGGTGGATGCTGTGGCGGGGAACGAATTTGTTCGTAGCGCTCGGGGTGGCGCTGCTGGCGGCCGGAGCCAGTTCTATTCACTTTCTGGCGCGGCCTCACGTGGCGACGTTACTGTTGCTGCCGCTGTCGCTGTGGGCCGTGGAGCGCGACCTCAAGCGCGAGGGCGGCCGCCTGTGGCTGCTGGTTCCGCTGAGTGTGCTCTGGACCAATCTGCACGGCGGCTTTTTGGCGCTGCCCGCGACGCTGGCCGCCGTGGCGGCGGGGCTGTGTGTGGAAACGCTGCGGCGGAGGCGGGGTGAGCGCAACTGGCGCCGCCCGCTGCGATATGCCGTGCTGGCGGGCGCCTGCGGGCTGGCTTCGCTGTTGAACCCCTACGGGGCGGCCTTGCATGTGCACGTGGCGGGCTATCTGAATTCCGATTGGATCCGCAACGTGGTCATGGAGTTCCGCGCGCCCAGTTTTCGCACCGAAAATCAGTTGCAGTTCGAGGCGTTGCTGCTTGGGGGGCTGCTGGCGGCCGGATGGCGGCTGTCGCAGGGGCGCATCCACGAAAGCCTCCCGGTGATTCTGTGGGCGCACCTGGCGCTGGGCTCGGTGCGCCACGCGCCCCTGTACGCGGTGGTGGCGGCTCCGCTGGTGGCTTCTGCGCTGAGCGAGCTGTGGGAGAAGTGGGAGGCCAGGGCCGGGCGGGGCTCGGTCGCGGCCGTGCTGGGGGCTGTGGCGCGCGATTTCGGCGCCCGAGGGGGCCGCCTGACGCCGTGGGCGGCGGCGGGCGTTGCGGCCGTGCTGCTCCTCACGCCGGAGCAGAAATGGCCGCGCGATTTTCCCGACCATGCCTTTCCGACCTCGCTGGTGCGCTCGCAGGCATCGCTGTTGCGCCAGGGGCGGGTGTTCACCTCCGATGAGTGGGCCGACTATCTGATCTACCGCAACTGGCCGCGGCAGCGCGTCTTCATGGACGGGCGCAGCGACTTTTACGGTCCCTCGATCGGCAATCAGTACATTGCGCTCATGCAGGCGCAGCCGGGCTGGGAGCGGATCCTGGCCCGCTATGGCTGCGACGTCGTGCTGGTGCCGGCCCGCTGGGGGCTTGCCGCGTTGCTCGAAGCCGACCCTGGATGGCGACTGGTTGCCGCCGACGGCCGGGCCAAGCTGTTCCGGCGGGCCGGCCCCCCAACCTCTGTGAAGGGAGAGCGCACTAATCTGACCGCTCGTTCCTACCGATAGAACGCCAGGAGGAGTCCCGAGATGAACCAAGGAGCCAGTCTCGGCTGCCAGAGGGTCTGGGAAACGGGCCCGGCGCGGATGTGCTGCGGCGCGTCGCGGAGACGACACGGGTGAGGGGGGAGGAACGAGGGACTCTATGGACCGCAGATTCATAACCGTTCTCGGCGTGAGCCTGCTGTTTGCGCTCATTGTTTCGAGCCTTTTTTATCAGGTGAGCCGCGGGCGCCGGTCTTCTCCCCGTGCGGCGGCGGTGCCGATGAAGGACGTGGTGGTGGCGGCGCGGGAGCTGGAGGTGGGGGCCACGATCCGCCCCGAAGACGTCAAGGCCGCCAAGCTGCCGGCTCCGCTGGTGCCGCAGGGTTCGTTTGCCCGCGTCGAGGAGGTGGTGGGGCGCCCGGTGACCAGCAAGATTCTGGCGGGCGAGCCGGTGCTGGCGGGCCGGCTGGCCGAACGAGGCAGCGGCTTCGGTCTGGCGCCCATCATTCCGACGGGCATGCGGGCGGTCTCGGTGCGGGTCAATGACGTCGCCAATGTGGCGGGCTTTGCCCTGCCGGGCATGCGGGTGGACGTGCTGGCGACGTTGCGGCCTCAGGGCGAGGAGGGACCTCGCACGACCACGGTACTGCAGAACATCCTGGTGCTTTCGGCCGGACAGCAGCTCCAGCCGGATGCCAGCGGCAAGCCGATCAACGTGCCGGTGGTGACGCTGCTGGTGACGCCGGAGCAGGCCGAGACGCTGACGCTGGCGAGCAATGAGGGGCGCATCCAGCTGGTGCTGCGCAACGCGACCGATAAAGAGGTGCAGAAGACGCCCGGAAAGGCTCTGGCCGAACTGTACGGCGCGCCAAGGCCGGTGGCGCGGCCCGTGCGGGCTCCGGCGCCGGTCAGGGCCGCCGCGGCTCCGCCGCCGGCTCCACCGCCGCGGCCGGCGGTGGAACCGGAACCGGAGCAGATCGTGGTCATCCGCGGCACACAGAAAACCATCGAGGTGTTGGGCAATGCCAGGTCCAATTGACAGATTCGGCCGGCTGGCGGTGGCGTTGCTTATGGCCGCGGCTGTCGAGGCGGCCGAGCGGATCGAGCTCACCGTGGGGGGCAGCGCGGTGATTGACTATCCGGCGGGAATCAGCCGCATATCTACCAGCAATCCCGAGGTCGTTGACCCCGTGCCGGTCAGCAAGCGGGAGGTGCTGCTGCAAGGCAAGTCCTACGGCCTGGCGACGGTGGTGATCTGGGGCCCTTCCGGGGAGCGGACGTTTTACTCGGTTACGGTGGGCCAGGATCTGGAGCCGTTGCGAAAGCTGTTGCGGGAGACCTTCCCGAACGAACGGATCGAAGTGCAGGCCGGGCGGGATGCCATTGCGCTGACCGGGGAGGTTTCCACCCCTGCGGTGGCCGAACGGGCGGTGGCGCTGGCGAGTCCGTTCGGCAAAAGCGTGGTCAACCAGCTTCAGGTGGCCCGGCGCGAGGCGGAAAAGCAGGTGTTGCTCCGGGTGCGCTTTGCCGAAGTGGACCGCAATGCGGCTTCGGCCCTGGGGGCGAATGTGATTCTGACGGGCGCGCTCAACACGGTGGGACGCACGACCACCGGCCAGTTCCCGGCGCCGAATCTGGCGCAGGCCGGCGCCGGAACCTCTGCGGTCTTCACGCTCAGCGACGCCCTCAACGTGTTTGCATTCCGGCCTGACTTGAATCTGGGCGCCTTCGTGAAAGCGCTCCAGACCCAGGGGCTGCTGCAGATTCTGGCGGAGCCCAACCTGGTGGCGACGGAAGGCAAAGAGGCCAGCTTCCTTGCCGGGGGCGAATTTCCGGTGCCGGTGGTGCAGGGGGGCGCCAATGTGGGGGCCGTGACGATCCAGTTCCGGGAGTTCGGAATCCGGCTGTCGTTCACACCGCTGGTGACCGATCGCGACACCATCAAGCTGCATGTCAAACCCGAGGTCTCCTCGCTAGATTTTGCCAACGGCATCCAGATTTCCGGCTTTGTGGTCCCGGCGCTTTCGACGCGCCGCCTGGAGACGCACATCGAGCTACGCCAGGGCCAGAGTTTCGCGATTGCGGGGCTGTTGGACGACCGCGTGACGGAGAACCTCTCGCGGGTGCCCGGTCTGGCGAGCATTCCGCTGCTCGGGGCTTTGTTCAAGAGCCGGCAGGTGAGCAAGTCCAAGACGGAGTTGTTAGTGCTGGTGACGCCGGAAATCGCCCGGGCGGTGGAGGCCACTGCGGCGCCGTCGCTGAAGATGCCGCAGGAGTTTCTGAAACCGGAAGGCGAGGGTGGGGCGCAACGGCGGTGAGCAGGAGAGATTGTCCGACACGGTCATGGCGGGGCTGCGAGCCATTCTGATTGCGCCGAACCGAGCTCTGGCGGCAGAGTTCCGCGGGAGTGTGAAGGCGAGCCGTGTCTTTGAGATTGTCGGGGATCTGGAGCACTATCCGGAGCCGCGGGCACTCGAGCGCGGAGTGCGGCAGTTGCGGGCCTCGGTCGTGCTGGTGGACATCTCGGCCGACCGCCAGGCTGCCGGTGAGCTGTTGCGTCTTGGCGCGTCGCAGCGCTGGGGAGTGCCGGTTGTGGCGCTGCACACGGCTCAGGATCCGGAGGCGGTTCTGTGGGCACTCCGCCAAGGCGCCAGTGAGTTTTTGCACGCGCCGTTTGAAGCGACTGCGCAGAAGGAAGCCGCCGAGGCGCTGCTGCGGCTGGGCGCCCCTGTGGAGACGGCCGAGCGCCAAGGACGGGTGCTGGCCTTTTCGAGCGTCAAGCCGGGGGCGGGAGCGACGACGCTAGCCTGCCACACCGCGCTCGAGCTGAAGCGGTTGACGGGAGAGGAGGTTCTGCTTGCGGATCTTGACCGTACGGCGGGGATGGTGGGCTTTTACCTGGGGATCCGGGCGACGCCCAATGCCGAAGATGCGCTGGCCCAGGTCGAGGCTCTCGACACGGCCCGCTGGACTGCGCTGACCACCCCGTGCCGGGGTGTGGCGGTGTTGCCGGCCCCGACGGCGCCGCCGGAGACTTCGTTCCAGCCGGGGCGGCTGGAGGAGCTGCTGGCAGCGGCACGCCGGGCCTACGACTGGGTGATTCTGGATCTTCCGGCCGCCTTCCACCGGCACAGTCTGCAAGTGTTGTGGAGTGCGGACACGTCGTTTCTGGTGACCACGCCGGATTTGGCCTCGCTTTATCTGGCACGGAAGGCCGTCCGCCTGCTGTCGAGCCTGGGCCTGACCGAGGAACGGGTCCGGATGCTCGTCAACCGCCAGGTGGCCGCGGCGGAGCTGGGGCCGACGGAGCTCAGAAAGATTCTGGAGTTCCCGGTTTATGGATCCTTTCCGGAGGGCGGCGACTCGGTCTCGCAGGCTCTCACGAGCGGGAACGGCCTGGAGCCGGGCAGTGCGATGGAGCAGGCCATCGGGGAGTTTGTGGCGGGCCTGGCGGGGGTGTCGGGAGAAGTCAAGCGCTCGGGGTTGTCCTGGGGCGCCGGGCTGGCGCTATCCGGGATCCGGGCCTGAGGAGGAGTGAACGATGCCAGTCGAAGAGCGGTTGCGTGCCACGGAGACGAGCTGGGAGCAGCGTCTGCTGAGGGACACGGGACGGCTGCGGGTGCCGCTCAAAGCCGAAGCCCAGGAACTGAAGTTCCGCCTGCATCGCAAGCTGCTCGAAAAGATCAACCTGGACGCCCTGGCGATGATTGACGATCAGCGCGTGCGCACGGAGGTGCGCCAGGCGCTGGTGTCGCTGCTCGAGGAGGAGCCGACGCTTTTGAGCGCGGCCGAAAAGCAGCAGATCTGCGAGGAGGTGCTGCATGAGGTCTTCGGGCTGGGCCCGCTCGAGCCGCTGCTGGCCGATCCCACCGTCTCCGACATTCTGGTGAACACGCACAAGGCCGTGTATGTGGAGCGCGGGGGAGTGCTGGAGCTGACCAATGTCGTCTTCCGCGACGACAACCATCTGCTGCGGATCATTGACAAGATCGTTTCGCAGGTGGGGCGGCGGATTGACGAATCCACGCCCATGGTGGACGCGCGGCTCAAGGACGGCTCGCGGGTCAACGCCATCATTCCGCCGCTGGCGGTGGACGGGCCGCTGCTGTCCATCCGCAGGTTTTCGGTGGACAAGCTGATGCCCGCCGATCTGGTGGAGCGCAAGTCGCTGTCGCCGGGGATGATGGAACTGCTCGAGGCGGCGGTGCGGGCGCGGCTGAACATCATCATCTCCGGGGGCACGGGCGCCGGCAAAACGACGCTGCTCAACGCTCTTTCGGCCTTCATCTCGCCCAAGGAGCGCATCGTGACCATTGAAGACGCGGCGGAGCTCCAGCTCAAGCAGCCGCACGTGGCGCGGCTGGAGACGCGCCCGCCGAACCTGGAAGGGCAGGGGGCGGTGCGCCAGCGGGAGCTGCTCATCAACAGCCTGCGCATGCGTCCGGACCGCATCGTGGTGGGCGAGGTGCGCGGCGAGGAGGCGCTGGACATGCTGCAGGCGATGAATACCGGCCACGACGGCTCGCTGACCACGATCCACGCCAACTCGCCCCGGGATGCCATTTCGCGTCTGGAGGTGATGGTGTCGCTGGCCAGCGCCAACATGCGGCTGAGCGCCATCCGCCAGCAGATCGCCAGCGCGGTGCAGCTGTTTGTGCAGGTGTCGCGGCTGAGCGACGGGGCGCGGCGGGTGACCAGCATCACGGAGGTGACCGGCATGGAGGGGGACGTGGTGACGCTGCAGGACCTGTTCGTGTTCGAAAAGCTGGGGCTGACGCCGGAGGGACGCGTCCGGGGTCGGTTTGCGGCCACGGGCATCCGGCCGAAGTTCTACGAGCGGCTGCTGGCGGCGGGCATCCGGCTGCGGCCGGAGTTGTTTGACGAGGTGGTGGAGGTTTGAAGTCATGCTGACGGTTGTCGTCGCCGCCGTCGCCTCCTGGCTCTGTGCGGTGCTGTGCTGGTGGTTGCTGACGCGACTCTGGCGCAAGTCCGAGATCAAGCGGTTTCAGGACCGCCTGGGCACCGCTCCGGCCCGGAAGAGCAAGAAGGCGGAGGCGCCGGTGCTGCTGCCGCGGGAGGACACCGAGACCGGGCGGCTGGTGCGGCGCATTCTGGAACGGTTCCGTCTGGATGCGAAGCTGGCGCTGCTGATCGAGCAGGCCGACCTGCGCTGGCACGTGGCGCGGATGATTCACGGTTCGCTGGCGCTGTTTCTGGCCGGCTTCGCCGTGGTCTGGTACGTGACTCCCGCCTGGCGGATGCTGGCTCTGCCCGTAGGGGCGCTGGCCGGGGCGCTGCCGCTCCTCTACGTCCTGCGCCGGCGCCAGGCGCGGTTGCGGCGGTTCGAGGCGCAGTTTCCCGAGAGCCTGGATTTTGTGGCGCGCTCCCTGCGCGCCGGTCACGCCTTTTCGGTGTCTCTGGAGATGCTCCACAAAGAGTTCCAGGATCCGCTGGCTGCCGAGTTTCGCAGGACCTTTGAAGAACACAACCTGGGCCTTCCTCTGGAGGTGGCCCTGGAGAAGCTGGCCAAGCGGGTGCCGTTGATGGACGTGCAGTTTTTCGTGTCGGCGGTGATGTTGCAGAAACGTACGGGCGGCAACCTGGCCGAACTGCTGGACAAGCTGGCGTATGTGATCCGCGAGCGCTTCAAGCTGCGGGGCCGGATCCGCGCGGTGAGCGCCCACGGGCGCATGACGGGCTACGCGCTTTCGGCGATTCCCGTCATGGTGGGACTGATGATGTTTCTGGTCAACCGGGAATGGGTCACGTTTTTCTTCACGGATGAAACGGGCCGCATGATGCTGGCGGCGGCGCTGGGCTTGCAGGTCATCGGATACGCCGTCATCAAGAAGATCGTCTCGATCGAAGTCTGAGCTATGGAACTGGCCGGCGCAGCGGTGGTGTTCTTTCTGGTGGCGGCGTTCACCGCGCTGGCGGGGCTGCGGCTGTGGGCGCGTCCGAAGGCGGTCATCGAGCGGCTGACAGGGCCCGGGGTCGAGACGGCTCCGGTGCCGTCCCATCCGAGCCTGGCGTTTCGCGAGCTGCTCAAGCGGCTGGGAGAGGCGGTGCCGACTCCGAGCAAGGAGGCGGGGCGGCTGGAGCGGCGGCTGATCCGGGCCGGCTACCGGAAGCCGGGGGCGGCCCGGGTGGTCAACGGGGCGCGGGTGCTGCTGGCGGTGGTAGTGCCGCTGGTGGTTTATGTGGTGATGCAATCCTGGGCTCCGGGCTCGGAGAACCTGCCCTTGCTGGTCGGTGGCGCGGTGGTGATGGGGTACGCGGCGCCGGGGGCGTGGGTGGACTGGAAGGCCAAGCGGCGCCAGCGGCGCATTCGGCGGGGCCTGCCCGACGCGCTCGACCTGTTGGTGATCTGCGTGGAATCCGGGCTGGGACTGGATCAGGCGATCATGCAGGCGGCCAAAGAGATGGAGATCGCCCATCCGGATATCAGCGACGAATTCGCCCTGGTGAACGTGGAGATGAAGGCCGGGGTGCGGCGCGCCGAGGCACTGCGCCATCTGGGAGAGCGCAGCGGCGTAGACGAACTCAAAAAGCTGGTGGCCGTGCTGATCCAGGCGGACCGCTTTGGCACCAGCGTGGCCCAGAGCCTGCGCACCCATTCGGACTTTCTGCGCGTGCAAATGCGCCAGAAAGCCGAGGAACAGGCCGCCAAGCTCGGCGTGAAGCTGGTGTTTCCGATCTTCTTCTGCATCCTGCCGACGCTGTTCGTGGTGACCGTCGGCCCCATGGCGGTGCGCATCCTGCGGGAGGTGCTCCCCATGATCGCCAACATGTAAGGGCGGAGGAATTTTCAAAGGAAAGGAGGAAGTGCGATGGATACGGCGACCATCCGAATCATCTGCGCGGTGCTGGCCGTGGTGCTGCTGGGGCTGATCATCCTGCGCCGCCGGCGCAGCGCCGAATGAAGTGCTTGCGGCGGGAGCTCGAAGCGGGACGGAGCGGGGCGGCGCCGTCCCGCATGTTTTTTCACTTGTTTCTGAAGTTTTCCCCGTAAGATTGAGAGTGAGTGTGGCGACGCGGCTGTCTCTGTACATGGGTCTTGTTGGCGCTCTGGTACGGCCCGGCCAAGGCTGCGCCGCCAACCAACGCCTACGTCGGTAGCGAAGTCTGCCGGAAGTGCCACCCGGACGTCTGGCTCAATTTTTACAAGAATCCCCACTACAAGACCATTGCCTCGGGCAAAGAGCCGCCGGAGCGCACGGGTTGCGAAGGCTGTCACGGTCCCGGCCAGGCGCACGTTCAGGCGCTCGGCGACAAGGCCGCCATCCGCGCCTTTTCGGAGATGGCGCCGCGCCAGGTGCTGGACGCATGCCTGGCATGCCACGGCGGGGACATTTCTAAAGTCCACCTGGAGCGCTCCGCCCATACGCTGGCCGGGGTGGACTGTTCCGCCTGCCACTCCATTCACCGTTCCCCCGTTCCAAAGTTTCTGCTGGCCAAGGTGCAACGTGAAGTCTGCTACGGCTGCCATGGCACGGTGCGCAGCCAGTTCTCGATGCCCTTCAAACACCGGGTGAACGAAGGCTTCATGGAGTGCACGGACTGTCACAACCCGCATGGTGCGCCGGCGCCGGTGTGGCGGCTGGGATTGCGGCCGCGCCTGGTCGAGGCGGCACTGGCCACTGAGGAACCCTGCCTGAAGTGTCACTCCGACAAGCGCGGCCCGTTCGCCTTCGAACATCCGGCCGTGCGCGTGGACGGCTGCGAAACCTGTCATCAGCCCCACGGCTCGATGAACGCGCGCCTGCTGCGGAGGCCGGCGGTGTTCACGCTGTGTCTGGAGTGCCACACGGGAATGGGGGACTTCGGAAGGCAGGGAGACGGCATTACGGTGCAGTCGGCGAGTCACGATATGACGAACCCGCGCTATCAGAACTGCACGAGCTGTCACGTGCGGATTCACGGCTCGAACGCGGATTCACGGTTTCTGCGATGAGAGGTGCGGCGCAGGCTCTGGCGCTCCTGTGGGCGGCGATGCAGTTGGCCGCCCAGCCCACGGTTGCGCCCACGCCGGAAGCTGTCGGTCCGGCGCGCGGCCGCGAGGCCGGAAACTACAACGTCGTGCAGTGGTTCGAGACCGGCTACCGCCTGCGGTCCGTGGGCGGCAACGCCGGAAAGTACCGCAGCGACGTGAACTTCGGAAACGGGCTGCGGTTACTCGGAGGCCGGCTGAGCGTCAACTCGCGTGACGGTCACGGGCGGTTCTTCGACGAGATCGTGCTCGGGATGCAAGGCCTGGGCAACGATCCATACCAGCTTTCCTCGCTGCGCGTTCAGAAGAACGGCGCCTACCGCTACGACTTCACCTGGCGCCTGGATCAGTACTACAATCCTGCGCTCACCATCGCCGAGGGGCAGCATTTCCTCAATACCGAGCGGCGCCTGCAAGACCACGAGCTCACGCTGCTGCCCCAGTCGAGCTGGCGGCTGATCCTGGGCTACACGCGGAACCGGCAGGACGGGCCGGGATTGACCACGGTGCAGCAGTTCGACTCGCGCGGCGACGAATTCCCGCTGTTCGCCAACGTCCGCCGCGAACGCAACGAGTACCGGCTCGGCGGTGAGATCCGGCTGTTCGGAGTGCGGCTGAACTGGCTCCGGGGTTGGGACAACTACAAAGAGGACACGCGAGCGTTTCTCGGTCTTCCATCGGCGGGCAACAATCCGGCGGATCTGACCGCGCTCGAAGCGTTGCGCCGCGACGAGCCGTATCGGGGCAGCAGCCCGTACTGGCGCCTGAACCTGCGGGCGGAGGGCCGCGTCTTTGCCGCGAATGCACGCTTTGCGTACGCGGCGGGGCGCCGCCGTTTTGTCTTCGACGAGAGCGCCTCCGGGATTGACCGTCTGGGCGCGGCGCGCAACCGCCAGATTCTGTTGTCCGGCGCGGGCCGGCGGCCGGTTGCGGCGGGCAGTCTCACCCTGAGTGTTGCGCCCGGATCCCGCCTGAGGGTGGCAAGCCACACGGCGTTTCACCACACGCGGATGGAGGGCGATGCCTCGTTTCGCGAGGTGAACAACGCAACGCTCGGAAGCACGCTGGTTTTCTTCCAGTTTCTGGGGATCCGCACCATCAGCCAGACCACCGAGGCAACCATGCGTCTGGCCGATCGCGTCGCGATCTACGGCGGCCATCACTACTCGGCGCGGCGCATCCGCTCGCTCGAGCAGTTCCGCACCGGGCCGGTGCTCGAACGGTTGCCCGCCGAGCAGGACAACGTGTTCCACTCCGGACAGGCCGGGATCCGGCTGGCGCCGCGGAAGCACCTGAGCGTGAACCTGGAAGCCGAGGTGGGCCGGGCCGATCGTCCCTTTTTGCCAATTGCCGAGCGCAACTATCACGGTTTTGGGGCGCGCCTGCGGTACCGGACGCGCACTCTCACGTGGTCCGTGGCGGCGCGGACGAATTACAACACGAACGCTGTGTCGTTTTCGGCTCACAGTTCGCGCAGCCGTAACTATTCGGCGGAGCTTTCGTGGACGCCGGGCAGCCGGTTTTCGCTGGACGCCGCCTACGGGAAGCTTCATCTGGACACGATTTCCGCTCTGGCCTTTTTCGCGGCGGGCCGGCTCAACTTCCAGGATCGGTCGCTGTACGCCAGCAACCTGCACAGCGGGACTTTGGGCGCACGCTTTGAGATCGGGCGGGTCAGTTTGTATGCAGGTTACAGCCATGTGGAGGATACGGGCGGCGATCGCCGTAGGGCGCCGGGAGCGGTTGCCTCGCTGCCGGCGTTTGTCGCCGCCCAGACGTTCCCGGCGGCTTTCCGCAGCCCGCTGGCTCGCCTGTCGTTGAGATTGCACAGCAAACTGCGCTGGAATTTCGGCTATCAGTATTACGGCTACCGCGAGGAATTCTCAGGGCGGCAGGGTTACCGGGCGCACACGGCCTATTCGAGCGTGCTATGGTCATTTTGACAGATGCCGCTCCGCTTCACGCTGTTCAACGCGATCACGCTGGTGATCGCGGCCGTCACGCTCGCAACGGGAGTGGCGCTGGCGCGCGGCAAGCTGCGGCCCAACTGGCTGCTTGCCTACTACGTGCTCATCACAGCTTACTGGAAGGCTTTTGAGGGAGCTTTGAACGGCGTGTGGGTCTTCGCCGGCCTGAGCTGCGCCGTGCTTTTGCGATTGAACTTACCGGGAGGCGGCGGGGAGCGCGCCGTGCGGTGGAGCGCGCTGGCTGCTTTGGCTTACGTCTTCTTGCGGGGCGTGGACCTGATCCTCGGAGGGGAGCTTTTCTACTTACTCTTCCACCGGTAGCCCCGCTTCCTTCCAGGCCCGCCAGCCTCCGTCGAGCGAGATGACATCCGTGTAGCCCATCTTGCCCAGGGATTCGGCCGAAAGCACCGAGCGGTAGCCCCCGCCGCAATAG
The DNA here is from genome assembly GCA_035575135.1 of Bryobacteraceae bacterium. Lineage (GTDB taxonomy): Bacteria > Acidobacteriota > Terriglobia > Bryobacterales > Bryobacteraceae > JANWXD01. Next base: position 62,842 of record DATLYE010000057.1, read on the forward strand.
AGCACGATTTTGGTGTTCTTGTCCGGGACGTGAGTTTCGATGTCGCGCTCCAGAATGCCGCGACAGATGTGGAGGGCGCCCTTGGCGTGGCCGGCCGCCCACTCGCTCTCCTCGCGGACGTCAATCAGCACGAACTTCTCGCCGGAGGCGGCGAGCTTCCTGAATTCGTCAATACCGAAATGCTTGACCCGTGTTTTGGCCTCACTCACCAGCGCCAGAAACCCGGGGTTGTGACGGTGGCCGCTTGTCATGGCGAGGAAATTCTCTCAATCCGGGCCCCGAGAGCGCCCAGCTTCTGCTCGATTCTCTCATATCCGCGGTCAATGTGGTAGACCCGGTCAATCAGCGTCTCACCGCGGGCCACGAGCGCCGCCAGGACCAACGAGGCGCTGGCGCGCAGGTCCGAAGCGATCACTGCGGCGCCGGTCAGTTGGCGGGGTCCCGTGACGATGGCCTGCCGTCCTTCCAGGCGGATGTCGGCTCCCATGCGCATGAGCTCGAGGGCGTGCATGAAACGGTTCTCGAAAATGGTCTCCGTAATGACGGAGACACCTTCGGCCTGAGTCATCAGAGCCATGAACTGGGCCTGGAGGTCGGTGGCAAAACCGGGGTACTCTTCGGTCGTGACGTCCACCGCCACCAGACGCCCGGGACGGCGCACGCGGAGCGCGCCGGCTCCGGCTTCGGTGATTTCTGCTCCGGCCTGGCGGAGCTTGACCAGAAGCGCGCCCAGGTGCTCGGGCACGCAGTCCGTCACGAGGACGTCGCCGCCGGTGATTGCGCCGGCGATGAGGAAGGTTCCGGCTTCGATCCGGTCCGGAATGATGGTGTGGGCGGCGCCGTGGAGGCGCGTGACTCCTTGCACGCGGATGGTCGAGGTGCCCACACCCTGGATGCGGGCGCCCATCCTGGAAAGCAGCTCCGCCAGGTCCACGACTTCGGGCTCGCGCGCGGCGTTTTCGAGTACGGTCTCGCCGTCGGCGAGCACCGCGGCCATGAGCAGGTCTTCCGTGCCGGTGACGGTGATGCGGTCGAAATGGACGCGTGCGCCGCGCAACCCGTTCGGGGCTTGGGCCTGGATGTAGCCGTGTTCTTGAGAGATCCGGGCGCCGAGCGCCTCCAGGCCGGCCAGGTGCAGATTGATGGGGCGGGCTCCGATGGCGCACCCGCCGGGCAGAGAGACGCGCGCCCGGCCGCAGCGGGCCACGAGCGGTCCGAGGACAAGGCTCGAGGCGCGCATGGTCTTGACGAGCTCATAGGGAGCTTCCGGCCTGCGGATCTCCGCGGCGGTGACGGTGAGCGCTCCGTCGCGCTCCTCGACCGCCGCGCCGCAGTATTCCAGCAACTGGCGCATGGTGCGGATGTCCCGCACGGCCGGGACGCGGTGGAGAATGACCGGCTCGGAGGTCAGAAGGCAGGCGGCCATGGCCGGCAGAGCGGCGTTCTTGGCGCCGCTTGTCGCCACCTGACCTTCCAGCCGCACACCGCCGCGCACCAGGAACCGGTCCATCGCATCAACTCCTCAAGGCTTCCGAGAGGCGGCCCCCGGCCTCGGCAAGGCGGCGGAGGGCTTCGTCGCGGGGAAGCTTCAGCCGGGCCATGAGGATCGCCACTTTGACGTCGCCCCGGGCCTCATCGAGTAACCGGGCGGCCTCCGCCGCATCCACACCCGCAACCTGCCGAATGATTCTGCGGGCGCGTTCGACGAGCTTGGTGTTCTTGGCCTGGACGTTCACCATCAGGTTACCGTAGACATGTCCCAGACGGATCATGACGGCCGTCGAGATCATGTTGAGGACGAGTTTGGCGGCCGTGCCCGCCTTCATACGCGTGGAGCCCGCGATGATTTCCGGGCCTGTGAGCGGAACGATGGCGATCTCCACCTGCCGCGCCAGTTGCGAATCAGGGTTCGCGGTCAGGCCCACCGTTACGGCGCCGAGGCGTCGTGCGGCAGCAACGGCGCCGAGCACGTAAGGAGTGCGGCCGCTGGCCGAAACGGCCACGAGAACGTCGCCGGCCCCAAAGCCGCGATCGAGCAGGTCGCGTTCGCCGGCCGCTGCATCATCTTCACTGGCCTCCGTGGCCCGGGCAAGAGCCTTTTCTCCTCCGGCGATGACGGCCTGGACAAGATCAGAGGAAACGCCGAAGGTGGGCGGGCACTCGGCCGCATCCAAGGCTGCGAGGCGGCCGCTGGTGCCGGCGCCGATATAGAACAGCCTTCCGCCACCGCGAAGCGCCGACTCGATGGCTTCGACGGCGCGTGCGATATTGGGGATCTCGGCGGCCACCGCCGGCGGGACCTTGTGGTCTTCGTCGTTGATGATTCGAAGGATCTGCTCGACGGGCAGGGCGTCTATACCGCGGGAGGCGGGGTTGGATTGTTCGGTGAGGAGTTCGTCGGACATATGCCACAGAGCACATGCTCGGCTGGAATCATCGAGCATTGCCCACCCCCTAATGTAATCAGAAACTGAGGGGCCAGTGGATCTGCGCCGGAGGCAGGCGGGCGCTACGGTTCAGTGGGGGGATCCTCATAGGTCTGAGGGGGATATCCGACGCCCAGATCGAGACAACGTTTCGGCGCGCCATTTGGAGTACTTAAGTACTAGTACAACTTCGTTGTTTCTAGTACTTTAGTTTGGAGATTTGGTGGCGAAAGGTATAAACGGAATGTGATCAATAGGTTGCAATGATGACTCCCGCGCGCCTGGCGCTATGCCCCCGCTTTTAGCTGGAATAAAGTCTTGACCCGAATGAGGGTATAGATTATCATTGGTTGATGTTTGAAGACGGAGGCAGACACGAGATGAAGAAGATCATGCTGGGAGTCGCACTAGCTCTAACTCTGATGGTGGGAATGGCGGCGGCCACCCCGGTTTGTGCAAGCGGGGCGGACGTACTGACGCTGGGTACCTGCCAGTTCGGAGGCCTCACTTTCAGCGGATGGGGCGTTACTGGAGCGGGTTTGACGAGCGTAACTGTCTTTTTCGGACAGAACAGCAGCACTTCAGGTAGCACGGTGTACGTTAACTTCCAGATAACACACATGCCGAGTCCCGTGTCGGCGGCGGACATCCTGCTCTCGTACGCGGTCTCGGGTGGGCTGATCGGGGTAGACCTCTTTTTGGGTACACACGTGGCTCCCGTGACGATCATCGAGAATGTGTGTGCCGTGCCGTTCGTGCAAGGGTCCTGCCCGGCCGGGAACCTCTTGGCGAGCTACGCAGTGAACTCAGCCAATCCCACCAACGCGGCCTTTTTTGCCCCGCATCAGACCGTTTACATCGTCAAAGACATCCAGATGGGTCCGGGGTCGGCAATCAGCGACTTCACCAACAGCCACCACGTTCCGGAACCTCTGACGCTTTCCTTGACGGGTCTGGGGCTGCTGGCAGCCGGTTGGCTTGGACGCCGCCGCGTGCGCGGATAGACATCGCCAAGTCCGACCACAGGCAGGAACAGCCGGGCGTAGAGCCCGGCTGTTCCTTTTTGTGGAAAGTTCTTTTCTTTGAGAAGAGAGCTTGGCGCGGGTAGCCGCCGCTCCGATGGGGGGCGAGCGGCTAGAATGGACCGCGCCCCTCAAGATTAAGAGGGGAATAATGGGGCGCGGTCAGGCCGAGAACGAGCTGCCGCAGCCGCAGGTCGAACGAACGTTTGGGTTGGTGAACTTGAAGCCTGAGCCCTCGATCGTTTCCACGTAATCCACCTCGGCCCCGTCAAGGTAGAGCATGCTGGCCTGGTCAATGAAGACCTTGAGACCGTCGAAGTTGTAGACCTTGTCGAGCAGCCCAGGGTTGTTTTCGAACGCCATAGAGTAGGTAAAGCCGGAGCAGCCGCCTCCGACCACCGCGATGCGGAGTCCCGCAGGCTTGGGGTCCTGCGTCTCCATAATCTCCTTGACTTTGCCTATGGCCCGTTCGGTCAATTGAATCATTGCCGTTTCCCTCTGGTGGAATTCTCTTCTCTAGCCTTCATTGTAGCGGTTTACTCGGGAGATTTCCAGGGGCGGCTTGGGGGGTGGCCCACCTGATTTCGGGGGCAAGGCTGAGGGGGCGGATCTGCTATGTTGAATGAGAAGCCGCCCGGAGACCCGCCCCGGGCGGCCTTCGGCCCGAAACCACCGGAGTTTGCAGCGCGTCCCACTGGATGTATGAACGGGATGAGCGGTGCGCTCCCACTTGCGGTTTCCGGCGAGAGGATCCCGGTGAGGGCGAATGTGGACCACCGCAATTCCGAAGAAGCCCATCTGGTGCGCCGCATCCAGCAGGGCGACGAGATGGCGTTCCGAGAGGTCGTCGAGCGCTACCAGAGCAAAGTTTTCTCGATCATCTACGGGATCCTGCGCAACCGGAACGACGCCGAAGACATCGCCCAGCAGGTTTTTGCCAAGATCTATTTCTCGATCCGGAGCTTCGACTTTCGCAGTTCCCTGCTGACGTGGATCTACAAGATCACCATCAACGAGTGCTACGACTACCTGCGGAAACGGCGAGTGCGCAAGCTCGTCTACGAGAGCGATTTTTCCGAGGAAGACGCCCTGCGCCTCCGTAATTCGGAGGCGGCGATGGATCAGGGGCCTTCGGTGGAAGGCGATCTGGCGCGGCGGGATTACGTAGTGAAGCTGCTGGCGAAGCTGCCGGAAGAAGATCGGACGCTGATGCTGCTCAAGGAAGTGGAAGGCCACTCGGTTGAGGAGCTTGCACAGATGACGGGGTTGAATCAGAATACGATCAAGGTCAAGTTGTTCCGGGCGCGCCAGAAGTTGCTCAAGGCCGCCGAGAGGCTGGACCGGGCCCCGGGCGCGGCGCCGGCCTGAGGCGGCAGGCTTTCCAAGGCGGGCAATCAGATCCGCCGGGAAGAGAAAGAGGCACAATGAGGGAAGAAGACGCGATGCACGGCGTGATCAGGGAACACCTGGAGGAGTATCTGGAAGGCGATCCCCGGCACAGAGTTCCCCCGGACTTCCATGCTCACCTTCGGGAGTGCGGGGACTGCCGGCTGACGGTGGAGCGCATGCAGAGGCAGGCCGATCTGGTGCGGGGTCTGCGGTGTCCGACAGAGGGACTGGATCCGGCTGTCGGGTTTTATGCGCGTGTGACGATGCGAATTGAAGCCGAGCGCGCTGCGTCCTTCTGGAATGTGTTTGCCGACCCGGTGTTTGGCAAGGTCCTCGTATTCGCCTCGCTGGCGGCCTTTGTGTTGCTGGGCGGATACCTGATCTCGAGCGAGCGCAGCTACGCCCACCGGGATGCCCCGATGATGCTGATCGCCCAGGAGCCGCCCGAATATGAGCTGGTCGGCTCGGGCCCCGAACAGGACCGGCAGGCCGTACTGGTTACGCTGGCCAGCTACGAGGAGTGACCTGATGGTCCCCCGATGCCCCTCCTGGCATAGCCCGCGCGTACTGCTCTCTCTGGTCCTGGTCTTTCTGTGCGGCATGATGGCCGGCGCGCTCCTGATGCGCTACGGCGTCCACGCGGCGCTGCACGGGCGGGAGCCGGGCCTCGATCCGAGACTCACCGTCGAGAACCTCCGCAGAGAGCTGGATCTGACGCCGAAGCAGGCCGAAGAACTTAAAATCATTCTCGACGACTTTGTGATGTACGTCCAGAGCCTGCAGTCGCAGATGGACGAGCTCCGCGGAGCGGGCAAGGAGCGGATCCGCCGCATTCTCAACCCGGAACAACAACGAAAATTCGATCGCCTGCTGGGCCAGCTTCAGGCCCGCCAGCACCGCTGAAAGCGTTCTATCCCGTCTTCGCCATCAACTCGCGAATCCGCCCTTCTTCCTCTTTTGGCGGACGGTTGCGCAGCGCCGCCTGAAGTTCCTGGCGTGCAGCAGCTTTGTCGCCTTTTTGGAGCAGCGCCATGGCATAGTGATAGCGGAAGGTGGGATTGTTGGGCTGCCTGGCGATCAGCTCACGGTAGATGGCGATCGCATTGTCGCTCAGGTTTTTCTTGATGTAGATCCAGCCCAAGGTGTCGGAGACGTCGTCGGAGTTGGGCAGGCGCTGTTTGGCGCGCTGGGCATAAGTGAGCGCCAGATCCAGATCGCCTCCCATGTCGGCGATGACGTAGGCCAGGTTGTTGAGGGCGACAGGGCTGTCGGGTTCGAGCTTGAGGATCTGTTCGTAGGCCGCCTTCGCCTCGGCCACGCGTCCCGTGGCGTGAAGCAACAGGGCGAGGGGGTAGTGGAAATTCGGGTCGCGGGGGCGGAGGTCTCGGGCCTGTTTGAAGTGGTTCAAGGCGGCGTCCAGGTTGCCCAGGCGCCGGTAGACTTCACCGAGGCGGGCATGGTGCTCGGGGGAGCCCGGCTCCCGGGCCACGAGTCGCTCGTAGATCGGCGCTGCGGCGTCGTATTTTCCGGCGAGCACGAGCACATTGGCTTCCGCCAGCCAGAGGCGAGGTTCGTCCGGCAGGCGGCGTTGCTCCTGGCGGAGCATCCCGAGGGCCTGGTCAAATCGCCGCTCGGCGGCGTAGGTCTCAATCATCCCCAGGGAGCAGTCCAGATCCCCGGGTTGCTGGCGGTGGCACTGCTCAAAGGCCTTTTGGGCATCCGCGTAACGCTGTGACTGGTACTCGATGCGACCGAGCTGAAGCAAAGCTTCCCGGGAGTTCGGATAGACGCGCAGCAGCTCGATGAGCTGCCGGCGGGCCTGGTCCCTGTCTCCGGAGCCGGCCAAGGCCGCGGCGCGGATCAGGCCGGCCCCGAGATGATTGGGCGCCCGCGCAAGGATCTCGTTGGCCTGTTGCAGCGCGGGGGCCCATTCTCTCTTGTCCAGGTGGAGCTGGGCCAGGAGCAGGCGCGGGGGCAGGTAGTCGGCCTGCAAGCGGACGGCTTCCCGCAACTGGTTCTGTGCCGCCTCGAGGTTGCCCTGGAGGCGGTGGGCGCGGCCCAGATGGAAGCGCATGACCGCGTTGTTGGGCGAGCGCGCCACAGCGGCCTGGAGTTCTTTGAGCGCCGCTTCGACACGCTCCTTACCACCCAGGTCGAGCAATACGGCGGCATGCAAAGCCTGCAGATCCGCTTCGCCGGGATGCTCTTTCATGAGCTCGGTGAGATAGCGGGCGGCTTCCTCTCCGCGGCCCTGCGCGATCATGACCTCGGCGATCCGGCGCTGATAGCTGAGCCTGTCTTTGCTCTGGCCTTTACGCAAGCCTTCCCGGTAATAGGCCAAGGCCTTGTCGAAATCGTTGACCCGGGCAAAAAAATCGCCGGCATCGCGCCAGGCCTGGGGGAAATCGGCAGTCTGGGCGGTGAAGCGTTCCAAGACCTTGGCCGCTTCTTCTCTGCGCCCCACCGCGAAATAATGCTGTGCCAGTTCAATGTAGGGCTGGGGCCGTTTCGGGTTATTCTCGAGCTTCAGCCGGCGGATGTGCTCGGCTTTGTCGGCCTGGTTGCGGCGGACATACTGCAGATAGAGGGCTTCGTAGATCGGCCCGTAATCTTTTTTGCGCGCGATCAGGTCCATGCCCAGTTTTTCCGCTTCCGCCAGCCGGTCCGCCTCTGCGAGTGTCTGGCACAGCGCCAGGATCAGATCGGGCTGATAGGGCTTGACCGCATTGGCGCGGGTGAAATAGTCCGTGGCGAGCTTCAGATCGCGGTCTCCCCAAGCCAGGTAGCCCATTAAGCGGAGTCCGTCGTAGGAGTTCGGATTCCTGCGCAGCATCTGCTGTGCGAGATCTTTGATTTCTTCGTAGACCTGGCGGGGTCTGCGACCGTCGGCCAGGTAGGCCATCACGTAGAGATCGGCCAGGCGGGCGCGGGCATCGTCGTTGTCGGGCTGCAACTCCACGGCTCGCCGGAATGCGGGAACCGCCTGCTGCCATTCGCCGGTTTTGAGGTAGGTCAAACCGAGGCGGTAATACGCTTCTCCGTACCGGGCGTCTTTTCGGAGGGCGCTGCGGTACATGATGGAGGCTTCTTTGTACTTGCCGCGCTCGAAGTACTTGTTGCCGGTCTCTACGTATCGGCGCTTGATCACGTCGGGGTCGCGCGTGCAGGCGACGCTCAGAAACAGCAGCGCCGCGCAGACCACAGCAGATGGCTTCATCGCCTCGTCTCCGTCTCGGGTGTTTCCTTTTATGATAAATCGGCCGGTGGAGCGGTTTAGCGCAGCACGGCCAGCAGTTCACCGGTCTGGCGGAGCAGATCGAGCTGGGCCCGTTCCAGGGCATACTGGCTGTCGAAGAGCGCAATCCATTTTTCGTGCTCGGTGAATCGTGCCTCCTCGACCTGGCGCAGCGAGGCGCGCCCCTCCTCCATCTGGGCCAGCAGCAGGGACAGCTGCGCTCGCGCGACTTCGAGATCCAGGCGGGCCACCTCTCGTGCGGCCTGCGCTTCCCGAACCTGCTGCCACAGGCGCCGGGTTTCGACGACGATGCGCCGGCGCACGCGTTCCAGTTCGATGCGCAGGCGGGCTGCGTCGGCGGCCGCCTGAGCCTCCAGGGCCGAGCTGGCGGAACTGCGGAAGGCGGGGATTTGGAAGGCAAAGCCGATCTGCCCGTTGTGCCGCTGGAATTTGCGGAAGAAATCCTCGTAGTTGTTAAAGCGGCCGAGCACGGAATACTGCGCCACCAGATCCACGCGCGGAAGTCGCTCGGCTTGATGGGACCGGATTTCGTAGTTCTTGGCGCGGAGGGAAGCATCAAGGCGGCGCAGTTCGAGACTGTGATCCAGCGCCGCTTGCACGGCCGCTTGTTCCGTGTCCGGCAGCGGCCAGGGTTTCCGATCCTCGAGGATCAGATCCAGCGGCTCATCGGGGTCCAACCCCAGGACCGTGGCAAGAAGGCCGATCCGGTAGGCGCGCTCGGCCTCGAGCGCCGCCAAGCGCTGGCGCGCGCGGGCCAGATTGAGTGCGGCACGGCTGGCCTCGATGGGCAGTTCACGGCCCTCGGAGACGCGCAGACGCGTGACCTGGCCGGCTCGCTCGAGGCTTTCCACCTGGCGGCGGGCTGACTCGAGCAGCCGCGAGGCTCGTTCCGCTTCCAGGAAAAGCACCGCCGCCCGGTGCGCCGCGTCCTCACGTCGGGCCGCCACGTCCAGCGCCGCTCCCCGGGCCGTTTCCCGCGCCTGGTCCACCCGGAACTTTTGCGGCCGGTTGAAGACAAACTGCACGGCCTGGGCCTGGAAGATCGAGGGCGCGGAGCCCTCGATGCTGAGCGGGAAGCCGTTGCTGTAGGCCAGGCCGCTGCCGCCGGCGATCTTCGGCAGAAACGGATCCCGGGCCACTCGGACGGCTTCGCGGGCCTTGCGTTCCTCCAGTCCGGCGAGCAGTACGTCGGCGTTCCGTTCGACGGCGAGCGCAACAGCCTGCTCGAGGGTCAACGTGCGCGGCTGGGCTCCGGCGGCCCAAGCGGTCATGAGGAAAACCAGAGACAAGCGCTTTGACATATTCCGATTGTGGACCGGGAAGGGGCAAGCCGGCTAGCCGCGGGCCGCCCGTTCGAGCAGCTTGCGGGCCTCCCGGCGTGGGGGATCGTCCGGGGTGAGCTCGGCCTCCAGATAGCGCTCCAGCAGGCGCCGGGCCGCCGCCAGATTCCGTCCGGTTTCAATCCACGCCGCGGCGCGAGAAAACCATACCCGAGGACTGTCGGGCGCCACCTTTTGCGCGCGCTCGAAGGCCTCGTCGCTCTCCGGATGGCGGCCTTGGCGGGCCAGGAACCGCGCCAGATCGATCCAGCGTCCCGGCTTGGAGGGTTCGAGCTCCGCCGCGCGGCGGTACTCCTTCTCGGCGGTGGAAAAGTCCTTCCGCTTCTCCGCCAGACGTGCCAGGGCCCAGTGGTATTCGGCGGGATCGAGTTTGGCGAAGCGCCCTGCCAGGGCCTCGGCTTTTTCGAGCCCTCCTCCCAGAATGCCGGGTGCTTCCAGATAGTATTCAAACAGATCGCTGAGAGCTTCGAGGTTGCCCGGATCCAGTTCGACGGCTTTTTCGAAACTCCTGCGAGCCTTGTTGGCGTAACCCGGGGCCGTCAGGAAACTGGAGGTTTCGGCGCGGCGGCCCCAGGCTTTGCCGAGCCAATCGTGGTAGACAGAGTTGGCGGGTTCGGCCTGAACCGCACGTTCGAAGGCCGCGACGGCCTTCTTGTAGTCGCCCAGCATGTACCAGCACCGGCCGAGGAGGTGATGGACTTCGGCGGAGCGCTCGCCAGAGGTCTCAAGCAAGCGGATGGCTTCTTCGTACTGCGTTTTCTGATAGAGCGCCCGTGCCTGCTGCACAGCGGTCGTAGCCGCGCTGAGGAGAACGGTTGCGGAAAACCAGAGAAGGGCCCGGCGCCTCATAGAGGCTGCTCAGATTGTAGCAGGCCTGGAACATTGCCGCGCCTGAGAGTCTTGTACAATGAGAAAGTAGTGACCGGTTCGGCCGGCACGTTCCGGTATCCCGCAATTCTCACAACAGACACGAGGATGGGTATGTACGCAGTGATTCAGACGGGCGGCAAGCAGTACCGTGTGAGCCCGGGAGAAAAAATCAGGGTCGAAAAGCTTCCAGGAGCGGTGGGCGCTGAGGTTGAATTTGACCAGGTGCTGGCGGTGGTCAAGGAACCGGGCCACGTGCTGGCCGGCGCAGAAGCAGGCGGCGCCAAGGTGCGCGGCGTGATCACCGCGCAGGGCCGGGGAGAGAAGGTGGTGGTTTTCAAGTTCAAGCGGAAGAAGCAGTACAAGCGCACGATCGGTCACCGCCAGGCGTACACGGAAGTTCGCGTGAGCGAAATTGTGACCTGAGGAGAGCAGAACATGGCGCACAAAAAGGGGCTCGGCAGTTCGAGGAACGGTCGCGATTCGCATTCCCAGCGGCTGGGAATCAAAGCATTCAGCGGGGAATTCGTGCCGGGCGGAGCGATTCTGGTCCGGCAGCGCGGCACGCGCTACAAGCCCGGCGAGAACGTGGGGCGCGGCAAAGACGACACGTTGTTTGCCCGTATCCCGGGCATCGTGGCGTTCCGTGATCGCGGGCGCCTCGGCAAGTTCGTCAGCGTCATTCCGGCTGCGCCTCCGGCTGCGGCGGACTGATCTTTCTCCGCGCGCCACGCTTTCGCGGTCCCGTTCCCCCGCCGCCCCGGGAAACCGACGTTTGCATGTTTGTTGACGAAGTCACCATTCGCGTCAAGGCCGGGGACGGAGGGAATGGTTGTGTTGCGTTCCGGCGGGAAAAGTATGTGCCGCGCGGCGGTCCGAGCGGGGGTGACGGGGGCCGGGGCGGAGACGTAATCCTGGTTTCCTCAGAGCATTACAATACCCTGCTTCATTTCCGCTTCGATCCGGAGCACCGCGCCGAGCGGGGCCGGCACGGGGAAGGGAGCAACCGAGCCGGCCGGGACGGGGCTTCCGTCGAGCTGCCCGTGCCCGTGGGCACGCTGGTTTATGATGCTGCTACGGGGGAACTCCTCCATGACTTCACAAGCCCGGGCGAGCGTTTCGTCGTGGCCCGTGGCGGGCGTGGCGGGCGGGGCAATGCCCGGTTCGCCACCTCACGGCGGCAAGCGCCGCGGTTTGCCGAACCCGGCCAACCGGGTGAGGAGCGCGTGCTGCGGCTGGAGTTGAAGCTCCTCGCCGATGTGGGCCTGGTCGGTTTCCCGAACGCAGGCAAGTCCACACTGATCTCGCGTATCTCCGCAGCTCGTCCGAAGGTCGCCGACTATCCCTTCACCACGCTCGAGCCGCACCTGGGAGTGGTATCGGTGGACGGGTACCGCACGTTTGTCGTGGCGGACATTCCTGGCCTGATCGAAGGCGCGCACGAGGGCCACGGACTGGGAATCCGATTCCTGCGGCACATTGAACGCACCCGCCTGCTCGCGCACCTGGTGGACGTCTCCGAGGCCAGTGGGCGTGATCCCGTACGCGATTTCCAGATCGTCATGGGGGAGCTCGAGAGTTTCAGCCCACTACTGACGGCGAAGCCCATGCTCCTGGTTGCCACCAAGCTCGATATTGCGCAGGATCCGCGCCGGCTGGAGGCCTTACGCCATCTGGCGGAGGAACGCGGCCTGCCGTTCTACGCGATCTCCAGCGTGACCGGGGAAGGGATCGAGGCGCTCAAGCGCGCCATGGCGGGTGCGGTGCTGGAAGCCACAGAAGCGGTCGGATCGGCTCAGCGCATACAGCAGGATTGAGTGGAAATCAACGCCGCGGGAGAGATCGGGCGGGCGGCGGCGAAGAAGTTCTTTTCCGAAAGGCGCCGGTAGACATTTCCGGCGATTTCGGCCGCTGTCGGCCCGCTGACACCGCGCCCTCCGGTCAGCAGCACGACGACGGTGAGCTTGTTGTGCCCCACGTCGTTAAAGGAACCGAACCAGCCCAGGTGGACCCGGTTTTCCGTGCAGGTTCCGGTCTTGCCGAGCACGGGCTCGGTGGGATCGTACGCGGCTTTGCGCGCCGTTCCATATTCGACGGCCGCCATCAATCCCTCCTTGATGTCGTTGAGCCAGGGGCCGATGTTCAGATGGCGCTTGACGCGGGGGACAAGGTTGTCGGCCTCCTCCTGCGAGCGGGGATACTGCAGGTAGTACAGCGTGCCGCCGTTGGCGATGGCGGAAAGCAGGGCTGCCAGCTGGAGGGGGGTCATGGAAATACCCTCTCCGAAGCTTGCCATCATCCCCACTCCGCCAGGGGGCGGGGCTTCGGGCAACATGCCGGGTTGTTCCCCCTCGATGTTCAGTCCCGCCGGCTCGCCGAGTCCGAACAGGCGGGCGTAGTAGAGGAGGCGCTCGAAACCCAGCTTGACGCCGAGGGCGGCGAAGAAGGGATTGTCGGAGCGCGCCATCGCCTCGACCAGGTTCATCCTCCGGCGGCCTCCGACGCGAATCAGAGTGTTTCGCTCAATTAACCCTTCCATCAAGGCTGCCAGGGCCACAGGGATCTTGACGGTGGAACAAGGTTGGAAGCCGCTTTTCAGGATGAGCTTCTGATTGACCATCGTGAGGATGCGTCCGGTCGAGGGATCCACGACCACGACCGAGCCGTTATAAGGACCCAGGGCCTCGACCGCCGCCAGCCGCACGACCAGGTCTTCCCCGTCCACGCTATCCCCGGCGGTTGAGTCGGCAAACGTCGGTTCCGTCCAGGGGCTCGCTCTGCGTGCGCGGCGTACTCTCTTGCGGGGCGTTTTCTTCTGAGCTGCGTCTCGCACCGCGACCGGGTTACCGGTCTTTGCAGGGGCGGCCGCGGTTCTCTTGCGCTTGGCCGCCTCCAGCGGGAAGGTCAGCAGAACCAGCAGGCAAAGAAAAACAAGAGCAAGCCTTCGCGTACGCATCGTTGGATTGTGCCCGGAGCGCCACGGAGGAGCGCCGCGTCAATTCTACCCACTTGTATTGTGCTGAATCGTCCTGAATGCTGTCAAGGTTTAGGGCGACGCGCGGGCCCGGGTCTGCGGTCTCAGGCCGCCGTCCAGCCTCCATCAATCGTGAAGATGGAACCCGTGACAAACTCCGCTTCCGGCGAAGCCAGGTACAGCGCCATGTGGGCAATCTCCTCCGGCCGTCCCATGCGTCCCACGGGCTGGCGCTGGTGGAGTTCGGCGCGGACTTTTTCCTTCTCGTGCTTGTGATACTTCTCCAGGTAGGCCTCCACGAAGGGGGTGTCCACGGTTCCGGGACAGATACAGTTGACACGGAGCTGGGTCGGGTAGTCCACGGCCAGCTGCCGCGTCATGGCGACGACGGCGCCTTTGGTGGCGCAGTAGGCGAAACGCCGCTTGACGCCCACCAGCCCCGCCACCGAGCCGATGTTGATGATGACTCCGCGCGAGGCCAGCAACAGAGGCATGGCGTACTTGGTAACCAGATAAACGCCTTCCACATTGACGCGCAGGAGGCGCTCGAAGTCCTCGCGCGCCGTCTCTTCGACGGTTCCCACAAGGCCAATGCCCGCGTTGTTGACGAGGATGTGCAACACCTGGAGCCCCGCAAAGGCGCGCCGGACGCTCTCCTCGTCAGTGACGTCGCACTGCAGGGCGGAAGCCCGCGGCAGTGCGGCGGCCACCTGCCGGGCGCGCTCGCCGTCGAGGTCGGCCAGGATCACCTCCGCTCCGGCGGCGGCGAAGACCCGCGCCGTCGCAGCGCCGATGCCGCTGGCGGCTCCGGTGATGAAGGCGCTGAGGCCGTCAAGGCGAAAGGTCGGGTTCATAGGGCGTCCTCTCCGGAGGAGGCGTCTGCCTTCGGCGGGCGGCTGCGGCGAGCTAGCCTGGGGGCAGCATCTTGGCGATGTCGTTGTACAGGACGAACACCATCAGTCCGAGCAGGAACACAAAACCGAGCTTGAAGATGGCTTCCTTGAGCTGAAGACTCAGATCGCGGCGCAGGATCATTTCGATCAACAACATCAGGATCACGCCACCGTCCAGGATCGGAATGGGCAGCAGGTTGAGTATGGCCAGGTTCAGACTCACGGCGGCCATGAGCATGATGAACGAATACGGACCCTGCTGCGCGGCGTGGCGGGAGAGGCGGGCAATGCCGATCGGTCCCTCGATGGACTTCGGCGAAAGGCGGCGCTCCACGATGCCGTGCAGGAACTGGTAGATCAGACCGGCGTTCTTCACGTTGTGGCGCACGGATTCTGCGAGCGCCTGGCTGAAGGCCAGACGGGTGAAAGTGACCTTCGGCTCCGGTGCGACGCCGATCATCCAGCGCCGGGGCCCGTCCAGTTCCGCCAGTACGGGCTGCACGGTGATGGTCGCAGTGCGCCCGTTGCGCTTGTATTCGATCTCGACGGGCTTGCCCCCGCTGGCGCGGATGACTTCGTGCAATTTCTCCACGGAAAGAATGGGATGTCCGTTGACGGAGACGATGACGTCGCCCGGCCGGAGACCGGCTTTTTCGGCGGGCATGCCGGGCGACAGACGGCCGATTTGTATTTCCGCCACTTCAGCCCAGCCGGCATAGCCCAGCCCAGAGCGCTCGAGCAGGACAGGCGTCACCGTAGTGTAAAACCGCTTGCCGTCGCGCTCTACTGTCACGGGCAGAGGCCGGTTGGCGTGGCTGACTTCCAGGATCGAGATGTCTTCCCAGCTGGGATTGTTTTTCTCGCCGATACGGAGAATGCGGTCGCCCTCGCGGAGGCCTGCTTTGGCGGCGGGCGAGTCGGGCACGACGTAACCGATGACTCCGGAAAGACGCGCCTCCACGGGTCTGGGGTACTTGACCATGAACAGGCCGGTGAGCAGCACGACGGCCAGCAGGATGTTCATGGCCGGACCCGCAAAGGCGATGACGAGGCGCTGCCAGCGCGGCTTGGCAAGGAAGGCGCGCGGGTCGCCGGCGCTTTGGTCGCCCGGTTGCTCGCCAGCCATCTTGACGTAGCCGCCGAACAGGATGGCGGAGAAGCGAAAATCAGTCTCGCCGCGCCGGAAGCCGAACAGCCGCGGCCCGAAGCCAAAACTGAAGGTTTCCACACGAACGTCGAAGTAGCGCGCCGCCCAAAAATGGCCCAGTTCGTGGACCAGGATCATGATCCCGATCAGCACGAGCAGCCAGAGGATGTTCTCGACAATAGGCATCATGGCGGTCTACTGGCGCCGGCGGGCCTTGAGCGGCCGGCCGGTTCGCTCCTCCAAAATACGCCGGGCGACCTGGCGCGATTCCCGATCCGCGTCGAGCACGTCGCCGATGGAGGCCACCGGGCGTCGCGGAACCCGCTGGAGTGTCTCCTCGACAACTTCCGCAATTTCCGGGAAGGTCATCTGGCCGTTCAGGAAAGCCTCCGCTGCCACTTCATCGGCTGCATTCAGCGTGCAGGGCGCCGAACCTCCTTCTTCAAAAGCGCGGTAGGCCAGCCGCAGAAGAGGAAACTTCTGAAAGTCGGGCGGGTAGAACTCCCAGCAGCGCGCAGTGCTCCAGTCCAGCTTTGCCACGGGCGCTGCTTTGCGATCCGGGTAGGTGAGGGCGTACTGGATCGGCATCCGCATGTCCGTGGCCGAGGCCTGGGCGATAATGCTTCCGTCGCGGAATTCGATCATGGCGTGTACTGTGGATTGCGGGTGGATAACCACCTCCACCTCGGAGGGAGAGAAGCCAAACAGCCAGCAGGCCTCGATGACTTCGAATCCCTTATTCATCAATGTAGCAGAGTCCAGCGTGATGCGCCGGCCCATTTTCCAGGTCGGGTGGTTGAGAGCTTGCTCGGGGCTGACCTCGGCGAGCCGGTCCAGAGGCGTCTCCCGGAAGGGTCCGCCGGAGGCCGTCAGGATCAGGCGCGAAACCTCGCTCCGGCGTCCTGCACGCAGGCACTGGTGGGCGCCGTTGTGTTCACTGTCTACGGGGATCAATTCCGCACCGGATCTGCGAGCCGCCTCCATGACCACGGATCCGGCAGCGACGAGGACCTCCTTGTTGGCCAATCCCACCGTCTTGCCCCGCCGGACCGCCTCGTAGGTTGCTTCCAGCCCGGCGATCCCCACGATCGCCGACATGACGAAGTCGGTTTCGGGGGCGACGGCCGCCTCAACGCGCGCCTGGTCTCCTGCGGTCAGCTGGGGCCACTCGGCTTTGGGAAGCCCTGCCTCGGCCAGCCGCTCCGCCAGTTCGTCTACCAGATTTGAAGAGGCTACAACCGCAAGCTGGGGCCGGAATTCCAGGACCTGCTGGGCAAGAGCGTCCACATTGCGCCCGGCAACCAGCGCGAACACCCGATACTGGTCGCGGTGTCTGCGGATCACGTCCAGGGTGCTGGATCCGATGGAGCCGGTGGATCCCAGGATGGTGACGTTCTTCATTCCGGCAGCACGCCCAAGGAAATCATAGCAGAGCCAGCTTTCTGGGAGGCCTTGTGTTTTGGAAGGGGGCGCCGGGGAGGAAATTGCTTCAGGGGTCTTTAGAGGTTAGTCTCGCTTTGGTGGGAGTTGCCTCCCCGGCTTGATTCCAATTATAGAATACCGAATTTGGGAATGCAAGAGGAAAATTGCAATTTTTTGAATTTGTCAGCCGGAGGCTCTGACCTCGACGCCCGCCCATTGCTCTAACACCTTGATAGCAGAGCAGAAATCCTCCTCCGCGTCTCCTATGGCCATGGCCACCCGGAACATTTGCTGGGTCAGAGCGGTCAACGGGAGGGGCACCCCAAGCTCCCTGCCGGATTCCAGCATGAGGCCGATGTCTTTGTGCATCCACTTGAGGGAGAAGTTGGCCGCAAAATCGCGCCGCAGGATGTAGGGAGCCTTGAAGTCAATCAGGCCGCACTTGGCGGCGCTGTTGGCCAGGATCTCCAGCATCAGCTGGGGGTCAACTCCGGCCTTGGTGCTGAGTACGATGCCTTCGCAAAATGCCTGCATGATGTTGCAAAGAACGAGGTTTTGGGTGAGCTTCGCATGCAGGCCCATGCCGGGACCCCCGCAATAAAACAGGCGCTTGCCCATGGGTTCAAAGAAGGGGCGCACGCGCTCGAAGACCTCCCGCTCGCCCCCGATCATAAAGGTGAGCGTGCCGCCTTCTGCCCCAGGGCGAGATCCGGTGCAGGGAGCGTCCAGGAAGTGGATGCCGCGCTTGGCAAGCTCTTGGCCGATCCGGCGGCTGCGCGTGGGGGAGATCGTCCCTGCGTCCACAATGACCGAACCCGGCTGCGCGCCCTCCGCCAGCCCGTTCGGCCCCAGAATCACTTGCTCGGACATCTCCGTGTCGCCCACACATACGAAGGAGCATTCCGCAAACTCTCCGACCTGCTTCGGGGTTTCGCAGAAGAGGCCGTTCTCGGCGGCGGCGAGCTGCCGGGCCTTGGCGGCGGTGTGGGACCAGAGCGCCACCTGGTGGCCGGCACGCAACAGGTTGCGAGCCATGGGGTAGCCCATGATCCCCAGCCCAAGAAAACCAAGCTTTGCCATGCTTCCTCCAGGAACGTATGGAATTCAGGCGCGGCAGAGTTGAGCAACGCCTCGCCCGCGGACGGAACCCGCCATTGTACGATGCGTCATGGCTGTGCGACAATTGCCGCTTCGAATCTCCTGAGGTCATGCGACCGGCCGTACTGGTCACCCGACGCATCTATCCGGAAGCTATCGAGTACCTGCGCCGCCATGCCGAGGTGGACTATCTGGACACAGACGAAGTCCTGCGGCCGGAAGAGCTCGTGGAGCGCGCGCGGGGCAAGCAGGCCGTAGTCTGCCAGCTTACCGACAAGTTCCCTGCGGACGTGATTGCGCGTCTGGAAGGGGTGCGCGTGCTCGCCAACGTAGCCGTCGGCTACGACAACATTGACGTGGCGGCCGCCACACGCCGCGGCATTCTGGTGACGAACACGCCGGACGTGCTGACGGAAACGACGGCCGACTTTGCCTTCGCCCTGATGCTGGCCGCGGCGCGCCGTGTTGTGGAAGGACATCTGTTCGTGCATTCGGGACGGTGGCGGCGCTGGGCGATTGATCTGCTCGTCGGCCATGACGTCCATCACCGCACGCTGGGCATCTTCGGGATGGGGCGCATCGGTGAAGCCATGGCACGGCGCGCGCGGGGTTTTTCCATGCGTGTGCTGTATCACGACGTACGGCGGGCGCCGGAGAGCGTGGAACGGGAACTGGGCCTGGAGTTTTGCGCCAAAGAGCGCCTGCTCGAGGAATCCGACTTCGTCAGCCTCCATGTCCCGCTTACGGAGGCGACGCGCAAGCTGATCGGGGCCGAGGAGCTGCGCCGCATGAAGCGCACGGCCATTCTGGTAAATACATCGCGCGGCCCCGTGGTGGACGAAGAGGCCCTGGCGCAGGCTCTGGCCGAAGGGGTGATCGCCGGCGCGGGTCTGGATGTCTTTGAGCGTGAACCCGAAGTGCACCCCCTGCTGCTCAAGCTGAACAACGTGGTGCTGGCGCCGCACATTGCCAGCGCTTCGGTGGACACCCGCCGCAAGATGTCGCTCATGGCGGCCGAGAATGCGGTGGCGGTGCTCGAGGGGCGCAGGCCGCCCAACCTGGTCAATGTAGAGGCGTGGGCGGAGGGTCCGCCTTCGGTCTAAGGAGCGGCTTCGGCCGCCGCATCCAACGCCTGTTCGAAATCGGCCAGCAGGTCGCGCCAGTCTTCGATGCCGACGGAGACCCGCACCATGCCTTCCGTGATGCCGGCCTGCGCCAGTTCCTCCGGGGTCAGCCCCGAGTGCGTCGTCGTCATGGGATGGCAGGCGAGGGTTTCCACTCCGCCCAGCGAAACGGCGTTGCGGGCGATCTTAAGATTGCGCAGGAACTCGAAGGCGGCGCGCCGCCCCCCGTGAAGGTCCATGGAAAAGATGGCGCCCGGATAGTGACACTGGGCCAGTCGAATTTTGATCTGCTCGGCATCGTCAAACAGCGTGGGGTAGAAGACCTTCCGGACCTGAGGATGTTCCACCAGCCGCTCGGCGATGCGCTGGGCGTTCTTGCTCTGCCGGTTCATGCGCAAGGTCACGGTGGGCAGACGCCCGTCGAGGAGCCAGCATTCATCCGGAGGCAGGATGTTGCCGAAGATCGCACGGCGCAGCCGCATCTGCCGGATCAGTTCGGGATCGCGCGCCAGAGCCGCCCCTGCCAGCAGGTCGCTGAATCCGGACAGATACTTGGTGGCGGAGTAAAGTACCAGGTCCGCCCCGAACAGCAGAGGATGCTGGAAGGTGGGGCCGAGGAAGGTGTTGTCCACCATCACCAGGGGACGGACCTCGCGTGAGGCCGCAGCTTCGCTGGCCCGCCGGATATCGGTCATCACCATGGTGGGGTTGGCCGGAGTTTCAATGAAGACGATCCGCAAGCTCTCCGCGGACCGTATGGCTTGCTCGAGCGCCGCTCCGTCACCGGCGCGCACCGCATGGCATCGGATGCCGAAGGGTTCCAGCAATTCGTGGATGAGGTGCTGCGTTCCCCCGTAAAGCGGCACGGTGTAGACAAGGCTGTCGCCGGGCCGGGCGAAGGTGAGAAAGGCGGTCATGATGGCGGCCAGTCCGGAGTTGAACACGGCCGCGGCCTCCGCTCCCGGCTCGAGCGGCACCATCTGATCTTCCAGGATTTCGGCGTTCGGGTGATTGAGGCGCGCATAAATCAGCTCCACTGCTTCGCCTGCGGCAGGCTCGGCGCGGCCCGAGGCCACGGCGAAGGCGCGTTCGGCGGCTTCCGGGCTGGAGAAGACGTAAGTGGAACAGCGAAACACGGCGGGGCGCGCCGAGCCGACCGAAAGGCGCGGATCGAAGCCGCGCGTGAGTACGGCGGTCGGGGGACGAACGGCATGGGGATGAGTTTGTTCCTTGGTTTGAGCCATGGCAACTCCCTGTTCCGAGTGTACTCCCCTGCCCGCCGGAGCACACTCGGTTAGAAGACGTGACTGGAATGAATTCCTACGGCTTCCAGAGCCGCCGCCATCTTCTCCAGAGCCGACTTGTGAATCTGCGAGACGCGGCTCTCGTTCACTCCCAGGATTCCCCCGATCTCTTTCATCGTCAGGTTGTTGGTGTAGTACAGCACGACCACTTTGCGGTAGCGCTCCGGCAGGGTTTCCATGGCTTGCTGCAAGTAGGCGCGCATCTGCTGGCGCGCGCACATGTGGTCGGGCTGCGTGTCGGGCTCGGCGGGGAACTCCGGCGCCGGCAGATCGTCATGATCGCCGCGGCCGGAAGCGGACACCAGGCCGACATTGCGGAGATCCATCATCATCTGCCGCCAGCGCTCCGCGCCGACGCCGAGCTTTTCGGCGACCTCGGCCTCGGTGGGATTGCGTTGTAACACCGCCGCCAGATCGCGCGTGACGGCTTCGATCTGCTTGTGGCGGCGGCGCAGGTCTCGTGAGGCCCAGTCCAGCTGGCGCAGGCTGTCCAGGATCGCTCCCTTGATACGGTGTTTGGCGTAGGCGGCAAACGCCACTTTTTTGGCGGGGTTGTATTTCTTGGCGGCGTCAAACAGCCCGAGGATTCCGGCGTGGACGAGGTCGTCCAGTTCCACGTGCACGGGCAGGTTTTCGTGGACGCGTACTGCAATGGCCCGCACGAGCGGCAGGTGTTGCAGGATGAGTTGGTCGCGCTGCGCTTGCCGGTTCTTCTCGTTTTCGTTGCGAGACACACGTCGAACGGACATGAGCTGACCTCTCCTTTTCTCTTCGTCGGATTTTTCCGCCTCGAGCCGGGGCGGCGGCCGGGATCCAATCCAGCGAACCCGCAGTCGTTTCTTGCACGCGCCGCACCAGCCTTCCGATCTTTCGGGCTAAGGTGAAAGGGCCGCCGGAATACAACAACTTGCGGGGCGGCCCTCGAGGAAAGCACCGAGAGAGGTCTGCCAGGCGTGTATCAGGGCGGGAGCGCGTCCGGCGGTTTTTGTTTCATTGCGGAAACTCTGCACCGCTTTGGAACAAAGGCCGCCGGTTCAATCCTCCCGCCGGGAGGCGATCCAGGTTTTCAAAGCCAATGCGGCCAGAAACAGCCAGACCGCCGTGCGGAACAGATGCTCGAGCGTCAGGCCTGCCAGCAGCGCCAGAGCCGCATAGCAGAGGAAGGCTTGAATGAGCCGCGGCTTCATGGCAGTGGAGCTTATTGTCTCACGGGCAGGCAAGCCACCTCGAGCGAGAGTCACCCTCACGGCTTCCGACCATGTCCTCCAGAGGATTTCCCCTGTGCCTGCCGGCAGCGCCGGTGATACTCACCGGCTTCGCATGTTGTAGAGAAAGACGAACTGAAGGCGGATCTGCTGGCCCTGGTATTCTCGCGGCAGAGGCGGGAAGGGGTGGGAGGCGCTGATCCCGGCGACGGCGGCGCGGTCAAGAGCCTCGGTGCCCGAAGGCACGGCGATGACAAGCTTAGGCACGCTGCCGTCGCGGTTGATGGCGAACTGGATCACGGTGCGGCCGCGCCGGCCGAGCTTGGCGCTCTCGGGCATCACGGCGTACCAGTTGCGCCGGACGGCAGAGAGGATCTGAATGAGGTAGGGACGGAAGTCCACACCCTGGGGGTCGCTGAGCAGCTCCAGGGCGCTGCCCGCGTAGCCGGGAGACGGAGGCAGATTCAGCATTTCGCCGAGCCCACCGACTCCTTCGCCCAGGTCGCCCACCACAAGACCGCCCCCCAGGCCGCCGCGGGCAAGTTCGCGTCCCAACTCCGAGATCGAGGAGCCGGGAGGGCGAAGCGCACCGAGCGGGGCAGTGCCGTGAGGCACACCGCGGGCTGCGCCGGGCGTTTCAAACGCCAGCTTGCGTTTTTCTTCCGTCTGGATCTGGGGCGGAGGGAGAGGCTTGCTTCCCTGGGCCAGAAGCGGAAGGTGTCCGATTCCCTCCTGAGAAGGCTCCAGACGTGGCGGCTCGGGCAGCACCGGGGACGCCGGCACGGGGGAGGCGGGGCGCGTGGTTGAAGGCCGCGCCGGCGGCTGAAACAGCCGCGGTCGAGGGAGCAGGTCTTCCAGCTGGAACTCCTTGCCGACCTTGCCTCGGTTCGGGGCCGTCTGGGTCAATTCCTTGGGAGGAGCGACCAGTTTGACCGGTTCGCGCAGCTGCGCCAGAATCTGTGTGGCTTGTTTTGGCGGCAGTCCGCCCAAGGGAACCGAGAGCAGGGCCGCAACGGCCGCCGCGTGCAGCGCCAGCGACAGAATCCCCGCAACCCGGGCGCGCGCAAGACTCTCCTGGCGGCTTTCCCACCGCGGGAACAGCCGGAGCTCGAAGGCGGCCTGATCCACCGGCTGAAGCGCGGCCTCCATCTACCCCCTCCGGGCGGCCGCCAGCGTTGTGGCGACCAGCTGCGCGTGCTCCTCAATTTTATCAAGGATGTTCAGAGCGACCTCCAAAGCCCGGCAGGCAGCGGTTCCGTCCACGCGCGGCGCGCGCCGCGTCCGTACACACTCGAAAAAGCTTTCCAGTTCCAGACGCAGGGGCTCGGAACGCGCCACCTCCAAATTACGGGACGCGATGCGGCCGTCCGGTGTTACGGACAGCACGAAGGCTTCCTGCCGGCCGTAGTCCACGGAGACGTATTCGTGCGGCTGAAACAGACGCAGCTTGCGGACGCGCTCGGTGGAGACGCGGCTGGCGGTGAGGTTGGCGACGGCACCGCTCGGAAAGGCCAGGCGGACGCTGGCGATGTCCACCTTGGGCGTGAGGATGGAGATCCCGGCAGCGCGGATCTCCTGCGGCTGGGCTCCCGTCAGCGACAGGACGATGTCGAGATCGTGGATCATCAAGTCGAGGATCACGTCCACATCGAGACTCCGGGGGCTGAAGGGGCTCAGGCGGTGAATCTCGAAAAACAGCGGGGTGGTGAGCGCCGCCTCCAGGGCCGTCACGGCCGGATTGAAACGTTCCAGATGGCCCACCTGAAGGATCCGGCCGCAGCGCGCGGCCGTCTCGATGAGCCGCCCCGCGTCTTCCATCGTGGCGGCGATGGGCTTTTCGACGAGCACGTCGAGGCCGGCCTCGAGCAACGCACAGCCCACCGCGGCGTGCGTGACCGTCGGCGTCGCCACCACGGCCGCGTCGGCCCGGCGCGCCACGGCTTCCAGATCGGCCAGTGCGGGACACCCGAATTCGGCGGCTGCGGCGGCAGCGCGCGCGGCGTCCGTATCCAGTACTCCCGCCAATTCCGCCTGGGGCGACTGGCGGATCACGCGCATATGCTGGCGCCCGAACTGACCTGCCCCGACCACGGCTACGCGCACCCGGTTCAATGGCACCTGTCCTCCTTTGCCGAGCAAAACACTCGCGAGCGATTCAGCCACCGGGCGGCTCCCCGTCGCTTTTCTGAGCCGGCTCCGACATCTGCGCAATTCCCACGATGGTGATGCGGGCCTGATCGGCGGCCTCGAGCATCGCGTCGCGATCCAGCAGCAGGGTACGGCCTGCGTCCACGGCCAGGGCCGTGGTCCCCGTCTCGCGCATGACTGCGATCGTTCCCGGTCCCGCCACGGGAACGTCAAAGAGAAGGTGGCCGCGGCGCCGGGAAACTTTCACCAGACGCAGAGGCCGGCCATTGACCAGGGTGGCGGCGCGGCGCAGCATGGCGTCGGTTCCCTCCATGGCTTCCACGGCAACACAGGCGCGCTCGGCCACGGCCACGCTCTGGCCGACGTCGAGTTCGGCCAGCGCGTTGGCGATACGGCGGCCGTAGTCAATATCGGCTCGTTCTTCGGCCGTGGGCCTGCGCCGGGTGAGCACGCCTTCGCCGGCCAGCAGGGGCTTGAGCAGTCGTGTGGAATCGCCCAGGCGGATCCCCTCTTGTTCGAGCTCGCGAGCCACACCGCCGATCAGCGCTTCCGTGTTTTTCCGGGGCAGAGAGGCCAGCAGTCGCATCAGGCGCCAGTCGGCGCGGATGGAGGAAAAGATGCTGGCGTGCTTGACCTGTCCGGCCAGGATGACCTCCTGGAGCGCTTCCTGCTTGAGGATAGCGATCAGACGGCTGAGCTCCCCGAGCGAGATCCAATAGCAGCGGGCGGCCAACTGCTCGATCTCCGGGCTGGCTTCCTCCCGGATGCCGATGGCGATGACTTCGTGGCCCAGTTTGCGGGCTTCCTCGAGAGCCAGTATGGGAAACCGGCCGTTTCCGGCGATCAGACCATACCGCATGGATCCTACTTGATTACACCGCGTTCGGAGGCGCGGATGAAATCGAGGAGCTCCTCGACTTCGCTGCACACCGGTCCTTCGGCGCGGATGCGCTCGACCGCCTGCGTGGTGTTCAAGCCCGAGCGGGTCAGGATGCGGAGCGCGCGCTGCAGAGCCTCGATGGTTTCCGCAGGAAAGCCCCGGCGTTCGAGGCCGGTGCGGTTGGCCCCGAACACTTTGACGGGCCGCTCGCCGACGGTGAGGGAGTAGGGCAGCACGTCCTGCGTGATCACGCTGTAGCCTCCGATCATGGCGTGGCGCCCGATGCGGCAGAACTGGTGGATGCCCGTGAAGGCCCCGATCACCGCCCAGTCGCCCACTTCGACGTGGCCGCCGACGGTGACGCCGTTGGCAAGCACGGCATGGTTGCCGATGCGGGCGTCGTGGGCCACGTGGACGTAGGCCATCAGCAGGTTGTCGTCGCCGATGGCGGTGAGCAGGCCGCCGCCCTGCGTGCCCCGGTGAATCGTGACAAATTCGCGGATTTTGTTCCGGTTGCCGATGCGTGTTTCGGCGCGCTCGCCCTTGTATTTCAGATCCTGGGAGGCGACGCCCACCGTGGAGTAGGGAAAGAAGAGATTGTCCTCGCCGATCCAGGTGGGTCCCTCGACATAGACATGGGCCATCAGGCGGGTCCCGGGACCGATTTCCACGTCCGGGCCCACGATCGAGTAGGGCCCGATTTCGGCCGAGGGGGCGATCCGGGCGGCCGGATCCACGATGGCGGTCGGGTGGATAGCCATTCCGGCGTCAGAGGACGGGATTCGGATTCTTGTCGGCCAGCTTGCAGAGCACTTCCGCCTCGGCCACCAACACGCCGTCCACCCGGGCCTCACCGTACATCTTGGCCACGCTGCCTTTGCGGCGCGCCACCTTCATCTCGATGCGCAGCTGATCGCCGGGGACGACCGGGCGGCGGAAGCGTGCGTTTTCGATGGCGGCCAGGAACACGACTTTGTTCTCGCGGTCCGGAACGCCCTTGAGCACCAGCACGCCGGCGACCTGGGCCATGGCTTCGACGATGAGCACGCCCGGCATGACGGGGTAATCGGGAAAGTGGCCGGCAAAGAACGGCTCGTTGAGTGTGACGCTCTTGATGCCCACGATACGATCCGGCTCGAGCTCCACGATGCGGTCCACGAGCAGCATCGGGTAGCGATGGGGCAGAATACTCCGGATCGCCTCGACGTCGAGCTGGGCCATGCAGCCCCGCTATTATAACAGGCGATGGATTTGTTGCTTCGGTGGATGATTGCGCACCAAAACGAAATGATCGCCTGGACGGAACAACTGGTGCGGTGCGAATCGCCGAGCGACCAGCCGGAAGCCGTAAACCGTTTCGTGGAGCTGGTGGCGGATTCCGTGCGCGAGGTCGCGGAAGTCCGGAAATTTCCCGGGGGGCGCTTCGGGAATCATTTGCAGTGCGAGTTCGATCTGCCGGGGAGGAGCAAGTCCGGACGGGTTCTGGCCCTGGGCCATTCCGATACGGTCTATCCCGTGGGAACTCTCGAGCGGATGCCGTTCCGCCGCGCCCGGGGCCGGCTGTGGGGTCCCGGCGTGCTGGACATGAAAGCCGGGATCGCTTTGTTTGTGTTCGCCATGCGCGCTCTGCGGGAGCTGCGGATTCCTGTGAGGCGGCGCGTAGTGCTCCAGCTCAATTCCGATGAAGAAGTGGGCAGCGAATCCTCGCGGCGCCTGACGGAGCAGGAGGCACGGCGCAGCGACGCGGTTCTCGTGCTCGAACCCGCCACCGGACTGGAAGGGAAACTGAAAACCGCGCGGAAGGGGGTGGGCAGCTATACGATTTCGGTTGAGGGGCGGGCGGCGCATGCGGGTGTGGATTTCGAAAAAGGAGCGAACGCCATTGTGGAGCTGGCGCGCCAGCTGACCCGCGTGGCGCGGTTCACCAGTCTGCGGCGCGGCGTCACCGTCAGTCCGGGCGTGATCTCCGGAGGCACCCGCGTCAACGTGGTGCCGGAGGAGGCGCGTGCCGAAGTGGACGTGCGCGTTGTGCGGCTGCGCGATGCGAATCTGCTCAATCGGAAGTTCGCGGCTCTGAAACCTGTTGACCCCCGCTGCTCGATCCGGGTGACGGGCGGACTGAACCGGCCGCCCATGGAGCGCAGCCCGGGCGTTGTGAGTCTGTTTCGAACGGCTCGGCGCCTCGGGCGCGAACTCGGCTTGGAACTGGAAGAATCCACAAGCGGGGGCGGCTCGGACGGAAACTTCACTGCAGCCCTGGGGGTGCCTACTCTGGACGGTCTCGGAGCGGTCGGTGAGGGAGCACACTCGGCGTCGGAATGCGTGTTGATCCGCTGCTTGGCGCCGCGAGCCGCGTTGCTGGCCAAGCTGGTGGCGGCGCTGTGAGCTCCGCGGCGAGGAAGGTTTCGCGGAGGTCCAGGCCGGCGCTGTGGTCGGCCATACTGGAGGAATGCAGGCTTCTTCATCCTGGACGCGCCGGCGCGCGATTGCGATCGCCGGAGTTGCCGCAGCGCATGCGGGCGGTGCGAAGCGGCTCGAGGCTGCCGTGCCGCCGCTTGGGCGGACTCCCGGGGCCCGTGTACGTCTGGCTCTCAACGCCTATTCCTTCCACCGGCCTCTGAGCGCCGGCGCCATGACTCTGGAAGACGTCGTGGACTACTGTGCCCGCCAGGGGCTGGAGAGTCTGGACGCCACGGGATATTATTTCCCGGGCTACCCGTCGCCACCGTCGGATGCCTACGTCTATCGCCTGAAGCGGAAGGCCTTTTTGAACGGCGTCACGATCCACGGCACCGGTGTGCGGAACGATTTTGCGGTGCCGGATCAGGCCGCGCGCCTTCGCGACCTCCAGATGGTCAAAAACTGGATCGAAGTGGCGCAGAAGCTGGGCGCCGGCGTGATTCGCATTTTCACGGGCCGGCGGGTGCCCGAAGGGTACTCTTTTGACCAGGTGCTCGAATGGATGCTGCCGCACCTGCGGGAATGCGCCGACTACGGCGCCCGGCACGGCGTCATTGTGGCTATACAGAACCATGACGATTTCCTGAAGACGGCCGCCGAGGCGATTCGCGTCATCGAAGCGGTGGGCTCGGAGTGGTTGGGCCTAATCCTGGATGTGGGCAGCCTGCGCCGCGGGGACCCCTATGCGGAGATCGAGCGACTGATCCCCTACGCCGTCTCCTGGCAGCTGAAAGAGCAGGTCTGGTACGGAGATCGGGCTGCTCCGGTGGATCTGAAGCGGATCAGACAGATGATCGAGCGGGCGGGCTACGGCGGCGTGCTGCCGCTGGAAACGCTGGGAGAAGGGGATCCGGAAACCAAGCTCGCGGCCTTTTTGCGACGCGTCCGGGCGGTGTTCGGCGCCGGCTAGCGTGGCTGTGCGGCAGGTGTGCCTGGCAGGGCGGCAGAGAGTCGGAGGCGGCCAACCGGCTCAGGGGGCCCGGGGGCGGCAGGGGACCCCCCTTGACGGGCGGGCTAGTGTCTGGTACCTTAGGTGAGGGTCACCGCGAAGGGTCCTGCGCCACACCGGTTCGGCAAAGGGGGATGACCCCTTGCGCGGGGCAGGATGATGTGGTAGGATCAACAGACGGTGGCGAGAAAAGCAGGATTGGCAGTGTGACCTGCAGCGGTCAGCCTTCCTGAAGTTCTTTCCGAATTTCCGGACTCGCAAGCGAAACGCCCTTCGGTTCGCCTCAACGGCGCCCGGAGGCGGTGCGCGAGCGAATCCGGGCGAGGCCGTGCCGGACCGACCGGGCTTCCAGACGGATCCCCGGCGGGCGGCGTAGATGTTTGACAATCTGGTTGGACGCCGACCATCACGTCGGAGAGGTCGAGTTTCGCAAGGCACAGCGGAGCTGTGCCGTGAGGCGACTGACTCTAAAGGTTCAAACGAGAGTTTGATCCCGGCTCAGAATCAACGCTGGCGGCGCGCCTAACACATGCAAGTCGCACGAGAAAGGCGGGGCAACCCGCTGAGTAAAGTGGCGTACGGGTGAGTAACACGTGGGTAACCTGCCCTCCGGTGGGGAATAACCCTGGGAAACCGGGGCTAATACCGCATACGCCCGAGAGGGGAAAGCCGCAAGGCGCCGGAGGAGGGGCCCGCGGCCGAT